>NZ_KV814491.1:917472-918432 GCF_001813965.1 Rothia sp. HMSC072E10 | reverse complement strand
CATTCTGCGGCTGGGCGCTATCAAAGTACTCAACGCGCACCAGCGCACCAGCGGCATCATAGGTCCAACGCATAGTCTCGGTACCACGAACGGCAGAAGAGAGTATCTGTGCGTCAGTGTAGGTGTACATGACCAGGCCAGCAGGCGAATCCACACCGCTAATACGGCCCAAATCATCGCGAATAATCTCAGTGTGCAGAGCCTCAGAAGAGTCTGCCACAGCCGAGTCTGCCTCAGCAGGGCTCTCGGTCACAGAGGCCATGTGCGCACCACGGTAACCGAACTCACGAACCCAGGTACCCGCCAGGTCAGACACCTGCGCACGCACCAGCGCGTCTACCGCGTTGTACTCGAAGGAAGACTCCACACGAGACTCAGAGGTAACGGCGGTCCCATCCATGCGGTACGCGGTAATGTCAGTCTGCTTAACCATGCGGCCAGCAGCATCATACGCATAAGCGCTCGAACCCAGGGGGTGCACAAACTCAGTGCGCAGACCGTCAGCATCGTAAGCGTAGGACAGCTCATAGCCACCGGTCTCGTCCATGTACTCGGTACGGAAAGACTCCGGAATCTGCGCACCAAACTCACGGCGCTGACGAACCAAACGGCCCAAGCGGTCGTAGGACTCGACGGTCACTACGGGAGCACCAAACGCATCAACGCCCGCGTGATCATAAGTCGTCATCGTACGGCGCGCAGAATCACGCTCCATACGGTACAACAAAGAACCATCCACCGAATGGGAACAGGGAACACCGTCACGGTCATAACCGAAGGAATGTACAGCACCATTACCGTCAGTACTGGTCAGCAGACGACCGGCAGCATCATAGGTAGAGGTAGTGCGCACACCCAGCGGATTGGTTACCGCCAGAACATTGCCCAACAGGTCATACTCGTAGCTGGTAATACGACCGGCAGGGTCCATCACGGAGGTAACGTTACCCGCCTCGTCAT
>NZ_KV814491.1:917165-917372 GCF_001813965.1 Rothia sp. HMSC072E10 | reverse complement strand
CACAAGAATCCCAGGTGTAGAACACCGGAGAAGCTACGCCGGAACCGGTAATGGACAGCACACGACCGCACGCGTCATAGCGAACACGTGCCTCAGAACCGTCACCGTACACCTGGCGAATCAGACGGGAATCAGCGTCGTACTCGTAGCGAGTCACAGACTGCTCCGCAGTACCGGCAGCCTCATAGGTTGCAGCCAGTCGACCGC
>NZ_KV814491.1:916300-917065 GCF_001813965.1 Rothia sp. HMSC072E10 | reverse complement strand
GACCCGCGGGGGAAATCATGCGTACCATCTGGTTTGAGCCGTTGTACTCGTAGCGGCTCAGACCGCCCTCAGCGTCCAGCACCTGCACGGGGTTACCCGCGCCGTCATAAACCATCGTGGAGACAGTCGGGTCGTCCGCATCTGCACTAACCTGCGGACCAGGATCCTCGGAGAGAACCTCGGTACGCACAGGGCGGCCCAGGTGGTCACACGAGATACGCACACGGTCAACACCATCACTAGTGGTGATGGTCTTGCGCGAGGAATCAACAGAAGTACGTACGCTCACACCGGTCGGGTCAATCAACGCGGTCAGAGTGCTTGCGGCATCATACTCGCGAGTCCACACGCCACCGGCGGGGTCAATGGTGCGCACCAGGCGCATCAAACCATCGTAGGCGTAGCTGAACTGCGCACCGCCCGGCAGGGTAATGCGGTCAATATTGCCGTTCGTATCAAAGGAACGTTCCATGCGGCGACCCAGCGGGTCAACCATTGCCACAATGTCACCGCTCGGACCGTACTCGTACTCGGTACGAGCACCGGCAGGGTCCACCGATGCCACCAGTCGACCGCCAGCAGCGTACTCAAAACGCCAGCGGGAGCCATCCGGGTCCTGGCGGCACACCATGTGGCCGGCAGAATCATAGGTGAACTCAGTTTCATGACCAAGGGCGGAAACAATCTTCACCAGGTGGCCCGCGGCAGAGTACTCGCAACGGGTCAGCTGCTGCTCAGCGTTACGAATACCGGTCAGCAGACCAC
>NZ_KV814491.1:913160-916200 GCF_001813965.1 Rothia sp. HMSC072E10 | reverse complement strand
GAATACCGGTCAGCAGACCACACTCGTCATACTCCAAGGAGACGGTAACGCCCTCAGGGCTCACCACACGCTGCAGCAGACCATCAGACCACTCAAAACGGGTCACATGACCGTTACCGTCGGTCATAGAAGAGGGGTTACGCTCAAAATCGCTGGCGTACTCGTAAGTCACCGTAGTCATCGGGCTTACGGCAGGGCTCTGAGCAGGCTCCTGCCCCGAAACACCCTCAAAAGTGCGGCCCTGGGCTTCAGCCTCCAGGCGGGCACGACGAGCCAGACGGGCGGCACGTCGAGCGCGCGGGTCCGTCTCAATAGCACTCATTGCCACGGAGACCACGCGGTCATGCTCGTCATAGGCGAAGAGGGTTTCAGCACCCTCATCGGTGACCTCACGAATAATGCGGCCGCGCTCATCGCTGTAGCGAGTGGTACGGGAACCATCGCGGTCCACCACACTCACACGGTTGCCAAAGTCATCGTAGGCATAGCTACTACGCCCGCCTTCCGCGTCAACAATAGCGGTCAGGCGTGCGTACTGGTCATTGACCCACAGGTTCGTGTAGGAGGCATCCTCATTCGAAACGTCAGTAATACCGTTCGGCAGGTAGCGGTAGCGAACACGACGACCGTATTCGGTGTCCTGTTCGGTAATGCGACCGGTCGGGTCGTAGTAGTTCGTTACTTCAACAGCACCGGTGCTAGCCACCACGCGGTGAATCAGGCCGGTAGCGTCGTGCTCATAACGGCGGGTACCGGCATCACCGTGCACAGCACACAGGTGAGTACGACCGTCAAGGGTGACGTACTCATAACGCACAGACTGGCCGCGTGAAGAATGGATAGCACCGACAAGGCCACCTTCGGTGTACTCCACGTTGATACGTGCACCGCGCTGATGTACGATAGCGCTAACGCGGCCCTCTTCATCGCGCAGGTATGCGACAGCAGTACCTGCTCCAGTGCTCATGCCCAGGTAAACACCGGTGAGGCTAAAAATGTGCTGGGTGCCAGAATTGTCAGAGATACGCAACAGAGACGAGGCATCGTAGCCCGTCGTGTGCAAAATATAGCGCAGGGAGGGGTCAGCAATAGAGCCCTCTTCACCCGTCAGCTGGGTGAGGGGCAGTTCTTCAAGCCACCATGCTTCACGCGGGGCACGAGCGTAGCCGTGGGTGCCGTCCTCACGAATCATTCGGTCGAAGGTGACCTCACGACCTTCAGGCATCGTCCAGACAGCATTCTCAGCGTTCAGCTGCACGCGGCTCTCAATATTCGAGGACCAGCCCGCGCCGAATACACCGGATACAGCGTGCTGACCGAACACGGTCACGCTGTTGTACATGCGGGTTACAGTGCAGGCAGAAACCACGCCGGAGAATGCCATGTCGGTTTCTTCTTCGATGAAGTTACCGGTTGCAACGTTTACGGGGTCGTTCACGTAACCGCTGGTAGTGGACATTCCTACTACAGCCGGCGCTGGAACTTCCAAATCATGGCGCTCAGTACTAACGCCAGCTGCGCTAATTGCACCTTCCAGAGTGGAATTGGCAACGGTAATAATCTGGCCTGAGCTACCGTACTGCTCAAAGGTATCGGCTACGATACCCAGCCAGGTCTTATCGTTGGCGTTCGACTTATTCCATGCTTCAAACGTGCTGATGAGATTTTCAGCATCGACGGAGCCCCACTGGCACTTAACCATAAACTCTGTGGAAAGGTTACGGAGCTTACCCGGCTCAGCATCAAAGCTAGTACCAAGGTTCGCCAAAGTATTGGAGAGAGCACGCACAGTCGAAGGGCGCGCCGAAGAAACAGTCATACTCCCTGAGCGGGTCTCAGTGCTCTCACGATGACCTAGCGATGTGGTGTCAATCGAGGTATCCGGCTTATACGATGTCGGCTTAGGCGGTTCACCTCCGAACGTTTCAACCCACCATTTACGGAAACCACCCAAGTCATGCTCATAGTGGTACATAAGGTCGCGGTTCTCATTTTCCTTATGAGCTGACTCTTTGAGGCGATCCACCACATCAGCCAGTTGACGGAAGATGCTGGCGATATCACGACCATCGCTAATGGTGGTATCAATATTTGCCGCCGCAACATCGGCGTAGTGACCTTTAAAGTCCTCCAAAGCTGTTGTCAGCGAGTTCTTCAGCGGAGGTAACGCACCGTCAATATTCTGCGCAACGGTGCGGCAGGCATTGGCAAGGGCATCCGACGTAGCATCATCGTACTTGACTTTTTCAGTATTCAGATTCATGCTCTGTTGTCTTTCGGTGTGGTTAGTACGGAAGTGTGGTGATTAAACACGTCCTAGCAAGCACATTTACTGCGCCTATATACGACGTGCGTTGAAGCCGAATAACAGAAAACGCCGTTTACCGCACACCGCCCCGTAGCCGGGGAGCGGGGCGGTAAACGGCGTTCACCAGGGAAGGCTTAGGCGCCGCCACCTGCCTGGAAAATATCGGTAGAAATCTGGTTGAGCTGCTCGCGCAGGTCGGTCAGTTCCTGGGTCAGGTTACGCAGGGTGTTTTCTACGCCAGGCCAGGTGTCATTGCGGAAACGCTCAGCCAGGGGGCCATCCCAGTTGTTGGGGTCCTTCAGCTGGTTACCCTGCTGGTTGAGGTTATTGATTTCGTTCTGCAGACCGCCATTGATGATGTTCTGGAGAGCAGTAATAGCATCCTTGGCTGCCTGCGATGAGAGTACGCGATCGGACACGATGATCCTCTTTCGTCGTTGAGTTGCCGGAAGATGTGCATTAGATACGCGAATATCAAATACGCACCGTTAGTGCTTTGCACCACCTCGAACATTACACTATTTCGCGATAAAGCGCATCTCCACGTCTTGGTATGAGACAAATTTTCCCGTAGTAGACACTGCACCAAAGTGTATACATGCACCTCCATCTATTCGCAGCAAGGGATTTCTCCCCCTAATGTATCCTTGGGAAGGTACGCCACCTGCCCGTGGCGCACTTCCGGATATT
This sequence comes from Rothia sp. HMSC072E10, assembly GCF_001813965.1. NCBI lineage: Bacteria > Bacillati > Actinomycetota > Actinomycetes > Micrococcales > Micrococcaceae > Rothia > Rothia sp. HMSC072E10. The sequence continues at coordinate 913,202 of NZ_KV814491.1, read as the reverse complement.
CACCAACCACATACGAAATGAGGACTTTCATGTCTGAAAAAC
>NZ_KV814491.1:858657-913060 GCF_001813965.1 Rothia sp. HMSC072E10 | reverse complement strand
CCCCGCAGCCGGCCGCACCGCAGCAGCCGCAATCCACCCAGCAGGCACCCGCCGCACAGCCCGCATCCAGCCCTGTTGAGGCGCCGAAAAAGAAGAAGTGGGCGGCAGTAACCGCACTGGTTCTGGGCATTATCTCCGCCCTGACCGGCTTCATTATCCTGGGCGCATTTACCGCAATCCCGACCGTTATTTTCGCGGTTATTGCCCTGGTCATGGTCAAGCGCGGCACCGGCAAGGGCAAGGCCATGGCTATCATTTCGCTCGTGCTGGTCGCGGTTGCGATGGTCACCTTCGTTCTGGGTAACAATGTGCGCGCAGAAAGGGACGCAAGGCTTAAGCAACGAGCCCAGGAAGCAATCCAGAAGTGCGAGAGCAAGGAATTTGTGGGCGCCTACTACACCGAGAAGGACGGTAAGCGCTACTGCGCATACGGCGGCTGGCTCTACCCTGTAGACGACGACAAGTAGACCGACCGTCTGGTTTATTGACCGATGATGTGATGGGTGGGGGCGTTCGCGTGTGCGGCAGTCGCCGTGCCTGCGAGCGCCCCTCAACCATATCTTTAGTGAGCACTACGCGTATGGATTATCCAGATAATTTCTGGAGCGCCATGCAGAAGCCCCTCACCGAACGAATCGGTGAGGGGCTTTCCTCATGCATAGACAACCGGCATTAACCGGTACGTCCGGCGGGGATGGGGTTACGCCTCCTTGGAGAGCTTAGCCATCCACTCCTCAATCTCCTCGACGGTGCGAGGCAGTGCAGCGGAGAGGTTCACGTTGCCGTCCTCGGTGCAGAGCACGTCGTCCTCAAGGCGGATACCGATGCCGCGGTACTCCTCGGGAACCGACAGGTCCTCGTCCTTGAAGTACAGGGCCGGCTCGATGGTGAAGACCATGCCTGGCTCCAGCTCAGCCCACATGTACAGCTCAGCCTTAGCCTGCGCGCAGTCGTGCACGTCCAGGCCCAGGTGGTGGCTGGTGCCGTGCGGCATCCAGCGGCGGTGCTGACCGCCCTCAACGGTGAGCGAAACATCGGCGGAAACCGGCAGCAGGCCCCACTCTTCCAGGCGGTGCGCCAGAACGTTCATGGCGGCCTCGTGGATCTCGTAGAACTTGGTGCCCGGCTTAGCCACAGCGAATGCGGCGTCGGCAGCTTCCAGCACGGCGTTGTAGACCTTCGCCTGAACCTCGGTGAACTTGCCGTTCACGGGGAAGGTGCGGGTCACGTCAGCGGTGTACAGGGTGTCGTCCTCAACACCGGCGTCCAGCAGCAGCAGCTTGCCCTCGTCCACGGTGCCGTTGTTACGAATCCAGTGCAGGATGGTTGCGTTGTTACCGCAGGCCGCGATGGTGTCGTAGCCCAGGTCGTTACCGTCGGTACGTGCCACGGAGAAGAACGCGGTCTCAACCACGCGCTCGCCGCGGTGGTGCTTCACGGCCTTGGGCAGCTCGCGCACGACCTCTTCGAAGCCCTTGACGGTCATGTCAACGGAACGCTGCAGGTTCTCAACCTCGATAGCGTCCTTAATCAGGCGAGCCTCGGAGAGAGCCACAGCCAGCTCGGAGTCCAGCTTGTCAGCCTGCTCCAGCTCTACGCCGGTGTTGTAGCGGGAGGTGTCAACGAGAGCGTCAACAGCCGGGTCAACGTTGCGGACCAGGCGGATGTTCACGCCGCCCAGACCCTGGTTGCCGGCGTTCTTGGTGATGGCCACCTCAAGCTCGGACAGGTCGCGGGTGCGGATGCCGAAACGCTCCGAGAACTCCTTCAGGGTCGGGCGGGGGCCAACCCAGAACTCGCCGTAGCGTGCATCGGCGTAGAACTCGGTGGTGTCGCGGCCGGCCAGCGGGCGGAAGTACAGGGTCACCTCGTGGTTGGAACCGTTGTCGCCGGTACCCTCCTCGACGGGCTCAAAAATCAGCACGGCGTCCGGCTCGTGGTCGACGCCCAGACCGGTCTGGTGAGCGAAGGCCGAGTGCGGACGGAAGCGGTAATCGCAGTCGTTCGAACGGACCTTCAGCGGGCCTGCGGGCAGAACCAGACGCTCGCCGGGGAATGCCTTGGAAATCTTGGCGCGGCGCTCAGCTGCGTAGTCTGCTACGGGCTCGCGGGTGTAGCCTCCGTCCTCGGCCTTGGCCCAGTCCTTAGCGATGAATTCGGTGAACGCAGACGCTTTGGGGGTGCTGCGGTGATCAGTCTTCTGAGCTTCGGTGCTCTTCTTATTGTTCTCAGTCATGCCTTAATCATATCGCCTTCGCCACAGATGGGCGCATATTCGGGTCCCCACGACCAAATAGCCGGTGGGCCGCCGCCAATGTTGGTAGGGTGGAAGAAGAGAAAGACACCGTAGACACCATTCAGACACAAATCCCCGAGAAACGGGCCCCGCCGCGTGAGGCGGCGCGGGTGCTCGTACGGGGTGAGGAGACGGAGCGGCACATGAGCCAGGCAGAGACGAACCCGACAGCCCCGACGACCCCGGAACGTCGAGAGCACAACGGACGCTACGATCTGCACATCCACTCCGCTATCTCAGACGGCACCCAGAGCCTTGAAGAGCTGGTGCCGCTCATCGCCCAAACCGGGTTGGCCGGGTTCGCCCTGACCGACCACGACACCGCATCCGGGTGGGATAGGGCCTCCCGCCTGGCCGAGGAACACGGCCTGGACTTTCTGCCCGGCGCCGAGTTCTCCTGCCGCTACCACTACACCGAGGACCGCCCCCGCACGAAGACGATTCACCTGCTGGCCTACGGATTCGACCCGGTGCACTCTGAGCTTGCACACCGCGTGGAGCAGATTCGCCTCAGCCGCGAGGGCCGCGCCCGCGCCATCCTCGAGCGCCTGGCCGCCGACTACCCGCTGACCTGGGACGACGTGCTCGCGCAGGTGGGGGAGGGCAACGCCGCCGTGGGCCGCCCGCACATCGCCGACGCGCTGGTCGCCGCCGGAATCGTGCGGGACCGCACCGAGGCCTTCAACCGCCTGCTCTACACGGGCAGCCCCTACTACGTGCCCCAGCAGGCCCTGGACCCGGTGGAGGCGGTGCGCCTGGTCCGCGAGGCCGGCGGCGTGCCGGTCATCGCGCACCCCATGAGCACGATGCGCGGGCCCGCCCTGAGCCTGGACTACCTGGGCAAGCTGGTGGATGCGGGCCTGGCCGGCGTTGAGGTGTACCACCGCGAGAACTCCGCGGAAGACCGCGCGCGCCTGCTGAAGTTTATTGAGGAGCGCCGCGCGGCGGGCACCGACCTGCTGGTGACCGGTTCGAGCGACTACCACGGCGCGGGCAAGCCGAACCTGCTGGGCGAAAACACGACGGACGCGGCCACGGTGGCGCGCATCCGCGAACAGATCGCGTAGGGCGGCTGACGGGCCGCACCTATTCACGCCTATTCACGCCTATTCAACGAACCCACGAAGGGGCGGGACGGAACCTCAGAAGATTCCGTCCCGCCCCTTTTCGCATACGGGTTGCGCCCCTGGCGGCGCGGCTAAACCGGCCTGAATTACCGGGCAGGTCGAACGAGCTGAGCCGGCCCGAAAAGCAGAACCGGCCGCGCGGTTACAGGCTCTCGCGGGAGGCCCGGTGCTGCAGCACCTCATCGGCCGTGGAGGCGGCCGCCTCCGCAGCCCGCGCCGCGCGAGCCTTCGCGCGCGCCTGACGCTGGCGCTGGCGGCGCAGTTCGTTCCGCCCGTCGACGCGCATCTTCCGATCCACCGCATCCATTGAGGAGTGACGCACGAACTTGCACGAGGCTCCCTCAACCGGGCGGGTCGTCTCGGTCAGCGTCTCCAGCACAGCCTTGAGCGCGTGGCGGCTCGCCGCAGTCAGCGCGTCTCGGCTCGTGCCGCCGCGCACGCCCACCGTGCGTTTGGGCGTAAACAGCACGCTCGCCCCGCGAGGCACGCCGCGGTACGCCTCGAAAGAGACCGGGTCCACGTTCAGGCGCTTCGCCATGACCTCAATCGCCGGGGGATTCTGGTCCACGCACACGAACTTGCGGCCCAGCTGAGCCGCCGCCGCACCCGTCGACCCCGAACCCGCGAAGAAATCCAGTACCCAATCGCCCGGGCGGGAGCTGGCCGCGATCATGCGGCGCAGCAGGCCGGTGGGCTTCTGCGTGGGGTAGCCGGTCTTCTCCTTGCCGGTCGGCGAGACAATCGTGTGCCACCACACGTCCGTGGGGAGCTTGCCGCGCGAGGCCTTCTCCTCGGTCACCAGGCCGGGGGCCATGTACGGTTCGCGGTCCACCTCGGCGGTGTTGAAGTAGTAGCTGCGGTGATCCTTCGCGTACACGAGGATGTTGTCATGCTTGGTCGGCCAGCGGCGCGTGGACTTCGCGCCGTAGTCGTACGCCCAAATCAGCTCGTTAATGAAGTTCTCACGCCCAAAAATCATGTCGCACATGATCTTCACGTAGTGCACTTCGCGCCAATCCAGGTGCAGGTACAGGGTGCCGTCCTGCGCGAGCAGGCGGTGCGCCTGCTCAATGCGCGGGGCCAGGAACGCCCAGTAGTCCTCGAAGGAGTCGTTGTAGCTCGCCAGGGTTTGCAGGGTGCTCGAGTAGCTCTTGCCCTTGAACCCGGTGCGGTCGCCCTTCTCGGAGGCCTCCGAGCTCAGCGTGCGGCGTGTCTGCTTCTTGCCCGTGTTGAAGGGCGGGTCAATGTAGATGACCGTGAACGCGCCGTCGGGCAGCTCGCGCAGGTAGTGCAGGTTATCGGCCTGCACAATCAGGGAGGGGCCCTGCGGGTCGAACGTGCCCGAACGCAGGCCGGGCTGCGCGGAGGCGTCACCCGGCTCGGCGGGGGAGGGCACGGCGGGCGCCGAGGATGCTGAGATACCCAACCCTAGCCCTCAGCACCGGGGCGCTCGGCGCCGGAACGTTCGGAGGAACGGCGGCGGGTGCGGCGGCGCGGCTGACGCTCCGCGGACTTGCCCTCCACCGGCTGGCCCTCAACGCGGCGGGTGCGGCGACGCTGGCGGGGCGCACGCTCGGCGCGGGGTGCCTCGGACTCAGAACCCGAACGCTCGGAAGAGCGCTCAGCCGAACGTGCGGAGCGGCGGCGGCCCTCGGAACGGCCGCTCTTCTCGCCATCGCGGGAACCGCGACCGCGGCGGCTGCCCTTCTCACCGTCGCGGGAACGGCCACCGCGTCCACGGGAATCGCGGCGGGAACCGCGACCGTCACGGCTTTCACGTTCCTCGCGGGCGTTAGCGAAGAACTCGTCGCCCATGCCCTCGGCCACGCGCTCCTCGCGGGGCAGGCGGCCCTTCGTGCCGCGCGGAATGTTTAGGTCGTAGAAGAGGTGCTCGGAGGAGGAGTAGGTCTCCACGGGCTCGGGCACGCCCAGCTCGAGGGCGTCGTTGATGACCTTCCAGCGGGGCAGGTCGTCCCAGTCCACCAGGGTGATCGCGGTACCCTCGTTGCCCGCGCGGCCGGTGCGGCCGGTGCGGTGCAGGTAGGTCTTCTCGTCCTCGGGCACGCGGTGGTTAATCACGTGGGTCACGTCGTCGACGTCGATACCGCGGGCGGCCACGTCGGTGGCGACCAGGATGTCGACCTTGCCGGTGCGGAAGGCCTTCAGCGCCTGCTCGCGGGCCACCTGGTTCAGGTCGCCGTGCAGGGGAGCGGCCGCGAAGCCGCGGTTGACGAGCTCCTCGGCCACGCGTGCGGCATCGCGCTTGGTTTTGGTGAAGATGATGGTGCGGCCGCGGCCCGTGGCGCGCAGGATGCGGCCAATCATCTCGTCCTTGTCGAGGTGGTGGGCGCGGTAGACGACCTGGCGAATCGATGCCTTGGTCTTCGAGGCGTCCTCGGGGTCGGCGGCGCTAATGCGCATGGGCTTGGTCATGTACTGGCGCGCCATGGCAATCACGGGGCCGGGCATGGTGGCGGAGAACAGCATGCTCTGACGCTTCTCGGGCAGGTAGCTGAGAATCTTCTCCACGGAGGGCTGGAAGCCCAGGTCCAGCATTTCGTCGGCCTCGTCGAGGACCACAATCTTGACCTGCTTGAGGTTCAGGAAACCCTGCTTGTACAGGTCGATGATGCGGCCGGGGGTGCCCACAGCCACCTCCAGGCCTTGGCGCAGTAGCTCGGCCTGCGGCTCAATCGGCACGCCACCGTAGAGGGTTGCGACGCGGGCGTTGCGCAGCTTCGCGGCGATGGCCAGGTCGTCGCCCACCTGAATGGCGAGCTCGCGGGTGGGAACCAGAATCAGGGCCTGGGGTGCGCCGGGGTACTCCAGGTCGGCCCAACCCTCGTCGTCGCGGCCGACCACGCGCTGGATGGTGGGCAGGCCGAAGCCGAGGGTCTTACCGGTACCGGTCTTGGCCTGGCCGATGATGTCCTGGCCGGACAGGGCCACGGGAAGAGTCAGCTCCTGGATGGGGAAGGGGGAGGTGATGCCAACCGCCGCGAGGGCGTCGCTAATGTCCTGGCGAACGCCGAAGTCGGCGAAGGACTTGGGCTGCTGAGTGGTTTCCTGCGTGTTCGTTTCAGTCACTGGACCGTATCTTTCTACCCCGCGCGCGGGGTGTGTCGTCTCCCCGAAGGGGTAGGGGCCAGTGCCAGCGGGGCTGTGCAATGGCCGGTCGATATCGAAAGCCGGCCGCGGGAAATTCTAGTGCGGGAAATTCTGTCGAGAACGCCGCGCTCGGGTCGCTCCGGCGGGTGGGCCGGTGCGGTGTTGCGGGCTCGCCGCCCGGCGTAGGGGGTGCCGGGGTGCGGTGCCGCGCTGCGGCGTGATCCTCGGGGTACAGGGTGGGTACGACCGGTCATTCACTTAACCCCTCAATATTAACCCGGATCGCTCCGGAACGCACCATCGGGAGGCTGTGGTGTACGCCCCTCGCAGCCGTTGCGGAGGCGTGCGGGAGGAACGCGGAAAGGGGCGAGGAATACTGCGAGAGGCCCCGCGGATGCGCAGCGCCCCGCCGCTCCGCGGGTGAATCGCGGAGGGCGGGGCGTGCAGGGTACGATGCGGCGATTAGGCGCCGATGCCGAAGCCCACGTGGCGCTTGGCGTCGCTACCGAGCTCGACGTAGCTGATCTGGCCGCCGGGAATCAGGGTGGTGTTGCCCTTATCGTCCATGATTTCCAGGATCGAGCCGTCCTCGATGGCCTTGGTGACCTTCTCGGTGAGAATTTCCTTAGCCTCGCTGGTCTCGACAACGATTTCGCGGGTGTTGTGGCGAACGCCAATCTTGATTTCCATGGTTCTCCTTGCGGATGCTCTCGGGACTCGCCGCCGGCCAACCGCGGTCGGGGCGCGCCTCTGCTTCGTTCTGTCTCTACCCTCTACTCTAGCGCGCGAGTGCCCCGCGGTACGGACCGCCGCGGGCACTTCGCCCCGGGCTGAGAGCGAGCCGGGCTGAGCATATGCCGGGTACAGCGGGCACGGAAAGGACCCGGCGCGCATGTTCGCCGGGCCCAATACACAAGCTCTATCGCCTAGTCGTCAGCAACCTGAATACCGTACAGAACCTCCAGTGCGTGCACGTACTCGTCCGTGCGGCCCTGGGCCGCCAGCATCTTCGCGCGCACCGTCGGGGTGTGCAACAGGGACTTCACGGTGCGGCGCATCGCGATCTCCAGCTGCTCGGCGGCGGCACCGCATCCGAACTGGTTGCGGGCCTTCTCCAGCTCGGAGTCGAGCACCGCCATCGTGTGCGAGCGCAGGGCCACAATGGCCGAGTCAATCGTGCGGGCGCGCTGGCGTGACAGGAAGGCGGCCAGCTCGGACTCCACGATGCGCAGCGCGGTGGCCACGGCCTCCTCGGTCTCTTCGGGGGCGGCCAGGCGCACCGACTCGAGCGTAATCAGCTCGACGTTCGGCAGGTCGGCCACAGAGGGATCGAAGTCGCGCGAGAGGGCCAGGTCGAGGATCGTGTGGTGACCGGCGGGAATCTGCTCGGGCTGAAGCGGCGCGGAGCCGCCCGAGCAACCGATAATCAGGTCGGCCTCGGCCATGGCCTGCTCCATGCCGCCCTCGGGCACCGCGAAAACATCGCGCTTGGCGGCGAACTCGGGGGCGCGTCCGGAACGGGAGTTCACCCAGATGTCGGTGCAGCCGCGGTCGCGCAGGGCCGCAATCGTGGCGCCCGCGTAGGCGCCGGTGCCGAACACCAGGGCGCGGCGGGTGGGCCAATCCTTCTCGGTCACCTCGTCGGCCAAATCCAGGGCCACGGAGACGATGGAGCGTCCCTGCGAGCCCAGGAGGGTGTGCTGGCCGACCTGGCGGGCCGTGTGCGCGGCGTGTTCGAAGAGCTGAACCAGCTCGCCGGGCAGGGGGCGCTCATCCCGCTGTGCCTTCTCCTGGGCGGAGGCGAGGGCGCGGCGTACCTGGCCGGCGATCTCGCGCTCACCCACGACGGCGGACTCCAGGCCGGAGGCGACCGTCAGCAGGTGGCGGACGGCGTCCTCGCCCTCGTACAGGTCGAAGCTGCCGGAGACGAGCGCGGAATCCAGCCCGGACCGACCGGAGATGCTGGAGGTAATCATGTCGCGGATGGCGGGCAGGTGCGCGGCAATGGGGAGCTGGACGTACATCTCGAGGCGGTTGCAGGTGGCCAGGACCACCGAACCGGTCACGCCCAGCTGACGGGCGTCGTCGCTAGAGAGGACGTCGGGTATGCCAGAGGCACCGGCGCTCAGGGCAGCGACGGTGGTTAGATCTACTGTGTGGTGCGATGCCACAAATGCATAAGTACTCACTAGTGACTAATCATAACCGCCGGGGGTGACGGGCTGTAAAGCGCGCATAACCTAAGTGACTTCATGAAGTGTCATGTTGGCGGGGTGCGGATGAGGAATAACGGGGAGCAAGTACTTTCTAAAGGGCTCAAAAAATAGGCACGAGAGATAAGGAAAATAAACGCGGGTCGTCGCGGGTCATATGACCCAATGTATAAATAATCACTTCCGTGTGGCTCTCGGTGCACCAAACAGTGCCCTATAAGCCTCCCACTAGGGGTTTTATTCATAGGTGGCCGCGAATAGCCTCGCCTCGCGCCCGCTGAATCGCGGGCCAGATAAGGTAAGCCTGATATGTAGCATAGTGAACCATGGGGGAACCTAAGCGTGACAAAGTGTCATAAAAACCCCTAACAAAACCTGTCACACTAGACACTATGAGCGAAAACCAGCAGCACACACTTCCGGCCGAAAGCTCTGCACCCTCGCAGACCCTGCCCACGCACCCCACCGACGCACAGCGCCCCCTGCTTACCGACGAGCAGCTCGCGCACCTGCCCGCGCAGCACCCCCTGCGCGCCGGAACCGCCGCATCCTCGCCCATGCTCCAGGCCCTCACCGGCCGCCCCTCAAGCCACCGACCCGTCTGGTTCATGCGCCAGGCCGGCCGCTCCCTGCCCGAGTACCGCCGGGTACGCGAGGGTATCCCCATGCTGGAAGCCTGCCTCACCCCCGAACTTGCCGCGGAAATCACCGTGCAGCCCGTCCGCCGCCACAAGGTCGACGCCGGCATCTTCTTCTCCGACATCGTGATTCCCATGAAGCTCGCGGGCGTCAACGTGGACATCGTGCCCGGTAAGGGCCCGGTCCTCGACCGCCCCGTGCGCACCCTCGAGGATGTGCGCGCCCTGCCCGAGCTGACCGAGAGCGCCCTGGACCCCATCCGTGAGGCCATCGCCGCCACCGTCGAAATGCTCGGCGACACCCCGCTCATCGGCTTCGCCGGCGCACCCTTCACCGTCGCCGCCTACATGGTCGAGGGCGGACCCTCCCGCGACCACCTGCGCCCGCGCACCATGATGCACGCCGACCCCGCCGCCTGGCACGAGCTGGCCTCCTGGGCCGCCCGCACCGCCGGCCAGTTCCTGCGCGCGCAGATTGAGGCGGGCGCCTCCGCCGTGCAGCTCTTCGACTCGTGGGCGGGCTCCCTCGGCGAGGGCGACTACCGCCGCTACGTGCAGCAGCACTCCGCCGAGACCCTGGACGCCGTGCGCGAGTACGGCGTGCCGCGCATCCACTTCGGCACCGGCACCGCCGCGCTACTGCCCGCGATGCACGAGGCTGGCGCGGACGTCATCGGCGTGGACTACCGCCTGCCGCTCTCCGCCGCTAACACCCTGCTCAACGGCGCGGTGCCCCTGCAGGGCAACATCGACCCGGCCCTGCTCGCCGCGGGCCCCGAAAGCCTCTACGCGCACGTGGACGAAGTCCTCGCCGAAGGCTCCGCCGCCCCCTCGCACGTGGTCAACCTCGGCCACGGCGTACCCCCGACCACCGACCCGCAGGTACTGACCGACCTGGTTCGCTACATTCACGAGAAGACGGCAAACTAGGGCGACGAACTCGCGGGGCCGGCGTAGAATCGGCACCGTGGGAACCCACGACCACCGGCACCAGCTGACAGACAAAGGAGAAAACCATGGGGAATCACGATAACCAGGCGCACCGATACACCGCGCAGGGGCAGTCCTCCACCGCACGTCTGGCGGCACGAGCGGCTCACCGCGCCAACGACAAGGCGCCCACCGCCATCGTTATCGGCGGCGGCCCCTCCGGCCTGATCGCGGCCCGCCGCCTCGCCGCGGCCGGCCTGCGCGTGACCCTGCTCGAGCAGCGTCCCCACCTCGGCGGTGCCGTGGGCGCGCACGAAGTCGGCGGCCTACTGCTGGACTCCGGCGCCGAATCCTTCGCAACCCGCAGCCCCATCGTGCGCGAACTCGTCGAGGAGCTCGGCCTGGGCGATCAGATCGTCACCCCCAATTCCTACGGTTCCTGGCTGTACCTGCCGCAGGGAGCCTGCCGCACCCCCAGCACCGGCATTATGGGTATTCCCGGCAACGTGAGCGATAAGTCGCTGATTCCCGTCATCGGTAAGAGCGGCCTGCGCCGCGCCCAGCTGGACCGCCTCCTGCCCGCCTCCGTGGGCGAGAAGGCGAAGACCCTGGGCGAGCTCGTGCGCCTGCGCATGGGCCAGAAGGTGCTCGATAACCTGGTCGCACCCGTGGTCTCGGGCGTGTACTCCACCCACCCCGACAAGCTCGACGTGGACGCCACCATCCCCGGCCTGCGCGCGGCCCTGCGCAAGCACGGCTCCCTTTCGGCAGCCGCGGCCGCCTTCCGTTCGGCGGCCCCCGCCGGCTCGCAGGTTGCGGGCATCGTGGGCGGCATGAACCAGCTCTCCGAGCGTCTCGTGGAGGAACTCTACGAGGCCGGCGTGCGCATCGTGACCAACTTTGACGTCATCGCCGTGGACCGCGACGAATCCACCGGCCAGTGGTTCATCATCCAGCGCCACACCACTGACGGCGAGAACACGCCCCTCTACGCCGACTACCTGGTGCTCGCCACCGACGGCCCGACCGTGGCCCGACTCATCGGCCCGCACGTCTCCACCGCGCTGCCCGCCGTGGAACCCGGCCCCGAGGTCGCCCTCGTGACCCTCGTCGTAGATGCGCCGGCCCTCAACCAGCACCCCCGCGGCACCGGCCTGCTCGTCTCGGAACAGGCCACCGCCGTGCGCGCCAAGGCCCTGACCCACGCGACCGCCAAGTGGCAGTGGGTGGCCGACGAGGCCGGCCCGGACCGCCACGTGGTGCGCCTGTCCTACGGCCGAGGCGGCGAGGACTCCCGCTTCTCCGAGGTCGCCCTGGCCGACGAGCAGCTCATCACCCTGGCCCTGCGTGACGCAACCCGCATGACGGACGTGCCGCTCACCCGCAACAATCTGGTGGATGCGGACGTCGTGCGCTGGCGCGGTGTTCTGCCCGCCTCCACGCCGGGTCACCGCAAGCGCGTGCAGGAGTTCCGCGAGCGCGCCAGCGAGCTGGGCACGCTCAGCACCGTCGGCTCCTGGGCCGCAGGCTCGGGCCTCGTGGCCACGGTGCGCGACACCTACGAGCAGATGGACTGCCTCATCACCCACGCCGCCCAGAACTGGGAGGGCGTAAAGGCCCCCGAACCCAAGCAGGATGCGGCGGGCACCCCCGGCACCCCCGGCGCCAAGTCCAAGGGCGCGTAGCGTCCCCTCAAAGACTTCCCACGCCTGTGGGATGCCTCCTACCGCTTCGGGCGGGAAGAGCGCAGAATATTCACCAATCAACCGGTGCGCGGCTACGGAAGCCTCGCACCACGAACAGCGGGTTACCGCTGAGGAAAGGAAGAGAAGAACCATGTCTCACCCCCACGCAGCACAGGGCGGCCACGGCCACGGCGGTTACACCCACCCCGGCCAGGGTTACGGTGGCGCACCCAAGGGCTACGCTGTTCAGCACTCCGCAGCCGACGAGAACCGTCGCGGTCGCGAAGAGGGCGAAACCCTGCACTACGCCCTGTACACCGTGTTCGCACGCTCCGGCGCACGCCCGGCAGAGGCTAACACCGACGAGGCTCGCGCCGAGTTCGAGAAGGTCGCCGAGCAGCTGGCCGCCGAGGGCGTGACCCTGCGCGGCATCTACGACGTTTCCGCAATGCGCGACAACGCCGACATCATGATCTGGACCCACGGCCAGAGCCCCGAGAAGCTGCAGGCCGCCGTGCGCAAGATTCGCCGCACCGCACTGTTCTCCGGCACCACCATCGTCTGGTCCACCATGGGCGTTCACCGCGAGGCTGAGTTCACCCGCAACCACGCACCCGCCTACGCCCGCGGCAAGGCCCCCGAGGCTTGGGTCTGCGTGTACCCCTTCGTGCGCTCCTACGACTGGTACTACATGAACCCCGAGCGTCGCGCCGAGATGCTGAAGAACCACGGCATGAAGGCCATCGACTTCCCGCAGGTTCTGGCCAACACCGTCGCATCGTTCGGCCTGAACGACTACGAGTGGGTTCTGGCTCTCGAAGCACCTGTGCTGGTTGACCTGGTCGACCTGATGCGTCACTTCCGCAACACCGAAGCACGCCTGCACGTTCGCGAGGACACCCCCTTCTACACCGGTCGCCGCATCGGTGCCGACGAAATCGCAGAGGTTCTGGCGTGAGCCAACAGCCTCACGGCGCTACCCGCGGATGCGGTTGCTCCCACCCCGGTTCGTCCAGCGCGGTAGAGGCCGCCGCCGAGAACACCTCGGTTGCGTCCTCCGCCGCCGGCGTGGCCGGGGTGGCGGCGCGTCCCGCGCGTTTCGCCCCCGCACACACAAACCCCTCGGGCGAGGGCACCCTGAACGGTTCCCTCCTGCCCGATGACGTCATCCCCAACCGCACCGACCCCGCCAACACGGCCTCCAACGGCCCGGCGCGGTTGACCGAGCAGACCCTGGGGGAGTACCGCAGCGAGCGGACCATCATCCGTGTTCGCGCCGAGGAACCCCGACCCTACGACCTGGTGATTCTCTCCTCCTTCGGCGGCCCCGAGGGTCAGGAGGACGTCATCCCGTTCCTGCGCAATGTGACCGCCGGCCGCGGCATCCCGGATGAGCGCCTCGAGGAGGTCGCCACCCACTACCGCGCCAACGGCGGTGTCTCGCCGATTAACGAGCAGAACCGCGCCCTGCTCGCCGCGCTGCAGCAGGCGCTGGCCGAGCGCGGCCCGCGCATCCCGATTACCTGGGCGAACCGCAACTGGAAGCCCTACGTGAAGGACGTGCTCGCCGAGGCCTACGAGAACGGCCACCGCAACGTGCTGGTGCTGGCCACCAGCGCCTACCCGGGTTACTCGAGCTGCCGCCAGTACCGCGAGGACTACGGTATCGCGCTGCAGCAGCTCGGCCTGGAGGGCCGCATGCACGTGGGCAAGATTCGCCAGTTCTTCGACGTGCCCGGCTTCGCCCGCGCCTTCGCCGACGGCCTGAAGGACGGCCTGGCCACGGTGCGCGAACAGCTTACCGCCCGCGATAGCGGTTCGGTGAACCCGCGCCTGCGCATCATGTTCTGCACCCACTCGGTGCCCACCTCTGCCGCGAACGAGGCTGGCCCGCGCGGGGTGAACTACGAGGGCGGCTCCGCCTACGTGGAGAAGCACCTGCAGGTCGCCCGCGCCGTGCTTTCGCTTGTGCGCGATGAGGCCCCGCAGCTTCTGCAGAACGTCGAGTGGGAGCTGGTGTACCAGTCCCGCTCCGGCCCGCCGTCCATGCCCTGGCTGGAACCGGACGTCAACGACGCCCTGGAGGCGCTGCCCACCCCCGCCAACCCGGCGGAAGACGGCGAGGCCCCCGTGGAAGGCGTCGTGCTGGTGCCCCTCGGCTTCGTCTCCGACCACATGGAGGTGAAGTGGGACCTCGACACCGAGGCTCTGGACACCTGTGAGCGCCTGGGCGTGGTGGCCGTGCGCACCCCGACCCCCGGTACGCATCCGGCGTACGTGGAGTCGCTGCGCCGCCTCATTGAGGAGCGCGTGGAGAACGGCGTTCCCGCCGACCTGCGCCCCGGCCGCGAGAGCGTGTGCGCCCCGAGCGCGAGCGGCCAGTACGGCTGGTTCGACGAGTGCGAGCCGGGCTGCTGCAAGCCGGGCCGTGGCGCGGAGAAACCCGTCGTCGCCGAATATTGCACCGGATGCACCGACCGGTCCGAAGAGGACTAGAGCAGGAGAGAAATGAGCCACAGCGAGTACATTCTGGGCACCCGAGGCTCCGCGCTCGCGCTCACCCAGAGCCGTCTGGCGGCCGAATCCGTCACCGAGCTTTACGCCAAGCACCAGCCGGGCGGTGAGCCCGCCGAAAGCGTGAGCTTCGAGCTGCGCACCGTCAAGACCGAGGGCGACGTGCTCACCGGCCCGCTGGCCACCCTGGGCGGCACCGGCGTGTTCGCCGCCGCCCTGCGCCAGCGCCTGCTGGACGGTGCCGACGCCCCCGCCGAGCAGCGCGTGGACATGGCCGTTCATTCCCTGAAGGACCTGCCCTCCGCGCCCTGCCCCGGCCTGGTCGTCGCCGCAACCCTCAAGCGTGAGGACCCGCGCGACGCCCTCGTGGCCCGCGACGGCCTCACCGTCGACACCCTGCCGGAGGGCTCCCGCGTGGGCACCGGCTCGCCGCGCCGAGCCGCCCAGCTGCGGGCCCTGCGACCCGACCTCGAGATCGTGGATATCCGCGGTAACGTGGGCACCCGCATCGGCCGCGTGAAGGGCCTCGAGGAGCACTCCGGCAAGCAGGTCGTCCTTCGCCAGAATGCCGAGACCGACGAGCACGCCGACCGCGGCGTGGGCACCGAACGCCTTGGCGATTGCGACGCCGTGGTGCTGGCCGTCTCCGGCCTCAAGCGCCTGGGCAAGGAACACCTGATTACCGAGTACCTGGACCCCAGCCGCATGCTGCCGGCCCCCGGTCAGGGCGCCCTGGCCCTGGAGGTGCGCGAGAGCGAGTTCGGCAACCCCGATCCGGCCGTGCTCGACGACGCCGAGCTGGCCCGGCCGACCCGCTCCCTGGGCCGCGCGCTGATTGCCGCGAACCACTACGAGACGCGCCTGGCCGTCAGCGCCGAGCGCGCCCTGCTGCGCCGCCTGGAGGCAGGATGCGCCGCCCCCATCGGCGCTTTCGCCGAGATCGTTGAGGGTGACCTAGTGCTCAGCGCGGTGGTGGCCTCCCCGGACGGCACCGACCTGCTGCGTCACACCTCCGCGACCTCCGAGCTGGATGTGCCCGGCGCCGAGCGTCTGGGCGTGCGCGTGGCCGAGGACCTGCTGCAGATGGGTGCCGCCGCCCTGGCCGGTCTGGACGTCAAGTAGCCATGGACGAGGAGCAACGCCCCGTCGAACGGGGTGCCACGGTTCTGCTGACCCGCTCGGCGGCCCAGGGTGCGGCCTTCGCGCGCGCCCTCGCCGAGGAGTGGGAGGCTGAGCGGGCCGCTAAACCGTCCGCTCGCGAAAGCACCAGCGAAGAGACCCGCGAAGGTGACAACGGGGAGGGCCCGCGGGACCCCTCGCAGGACCGCCTGCGGAACGCCGCGGCCCCTCGCGTGCTCTTCGCGCCCCTGCAGCAGGCACGCACCGTGCCCGCCACCGAGGAGTTGCGCGGTGTTCCCGCGCTCCTGGAGTCCGGGGTCTACGCCTGGGTGAGCTTCACGAGCGCACACACGGTGCGCGCCTGCGCCGAGCTCTGGGGTGAGGACTTCACCCGTGCGGTTCACTCCGGGGGAGCGCGCATCGCCTGCGTGGGTGCGGCAACCGCCCGCGCCGTGCGCGCCCAGCTCGGGCTGGACGCGGACTTTCAGCCGAGCGTTCAGAGCGCCGCCGGCATGCTCGCGGAGCTCGAAGGGCCCGCGGCCGGGGCTGTCTCATCCGAGCCCGCTTCAACCGAACCCGCCACCGTGCTGGTTCTGGAGGGTTCCAACGCCCGCCCGACCCTGCGCGAGGGCCTCAAAAACCTGGGCTGGTCGGTGACCGCGCGCGTGCTCTACGACATGGTGCCGGCCGAGCGGGTGGAGCCCGGCGAGCTGAGCCTCAGTGCCGCCCGCGCCCTCCTGCGGGGCGCAGACGCCCCCAACCCGGACGTAATCGTGGCGACCGCCCCCTCCCGCCTGCACGCCCTACTCGACGGCGCGCCCGCGCTAGGCCCCGAATCCGTGCCGCCGGTGGTGGCGATTGGGGCGACCACCGCATCCGCCTGCCGCGCCCTCAACCTGCGCCACGTGCAGGCCGATTCACCCTCCCCGAGAGATTTGGCGCGTGCCGCCGTGTCCCTCATTTAGGCGCATCCCTCATGCAGGTTCCCCACAGCTAAGACCACATATTTCTATCGAAGTTTTCAGGAGAGATCATGAACCTCACCCGCCG
This sequence comes from Rothia sp. HMSC072E10, assembly GCF_001813965.1. Taxonomy (NCBI): domain Bacteria; kingdom Bacillati; phylum Actinomycetota; class Actinomycetes; order Micrococcales; family Micrococcaceae; genus Rothia; species Rothia sp. HMSC072E10. The sequence continues at coordinate 896,380 of NZ_KV814491.1, read as the reverse complement.
TCCCCGCCGCCTGCGCACCACCGCAGCCATGCGTTCCCTCGTCGCCGAGACCACCCTGCGCCCCTCGCAGTTGATTCAGGTGTTCTTCGTTCGCGACGGCATTGACGAGAAGCAGCCGATTCGCTCCATGCCCGGCCAGTACCAGCACACCCTGGAGAGCATCATCCCCGCCGTGCGTGAGGCGTACGAGGCGGGCATCCGCTGCATCGACCTGTTCGGTATTCCCCGCGACGAGGATAAGGACGAGATCGGCTCGACCGCCTGGGACCCGCAGGGCATCCTGAACCGCGCGATTGCCGTGTGCCGCGAGGAGTTCGGCGACGACCTGGTGGTCATGGCCGACACCTGCCTGGACGAGTTCACGAGCCACGGCCACTGCGGCGTGCTGGTCGATGACGGCCACGGCACGCTCGTGGTGGATAATGACGAGACCGTGGAGCTGTACTGCAAGATGGCGGTTTCGCAGGCTCGCGCGGGTGCGCACACCGTCTCGCCCTCGGGCATGATGGACGGCCAGATTGCGGCCATGCGCGCCGCCCTGGACGAGGCTGGCTTCGAGGACGTGTCGATTATGGCGTATTCGGCGAAGTACGCTTCGGCGTTCTTCGGCCCGTTCCGTGACGCTGTGGAGTCGACCTTCAAGGGCGACCGTAAGACCTACCAGCAGGACCCGGCCAACCGCCGCGAGTCGCTGCTGGAGGTGCGCGCCGACCTGGAGGAGGGCGCCGACATGGTCATGGTGAAGCCCGCCGGCAGCTACCTGGATATTGTGCGCGAGGTGGCGGAATTTTCACCGGTGCCCGTGGCCGCCTACCAGGTGTCGGGCGAGTACGCGATGATTGAGGCCGCCGCCGCGAACGGCTGGATTAACCGCAAGGCCGTGGTGCTGGAGTCACTGCGTTCGATTCACCGCGCCGGTGCGGACGTTATCCTGACCTACTACGGTACGGAGGCGGCCCGCTGGCTCCGCGAGCTGGACGCCTAAATCCCTCCCTCTTTGAACGCTGAGAAGCCACATGCTGTGTGAACAGCATGTGGCTTCTTTAGTGTTATACGGGCTATCGGTTTACTTGTACTGCGCCTTCTGGAAGGACGCACGGCGCGCCGCCTCCTCCGCGTGCTTACCCGCGGGGATGTGACCCAGGGTCGTGCAAATCGCGCGGCCGTCCAGGAAGTACCCGGCCAGCTTCTCGCGGTCGGCGGGGGAATCGAGCCGAGCCCAATCCCCCTGCTCCAGCTTGAACGCGAGCTGCGCAATCAGGCAGTCAATATTCGGGTCCTTCAGCGGGAAGGTGCGCTTGCTGCCGTTGGGGAGCATCACCTCCACCTTCCACTGCGCGGGATCCTTCGCGTCCGTCTTAATCGCGTCCGGGTTGTTCGGGAGCACCCGGAACGCCCGGAGCGTCGAGTACTCGCGGGTCTTCGCCGGCAGCAGCACGCGGCCGGTCACGAAGGAATCGGGGTTGAACAGAATATAGCTGCGTACCTGCGCCCACGCCGTCAGGAGCGAGATTACCGCGCCGATTCCCAGGAGCATCGAGGTGTGGCCAACGTAGGGGAGGGCGATATCCTCCATCTCGAGCCCCGAGAGCGAGTACAGGAAGTACAGCAGGGCCTGAGCCGCCAGGAACTGCAGAATCCAGAACCCAACGCGGTCCAGACGAATCGGGCCGATGCCGGGAACCGCACCCTTCACGCGGAACGGCGCGCTCAGCCGACCCAGGGTCGCGGAGTAGATGCGGGGCATGCCCAGCGTGCGCTCATCGGCGCTGAAGCCGCGGGCCGTACGCCAGCTGCGGCGGCCCCAGCGGGCACCCGCGTACACCATGAGGAACGGCAGGATTAGCGCCGGTAGCAGGATGCCGTCGTAGGCGATGTCCCAGTACAGCGTAAAGATGGACACCATCACGACCCACGCCCACGCATACATCAGTACGTGCAACCAACCGCCCACGATGCTACTGCCGGGGATGCTCTCCAGCTGCTTCTTTGCCCGCTTCGTCACCGAGCCCTTCTGAGCCGAAGAGAGCGGCAAACCGCTCGCGGCCATATCCTCGAGGCGGATCCTCGCGGCCTCAACGGGATCCCCCTTGACCGCCACGAAAAGCTCCCGCGCCTTGGCGGCGGGAATATTCACCGGGTAGGCAATATCCACCAGCAGGCAGGCGAAGGTGTACGCCATGAAGGCAATCAGCCAGACGTCACGCACCGGCTCCAGGGGAATTCCCAGGGCAGACAAATCCATGGGTTTCTCCTCTCTCTATTCGCTCGCGTCTAGGCGGATGCGGCAGCAGCTGCGGCAGCCGGAAGAGCCGAGATGATGCGGTCCATGGCCGCGTCGTCGTGAGCGGCAGAAACGAACCATGCCTCGAACGCGCTCGGCGGCAGGTACACGCCGGACTCCAGCATCGAGTGGAAGAACGCGGTGTAACGGTCGGTGGCCGAGGCCTTGACGTCCGCGTAGTTGTGCACGCCCTTCTCGGAGGTGCCAAACGCCACCGAGAAGAGGTTGCCGGCGTTCTGGATGGAGTGGTCCACACCCGCGGCGGTGAACGCCTCGGTCAGGGCTCGGCGCAGCTGGGCGCTGCGGGCGTCCAGGGTCTTGTAGACCTCTTCGTCGGCCAGGGTCAGGGTCTCAATGCCTGCGGCCACCGACAGCGGGTTACCCGAGAGGGTGCCGGCCTGGTAGACCGGGCCGACCGGGGCCAGGTACTCCATGATGCGGCGCTTACCGGCCAGGGCCGCGATGGGCATGCCGCCGCCGATGACCTTGCCGAACGTGAAAATATCGGGAACCCAGCCGCCGTCCTCGGGGGCGGCGTAGCCCCAGTAACCGGCAGAGGAGACGCGGAAACCGGTCAGCACCTCGTCAAAGATGACGAGCGCGCCGTTGGCGTGGGCAATCTCGTGCAGGCCGCGGTTGAAGCCGGGTTCGGGGGCGACCACGCCCATGTTGCAGGGGGCCGCCTCGGTGATGACGGCGGCAATCTGACCCTCGTGGGTTTCGAAGGCCTCGCGCACGGCGTCCAGGTCGTTATAGGGCAGAACAATGGTCTCGGCGGCGGTCGCGGCGGTCACGCCAGCAGAACCGGGCAGCGCCAGGGTTGCCACGCCCGAACCGGCCTCGGAGAGCAGCGCATCCACGTGGCCGTGGTAGCAGCCGGCAAACTTAATAATCTTGTCGCGGCCGGTCACGCCGCGGGCCAGGCGAATCGCGGTCATGGTCGCCTCGGTACCCGTGGACACCATGCGCACCTGCTCAATCGCGCCGGGGATCGCGGCGTTAATGCGGTTGATGACCAGCTCGGCCAGCTCCGCCTCGGGGGCGCTCGCCGCACCGAAGGACAGGCCGCGCGCGGCGGCCTGCTGAACGGCCTCCACGACCTGCGGGTGCGCGTGGCCCAGAATCGACGGGCCCCAGGAGCAGACCAGGTCAACGTATTCGTTGCCGTCCGCATCGTACAGGTAGGGGCCCTTAGCCTTCGCGGCGAAGGCGGGGGTGCCGCCCACGGAGTTGAAGGCGCGCACCGGGGAGTTCACGCCGCCGGGAATCACCGCGCGGGAACGCTCGAATAGCTTCTCGCTGGCTTCGTGGTGTAGCGGGTGGGTGGGGGAGGGAGTCATCGTATCGGTGCCTTTCAAACGAGACGGCGAATTCAAGAATTACAGGGGACGAGGCGTGCCGGGCGGCAGAGCCCGCGCGCCGCTAACGTCCCGTACCCTAACCATCATAGGTGCTTCAGGTAAACCGCAGGTGACGAGCGTCTGAACGTACCGAAAGGTGACGACAAAACACGTCTGACGGGCGGGGTAACGGGCTGGGAACGTAGCTGGGTCGCGCGCGTGGGGGGGGCTACGCGGTAGGGGACCGGTAGCGGGTTAGCGCAGGTGGCGGTCGGTATCCAGGCGGTTCAGCACCTGCGTGTCCTGATCGAACAGCCAGTTCTTATCGAAGAGCAGACGCACGAAGGCCAGGCCCATACCCAGCGCCATGAAGATGAGCAGGGACTGCACGAAACCGGTTGCCGCCGAGTACATGTCACCGCTGGCAAAATGCGACATGGAACGGTAGAACGGGACACCCGGAACCATCGTCACCACGGCCGGAACCGACAGGGAAATACGGGTGTACTTGCGCTGGTGCAACGGCGCCACAACCTCGGCCAGGATGCCCACACCAAACACGGCAATCGTCGCGGCCATATGCGCGGGCATGCCCGCCTCCACCATGTGAATACGGATGGGGTTCGCCACCGCGGCAATCACGCCACCCCACACGCAGGCCACCGGCGAGGCGGCGAAGAGCATCGCGAAGCCGGCCGCCGCCACACCCGAGGAGATAATCTGCAGAAGCAGATACAGGGTCGGGTCCAGATTCAGAGGAGCCGGGGAAGCCAACGGCAGGTGGAAGAGCGAACCCAAAACCCACACCGCAAAAGACGCGCTCAGCAGCAACAAACCCACATAGGTTAGACGCGAAATACCCGCCAAAAAGTCCATGCGGGAAATATCGAGCATGCCCGTCACCATGGGGAAGCCCGGCACCAGGAACAGCACCGAAGAAATGAAACCAATCATGTGGTTCGGGCTAACCAGACCCGCCGCAACCAGCACATTGACAACCGCAATGTACAGGCCGGCCGCCAGGAAGCCGCAGGCCATCCAGGTGGCCAGGTGGCTCACACCGCGCTTGAGAAGGGTCGAACGCAGAAACTGACCGGCACCGGCGGCGAGGAACACGACCGAGCACTCCACCAGGCCGCCGCGGTTCAGGAACGCGAACCCGGCACAGGCCACCGCGGAGGCCAGCGCCAGCATCCAGCGGGTGTACAGCGGCTTAGCCGAATCGATGCGGTCCAGCTCGGCGTTCGCCTCCGCCGGGGTGATGCGTTCGGGCAGCTCGGAGATGAACTTGCCCAGCTGATCGATCTTGTGGGCGTTAATGCCCATGGTGCGCTGCTCGGCCACTTCGGTGCGGAAGTTACCCTCGGTGTACGAGGAGGTGGAAATCTCGGTGAAGGTCACCTGCGCGTGGTGCTCCTTCAATCCCACAGCCTTCGCCAGGCGCGCCATGGACGCCTTAATGCGGTACGCGCTCGCACCCGACTTCATGAGGATGCGGCCCAGGCGGAGCACCACCTGGGATTGCGCGACCAGGTGCTCGTGCGCGAGGCGGCTCGACCCGAGGTAGATGCTTCGGGTGTTCGTGTCGTAGTACTGTTCTGCGGATTCTGAGGGGTTGCTGGGCTGATGATCCATTAAAAACTCCGTGGCGCGCCGTCGTATGTGTAGTGGGCTGGGGTTCGTGTACGTCCCTCACTAGGATAGGTGAGATGCCGCGGCGGTGGTAGCGGCGGGGCGCCCCTTACCGGCGGACGGGCCAGCGGCCGTCGATGACCTCGGATTCCTTGCCCGGCTGCGTGCGCAACCACGCCTGGAAGTTCGCCGCCTGCTCGGCCGCCCACTGCACCTGCTGCTCGTGCAGCTGGTGGGCGTCCACGTCGAGGACCTGCGGGAACTGTTCGGTCAGCTTGACGAGCAGGCGCTCGGCGGCCAGGGCGTCATCGGCGGAGGTGTGCGCGTTCTCCAGGGAGACGCCGTACTCGGCGGCGAGCACCTCGAGGGTGCGCTTGCCTCGCTTGCGGGGAATCACGTGCTTGTGCAGAACGTACGGGTCGAGCACCGCGCCGGGCGGCAGCTCGCCGTTCGCGATGCCGTAGCGCAGCATCTCGTGGTGTAGCACCGAGAAGTCGTAGGCGGCGTTGAACGCGATGATGGGCACGCCGTCGAGGTTGAGCGCGCCGATTGCGCCGGCAAGCTCCCAGACGACCTCGCGGGCGGGCCGGCCGTGCTCACGCGCGTACTCGGTGGTGATGCCGTGCACGGCGGCGGCACCGGCGGGAATCTCGACGCCGGGGTCGGCCAGCCACTCGCCGCGGCGCACCACGTTACCCTGAGGGTCCAGCAGGATCAGGGAGGCGGTCACGATGCGGGCGGTGGTGACGTCCACACCGGTGGTCTCAAGGTCAAAGGTGGCGCGCAGGCCGTTCATCCAGGTCATGGTTTAAGACTAACCCAGCGGCGAAGAAGGCGCGCGCCGGTTCGTTACGTCAAACAGAAGAAGAAAAACGTAGATTTACCTCTAACTGGAACTCATAACACGCGGTAAGCATCGCAGGAGCTATAGTGCGTAGAATGCAAACAAATTTTCAGATTGGTACATGACTCGTGAACGGTAATTGGGAATTGTGAATATCGCTTTGAAGTACTGCCCAAGTAATAGGGCGCAGAAGAGTATATAGTGTTACTATAGGTTCATAGTGCAATGTGCACGGAAGAGTAAGTTAGCTCCCGGAACAAGGAAGTTTCATTGTTGATTTATAGTATTTTGTATTTTCTAAGCCGGGGTTTATATTTCTGATTCGAGGAGGAAATTTTGAAGTATTTTGTCCAAAATATGGGGCCAATGCAATATGCCGAATATTCCATTAAGCCATTCAATATTATATGCGGTATGAATAATACTGGAAAAACATATGTTACCTACAGTCTATTTGGTTTTCTGAGTGGCTGGGAAGGTATATTTGATGTAATGGAAATTCACGAAGAAGTTGCATCAAACCCTGTTGGGTTGATGGAGGTTTTACGGGCCGGTGAGTCAAAGGTTGACCTTGAGCAATATTTTTGCAATCCAATTGATAATCCGTCTGATTGTTCTTTTATGCAGGGTGTTCTAAATAGGTTGTGTCAGATTTATTCAAATGGTCTTGGGGCAATATTTGCAGCTAGCGATACTAAATTTACTAATAGTTCACTGGGCGCACAACTGGATGAAAAAGATATCGAGGAAGTTCGTAAGTCTAGCTGGAAGTTAACGGTAAACATTCCCGTTTTGGGAAGCGTTGGTCATGACGGAGAATATGTATCTGTTATTGCTGATAAAAATGAAGGAGAGTTGTTTGTAACTTTGCGCCCCAAGGAACTTATAGATGATAGGCTCTCTGTTGTGTCAAGCTATAGTTCAGAAGATATTGATATTCTTGATAAGAAAATATCTAGCGCCTTTATTAGGTTTGTCCTTCGCTCTATATTTCCAAGGCCATACGTGTCAAGTGCTGAAAGAACTGGTGTTGCAACTTTTAGGGAAGATTTGGCTTTTGCTCGACAAAAGCTTGTTTCTTTGGTGTCAAATAAGGTGAATCGAGGGGACAGCAGGAATAGAACTTTAAGAGATTCACTGTTTGTAAATGATGAGACTGTTGATCCTAAATTTGATTTTGAATATCCGTCTGCCGTGCAATCTAATATTGATTTTATGGCGAAGCTTGAAGCAGTTGTTAGGAAAGATAGCTATATATATCGCGAACACGAGGATATTCTTAATTATTTCTTGAAAATTAGTGAGGGTGAATATAAATATTCTGGGACATCGGTTGGATATTTTTTGCCAAAGGGAAGAAACAAGCGTTTGAACCTCGATGAGGTTTCTAGCTCGGTTAGAGCGTTAGCTGATTTGTGGTTCTATCTTCGTTATTATGCGCGTCAAGGTGATTTATTGATTATTGATGAGCCAGAGTTGAATCTTCATCCCAGGAATCAACGGTTGATGGCTCGTCTCTTGGCTATGATTTCTCGAGCTGGAATTAATATCCTTATTACAACACATAGTGAATATATTCTAAGGGAGATAAACTATCTAATTCGTATGCATTCTGTTTGGGATAAAATTAGTGAGGGCGATTTGAATATTGTCTCTGGGTACGAAGAGGATATGTTGCTCAAGTGGGACAGTGTAAGTGTTTGTGTAACAGGTAAAAATAGTGTTTTGATCCCGGGAAGGAAGCGGAGGAGTAAAGTTAATACTCTGTCTAGAGTAGAGGTTAGCGAATATGGAATAGAAATGGAGTCTTTTAATAATGTAATAGAGGATATGAATAGGCTTGAGGATTATATATATTGGGGGATTGAATGATTACTCTTTTTGAGAATTTATTTAATTATTCAAAAATTCAGTTTATAGATGATAAAAAGGGTAATTTTTCAATCGGTGAACCGTCAACAAAGGATAGCCCCGGTTATAGTCTTCGTATCGTTGATTTGCCAAAGGGGTCATATTTAATTGGTATTGATGATAATCTTAAAGTAGGGTCCATATTTGGTAGTTGTCATTCTCAGTCGAAGCGTCCGGATTATTTGATTGTTGATCCTGAAAAATCTGTTGCATGTGTTCTTGAGCTGAAATCATCGCTTACTTGGAAGGATCTAGATAAACCTGATATTATAAGTCAATTAAAAGGTGGTCAGGCATTTTTAGAATATTGTGAAACCCTGATTAGGGTATTTGGTTCAGGTAAAGATGATGGCTCTTGCTCAGCTCCGTGTTTTTGGTGCAGAGGGGAACATAAGTCTCATAAATACAAAGTTAGATATGTGTGTATATACGGTCTTAGATCTGAAAAATCTAAATCTATAGGGATTAAAAAGCGTCACATTACCCCTCCACGAAGGGGGCACGTGACTTCTAAATCTATAGTTGAGAACAGTCCAAATAATTTTATTAAAATAGGGCGCGAAGATATTTATATCGACGGGGATACGCGTCAAATGGAAATTTATTGGAATAAGATTTTAGGTGGATCTAAATTTTATAAACCGGGCGATTAGTAAATTGTTGATTTGAATAGTTGTAAATTTATTAAGAGTCTATCGGGTGGGTGGAGGTGAACCCGCCGCCCACCCGATAGACTGAAGCCATGACAACTCAACTGCTCACCGGCATCCCCGGCACCGGCAAGACCCATCACCTCACCGAACGCGCCCTGCGCTACCTCACCGACGGGCTCGACCCCGCCCGCCTGCTCATCCTCGCACCCACCCGCACCGCCGCGACCCGCATGCGAGACACCATCGCCGCCGCCAGCGACCGCAGCCTCTCCGTAGCCCCCACCCGCGCCTGGGCCGCCTACGCCTTCGACCTGCTCAAACGAGCCCAAACCCGCGGGCTCCTCAGCGGCGTAGAAGGCAACCTCAAACTCCTCTCCGGCCCCGAGCAAGACGTCATCATCGGCGAACTGCTCGCCAACCACGCCGAAGGCATCGCCCCCGGACCCGCCTGGCCCGACTCCCTCCGCGAAGCCCTACCCACCCGCGGATTCCGCCACGAAATCCGCGACTTCTTCGACCGCATGGCCGAATACGACCTCACCGCCGAAGACGTCCAGGCCCTCGCCCGCGACTACAACCGACCCATCTGGGCCGCCCTCGCCCAGCTCCACACCGAATACCGCGCCGTGCGAGCCCTCCGCGCCAAAAACGCCTACGACCCCGCCGTGCTCATCAACGACGCCTGCCGGCTGCTACTGCGCAACCCCGAATTCCTCGCCGAAGAGCGCCGCCGCTACGACCTCATCCTCATCGACGACGTGCAGGAGCTCAGCCCCTCCACCTACCGCCTGCTGCGCCTCATCGCCGCCGAAGAGCCGCCCGCAGACGCCGCCGAGCTGGCCGCAGAATACCCGGACGTCTTCGCCGCCGCGCCTGAAGTCATCATGACCTACAGCGACGAAGCCGTCGTCCAGGGCTTCCGCGGCGCCCGCCCCGACCTGGTGCGCACGCTACCCGAAAGCTTCCCGCACCTGGCCGAACGCACCCTAACCACCTCCTACCGCCTGCCGGCGCTCATGATGCCGCTGCTCGCCGACATCCGCCGCCGCCTGCCGCGCTACAGCCGCTACGTGCCCGCCGCAGAGACGGACGGGCAGAACGGGCAGAAGACCCCCGCAACCTTCGGACGCATCAACACCACCCCCGCCGACGAGGCCCTCACCTGGGGCGCCGCCGACGAACCGCTACTACACCTGGGCGCCGACGGCAAGATTCTCGACCCCGCGCACTACCGCACCGCACCCGCCGGAGTGTATAAGTATGCGCTCTCCAGCGCCCAGGACGAGGCGAACCTGCTCGCCCAGCTGCTGCTCGAAGACCGCATCTACGGCAACCGCCCCTACCGCGAGAGCGCCATCATCGTGCGTAACGGCGCGGACGTGGCGCGCATCCGCCGGGTGCTCTCGGCCAGCGGTATTCCCTCGCGCACCTCCGCCGCCCTCGTGCCCGTGCGCGACGAACCCGCCGTGCGCCCCTTCCTCGACGCGCTCAGCCTGCTCGTCTACGCCCGCAAACGCGGCGAGAAAGCCCTCAACCCAGCCGTCACCGGCGCGGGCTACGAGGCCCTGAGCCCCGACGAGGCCGAAGAGATCATGCGCAAGAGCCTCGATGACGTCATCGCCGAAGAAAACCGCTCCAACCCCCTCAATGGGGCGAACAGCGCCATCACCCTGCTCACCTCGCGGCTGGGCGGCGCATCCAGCATGGACGTGCGGCGACTCCGCCAACAGCTGCGTTCCGTCGAACTGCAAACCGGCGGCCACCGCCCCAGCGACGACCTGTTGCTGGGCGCCCTGCTACACCCCGAAACCCTGCCCGCCGAGGGCGTGGGACGCGCCGTGCACCGCATTGCCGCCGTGCTCTCCGCGGGCCGCAAGGCCCTCGCCCGGCCCGACTCCACCAGCACCGAGGTGCTCTGGGCCCTCTGGGAAGCCAGCGGCCTCGAAAAAACCTGGGTCGCCCAGACGCGCGGCGCGGGCCCCGAAGCCGACGCCGCCCACCGCAACCTCGACGCTATGATCGGACTCTTCGAAGCCGCCAGCCGATTCGATGAACAGATGCGCGGCGCCGGGGCCGAACAATTCCTCGACTTCATCGACGCGCAGGACCTACCCATGGACACCCTGGCCGCCCGCGGCGTACGCCAGGACGCGGTCGAGATTCTCACCCCCGCGCTCGCCGCAGGGCAGTCCTGGCGCACCGTATATATATGCGGCCTGCAGGAGGGCAGCTGGCCCAACACCACCGTGCGCGGCTCCCTGCTGGGCACCGGCGACCTGATCGACATCTGCGACGCCGGGATGCGCCGCCCCGCCCCCGCTAACCCCGACGCACAGGCAGAAGGGCAGCAGGTGCCGCCCGCGCGCATCCGTAGCTACCCCGAGCGCGTGCGCGACACCCGCCACGACGAGCTACGCATGTTCGCCGTCGCCGCGACCCGTGCCAGCACCCGCCTGGTGCTGACCGCCGTGCGCAACGAGGACGAAGCCCCCGGCGAGTTCTTCGACTTCGTGGTGCCCACCGACGCCGAGAACGAGTCGCCCGAGGTACCCATCACCCGCGTGCGCCGCCCCGCCACCCTGCGCTCGCTCGTGGCGGAGCTACGCCGCACCCTCGTGGAGGATGCGCTCACCGCCATGAGCGCCGAGGACGCCGAGCTGAAGAACGCGGCCGGCTCGCCTGGATTAGAAGCTCACGCACCCGATGCCCCCGCTACCGCAGAGGACGCGCTAAACCCCGAGGCCGCCCTGAACCCCGAGGCCGCCCAGAACCCGGAAGCCGCCCTGAACCCCGAGGCCGCGGCCTTCCGCTTCGACGCCGCATCGCGCACCCTGGCCCGCCTGGCCCGCGTGCAGGCGCCCGGCGCATCCCCCGAGCAATGGTGGGGCCTGCTACCGCTGTCGAGCACCGAACCGTTCTTCGCCCGACCCGCCCAAGAATCGCCAGAAAATGGCGTCGACGAGGGGCGACGCACCATCGCGCTCTCGCCCTCGCGTCTGGAAACCATCCACAACTCCCCGCTGGACTGGCTGGTATCCGCCGCCCGTGCCGAGGCCCAGACCGACCTCTCCCGCTCCCTGGGTACCCTCGTGCACGCCATCGCCGAGGAGTACCCGACCGGCACCCTCGAAGAGCTCCAAACCGCACTGGAGGAGCGCATCGGCTCCCTGGGCGTGCCCGCCCGTAGGGAGGACGAGAGCGAAGAGGAGTACCGAGAGCGCGTGCCCTGGGAAGCCTACGCCCTCTACGAGCGGGCCAAGCGCATGATTCTGCGCCTGAGCTACTACTACCGCACCCACATGGACGCGCAGGGCTGGAAAAACCTGGGCGTCGAGGGCTCCTTCTCGGTGCGCGTGCCCGTGCCCTTCGACCCGCAGGGGGAAGTGGGTGAGCTGGATGCGCTCCTCACCGGCCGCGTGGACCGCCTGGAGGAGGCACCGGAGAGGGACGGCACCCGCCGCTTCGTCATCGTCGACCTGAAGACCGGCAAAAGCAAGCCGGACGGGACGGCCGTGGCCACGCACCCGCAGCTGGCCGCCTACCAGATCGCGGTGGAGGCCGGCGCGGGCGAGCAGCTGGCCGAGCGGTACCGCGCCGAGGCCGCCGCGGCGCAGTCCGGGGAACCCGCCCCGGATGCGCGTCCGCAGGAGCTGACCTACGAGTCTTCCGCGGGGCGTTCCGCCGGTGCCGCACTCATGCAGGTGGGCGTCTCAGACGTGAACGATGACAGCAAGGCCCGCCTGCAGGTTCAGCCCGCGCTGGAGGATAACGACGAATGGGCCGTGGACCTGGTGCAACGAGCCGCCGAGCTCATCGCCGGTGCGCAGGTGCAGACCCGCCACCGCGAGGGCAACCACGGGCACGGGTGCCGCCTGCCCGAGCTCTGCCCGATATGCACCCGCGGTCGCCAGGTGACTCAGCCCTAACGCGGCGCGGCCCTAGCGGAAGAGGCCCCGCGCCGGGTGGCTGCAGTTCACTCACCCGGCCACCCATCAGGCCGACCACTGACCGCGCACGCCGGTACCTCGGCACCGGTACAACACGAACCATTCACTCACCCTCAACGACGAAAGATGAGGACCCATGACCAACCCCGCCACCGCCTCCGGGCAGCCGCTCACCCCCGCCCAGTGGTGCGAGCGCAACACCTGGCAATTCGCCGACGGCACGCTCCTGGCCGACCTACCCTCGGGTGCTAACCCCGCGGGCGGCTACCGTAGCGCCCTCGACATCGCCGCGATGCTCAACGGCCCCGAGGGCAAGAAACCCACACCCGAGCAGATCCGCATGATTGAGGCCGGCCCCGCCCCGACCCTCGTCATCGCCGGCGCCGGTTCGGGCAAGACCGCGACCATGGTCGACCGCGTGATCTGGCTGGTCGACAACGGTTTCGTGCGCCCCGAAGAGGTGCTCGGCGTGACCTTCACCCGCAAGGCCGCCACCGAGCTGCGCAACCGCATGCGCGCGGGCCTGAACACCCTGCGCCGCAGCCGCCGACTCGAACCGACCGAGGAGGAACTGCGCAACGGCATCGCGGACCCGACCGTGCTGACCTACCACTCCTACGCGAACAACCTCGTCAAGGAGTACGGCCTGCGCCTGGGCGTGGAGCAGGACGCGCAGATGCTCGGCGACGCGCAAAAATGGCAGCTGGCCGCGCAGATTGTGCAGTACTGGGAGGGTGAGCTACCGCAGGATCAGGGTGATGTGCCCCTCTCGGCGGCCACCATGATTAACCAGCTACTGCAGCTTTCCGACGAGTGCGCCGAGCACCTGCGCGAGCCGCAGGAGGTCATCGACTTCTGCACCGAGCAGCTGGCCGCCTACGCCGCGGTGCCCGATTCTCGCCGCCCCGTCAAGAAAGAACGGGACATTCAGAAGGTTCAGCGACTCCTGCGTAACCGCCGGGTGTACGCACAGATGGCGCAGAGCTACGCCCGCGTGAAGGCGCGCATGCAGGTGCTGGACTTCGGTGACCTTATGCGCCTGGCCGCGCGCATCGCCGAGAGCGACCCGGCGATTCGCGAGGGGGAGCGCGCCCGCTTCAAGGTGGTTCTGCTGGACGAGTTCCAGGACACCTCCCACGCGCAGATGCGCCTGTTCTCCTCGATTTACGGGGCCGATGAGGCGGCCGGTATTCCCGCGCACCCCGTGATGGCGGTGGGCGACCCGAAGCAGTCGATTTACGGCTTCCGCGGCGCCTCCGACGGCCAGATGTTCAGCTTCTACCGTCACTTCCCGACCCCGCACGCGCAGCCGCTCTTCCTGTCCGTGGCGTGGCGTAACGACATCTCGATTCTGAACGCCGCAAACCACGTGGCCGAAAAGCTCAAGGACGTTCCCGAGTGGGTGCGTGCGGTGCGCGGCGATATCAGCGCCGATCAGGTGCCCGACCTGCGCCCGCGCTGCGTGCTGGTCGGGGAGGAAGGCACACCCGCCTTCGAGGAGGCCGCCTCCGGGATGACCGGTCGCGTGGAGATGACCTACTACGACTCCGACCGCGCGGAGGCCGCGGGCATTGCCGAGCGGATTGCCGGGATGCGCGCCGAGGCCGTGCGCGAGTACGAACGGGCCTACGCGGCGCACCGCGGCGGCGACGGTTCGGTGCGTCCGCGCCTGAAGATGCCCGAGGTCGCCGTGCTGGCCCGCTCCCACGGCCAGCTGGACACAATTCGTGAGGAGTGTGAGCGCCTGAACATTCCGGTGCAGCAGGTGGGCCTGGGCGGCCTGCTCTCTCAGCCGGAGGTCGTCGATCTGGTTTCGGCGCTGCGCGTGCTGGCCGACCCGAACCGTTCGGATGCGCTGGCCCGCCTGCTCACGGGCGCCCGCTGGCGTCTGGGCGGTGCCGACCTGCTGGCGCTGGGGGATTGGGCGCAATCGCTGGTTCGTGAGCGTGAGCGGGCCCTGCGGGAGCAGATGGCCCTGCGCCTGCTCGAGGAAGCAGAGGAAGCAGAGGACGGCGCTTCCGAGGGCATCAGCCGAGGTGCCCGCGGCCGCCTGACCGCCGCGCATCTGCGCGCCGCCCAGGAGCAGCTGGACGAGGTGCTCAAGGGCGCGGTGGATGACTCCTCGGGGTACGTTTCGCTCATCGAGGCAGTCGAGAACCTGCCGCAGGACGGCCCGGACGGCGAACCTCTCTACGGCGAGCACTACCGTGGCCGCCGCTTCTCCTCGGCGGGCCTGGAGCGTCTGCGCGCCTTCGCCGAGCAGATGCGCGTGCTCCGCGCGGGCCTGAGCGACGACCTGGGCAATCTGCTCTACGAGATTGAACGCACGATGCTCCTGGACATTGAGCTGGCGGTCCGCCCGGGCACCGATCCGCTGGTGGCGCGCGTAAACCTGGATGCCTTCCACGAGGTGGCCGCCGCCTACGGAATGTCGGCCCCGCGCATCAACGCCATGATTTACGCGGGCGCCGACGGCGTGAGCGCGGAGGAGGGGGAGCCGGGCGCTCGCCGCTTTATGCTCTCCTCGGGCGGCGTGAGCTACGTGATGGGCTTCCTCGCCTGGCTGGAACGCGCGGACGACGAGGAGAAGGGCCTGGAGCTGGGCTCCATCGACCCCGATCCGAACGCCGTTCAGCTGATGACGATGCACGCCTCCAAGGGTCTGGAATGGGACCGCGTTTTCCTGCCGGGCCTGTGCGGCACCGTTGGCGGCGCGCAGACCCCGAACCTCTGGCAGATCACGGCCAACGTGGCCCTGCCCTGGCCCCTGCGCGGCGATAGCGAGTACCTGCCCTCATTCCTGGAACGCCCCGAAGAAATCGCGGAGTTCGAGGAGGCCAAGAAGCTCGAGGAATACCTGAAGGCCCACAAGGGGGACGCCGGCGAGCACGCGGGTATGGAGGACCGCCGCCTCATGTACGTGGCGATGACCCGCGCCCGCAACCTGCTGGCCGTGAGCGCCTTCCGCTGGAAGAGCACCGCGAAGACCCCGCAGCCGGTCCAGCCCTTCTGGATGGAGCTGCTGTGGACCCTGGCCGAGGCCTACCGGCGGCACGCCGAGGACACGGTGGAGTTCCCCTGGACCGCCCCGCAGCTGGTCGGCATGGGCCTGGTCTTCGTCGTGGCCGACCCCTCGGACGACGGCAAGAAGAAGCCGATCGATAACGTGACCCCCTGGGTTGAGTTCATCGCCGACACGGGGTACCGCCTCAAGGAGCCGGTGACCCTGGCGCAGGGCACGGTGCTGAGCCCCGAAAGCCTGCCCGACCCCGACGAGGCGGGCGAGGTCCCTTACGCCTGGGCCCTGGCGGGGGCGATGATTCCCGCCCTGATGCGCGAGGTACAGCTCTCGCCGCTACCGATGCGCGTGCGCACGGTGCGGGAGAACTGCGAGCGCCTGGATCTGCCCGCGCCCGAGTGGCTGGACGAGCTGGCCGCCGAGGAGGCGGAGCGCGCCTCCCAGCCTCCGCGCCCCGGCTATTCCCCCGTGATGGCCGCGGCCCTGCCCGTCGTGGCGGGCGGCTGTTTCAGCGCACAAACCTACGAGACGATAAACCCGCACCTGGGCGCGGTGCTAACCGCCATGTGGCCCTTCGACCCGCTGGAACGCCCCGTGATTTGGCGCTGGCGCTCCGAGGAGGACCTGAACGAGGGCACCGAGGCGATTCTGCGCCACGGACGTCACGAAGAGTTGAACCGCGAGATTGCCATTAACTCCACGAGTCGCCGCGAGGCGGTGGAGCGTGCCGCCCTGGCCGTCGAAAACGCGGTCGCCGAGCTGGAGGCGCAGCTTGCTGCCGGTGCGGATCTCACCGCCCCCGAGCCCGCCGGGGCCGTTCCCGAGGCCCTGCGCCGCCGCGCCCAGGATTGGGAGCGCGAGGCCGATTTGCTCATGCGCCTGGCCGAGCACACCGAGCCGGTGCTGGCCGAGCAGCTGCCCGGTCACCTCTCGGCCTCCACGTTCATTCGCCTGAGCGAGGACCCGCAGGGCACGGTGCACGAGCTGTTGCGCCCGGTGCCGCAGCGTCCCTCGCGTGCGGCGACCATCGGCACGGAGGTGCACGCCCTCATCGAGGAGCACTTCGGTGTGGTGCCGAGCGCCGATCCGCTTGAGGTCCCGGAGGCCGAGGACACGCTGGGCGTGACCCTGCCCGGCGCGGTCGAGCCGGCGGGAGAGACAGCGCCGGAGGAAGTAGCGGGGGAGGAACACCTCGAGTTCGCCGAGGATATTCCGCAGGACGCCCTCTTCGACGAGCTATCCCTCGCCGAGGAGAGCGAGCAGGATTCCTCCGTGCGTTCGCTCTGGGAGCGCTTCGCGGCGAGCGAGTGGGGCTCCCCCGAATGGAAGGAACGCATCTGGGCCGTGGAGTACCCGGTTGAGACCCACGTGGAGGGCGTGAGCCTGCGCGGCCGCATCGACGCCGTGTTCCGCACCGAGGACGGGGACGGCGAACGCTGGATTCTGGTGGATTGGAAGACCGGTCGCCGTCCGAAGGCCGCGGACATGCAGGCGCGCCGCTTCCAGCTGGGCCTGTACCGCATCGCGTTCTCCCGCATCATGGGGATTGACCCGGAGCGCATCAGCACGGTGTTCGTCTACCTGGGCGGCAAGCGCGTGGAGGAGGTGTGGGACGAGCAGATTCGCGGTGGCCTGCCTTCGGAGGCGCAGCTGGCCGCGGTGATTCGCAAGGCCCGCGCGGGCGAGGGGTAGGCGCTCGCGCTTCCCGGCCCGGCCGCCAATAGCCCTGCCCGGCCCCTGCCGTCAATGGCCTAAGCGGATGCGCAAAAGCCCGGGCCGACCCCATTGCGGGGTCGGCCCGGGCTTTTCTCACTCTCGAAGTGAATAGCAGAAAACGCCTCTCGGCCCTACTGCATTAGGGCGGGGAGGCGTTCTCAGCCGCTGAAGAACTATAAAGGTACCTCGTGCCCTCGCACGCTCGGATCATCCGCAGACAACTGCCGCCGTGGCGGCCTCACTCACGCCGTCTGCGTGCCGTGGGGTTCGCGTGCGTCTTTACTCTCAAACACAACCTCGAAAGTACCTCTATAGAATTCTGCCATCGGTGATTGGTTGCGCGGTGCATGAATCCGGCTCGGGGTGTGACATGACCGGTCACGGTCCCCGTCCAATCGTTCCCCCTCGATACCGCTGCCACGGTATCGGCGCTGGTCAGTACGCTTTTGGGGGCTGTGCTCGTTCTCTGTGGAACGGCACAGGAAAAGTATTCCAGGACTTGACAAAAAAGTCTAAGCGTAAAATAATTGCCCCAAAATGCATGTTTTTGAGCATGTTTCAAGGTGAAATTGAAGCCTTGTGGAGTCCTGTTCTGGGTGTTTGGGTTGTGTGGGATTTTGCGAATAAACTCTGCATGAAGAGGTGTGTTCTTGTATAAATCACACCTTCAACTCTCACCCTTAATTGCAATTTTTCGTGCACAAAAATGCAGAACAGGCGCTCAAAATGTGTTGGAAAATACATTGAAAAAATTCGGTGGGAACGCCCTAAATCCTCCGGAAAAGCGCTCCATTAGTATGTTCATGGCCCCCGGGGGTCTGCGCGAAGCAGGCTCCCGGGGGCCAATGAATCTTAAAGAATAGGGGGGGGCTCGGCGGCTCGGCGGCGTTCACTGAGGGGCTCATGCGGCCGCCGTCCAATAACGGGCTACCCAATAACGAGCCCAGCTCTGCTAGTCTTGCGGTCCGCTCATGAGCGGGGGAGTGTCCTCCTGGCCGAGCAGCTCGCCCGAGGAACGCAGATCGTCCTGAATATCCAGGAGCATCGATACCGCGTGGGTTGCGCCGTCCTTATCGTCGGTCTCGACCGTGTGGGTGAGCCACTGTGCCACCGCGAACTCGGCGTAGAAGTTCGCACGCTGCGCCAGGTAGGCGTCGGGTAGCTGTGGCATCTGCTGACGGTACACCTCCACGGCCTCGTCGGTGAAGTCGATATCCTCGCACGAGTACAGCCACGCGAAGTCCTGCGCGGGGTCGCCCACGTGCACGTCGGACCAGCCGGTCACCTCGACGATGCGTGCCTCGGAGGGGGTCACCTCCAGCACCAGGTTCTCGGCCCCCATATCGCCGTGCACCACGCGCGGGCGGAACTGCCACATGGGGCCGGGGGAGAGGACCGCCTGCCAGTGCGCGAGCAGGTCGGCGGGCACCTTGCCGGTAGCGGCGGCGCGCTCGAGCTCGGCAATCTTGCGGCGGCGAATCTGCTCCGAAGAGTAGGAGGGCAGGTCGGCTTCGTAGATGATGTCCTCGGGCATCACGTGCAGGGTGGCAATATCCTTGGCGATAATCGCGGCCAGGGAGGGGCGCCCCTGAGCGACCTCGCGGCGGCTCAGCTCGGCAAGCTGGTCCACGTCGTAGACGGAGCCGGGGATGTGCGTGTACACGAAAACGTTGCCGCCGGCGTACGGCACGATGCCGGCGACCGTGGGCACGGCAAAGGGCAGGCGGGCGCGCAGGCCGGGGCTGAAGGACTGCAGGATGAGGTGCTCGGCCTCCAGACGCATGCTGGCATCGGGACGGCGCGGGGCGCGCACACGCCAGCGGCGACCGGCCGAATCGGCGATGATTGCCGAGTCGAAGTCGCCGCTATCTTCGCGGACCGCCTCGGCGCCGACGGGGTAGATTCCGGGCACTCCGGCAGAGACGATAGCTGCAAGCTGAAGGGGAGATAAAGTCACGGGTTAAGGTTACCAAACCATGTGAGCACCCCGAGCCTTTCACCGTATGTTTATGCTGACTAGTGAAGAAAGTTTTGGGTGATGCGCGGCCTGCCGGCGGGCGGAATCCCGGGGGAACGCATCACCACGCATTTCGCCGTCCGCGCACGGCCGCCTGCAAGTAGCCGCCGCGGCCGGTTCCCTGCGGTTCCCCTGCGGGTGGAGCGCAGTGAAGGGGCAGGTTCTCGGTGAACGGGCACCCACCCGGGCCTGCTGCGATGTTCGGCAGGGAATACAATGGAAGACCGGGCAATAGCGGCGCCGACCTTCCCGGCCCCGCCCCGTACATCCCGTACGCCCAGCCCGCAGAACCAGCACAGATTCAGCAGAATCCAGCAACCGCGCCGAGCCCCGATGGAGAACGATGACCGCACTACCCCCGCAGCCGCAGCACGCACTCTCCGCTGACGATATCCTCGCGGGCCTCGACCCCGACCAGCGCGCGGTCGCCACCGAGCTCGACGGGCCCATGCGCGTGCTTGCCGGTGCCGGCACCGGCAAGACCCGCGCGATTACGCACCGCATCGCCTACGGCATCGCGATCGGCCGCTACCAGGGCCCGCGCGTGCTCGCCCTGACCTTCACCCTGCGCGCGGCCGAAGAGATGCGCACCCGCCTTCAGCAGCTCGGCGCGTTCGGCGTGCAGGCGCGCACCTTCCACTCGGCGGCCCTGCGCCAGCTCACCTACTTCTGGCCGCAGGTCGTGGGCGGCACCTTCCCCTCCATCGTGCAGAACAAGGCGGCGCTCATCACCGAGGCCGCGAACCGTCTGCGCATCAGCACAGACCGTTCCCTGCTGCGCGATTTGGCCTCGCTGATTGAGTGGGCGAAGGTTCAGCTGCTCACCCCCGACACCCTCATGCAGCGCCTGAGCGAGAAACAGCTGCCCTCGGCGATTACCCCGCAGAACATGCAGCGCATCTTCCAAGCCTACGAAGATCTCAAGGACGAGCGTAACCTCATCGACTTTGAGGACGTGCTGCTACTGACCATCGCCATGCTCGAGGAGGACGAGAAGCTCGCCGCGACCGTGCGCCAGCAGTACCGCCACTTCGTGGTGGACGAGTACCAGGACGTCTCCCCGCTGCAGCAGCGCCTGCTTGACGTGTGGCTGGGCGGCCGCGACGACATCTGCGTGGTGGGCGACGCCTCCCAGACGATTTACTCCTTCACCGGCGCGACCAGCCGCTACCTGCTGGAGTTCCCGCGACGCTACCGCGGGGCGCACACGGTCAAGCTGACCCGCGACTACCGCTCCCACTCGCAGGTGGTGGAGCTCGCGAACCGCCTGCTGGCCGCCCGCCGCCCGCACCCCGACTCGAGCCCGCACTCCTGGGCACCGCCGCTGGAACTGATGTCTCAGCGCGGCCCCGGCGTGGACGTGGAGTGGTTCGGCTACGCGGACGACGAGCAGGAAGCCGCCGGCATCGCCGAGGATATTCGCGACCTCATCGACAAGGAGGGGGTGGCCCCCGCCGAGATCGCGGTGCTCTTCCGCACGAACGCCCAATCGGCGGCGATTGAGTCGGCACTGTCCGCCGCCCACATCCCGTACCAGCTGCGCGGCGCGGAGCGCTTCTTCGAACGCCCCGAGGTCAAGCAGGCCATGCTCGCCCTGCGCGGCTCAGCCAAGTCCACCGACGGCACCGAAGACGTCACCCGCTACACCCGCGATGTGCTCGGCGGCCTCGGCTACAAGGAGGAGGGCCCCCTCTCGGGAGGCGCCACCCGCCAGAAGTGGGAATCCCTCGCCGCACTCGTGCACATGGTCGACATGATGGCGCAGAACCGTCAGGAGCAGCTGAAGGAGCACCGCGCCAACCCGCGCCCTGGTGTGCCCGAGCCGCTGCCGCTGACCATGCACGAGGTCGTGGCGACCCTGAACCACCGTAGCGAGTTCAACGAGGCCCCGCAGATGAACGGCGTAACCCTCGCCTCCCTGCACGCGGCCAAGGGCCTGGAGTGGGATGCCGTGTTCCTGTGCGGCCTCAACGAGGGCCTCATGCCCATCACCTTCGCGACCACCCCGGATGAGGTGGACGAGGAGCGCCGCCTGCTGTACGTGGGCATCACGCGCGCCCGCAAGTACCTGTGGCTGACCTGGACCATGACCCGCACCGTGGGCGGCAGAGGTCAGCGTAAGCGCTCGCGTTTCCTGGATGACATCGACCCGGCCAAGCGCCGCCGCCCCGCCGCAAGCGGCTACTCGAGCGGCTACGGAGGAGCGGCCCGCGGCGCGCGCGGGAACCACTCGTACGGGAACCGCTCGCAGGGCCGTCACCAGAAGGGAGAGGACTATGGCTCAGCGTTTTAAACGAGAGATTCTGCCGGCCACGGCGGATTGCCCGCAGATTGAGCTGGTCCGCTCGGCCCGCCGCACCCGCACCATCAGCATGCAGCGCGACGGCGTGGACGAGCACGGCAACCCCGCGTACCGCCTGCTCATTCCCGCCGCGAGCACGAGCGAGGAGATAGACGAGCATATTGCCCGCCTGCTGCCGCGTATTCAGCGTCGCGCCGCCCGCCGTGAGCACGCCGCGCAGCTGAATGTCACCGACGAGTACCTGCACGAGCGGGCCAGCCTGTTGGTGCGCGCCTACCTGCCGGAGCTGGAGGGCACCGAGCAGTTCAAACGGCTCTCGATTCGCTGGGTGAGCAACCAGCGTCAGCGCTGGGGTTCGGCGACCTACGCGACCGCGCAGATTCGCATCTCCTCGGAGTTGCAGGGGGTTCCGGAGTACGCGCTGGATTCGGTGGTGCACCACGAGCTGTGCCATCTGCTGCAGCCGAATCATTCGCGCTCCTTCCGCACCCTGGAGGCCCGCTACCCGCAGCTGGAGCGTGCCCGCGCCTTCCTGGACGGGTACGCGATGGGGCGCTCGCGGGCCGAAGGCTCGCGCGGCGAGCGCGGCGAAAACAGCGCCGGCTAGGGCTTTTTCCGAAAACTAATAAGCAAAAAACAAACCGGCAGAACCAGCCGGAAATACTCGAGCGGGGGTGGCTTGTGTGTTCACAAGCCACCCCCGCTCGAGGTTTCAGTATTATTTGCCGGTCTACCGGGTTAGTCCCCGCGGTTACTTCTCTTCGGGAGCCTCGCCGAAGCCGCCGTCCAGCAGCTTCTGCAGCTCAGACTCGAAGTCCACGTCGTCCAGGCTGATTTCGTTCATTCGCGCATCGTATGCGGTGAAGTCTTCCAGCTCGGCGGGGGTGGGCAGGGTCTCCGGGGTGTCCCAGAGGCCGTCGCGGGCCTCGATGCCGTGGGAGCTTTCGTACCAGCGCCAGAACTGCTGGGCCTCGCGCACCAGGCGCGGGCGCAGCTGCAGGCCGACCAGGTTCTCGAAGACCTGCTCGCTGGGGCCGCCGTCGATGCGGCGGCGGGCCATGATTTCGGTCAGCTGCGGGGCCTTGGGCAGGTTGCGGGTGGCGTCCTCGGTCACGACGGACACCCAACCCTCGATGAGGGCCAGCAGACCCTCGAGACGCTGAACGGCAAGCTCCTGGTCCTCGGTGCGCTGGGGGCTGAACATGCCGCCCTCGAAGGCCTCCTGAACGGCCTCGGGGTCGTTCATGTTCACCTGGGAGGCGGCGTCCTGCATACGGTTCATGTCCACGCGGATGCCGCGGGCGAAGCGGGCAACGAGCTGGACCAGGTCCTCACGCAGCCAGGGGTTGGCCTTGTGCAGGCGAATCAGCGCGGCCTCGCGAACGGCCAGGTAGAGCAGAACCTCCTGCGGCGGCACCTCGATGTCGTCCGCGAGCTGCTGGTAGCCGTTGGGCAGCAGTGCGGAGTGGCCGGGGGCGAGGGGGAAGCCCACATCGGTGGAGGAGTACACCTCACCGGCGAGCTTCGCGAGGGCCTGGGCCATCTGCGCGCCAAAGATCATGGCGCCAACGTTGTTCAGGAACCCGCTGTTGAAGATGGCGGCGATTTCCTCGGGCAGCTCGTCCGCGGGGCCGGGCATGACCATGGCCTGGGTGACCTCGGCGGCCACGGGCTCGACCATTTCGCGCCAGGAGTCGAAGGACTCCTCAACCCACTCGGCCTTGGACCAGGCCTGCACGGGCAGGTTGTGACGCTCGATGGAGGTGACCGCATCCAGCCACAGGTCGGCCAGGTTTGCGGCGTCCTCGACGGCGCGCTTGAGGTTTTCGGGAACCGCCGGGTCTTCGCCCATGGAGGCGAGCATCTGGCGGGTCTGATTCTTGACGTTGGTCCAGTTCACGCCGCTAGGGCTGGATTCGTCGGATGCGCCGGCAAACATGGCCTGCACCTGCGAGAACATGCCCTGCAGCATAGCGGGGTCGAAGCTCATGCCCATGTTCTTGAGGTCCTCGGGATCGATGTTAATGCCGAAGGGGTTCTGCCCGCCCTCACCGAAGAGCGCGCCGAAGGGGTTCTGTGCGTTGGAGGAGGCGCCCTTACCGCCCTGGCCGGTTGCCCCTGCGGAGGGGTCGAAGCCCTGCTCCTGCATCTTCTTCAGGAATTCTTCGAGGGGGTCACGCTCGTTGGAGGCGTCGCCGTGGTGGTGATCAGACATCTGAAACCTTTCCTAATCCGAAGGTGGGCACAGCCGGCCCGCTCGCTGTCCAGCCTACCGATTTTTGCTGTGAATTTCCCGTGTCGGCGCCTCGGATGCGCCTTAATCAGCTGAGGGCTCACAAGCGGGTCTTCGCCCGGTTTGACCCCGACCTTAGCTCTAGCCGAGGGACCGGCCAGAAAAGGTGTGTTGATGAGGGCGTTCATCCGGTAGTCTAGAAAACATGACTAAGCCCACCTCACCGTCTGAATCCGAGAAGTCCTCATCGAAGGCTTCCGCCGAGTCCTCAGCTCATCGCCGTAAGCACGGATCGCGTAGCCGCGAGCGCCGCTTGAACCTGCGTTCCGTGAGCGCCGTGGCGACCTGCGCGTTGCTGGCCGGTGCGTTTGTCCTGCCCAGCTCGTACGTGAAGGAGGGCCCCGGACCGCTCTTTGACGTGCTCGGCACCTACCAGGATAAGGACGTCATCGAGGTTTCGGGCGCCCCCAGCTATAAGACCTACGGCAAGCTCAACATGACCACGGTGTCGGTGGCGGGCGGCCCGTACACTGAGCTGTCCGGCGCGGAGGCTTTCTACGGGTGGCTGGCTTTTGACGGCAACCGCAGCCTCGTGGTGCCCACCGACGCCCTGTACCCGCACGTGAGCCACGAGACGGCCACGGCCGAGACCGGCGCGCAGATGGCCGATTCGCAGACGCAGGCGAAGGTCGCGGCCATGCGTCACCTGAAGATGCAGGTGACCGAGAAGGTGCTGGTGAACACGACCGTTGAGGGTTCTCCCGCGGCGGGCGTGCTGGAGAGCGGCGACCGCCTCCTGAAGGTGGGGGACAAGCAGATCACCACCCTCAAAGACGTATCGCAGGCGGTGAACGCCTCGAACGGCTCGCCGATTCAGGTGACGGTTGAGCGCGACGGCCAGCAGCGCACGGTGACGCTGAACCCGGTGCGTTCGGCCGAGGGTGACCGCTGGGTCGTGGGCATCAGCCTGAAGCAGAGCTACGATTTGCCGGCGCAGGTGCAGTACAACCTGGACGGCGTGGGCGGCCCGAGCGCGGGCCTGATGCTGGCCCTCGGCACGGTGGATAAGCTGAGTGAGGGCACCCTGCTGGCAGACGAGGATGCCGGCGGCGACCCCTACCGCAGCTACGTGTCGGGTACCGGCACGATTGATGCGAACGGTAATGTTGGCGCGATTGGCGGCATCAAGTACAAGATTTTGGCAACGGGCCGCTACGGTGCGCGCTACTTCCTGGCCCCCAAGGAGAATTGTGATTCGGTCTTGAAGATGCAGGAGCAGGACCCCTCGATGCTCAACTACTACCATGCCGGCCAGGTGCGCGGCACGATGGTGGTGGTCCCGGTTTCGACGCTGGACGAGGCGGTGCAGGTCGTGGGCGCCATTAAGTCTGGCGCCCCCGATGATTCGCTGCCGCGCTGCGGATCCTAACGTGCAGCTCTAACGGGCAACCCCTGACGAACGCGGGCGCTTCCCTCCGGGAGGCTTCGGGCCCCGGCTCACTCGAGCCGGGGCCTTCGTTATGCGCGGTGACCGCCTCGCGACCGGTGAGCGTGTGTGCGAATAGTGGGCGAACGACCCCTCCTCTGACGTCATGTCAACGTTCGTTCCTCCAACCTCTGCGATACTTAAGGTAAAGAACATTTTGAAATGATGAGCGAGGAATTGTGTCTGAGTCGACCGATAAGACCCCACGCCCACAGAAGAAGGAACGAGCAAAGAAGCGTCGCAGCCCTCTACTGATGACGATTGTGGTTGTCGCGGTTCTGATTGCCGCATTTGTGGGACTATCCCAGGTGTACACGGACTGGCTGTGGTTTGACCAGCTGGGCTATAGCACCGTCTTCACCACCCAGATTCTTTTGAAGGCCGCGGTGTTCGTGGTGGCCGCCCTCGTGGTGGCCCTGCCGCTGTGGGCCTCCATGACCTACGCGGTCCGCCACGCGGATGTTCTGCCCGCCACCCGCGAGCAGAACGCGAAGGATGAGGCCGGCCCGAACCAGAGCGTCCCGACGAGCGCCTCGGATGCGACCGAGCAGATGCTCCGCGACGTGTTCGGCCAGCAGCGTGCCGAGGATAGCATGCGCCGCTACCACGAGAGCGTGGATAAGGCGCGTAAGCTTTTGCTGATTGCGGTTCCGCTGCTACTGGGCCTGTTTATTGCCTCGGCAACGATGTCGCAGTGGAGCACGGTCGCCCTTTTCTTCAACCAGCAGTCTTTCGGCAAGACCGACCCGGAATTCGGCCTGGACTACGGCTTCTTCGTGTTTGTGCTGCCCTTCCTGCGCGTGGTGGTGTCGCTGGTGACCTCCTCCGTGGCGCTCGCCGCGGTGGCCGGCCTGTTCATGCACTACTTCTACGGCGGCATTAAGGTGCAGCCGGGCGGCGTGACCACGACTCACGCTTTCCGCCGCCACGCGGCCGTGCTTGCCGTCGTGTTTGTTCTGACCCGCGCGGTGAGCTTCTGGCTGGACCGTTACTCGTCCACCCAGCAGCAGGCCGGACGGTGGGCCGGCGCCATGTACACGGACGTGAACGCATCCATTCCCGTGAGCGCCATCTTGGCGGTTTCTGCGTTGCTGGTGTCGTTCATGTTCATTGCTGCCGCGGTGAAGAATCACTGGCGTCTGCCGCTGATTAGCACCGCAATGCTGGCGGTCGTATCGCTGGTGGCCGGTGGCCTGTACCCGTGGGTTGTGCAGCGTTTCCAGGTGGTTCCGAACGAGCAGGGCGCGCAGTCGCAGTTTATTCAGCGCAATATTGATGCGACCCGCTATGCCTACGGCCTGGACAAGATTGAGACCACCCCGTACGACGCGACCATCGACACTCGCGCCGGTGCCCTGAGCTCTTCGAGCGCGACCATCGCGAACATTCGTCTGCTGGATCCGAACGTAGTTTCCTCCGCGTTCGCGCAGATGCAGCAGTTCCGCCCGTACTACCGCTTCGAGTCGCAGCTGGCGGTGGACCGTTACACCGTGGGTAACACCACGCAGGACACCGTGCTGGCGGCCCGCGAGCTGAACCCCACGCAGACCAACGGCGATTCCTGGTACAACCGCCACGTGGTGTACACCCACGGCTACGGCGTGATTGCCGCGTACGGTAACCAGGTGGATTCGGCGGGTAACCCCAAGTTCTTGCAGTCCGGCATTAAGGCGACCGGTACCCTGAGCGAGGATTACGAGCCGCGCATCTACTTCGGCATGAGCTCGCCGGAGTACTCGATTGTGGGCGGTAGGGGCGACACCCTGGAGCTGGACCGTCCGCTCTCTGCTGACGAGACGAACGCCTCCGACGCGAAGTACACCTTCTCAGGTAACGGCGGCCCCCGCGTCGATTCGCTGCTGGCCCGCCTGTCCTACGCGATTAAGTTCCAGTCTTCCGACATTCTGCTCTCGGATGCGGTGCGCGACGGCTCACAGATTCTGTACGAACGCAACCCGCTGGACCGCGTGCGCAAGGTGGCCCCGTACCTGACGGTGGATTCCAAGCCGTACCCGGCGATCGTGAATAACCGCGTGCAGTGGATCGTGGACGCCTACACGACGAGCGACCAGTTCCCCTACGCGCAGGGCAGCTCGCAGGATTCTGCCACCGCGGCGGGGGCTCAGCGCTCGAAGTCGGTGAACTACATCCGTAACTCGGTGAAGGCCACCGTGGACGCCTACGACGGCTCGGTGACCCTGTACGCCTGGGATGAGGAAGATCCGGTGCTCAAGGCTTGGCAGAGCGTCTTCCCCGGCACGGTGAAGAGCTATCACGAGATGAACGCTTCGCTCATGAGCCACGTGCGTTACCCGACCGACATGTTCAATATTCAGCGCACCATGCTGAATAAGTACCACGTGACGAACGCTCACAGCTTCTACGCCGGTGACGATGTCTGGTCGATTCCGAACGACCCGACCAATGATCGTAACCAGCCGATTTCGCCGTACTACCTGTCCCTGCAGATGCCCGGCGATTCTCGTGCGCACTTCTCGTTGACGACGACGTTCATTCCTCAGCAGAGCGATTCGAACTCTCGTAACGTGATGTACGGCTTCCTGGCCGCTAACGGCGACGCCGGTACCGGTAAGGATGGCGAGCGTAGCGCCGACTACGGCAAGCTACGTCTGCTGGAGTTGCCGCGTTCTTCGGTGGTTCCCGGCCCGGGTCAGGCTCAGAATATCTTCAACTCTGATGCCGAGGTCTCGAACCAGCTGAACCTGCTGCGCCGCGGTTCTTCTGAGGTTATTAACGGCAATATGCTGACCCTGCCGGTGGGCGGCGGCATGCTGTACGTTCAGCCGGTGTACGTGCAGTCCAGCGGTGACGCGAAGTACCCGCGCCTGCAGCGTGTGCTGGTGAGCTTCGGCGATAAGGTCGGTTTCGCTCCGACTCTGGAGGAGGCCCTGAACCAGGTGTTTGGTGGCTCTTCGGGCGCTAAGCTGGACGGCTCGGCCACGGCTTCGCCGGCTCCTTCGGCTTCTGCTTCCTCTTCGGGTTCCTCGTCTTCGTCGGGCTCGAACGAATCCGAACTGAAGCAGGCTCTGAACGAGGCTTCGAAGGCTATGAGCGATAGCGACGCCGCGATGAAGAAGGGTGACTGGGCCGCCTACGGTGAGGCCCAGAAGCGTCTGGAAGCGGCCGTGAAGAAGGCCCTGGCGGCCGAGGAAGCGCAGAACAAGGGCTCGGCAACTCCGAGCGCCTCTGCCTCCGCGGCGGCCAGCCCCTCGGCTAACGCTTCGCCGAACGCATCCGCAAGTGCTTCTGCAAGTGCTTCGGCTAGTGCCTCTCGCTAGGCCGGAGGCCTTGGCGAGCAGTTCCTCGGGCTGCTGAGCGTGCCCGGAGCCTTCATTGCGCATGAGGTGGGGCCTCTCCTCCACACGGGGGAGAGGCCCCACCTTATGCGTCTCGTTCGTTCTCTGCAACCGTGACGTCTGCCTGCACCCGCCCATTTGGCTCGGAGCGCTCTGAGCGGCGATGCGGGACTTGCCGAGGGCATCAGAGACCCCGTAATGTGCAATCCGCCACAAATTATGTTTTTAATTTGCGAAGGTCCCCCAAGGTCTGTATAGTTATATGAGTCGCCGCGGGGTGGAGCAGTTCGGTAGCTCGCCGGGCTCATAACCCGGAGGTCGCAGGTTCAAATCCTGTCCCCGCAACGGATAACTCCCGATAGCTTAGCTATCGGGAGTTTTTTTATGCCCGTTTTTTATGCCCGGAATCGGCGGCGCTGTCGATTCTAGCTATGACCGTACGGTTCTTTACCCCGACCCTTTGAATGTTTGGGCACTGACCGGTTGGATGCCGGCTATACGGCCCCGATTTGATTGAGTTCCGATATGGCAGAGCGTGACCTGGCTGAGCGGGGGAGAGGGCGTGTTGCACGCGATGGTTTGCACCCTGTATCGAACCCGGCTCGGCTAACCGGAGGGGTCTGCGCTGTGCGCAATGGTTTGCACCCCATGCCGTACTTGATGCGGCTGTCTCGGTATAGTCTCTTGACGCAATTCATCTTGACGCAATTCATCTTGACGCAAACCGCCTCGGCGCAGTTACCTCGACATAGGCGTCTAGCGGGAGCTCCCTACCTGTCTCTGGGGGGGGCTCTGTCGTCTCTAACTTGTTCCGAAATCTCGTGGTCGCAGATGGGTGTCTTGCTGGCCCTTATCCCCGTGCTCGTTGATCGGTCCAGCATGTCCCGCTCTTCTCCCTCCAGCTTCTCTTCTCCTCTTTCCAAATTCTCTGAGTTTGCCAGCCGGACCAGTAGTGATCGGATTGGCGGTGGGGAAAAATTGGGGCTTCGGGGCGGCTCCTCGAAGGAGTTCGAAGGAGTCAAAATGCTTCCTTGTCGAGGCACTCGGAATCGTGCGCATGGAGGCCGGTGAGCTGCTATGAACTCCCCGAAAGGACATTTTTACCTCATGCCAGAATCGGAATATGCGATATGTTCTCTATATTCCCGGTTGAGAAATCAGTCGATTTACCCCGGAATTCTGCGGATTTTGGTGCAAAAATGGCTAAAAACCGCAAAAATTAACCCGGAAAGTGATTGTCCTCACAATAAAACTCTAAAGCCTGGAGTGAATGTTTTTGAATAGAGCTCAAAAAACGCTCAAAAACCGCGAAAAATCAAGGCAAAACCCCTCATTCAACCGTCGGTTGAACCCATGTCATTCTCAACTTAAACCTTAGAAAAAGTTTAGGCTTAGGGTTAGTATTTTGCGAGGGGGTAAAAATGCTCCAAAAAACCGTTAGAAAAGGCTTTTTGACCTGGTAGCTTTGAGTACATGGTTACCACGGTCCGCCGCGCAGGTCATCGGACTGACCCCGCACAAACCATCGCATGAGGACATCCCCGCCACGAGCACGGGATGGTGATGGACAAACCAAAGCGGTGCCAAAACCGCAGGCCGACCGCCTATAGGCTTCTCACCTATAGATCACCTATCACTCAACCACTCACGGGCGTTCACGCCCCAGAAACACCAACAACGAGGACACCCCATGGCACTTCGCCCCCGCACCGTTAAGGCAGGCTCTCTCGCGGCTATTGCCGTTCCCACCGTGCTCGGTAGCACCCTGCTGTCTCCCGCATCCGCGTTCGCTCCCGTCGTACAGGACATCCCCGGCGGCGCACCCCAGGGCTCGCTCTTTACCGCGACCGCCCAGTCTACTCTTTCGCAGGTGGCTGTGCAGGTTCGCCAGCAGGCTGAGGCTCCCGCAACCAACCAGGTCCAGCCCATCCAGCAGACCTACATCGCACAGGCAACTCAGGCAGCACAGACCGAGCAGGCTACTCCTGCAACCTTCCAGTCTGCACAGACCACCCCCTCGGCACAGGCTACCCAGACCGCTCCCGTGGTCACCGAGCCCACTCTCTCGCAGGTTGCTAACGCCCAGACCGCTCAAGCGGCACAGTCCACCGTTGCCGGCAGCACCGTTCCCGCAACCCGCACCAACCAGACTTTCCTGTCCTACACCTCCCCGGCGGGCACCACCTCGCAGTACCACGTGTACGCTGAGGGCGTGGACTTCTCCAAGCCCGTTGGCGTGGTCTTCTACTTCGACGGCGACTACTGGCGCAACGACCAGTCCAAGGTCTACGACCCCTCCGGTGAACTGGCAGATATGGCTGCCTCCGCCGCTGCACAGAACATGCTCTTCGTGCCCGTCATCTCCCCGGACACCAACCGTTACGATGCTGGCGTGACCTGGTGGGAGGACATGGAGCGCAACGGTGAGTTCTTCCGCTCCTTCGCTTCCTCCTTCATCGCGGCTAACGGCGTGGATTCCTCCAACGTGTGGACCATGGGTTACTCCGGTGGTGCCGAGTTCATCACCTACGAGCTGAACACCAAGCCCCAGACCTGGCGCAATGGCGGTGGCTCCATTATGGTCGCCGGCGGTGGCCTGGATGAGGGCACCCCCTCCGCAGCGCTGAAGTCCCAGCCGATGTTCTGGTACGCAAACTCGAACGACGGCACCGGCGAGACCTACCCGCAGACCTGGAGTGCACGAGGCGCCGTTGAGGGCGGCTACAACGCCTACCGCAACGCCGGCTACACCAACGCCTCCGCAACCGTTCTGAACGGCTCGGGCCACTTCGACTACAACTTCTCGCAGATCCTGAGCAACTCGCTCACCAAGGGTAAAGCAACCGCCGCTCCCAAGGCTGAGCAGAAGACCGAGCAGAAGCAGCAGAGCACCCAGCGTGCCCGCACCATGAGCTCCGCAACCTACCAGAGCTACACCTCCCCGGCCGGCACCACCTCGCAGTACCACGTGTACGCGAACAACCTGGACTACTCCAAGCCCGTTGGAGTGGTCTTCTACTTCGACGGTGACTACTGGCAGCGTGACGAGTCCAAGGTCTACACCCCCGACGAGGGCATGCTCGCCGCCATGGGTAAGATCGCGAACGCCCGCAACATGGTGTTCGTACCGGTCATTTCCCCGGACACCAACGCATCCGGCGACGGCATCACCTGGTGGGAAGACATGGACACCAACGGCGAGTTCTTCCGCTCCTTCGCGAAGTCCTTCGTGAGCGAAAACAACCTGGACGCATCCCAGGTGTGGACCATGGGTTACTCCGGTGGCGCCGAGTTCATCACCTACGAGCTGACCGATCACAACACCGCATGGCGTCAGGGCGGCGGCTCCATCATGGTCGCAGGCGGCGACTCGGACGGCTCAGTGGACGCTGACGCAACCACCAAGGCATCCCCGATGTACTGGTGGGTTGGCGCGAATGACACCTCCGGTAACACCAACCCCGTTACCTGGAGCGCACGAGGCGCCGTCGAGTCCGGCTACAACGCATACCTTGGCGCAGGCTTCTCTGACGCCCGCGTGAAGCTGATTGACGGCTTCAGCCACCACGACTACGACCTGCCGCACATCCTGGCCTCCTCTCTGGACTTCGCGGGCAAGACCCCCGCGCTGGGCTACAGCGACCTGTCCGACTCGAACCCGAACTACAACGAGATCAGCTGGAACTCTGATCACCGCATCATGCTCGGCTTCGCGGACGGCACCTTCCGCCCGAACGCGTCGGTCAACCGTGCGCAGCTGGCAACCTACCTGTACCGCGTGGCTGGTCGCCCCGCCGTGAACGCACCGGCCGTTTCGCCGTTCAGCGACGTTCCGGTTAACCACCCCGCGTACAAGGAGATTTACTGGCTGAGCCAGCAGGGTATCACCGGTAGCGACTTCCGTCCCCTGGAAGCCGT
The DNA here is from genome assembly GCF_001813965.1 of Rothia sp. HMSC072E10. NCBI lineage: Bacteria > Bacillati > Actinomycetota > Actinomycetes > Micrococcales > Micrococcaceae > Rothia > Rothia sp. HMSC072E10. Next base: position 863,761 of record NZ_KV814491.1, on the reverse strand, counting down.
CACCGAGTCCACCATGGCCGAGTTCATGTACCGTGCGGCCGGCTCCCCGGCACAGGCTCAGGGCGGCTACGCATCGCAGGCCCTGGCCTGGACCGCCTCGAATGGCATCGGTACCGGCTCGACCTCCTCGGCAGCCATCACCCGTGACGCTATGGCAGGCTACCTGTACATCTACGCTAACTAAGGCGTACGGCTCCTAAAGCATAAAGAACCGCCCCGCTCCTTTTCAGGAGCGGGGCGGTTCTTGTATGTGACCTACAGGGAGGCGCCTATCGGCGCGCTACCGGATTAGAGGGTCTGGGTGGGGGTGTCGCCACCGATAGCGGGGGTCTGCTTTGCCTTCAGCTCGGCCAGGCGGGTGTCGAGCTCGTTCTGGCGACCCATCTCCTCCAGGGTGTTGAACTGTGCGTCCAGCGAGGAGGATGCCAGCTCCTGCTGACCGATGACGCGTGCCTCTTCGCGGCGGACCTTCTCTTCGAAACGGTAGATTTCGCTGGTCGGGTCCATCACGTCGAAGGCCTTCAGAGCGTCGTTGACCTGGCTCTGAGCGGTGGCGGTCTTCTGACGCGAGGTCAGTTCGTCGCGCTTGTACTTCAGCTCGTCGAGCTTGGTACGCATCTTGTCCAGACCGTCCTTGAGCTGGTTCACGACCTGGGTCTGGGAAGCCAGCTGGGGCTCGAGGGCCTGTGCAGCCTTCTCAGCCTGCATCTGCTTGCCCAGAGCAACCTTGGCGAGGTTGTCGAACTTGTCAGCGTTAGCGGTGTCGCCAGCGGTGCGAAGCTCATCTGCCTTGTTGGAGGCGGCCAGAGCCTTGGCGCCCCACTCCTGGGCTTCCTTGAGGTCCTCTGCGTGGTCCTTCTCCAGCAGTCGCAGGTTGCCGATGGTCTGGGCGACGGCGGCCTCTGCCTCACGGATGCTGTTGGTGTAGTCGCGAACCATCTGGTCCAGCATCTTCTGCGGGTCCTCGGCAGCGTCGAGCAGGGCGTTGATGTTTGCCTTCGCCAGCTGTGCGATTCGACCGAAGATAGTCTGCTTAGCCATGATTTCCTACTTTCTGTTCAACGGGCTGCGGGGGAGCGCCACGCTCCTCGTGAGCCGTGCCCGTACAACTTATTATGTGAGAGGTTTCTGGGCGTGGGCTGTGAAAACCATGCACGCCCGATGACCTCAATCTAAACTTTGGGTAAATTGGGTGAACTAGAAGCTACCGCCGTCGCCACCGCCGCTACCCCAGTCGCCGCCACCGCCGCCACTGAAGCCGCCGCCGCTCCAGCCTCCGCCGGAGGAGGAGGAGCCGGAGCTGCTGCCCCAGCTGTGGGTTGAGCCGGAGCCCAGGGTGTTCAGGATGGCGCCCAGCAACAGGCCCTTCGCGAGGTCGCTACCCCAGCTATTACCGCCGCCACCGCTGGACCGTTCGGAGAACTGGCCCATCTCGCGGGCGGCGCGGTTCTGCGCGTCGTTGGCCTGCTGAAGGGCCATGTTGGCCTCGTTCAGAGCCTCCAACGGGTTGGAGTTACGCATCCGGTTGGCGTTCATGAGGTGACGTTCGGCTTCGGAGATCGCGGTCAGGGTCGTGGGGCCCACGGCGCCGCGACGATTATCGATGTACCCGCGGGCACCGGTCACCGCGGCGTGCGCGGAGCGGAGGGTGCGATCGAGGGTCTGGCTTGCCGCGCGGGAACGGTCGCGGGTGGCGCGCATTTCCGTCATCGACTTGTCCAGCTCGCTCGAGAGCTGACGCAGCTGATTGGCCAGGGCCAGCGGGTCGTTCGGGCGGGCGGTGGAGCTCTGCGTCACCTGTCCGAGGACCGCTTCCATACCGGCAGCCACGGCGGCCAGGTCGGAACGGCCCTGGGACATGGCCAGGCTCTTGGCCTCGGCCACGTCGCGCTGAATACTCAGCAGGTCGGTACTCAAAGCCTCCTGAGCCGCGTTGAGCTCGTTGTTGCGGTTCGTCACCGCATTGGACAGCGCGAGAATTTGTGCCGAGGCTTCCTCGGCAGAGCGCAGGTGTGCAACGGCCTCGGCTCGGTTGGTATCCACCAGCTGCTGTGCTTTCTGAAGCTCATCGGTGCACAGAGCCAGGTTCGATTCCAGCAGAGCAGCGGTCTTCGAGATGGGCTCCAGAGCCGAGGGCAGGTAGCGTTCCTTCATCTGGGCGTATCGGGCGGAGCACTCCGCCACCGTGCTACGCACCTGCGGGAGGTGCTCGTTCAGCGCAGCGATGGCCTGGGGGGCCTGCTGCTCAAGGTCGCGCATCTGGGCCAGCTGAGCGTCCTGCTCCTGCGAGATGCGGGCCACGGCCTGGGAATTATCGATAATCTCGCTCAACCAGGCGCGCTGCTCCGCCTCGGTGTCGGGAATACTATCGGTCAGCAGCTGCTGGCGCTGGAAGGAACGGCGCATCAGTTCTTCGGCGCGGGCGATTTCCTCCTCGAAGCGGGCGACCTGCTGATCGCCGTACTGGGCGCGCGCAAACTCCAGCTCCTGCTTGGCGCGACTCATCGTGGTGTCGGCCTGCAGCAGGGCGCTACCGGCGCGGGTGCGTAGCTCTTCCAGGGGAATCTCCGGGACCTGCGGACGCGGAACCGGGCGGGGAGCGTTATAGGTGTTCTGCTGCGGGGCGTTTTTGCGGCGCTTACGGCGACGAGCCGCGTACACGCCACCACCAACGGCAGCCACCGCACCGACTCCCAGCACACCGGTCACCACGCTCGAAGAGCTACCGCCCTTCTGAGCCTCGATCCCCTCGACCGCGGCCAACGCCGCGCCGGAGTAATCGCTGTTCTGCAGCTTCGGCTTGATGTAGTTCTGGTACACCTTTGTCTGCTGATCGCTCGACAGGGTCTTCGTGCTACCGGCCAGGAAATACGCCTGGCGGCTTTCGGTAGCAATCACCAGCACCACATCGGCCGAGCCCCAGTTGTTCTTCGCGGCCAGGGCCTTGGTCCACGCTTGGGAACCCGAGGGGTTCTCAAACTTATCGATGGTCACCACGTGCAGGTCCACGTTGTGCTTCTTCGACAGAGCCGAAATCTTGGAGCTCAGCGTGGAGGTATTGCCCAGGGAATTCGTGGTGTCGTAGATGCGGGTACCGGTAATCTGCATGGGGTCAGCGGCCTGTGCGGCCGAGGGGCCGGCGGCGGTAAAGAACGCCGAACCGGCCGGGGCCACGACAGGGGCGAAGGACAGACCTGCTGCCAGCGCTGTGGCACCCACTACGGTGCGTAGGCGCGGGCGCTGACTGCGAGAGTAACGCGCGGGGGCGTGGTTGGTCATGCTATTTCCTCCGTTATCGTGACGTATTTATGTGCTCGTTCGTGCAGGTAGCGGTCGTTGCGTACCCTCAACACCGGTCACACTATTAGTGTAACCGCGGCCCCGCGGTCAAGGCCCGATGATACGAAGCCTTCAGCGAATATGACCCGAATATTGGAACTCTGTTTACTGATCGTTTACTTTGACTGTTAGCGGTGAGAATCCCTTGCCTGCTTGCGATTCATAAGAAGGTAATGCGGGACGCCCCGAGCATCCGAGCCGTACACGGTACTCGTCTTTCCGTCGGAGACGCTCACCGTTGATACGAGCGCGCAGCCCCGCATCTTGGCGGTGCTCAGCCTTCTCTCACCCTCACGGATGAGTTCCTGAGCCTGCTCCCACGCGTCGCGGAGCGAGGGGAAAGCACCCGCCGCAACGGGGCGGGAAGATTCACGAGCCTCGATGAGGTCTTCCAGCGCCTCAACGGTGTGGAGCACCCCAACGCTCCCGGTATCGTCTGCGCACGGGCCACAAGCGGTGCGTTCGATGAGAGAAAGAGGCAGGTATCCATCGCAACTTACGAGCCAGGTCAGTTGCCTCTGCACGGTATGTAGACGTACCGTCTGGCGGAGTAGACGTACGTGAGCCCGTAGCAGAGGGAGGGGTATCTGCTCGGGACGATCCGGGGACGCGGAGCCGGGATTCGCGAGCAAGAGCTTCCCCTCGTAGTGCAGGAAACGGATGATATCGGGGAACCCCGTTAGCGATTGGATGCGCTTCCCGATTGTGATAAGGGAATAGGGACCGGGATGGTCCCAATCCTCTACATGGTTGGGAATCATGATTGGCTGTTCCGCGGTCTTTGGGTCGTGCTGAGCCAGCAGGCGAAGGTCGGCGGTCATCTCCTCGATGATTCCCTCACCCTCAAGCGTGAGGATAAGGTTCATCGCCTCGATGGTCTCGCGCACATGAATGTCTAGCACGGCCGCGAGGAACTCGGCGTCCTGCAACTGTAGGCGTGCCGCATCGAGACTCTCCTCGAGAGTGGCTTGCATACCCGTCAGCTCAAACTCGTTCAGATCTTCGACGCGCAAAAATCGGGTGATGCCGTCCCGACCGGTGCGGTAGAACGGATCGGTGAACTTCAATACGGACTGAACTAGCAGCAGGGCCTGCTCGCGCAGAGCAGGAAGAAGATTCGTAGCGTATTGAATCGTGGCATCCCAGAGCTTTCTGCTCTCATCCTTTTCACCCAGCCCACCGCCATTCGACGCCTTATACTGCTGAGCTCGGTTAGCCAGTACGGTCTGGGAGAGATCCACCGCGAGATCGTAATTTTTCCGCTCCGCGAAGGCTGCCAGCTTCTGCGCGCCCTCGCGCAGGTAACGCACCGCGTGGAGACGGTTGTTCACATCGGCGGGCGGGGGATCCTCCAGCAGACGCCAACGGAAGGGGCGCTCGAAGCACCGCTCCGTCTCCGTCACCACTGAGGACGCCAATGCGAGGGAACGGTCTCGGGCGTGGGCGAAGGAATCCGGCTTTCCTTCGAGGTTAGCGAGGGAAGCGTAGTACTTCAGGGCTTCGCTAAGCCGCATGCGGTTCTGCTCAATGGACTGCTCCAGCTCAGCTGAGAGAAGTTCCTTCGATGCGTTCGGCGTCTGCTTTAGGGAGTGCAGGGGAGAAACCTGCGCACGCTCAAGCGTCTGCAGGTTCAGCACAGCGCGTGTGAGGTAGCTTTCGAGGGTTTTGACCTGTTGCTGCCACGAATACTGGTCAAGGGGCATGATTGCTAACGGCTCCCACTAGCAGACGCTGCGAGAGTAACGCGCGGGGGCGTGGTTGGTCA
>NZ_KV814491.1:780313-858557 GCF_001813965.1 Rothia sp. HMSC072E10 | reverse complement strand
AACACCGGTCACACTATTAGTGTAACCGCGGCCCAGCAACCGACCCAGCTAACAGCCCGGCAGCTTGCCCCGCGGCCAAGGCCTGATGATACGAAGCCTTCAGCGAATAAGACCACAATATTGTGCGGTTGTTTGCCACCCGCTTACCGTCTTCCCAGGGTTATACAGGAAAGCCGGGGTCCAGCCTCACGCCAGACCCCGGCCCACCGGTTATGTAGCCAGTTAGCGCCGACGCGCAATCTTCAGGTTGCTCATCAGGTGCTCCACTACCTCAGCGGCATCAACATCGTGGATGCTCTGTGCTATGCCGTTCACTACCTTAACCCGCGAAGACGAGGCGAACATCCAGCCTAAGAACTGCACGGTATTCAGCAACCTAGAACTGCAATCTGCCTGCTTCCGCATCTGCGACCACAAAAAGGGCGTAGTCGGCACGCCACGGCCCTTATACACCTGGGAGTTAGAACGGGCGTCCAGAAGCTCGGCGAGCGCCTCAATATTTTCGGTCAGCTCCTTCAAATCCTCATCCCCGGCAGAGGGGCCGACGTAATACCGTTCAACCAGGCTCAAGGGCATGTAGCCGCTACAGCTACTCACCCACGCGAGCTTCAAACGCAGATTCTGCAGGCGAAGCACCTGCTGCAGAAGCCGCGACTGGGTGCGCAACACCGACAGCGGCATGGACGATAGTCTCTTCTCCTCCGAAAGCAGACCCTCGAAGGAGCCTTCCCCGGAAAACGCCTTATACGGATCCGAGACGCCTGTCAGAAGCACCGGTCCCTCGTAGTGCACGAACGCCAGAACCTCGGGAACACTCGAGAGGGAACGGATGCGCTCGCCAATGGTCGGAAGATCCTCCCCATCCGGGGCGTACTGTTCGCGGCTGAACGTCAACGTCTGGATAGGCTGCTCGGCAAGGTCGGGCGATTCACGAGCCAGCGTCCGCAAATCGGTCACAATCTCGGTCAGAACGCCGTCCCGCTCAACCTGCAGAAGCTCCTCCAGGAACTCAATGACGGCGTTCGTCTGCAGGCCCAAGACCGCGGCGCAGAACTCCGCATCCTGAAGCTCAAGACGCACCTTCTCCAGGCGCTCTTCCAGCGTGGACTGCACGCCCTTGAGCTCAAACTCGCTCAGCTGCTCTGGGCGGAGCATACGGTGCACACCGTCCTCGCCAGTGCGGTAGAAAAGCTCGCTAAACTCCAACGTAGACTGCACGCCCTTCAACGCCCGCTCTCGCAACTCGGGCAGAACGTCAAAGGCGACTTCGGTCATCTCATTCCAGACCTTGGCCTCATCGATCTTCGAATCCTTACGAACAGTCTTCTTCCAGGTCTCGGCAAGCTGCATGGCGCGGTCAAATTCGCTCAGCTCCACAAAAGCCGCCAGCTTCTGGGCGCTCTCACGCAGATAACGCACCGCGTAGAGACGGTCGCTCAAAGAATCCGGGAGGCTATCCTCCAGCAGGCGCCACCGGAAGGTACGCTCAAAGCACCGCTCCGTCATTTCAATGACGGTGGCGCTCAGGGAGAGCGCGTGGTCGCGGGCAAAAGCGAAAGAGCCCGGGGCCTCCGCCAGACGGGGCAGGGACGTATAGAACTCCAGCGCCCCGCTCAGCTTCAGCCGAGACTTTCGGATGGTCTCTTCCAGCTCTGTGGCAAGCACCGCGCGGTCAGCCTGGGCAGTCTCCTTGAAACTGTGAAGCGGGGACACCTGCGCACGCTCCAGCGTCTGCAGGTTCATGACCGCACGCATGAGGTAGTTCTCCAGGATACTGACCTGTTCCCAGCGCTGACGCTGGTTCAGCGGAACATGATTCTGCTGCGTACCGACCAGCAGGTGCTGCGGCACACCGCTAATCGACGGCAGCGCAAAGACCTCATCCTCTGATTTACTGACAGAAAGCACCATGGGGTAGCGGCTACGTTGCGCGTTCTCTAGAGGGGGAATGAGCTTAAAGTTGGTGCTCAAAGAGAAAGGGTCGGAAGGCGCAGGCTTGGGCTGGTCGGCCTCGTCCTTCTGCGTAGTTTCTTCCTGCTGAGCCGTTCCGTTCGGGAGAGTGGCCTCCTGCCGAACGGCGGCCTCCTCCGACCGGGATTCTTCGCGCACACCGGCATCTTGAGCGCCCGCGGGGTTTTCCACCTGCAGGGGAGCGAGCGGGGAGGGCACCCCCTGCTTCGCTGCGGTGCTCTCAACACGGTTCTGCTGTGCGTCGTTAGCCGGGGCGGTACCCTGCGGGGCACTCGAGGGCTGCGGATTCGGCAGGTACTGCTGCGGATAGCTGACGGCACCCCGGACGGGCTGACCCTGCTGGTTCTGCGCCTGCGGAGGCTGAACATGCGGAGGGTACCCGTGCTGGGGTTGTCCCGGAGCATGGGGAGGTGCCTGCGGTGTGCTCGTCGGGTACGGGCTGTACGGAGGCGACACCCGCTGATTCTGCTGCGCGTCGTTTTTGCCCCGCCGTTTCTGGGCACGGAGGCTAACCAGCAGAACGACAAGGGTGATAGCGAGTACGCCCCCGAGGAGGGTGTACAGGGGTGCAGGGCCCGCCACCGATAGCGAAGGTAGCGTGGCGAGAAGAGCGAACGCGGCGCAGGAAGTACTCATGTCTTTACGATAGCCCAGCATGCCCCGCCGTGCTCGGGAGCGTGTGAATCCGCCGCATACTAAGAGTCGATACCCGAGCCATCCTGCGGAGCGGGTGAGCCCGGGACGCGGAGCTAACGCAGGTACGAGCCCAAACAAAGAAGCGGCCCCACCCGTATTCGGGGTGGGGACCGCATCCTCATCACTCATCACTTAACACATATGTCCCGGTTCGGCCTCACCCGAGCCGAAGGACACTTTCGGGGATACACCCCCATCCGTTACGGGTCTCTCAACTCCCGTACCGGAAAACTCGTTCGACGGTAGAGTCTTATCCGTCGTCTTGGCCAACGCTATCTAGAGATGGCCGCGCTCTGGTGTCGCTCGTGGAGTTGTTCCTCCTGCTGGCGGCGGTACACCATGCCTGAGCAGCAGGCCACCACACCGGCACCGATGCCGATTGAGCAAACCAATATGGCGCAAAAGATTATGGTTGCAATCACTGGAGTTCCTCCTTCGTTTATCATCTGCCCTCCACGCTACGGGTCTTCTCTGTGCTTCAGCTGTGCGTGGAGGCTGGCACCGCTGTGTAGATTGCCGTTCGCTAGATTCTCATTTGCGGGCACTTCGCGGGTAGCGCGGGGAAAGCCGACACTCAGAAAATTCCCAGGGAACTCTACGCTGAGCGACAGTGAAAAAGCATCGAACGGCACAAAAGACCCTCTACAGTAGATAGAGATAGTGCGCCCGAACGACGCACGGGTAGACTTCAAGGAGAACAAACCCATGACTCAGAACACCGGATGGTCTCAGGGCGGCAACGACGGCCTCTCCGACGCGACACGGCCTCTGCAGAGCGTAAACGGGCAACCCAATTACCAGGGTTATCAGCAGGCCGGGTACCAGGCCTCCCAAAACGGCTACTCGCAGGCGTACCCTCAGAACGGCTACGGGTATCGTGCGACCGCTACGGTAGCTTCCCCCGCCCCGGAGAAGAGCAAGCGTTACGGCGGCGGAGTTGTTCTCACCGCGGCCGTGCTCGCAGCCCTCGTGGGTGGCGGCGTGGGCGCCGGCGTCGGGTCCTTCACCGCCTCGGCCGGTTCTTCCTCTTCGAGCTCCTCTCGTGGATCGGTGAGCTCCAATATCAGCAACTCGTCGACTGTCACCGGCGTCGCCGAGACCGCGAAGAAGGTTCTTCCCTCGACCGTTAGCATCGTGGCATCTGACGGGTCGAGCACTGCCGGCGGCGGCAGCGGCGTCATTCTGGACAAGGAAGGACACATCCTGACGAACAACCACGTGGTGGTTTTCTCTAACAGGGAAGCCTCCGTCGTTGAGGTGCGTCTGAACGACGGTACGGTGCGCACCGCCAAGATCGTGGGGCGCGATGAAGCCTCCGATCTGGCCGTCCTGAAGATTAACTCTTCCGGACTTGACCTGCAGCCCATCACCTGGGGAGATTCTTCGAAGCTGGTCTCGGGCGAGGTCGTGGTGGCCCTCGGTGCACCCTACAGCCGTACCGACACGGTCACCTCCGGCGTTGTGTCGAACGCGAACCGCGTGCAGCCTGCCGATGAGAAGGGCCAGAATTACATCCCCATGGTTCAGACTGACGCCCCCATCAACCACGGTAACTCCGGCGGCCCGCTCGTCAACCTCAAGGGAGAACTGGTCGGCATTAACGCGCAGGGCCAGGCCAGCCAGGACGGCGGTACCGCCGACGGTATGGCCTTCTCGATTACTTCGAACTACGCCAAGCGTATCTCCTCCGAAATCATCGCTAACGGCAAGGCCACCCACGGTTACCTGGGTGCGAACGTTAAGAACAGCCCCGCCGACACCGGTAGCGGCTCCTCGAAGCTGATTTCCGGCGGTGTGGAGATTAGCTCTGTGACCTCCGGCAGCCCCGCAGCCAAGGCAGATTTGCGTGCCGGCGACATCGTAGTGGAGGCGGACGGCCACCCCATCACGAAGAGCGACGAGCTCAACGGCACGGTGCGTGCGGCGGCGGCCGGCTCGAACATGACGCTCAAGGTTAAGCGCGGCGGGACGACCAAGGACATCACCGTGACCCTGGGCAGCGCCAGCTCGTAGCGCTAACCCGCCTCTTTGGCGCTCGCCTCTGCGACGGGGATGCGAGCCGACAAATACGGGCGGGTAGAAGAGCAAATAGAGACGAAGCTCCCGACCCTCGACGTGAGGGCCGGGAGCTTCGTCGTATTAGCGCTACGGGAACGGCCTTGCGGGAAGGCTAGGCGTTCTTGAGAATCTCTGCTACGCGCTTCTGCAGGGCAGGGATGACCTCCTGCTCGAACCAGGGGTTCTTCGCCTGCCACCTAAAGTTTAGGGGCGAAGGATGCACGAGCGGCAGGAACTTCGGAAGGTAGGACTCCCACGCGCGTACCGTCTCGGTCAGGTTACGTTCGGCCTTCGGACCGCGCTTACCGTTCAGATAGTACTTCTGGGAGTACGCGCCCACCAGCAGAATCAGCTGCACATCCGGCATGAGATCCAGCAGCTGCGGATGCCACTTCGGCGCGAAATCCTTACGCGGCGGGTTATCGCCGTGCGCGCCCTTACCGGGGTAGTAGAAATCCATCGGCAGCAGCGAAATGAGCTCGGGGTTGTAGAACTGCTCGTCTGTCACGCCCATCCACTCGCGCAGCTTCTCACCGCTCGGGTCGTTCCACGGGATGCGGCTTTCCTGCGCGGCGCGCCCCGGTGCCTGACCAATCACCACGATGCGTGCCCTAGGTGACGCCGAATAGACCGGCTCCCAGCCCTGCTCGGTGTACTCCTTATTCTCAGGATCCCGGCGAATCTGCTCGGCCAGGGGAGGGGTAGAACTCAGAATCTGCTGAACCATGTGCTCGGGCAAATCGTGGTGTGCGGTAGCCATGCTAGATGGCGCCTCCCTCAAATCCGTTCTGGCGCCAGGCCTCAAACACGGCAATCGATGCGGAGTTAGCCAGATTGAGGGAACGGCGGCCAGGCTTCATGGGAATCTTAACCCGTTCGGTAATGTGCTCGTCCCGCTGTACCTCGGCGGGCAGACCCACCGACTCGGGGCCGAACATGAGGACGTCTCCGGGACGGTACTCGATATCCGCGTAGGAGGTCGAGGCCGTGGTCGTGAACGCGAAGACGCGCTCCGGCTCGAGGGCTCGCCAGGCGTCCTCGAGGGTCTTGTGGACGGTCACCACGGCCAGGTCGTGGTAATCCAGGCCCGCGCGGCGCAGGTGGGCGTTATCGAAGTTGAAACCCAGCGGCTCCACCAGATGCAATTCGGCACCGGTAATCGCGGCCAGTCGGATGGCGTTACCGGTATTACCCGGAATCTCGGGGGTATAGAAAAGAATCTTGAACACGTTCCTAAGTGTACCGCGTAGCCTTTGAACAGCCCGGCTGAGTAGCGCTCACCGACCTACCCACGGGCAAATGCTGCTAGAAGAGGCCAGAGGCAGCGCGATAAAATAAGCGAGGCGAACAGCCACGCATCCAGCAGGAGGAACACATGAGCGCAGAAACCAACCGCCAGAACGGCCGCGTCTACCTTGACCACGCCGCAACCACCGAGGTGCTTCCCTCCGCCATCGACGCGATGGTCGAACAGATGCGCGCGGGCGGCAACCCCTCCTCACTGCACGCCCTGGGCCGAGACGCCCGAGCCACCGTCGAGTACGCCCGCGAACGCATAGCCCGCGCCATTGGCGCCGACCCCGCCGAGGTTATTTTCACCTCGGGCGGCACCGAGGCGGACAACCTCGCCGTCAAGGGCATCTACTGGAAGCGCCGCGAGGAAGACGCTCGGCGTACCCGAATTCTCGTCTCCTCCATCGAACACCACGCCGTGGAAGACACCTGCGAGTGGCTTGAAAAGGCCGAGGGCGCACGGATTGAATGGATTCCCGTGGACGAACGCGGCCGCGTGAACCCGCAGACGGTCCGCGAGCTCATCGAGAAGAACCCCGAGGACGTCGCACTCGTGACCGTCATGTGGGCCAATAACGAGGTGGGTACCGTGCAGCCCATCCCCGAGATTGCCGCTATCGCCGCCGAGTACGGGATTCCCATGCACTCGGACGCCGTGCAGGCCTTTGGTGCTGTGCCGATTGACTTCCATGCCAGCGGCACGACCACCCTCGCCATTTCCGGCCATAAGATTGGCGGCCCCATGGGCATCGGTGCGCTGATTGCTACCCGCGCCGTGCAGATGACCCCCGTGCTCCACGGCGGCGGTCAGGAACGCTCCGTGCGTTCCGGCACCATCGACGCACCCGCCATCGCGGGCTTTGCCGAAGCCGCCGTGCACGCGGTTGAGCACCTGCCCCAGGAATCGGCCCGCATCGCCGCGTTGCGCAACGAACTGGTGGCCGCCGTCAGTGCGCTCATTCCGCAGGCGCACCTGAGCGGCGAGGATCCGCTCACCGAGGAGTACCCCGGCCAGAAGCGCCTGCCCGGCAACGCGCACTTCACCTTCGAGAACGCAGAGGGTGACACCCTGCTCTTCCTGCTGGACATGCAGGGCATCAGCAGCTCCACCGGCTCGGCCTGCAACGCCGGGGTGACTCGCCCCTCCCACGTGCTCATCGCCATGGGTATGGACGAGGACACTGCCCGCAGCGCCCAGCGCTTCACCCTCGGCCACTCGAGCACCGGCGCGGATATTGCGCGCCTCATCGCGGCCCTGCCCGCCGCCTACACCCAGGCCGCCAAGGCTGGGCTGTCGTCTCAGCTGCCGGACGCATCCCGCTGGCACTAAGCATCCCCGCATAGAACGCCCCGGAACCGCCCAAAACACCCCGAAGCCCCGAACCTCACCCCTGAACCGGAGGTTCGCTGAGGGTGCACTGCCCGGTACCGGGGCGTCGCCCTGCGTACAATAGGTAGCTACAGCCCCGGGCCCGCGTGCCTCTGCGCACCCGCGCATCCGAGGCAGCCGATAGAGCATCGGCGTATAGACGACATCAACACAGGACCGGCCGAACACCCCGCCGCGCAACGCGCGGAAAGGTTCGGCCACGGAAACGAGGAATAGCGTAGTGAAGATCCTGGCAGCTATGAGCGGCGGCGTTGACTCCGCCGTGGCCGCGGCCCGCGCCGTCGATGCGGGTCACGAGGTCGTGGGCGTGCACCTGGCCCTCTCGCGCATGCCCGGAACCCTGCGCACCGGCTCCCGCGGATGCTGCACCCTCGAAGACTCCATGGACGCCCGCCGCGTCTGCTCCCAGCTGGGTATTCCCTTCTTCGTCTGGGACTTCTCGGAACGCTTCAAGGAAGACGTCGTGGACGACTTCATCGCCGAATACGAGGCCGGGCGAACCCCCAACCCCTGCATGCGCTGCAACGAGAAGATCAAGTTCGCGGCCCTGCTCGAACGCGCCGTCGCCCTCGGCTTCGACGCCGTGGTGACCGGCCATTACGCCCGCGTCATCACGAACGAGGACGGTAACCGTGAGCTGCACCGTGCCGCCGACTGGGCCAAGGACCAGTCCTACGTGCTCGGCGTGCTCACCCACGAGCAGCTCAAGCACGCCTGGTTCCCCCTGGCCGATACCCCCTCGAAGGCACAGGTGCGTGCCGAGGCCGCCGAGCGCGGCTTCTCCGTGGCGAAGAAGCCTGACTCCTACGACATCTGCTTCATCCCCGAGGGTGACACCCGCGCGTGGCTCGGCGAGCACATCCAGATGCGCCCGGGCCTCATCAAGGACACGAGCGGCCAGGTGCTTGGCGAGCACCCCGGCGCTCAGGCCTACACCGTCGGTCAGCGTAAGGGCCTGGCGCTGGGCCGCCCCGCCCCCGACGGCAAGCCCCGCTTCGTGCTGGAGGTGCGCCCCAAAGAGAACGAGGTGATTGTCGGATCCCGCGAGCTTCTGGCCGTGGACGAGATTCGCGGCATCCGCGCCACCTGGGCGGGAGTCCCGGTGGATCAGGCAGCCCGCTTCCTGCAGGAACCGGAGCAGCCAGGCGCTCGCAGTAAAGAGTTTGAGGTGACCGCGCAGGTGCGCGCCCACGCCGACCCGGTGCGCGCCAAGGCGTACCTGACCTGGGCCCCCGACCCCGAAGCTGAAGAAGAGAACGCGCTGCGCCTGGAGACCGTGGTGCGCCTGCTGGACCCGCTCTCGGGCGTCGCTCCCGGCCAGACCATGGTGCTCTACCAGGGCACCCGCGTGCTGGGCCAGTCCACGATTGCCCGCGCATACTCCCTGAACCGCGAGGATATTCAGGAAGCCCTGGGCGCATAAGGCACAGCAGTAAATACTCTCGCGGTTTGCCCCAACCACACTGCAGCAGCAACGCACAGAAGACCACAACCAATCTGAGGAGAAACCGATGACCGCCGAACACACGTCCTGCGAATTTGACCCTCACGCCACCTCCATGGGCGATGAGGTTGCGCCCGAGGTCTACGAGGAGCTTTTCGCGATGCGCCGCTCCATCGACAACTTCGATGCGGCCCTCGTGCACATTTTGGCGGAGCGCTTTCAGGCCACGAAGCGCGTGGGTCTGCTCAAGGCTAAGCACAATCTGCCGGCGGGCGACCCCAGCCGCGAGGAAGCTCAGATTGCCCGTCTGCGCGCTATGGCGAAGGAGTCCAGCCTGGACCCCGAGTTCGCCGAGAAGTTCCTGAACTTCATCATTTCTGAGGTGATTCGTCACCACATTCGTATCGCGGCTGAGCAGCAGGACTCCGAGCAGGGCGAGAACCCCGCCTCGGCCGATCATGCAGAGTAGCCCTCGCCGGGGCGGGCGAGGCCCCGCGCCGGAACCGATGCCTCAACGTCTGCTGATGCCCGGCGAGTACCGTGCCCCCGAGGGCGACGAGCTGGACGAGCGGGAGCTCGCGGCCCTCGCCGCCGAGCGTCCTCTGGTGCGCGCCAGCGGCACCGGGCCCTTCCCCGGAACCTCCCTGGCGGAGGGGATGGCCCGCATCGAGGGAGAACTGGGAGCGCCGCATCTGCCCTATCTGCCGCAGCTGCCGGCCACCGGCTGGAAGGGGACCGCGACCGCGCGCACCCTGGCAATCTGCGAGGGAATCGCCTTTGACGGTGCATCCTTCGGCTGGCGCATGGTGCACAGCACCGGACGCGGTGCACGCGAATCGGCTCTGGCCGAGGACCGGCTGCTCTCGGATATCAATCTTCTGGCTGACCGAGTGGGCTCACGCGCTTCGGGCCGCCGCACCTCAACGCAGACTGGGGGAGAAAGGGCGCCCCGCCCCGCCTACAAGATCCAGCTCACCGGTCCGTTGAGCCTCGCCGCGCAGGTGTACCTGCCCGGTGGCGAACGGGCGATGAGCGATGCCGGCGCGAGCCGCGATCTGCTGGATTCTTTCCTCGAGGGTATGGAACGCTGGTTTATTCTCCTGCGGGAGGCCCTGCAAGCCCCGACCGCGCCGCTGGCCGTGCAATTTGACGAGCCAGAATTTCAGCGCCTGCTGGAGGGCTCTATCCCCACCGTGAGCGGCTTCCGTGCCCTGCCGGCAATTGAACCACACGTCTATCGCGAAGCGTACCGGCGCCTGACGGAGCGGTGCGCCGACCTGAACCTGCAGGTCATCCTGAATATCGACGGCACCGGGGTGAAGCCGTTGCGCGCGCCGAAGGTGAGTGTTAAGCCCGCCCCGAGCCTGGACGCGCTCGAGATGTTCAAAACCATGCAGGCTGCAGCCAACCCCGCCCTGCCCTGCGCCCTGATGCTGCACCCCGACCGTTCCCGTCCGCGGGGGGCAGGAACGCTGCACGTGCCGCCCCTGAGCGATCCGCGCTCTTGGGAGCCTATCGCCCAGCTAGTGGATGCGGGGGCCCGCATCTGGCTGCCGGTCGTCACCGAGGAAATGGTGCCTCACCAGGCACGACGCCTTTTCAACCTGTGGCGCGAGGTGGGGTTGGAGGCCCGTCAGCTGAGTTCCGTGGGCCTCATGCCCGACGACGCTCGCCTGCCCGCAGGAGGCTACGCCTCGCTGAGCCTCACGGAGGCGACGGCTTCTCTGGCGCGAGTGGCAGAGTGTGCCCGGGCCCTGGGCGAGTGCGGGGTATGATTAGAGGAATGACATTTTAGTGTAAGTAATTTCGGCAATTCTTTAGGGAGGTACTGTGAGCGTAGGCGACGCACACACCATTCTGGTGGTTGATGATGATGACGCCCTGGCGGAGATGATTGGTCTTGTGCTCGCGCAGGAGGGGTTCAACGCCGTTTTTTGCGAGAATGGTGCACGCGCTTTTGAAACCTTTATGCGCTCCACTCCCGACCTGGTTCTTCTGGACCTCATGCTTCCCGGAATGAACGGTATTGAGGTGTGTCAGCAGATTCGCCGTTCCTCGAACGTGCCGATCATCATGCTGACCGCCAAGAGCGATACCGAAGACGTGGTGAAGGGCCTGGAGGCCGGCGCCGACGACTACATTGCCAAGCCGTTTAAGCACGCCGAGCTGTTGGCTCGCATCCGCACCCGTCTGCGCCCGCGTGAGAGCCGCCAGCTGGTCGTGTCGATTGGCGATATCGTCATGGATATGGACGGCCGCACGGTGAAGTACCACGACACCGAGGTCCCGATGACTCCGCTGGAGTTCGATCTTTTGGCGGCCCTGGTGCGCCACCCCGGCCAGGCCCTGAGCCGTCAGGAGCTGCTGGACATGGTCTGGGGATACACCGACGTGAGCGATTCTCTGGTGAACGTGCACGTCCAGCGCTTGCGTGCAAAGTTCGATGAGCTGGGCGCGGATCGCTTTATCCAGACAGTGCGCGGTGTCGGATACAAGATTCCGACCGAATTGGTTGGTTCCTCCGCAAACTAAGCGGGAACACACGACGACTCTCACCACAGTGGCGAAGGGATAACCTGATTGTCTGTTGCGAAGTCGCGCCGTAAGCACGGCGCTTTGGCGGCGGAGGCGGTTGCCTCCGCCTCTTCGCGTACCCGAACCTCTCGGGCGCGGGAGAATCGCAAGTCGCGCCGAAACATTCCGCACCGGATGCGCAGGCTCTGGCGTGAATCCCTTCAGTTCCGTGCATTGGCAACCGCCGGCGTGCTCATGTTCCTGAGCTTCTTGGCGGTGGGCTGGTCCCTGTCGAGCCAGATCGCAACGAGCCTGTTCGAGAACCAGAAGTCGCAGGCACTTCAGGAGTCGATTAGCGGTTTCCGTAACGTGCAGAGCGTGCTGAATTCCTCCGAGATGCGAAGCGACAGCGAGATTCGTCGTAACGTGAGCCGTACCCTGACGGTCTTGGACGCCGGCGCATCCGGCAAACGTAGCTGGATCCTTGTGCCGCTGGAGGGGCAAGGCAAGCAGGGTTTTATCCCCGAGCAGAGTAGCGATAAGTCCCTGAACTCGTCGAGCATCCCCACGGATTTCAAGAACACCGTTCGCGATAGGGACGGCGTGTATTGGCAGACCTCCACTATTACAACGTTTGAGAATAACCGCGAACGCACCTACCCCGTGCTTATCGTGGGTACGCACGTTTCTATCGCGCAGAATCCTAGCTACGGTCTGTTCACCGTGTACGACATGACCGATTCGTCCGAGACGATTGCGCACATTAACTTCGTGCTGTTCGGCGGTTTCTGCGCCCTGCTGACCGTGGTGCTGTCCGTGGTGTGGTTCGTGACCCGCTTCGTGGTGCGCCCGATTACGCAGACCGCCATCACGGCGGAGCGTCTGGCCGCCGGTGATTTGGACCAGCGCGTGTCGGTTAAGGGCGAGGACCAGGCCGCGCGTTTGGGTATTTCCTTCAACCGTATGGCCGATTCTCTGCAGGAGAAGATTGTTCAGCTGGAGCGCCTGTCGACCCTGCAGCAGCGCTTCGTCTCGGACGTGTCGCACGAGTTGCGCACCCCGCTGTCCACGGTGCGTCTGGGCACCGAGCTGCTTTACGACTCGCGTGAGAACATGACCCCGATGCAGGTGCGAAGCGTGGAGCTTCTACACGGTCAGGTGGACCGCTTCCAGTCGATGCTGGCCGACCTGCTCGAGATTTCGCGCTTCGACGCCGGTAGTGCAATGCTGACGATTGATACCGAGGACTTCATTCAGGTGCTGTCGAATATTCTGCAGGAGGCTCTGCCGCACCTGGAGCGGACGAACACGAAGTTGAATGTGCACACGAACCACGAGAGCATCATGGTCGATATGGACCGTGTGCGTATTGAGCGTGTGCTGCGCAACCTGCTGTATAACGCGATTGAGCACGGTGAATCCCGACCGATTGATGTGTATGTCGATGCGAACGCCACGAACCTGGGTATCGCCGTGCGCGACCACGGTATCGGCCTGTCCGAGGACGAAGCTGTTCAGGTCTTCAACCGTTTCTGGCGTGCCGATACCTCGCGTAAGCGCACCCTGGGCGGTACCGGCTTGGGCCTGTCGATTGCGGCTGAGGATGTGCGCCTGCACGGAGGCACGCTTGAGGCATGGGGCGAGAAGGGCCGCGGCGCCTGCTTTACGATGAACCTTCCGCTGGTTCACGGCGCTCCGCTCGGGGAGTCCCCGGTTCTGGCGACCGGCGAACCGGAAGCGTCGACTAACCGTCCCGCGATTGCGCAGGATACCCTGCCCTCGATCGATCCGCGGCAGAAGAAGGACACCGCGGAGGGTGAGGAAGGGTAGCTTCCTAACCTTACCCAAACCGTCAAGGGCATGCCTTTTTTCGGGGGGAGTGTTCCCACCCCGACGAGGCGCGATGTTTTTCTGGCGATCAAAGGGAATCCATGGATGATTCGCACGCGCAATGTGCCCCGTCACATTGCGTGCACGAGGTACCTAGCCAGTACAATCGAGGAACGTATATTTTCACTCCGCTGTTACTTCTACGGGAGCGACGGCCATAACGTCACTGTTCTAGAGGAAGGTCTGACCCCTATGTCCCAGGGCGCTGTTTTCTCTCGGCGCGTTGCGCTCTCTGCGGGCGTCGCCTCGCTGGCGGCGCTCCTCAGCTCCTGTGCCGGTCTTCCCTCGAATGACCACGTGACGCAGCACAGTAGCACTCTGGGAGCGAAGGATTCGAAGACCTCCCCGGCGCGTGCGCCCGGCCCGTTGGCCGGTGCTACCCCCGAGGCCATTATCGAAGGCTTTGTCCGTGCTGGAGTCGACAGCATCGAGAACTACGCTGTGGCCCGCCAGTACCTGAGCTCCTCGTATAACCAGCATTGGAATCCCCTCGGCACGACTCGCGTGTACCGCAACACGATTCAAGCCCAGGCCGACGAGGGAATCTCTTCTTCTAACTCGGCGGAGAGCACCTACCATGTGCGCTTCCAGCAGACCGCTACGGTGAACAGCCAGGGCCTGACGAGCACCTTCCCCGAGGCGCAGACCGAGACCCAGGACTTCAAGCTGGTCAAGGAAGACAACCAGTGGCGTATTAGCTCCTGCCCCGATGGGCTGTGGCTTGACGGCAGCGAATTTGAGCGGGTGTTTAGTCCCTACCGCCTGTATTTTTACGATCGAGCCTTCCGCTACGCCGTGCCCGATATCCGGTGGTTCCCTCACATCGAGAACTACTTTGAACTTTTGGTGCGCATGTTGATGTCCGGCCCTGCATCCTACCTGAAGGGTGTCGCTTTCTCCGCCCTGACCGACTCTATGACCTTGGACGAGGCACGCCTCGTCAATAACCAGGACGCCACGGTGCGCCTGACGGGTGAGCGTCTGGATGATTCTCGCCTGGCGCGTATCCGCGAGCAGATTGTTCACGGGCTCAGCAACTTCTCCGGTCTGGAGAAGACCGAGGTGTACTACAACGGCACCCTCATTCCCGAGCAGACTCCGAACGGGTACATGCCCGTACCGCTGACGCTTTCGGTCCCCGACCGTACCGTGGCCATCACCGCGAACGGGCAGATGGTGGCCCGAGATAACTACATGAGCGCCTCGGGCGAGCAGATGCTCCTGCGCGGTGTCAGCCAGCTGAGCGCCCCGGCGATGAGCTACTCGGGCGATATGTTTGCCTGCTTGGCGAACGATGCAGGCAGCCTGTACACGGTGTACCAGGGGACCGCCCGCCGAGTGTGGCAGGGCTCGAATCTGACCGCCCCGACCTTTGACGCGTACGGTTGGGTGTGGACCGCCGATGCCGAGGGCACGGTGCGCGCCTTCAAGCCGAGCTCCGAGGACGCTCAGGAACGCGAGCGCGGGGTCGATATCGGTATGTCGTGGCCGCGTAACCTGAGCTTTACCAGCATCAACGTGTCGCACGATAGTGCGCGCATTGCGATTGTCGCTTCCACGGAGGGCGCGTCGGCCGTGATTATTTCGGGTGTGGTGCGTGACGACGCCGGTAAGCCGCTCAACCTGACCGAGATGGTGCGTCTTAGCTCCTCGGTGGTGCCCCGTAGCGCGCGATGGGCTGGCGATCAGAACGTCGTAGTGGTGAACGTGAAGAACGGTGAATCCGAGGTAATCTCGCTGAGCGGTGAGGAGACGAAGCTGGATCGTCTGGACGGCGTGATGAGCGTGTCGACGGCCGATAATACCTCCAACATCATTGCCCACCGCTCCGATGGTTCCTGCTATGTGCTGGAGGAGCGCGGCTGGACCCGCTTGGATACCCTTCTGCACGAGATTAGCTACGCCGGTTAGGGCGCTTGCATGAATTCACAACAGCGTGGTTTGAATTCTGAGCGGGCCCCAGGCCGGAAGCCCGTGCGTGGTTCGGAGCACCCCGTGCGCTGGGTGGAGAGCGCGTGGGGATCACTCGGTGAGTTGCTCCTGCCGCGGTCGTGTTCCTGCTGTTCCGCGGTGTTGCCGTACGGTTCGGGGCCCGCGCTCTGCGATGGGTGCCTGAACCGCTGGGAGCGCGCCTGCGTGAGGGTCGAGCGGGTGCATCCGGTGCAGGACGTTCCGGAAACCGTGGCGGCTTCGCGCTATGACGGGATTGTGCCCCGGGTTGTTCTGGGGATGAAGAACGCGGGGCGGACCGATCTTGTGCCGTTGATGGGGGAGGCCCTGGCTCGTTGCGTGTACGAGTTGTTGCGCGCGCACCGAGGGGAGCTCGTTCGGAATCCCGCGTCCGGTGCCGCCAAAAGCGAGGTCCTGCTGATTCCTGCCCCATCCTCACCCGCGAGCGTGCGTCGACGAGGCTACGCCCCGGCCTCGCTCCTGGCCCGTGAGGCGTCCCAACGGTTGAAGGGGCGCCTTCCCGCCGGCATGAGGGTGATGCCCCTGGACATCATGGGGTACACCTCCAGCCCATCCGGGAGTGCCGGGGGAAGTCTCGGTAGCGTTGTGGGGGCCCTGACCGGGCGTCTGGGCGGCGCCTCCGGGGGAGAGGAACAGAAGACCCTGACCGCGGTGGCTCGTTCCGAGCGGATGCACGGGGCCCTGCGCGTTCTGGAGCCGGCCCTGGTTGAGGGGCGGCTGTGCATCGTCTGCGATGATGTGGTGACGACCGGCGCAACGGCCGCGGAGATGGTCCGTGCTCTGCGTGAGGCAGGTTCCGTGGTGCTGGGCGTGTGTGCCGTAGCCTCCGTACCGAAGAAGGCCTCGCTCTAGTACCTAATCCGTGAGATGCGCCTTTTCTGTGAATGGGCCTGCAGATTGTTCTGACTATTGATAAATAGAGAGTAATGTAGGCGAATATTTGTCACATATAGTGATGTATGGCATCCATTCGTATTAGAATATAGGCAAGGGAACGGCATCGAGGTCGAACCCCCGTACCGGGTCCAGCCGGACGCGGTATAAACCCCCAACCTGGAGGGAATGATCGTGGAAGTCAACATCTACGGCCGCAATATCAAGGTCACCGAACGCCTGGAAGAGTACGTGAGCGAGAAGGTTCAGAAGTTCGCCCAGCTCGGTGATAACGTGAAGGACATCGACGTCAAGTTCAGCAAGGACGGTCACCTCGGTGGCGAGTCCATCCGCGTTGAGATTACCGTGGTCGGTACCGGCCCGGTCCTTCGCTCTGAGGCTCAGGGCAACGATAAGTTCGCGGTCTTCGATGAAACCTACGGCAAGCTCCTGGAGCGTCTGCGCCGTGCACGCGACCGCCGCAAGCTGGCTAAGCGCGGTGGCAAGCACCCGGTATCTGTGGCTGACGCTACCGGCTCGATTCCCGTTGTGAGCGAGGCAATCACCGAGATTCTGTTGCCGGATATTCCGGTGGAAGAAGCCGCCTTCGACAACAGCGAGGTCACCCTGGCCGACGAAGCCGCATCTCCCATCGAGATTCGTCACAAGAGCTTCAAGGGCGAGCGCCTGACCGCTGCAGAGGCAGTTGACCGCATGGAGCTGGTGGGCCACGATTTCTACCTGTACATTGACAGCGAGACCGGTGCCCCGGCTGCGGCATACCGCCGTAAGGGCTGGAGCTACGGCATCATCACCCTGACCGACGAATAACGGACGGGCAGGGAGTAACGGTTCATACCCGTTGAGAAATCTTCTGTGAGGTGCTGGTGTAAGCCGCAACCTCTCACCCCGGGAAGGCCCGGGTCCCGAAGGACGCAAGGTAATACGCATTATTGCCGGGTCGTCCGCTACGGGGCCCGGGCTTTCGCGTGCCCCGCGCACGGGGCCGATGCCGCCAGGCTGATGGCTCACGGTCCGAGCGCAGAGCGTAAAAAAGAGCTCGGACGGGCGAATTAGGCGGCTCTGCCATACAATATGTAGGAAGGCCTCACCGCGCGCACTCTCGCGCGCCCTTGGTGAGGGTACCGAGACAATCAAGGAGTAGAAGCTCAGTGGCATCTTTCTTGGAGAAAATCCTCCGAACCGGCGATAAGAGGGTTCTGCGACAGCTCGAGGCGTACACGAAGGCGGTGAACTCGCTCGAGGACAGCTTCGCATCCATGACCGATGAGGAGCTGCGAGCGGAAACCGATAAGTTCCGTGAGCGCGTCAAGGACGGCGAGTCCCTCGACATCCTGCTGCCGGAGGCCTTCGCGGTGGTTCGCGAAGCATCCAAGCGTACCCTGGGCAAGCGTCACTACGACGTCCAGATTATGGGCGGCGCAGCACTGCACCTGGGTAACATTGCCGAAATGAAGACCGGTGAGGGCAAGACCCTCGTCGCGACCCTGCCCGCATACCTGAACGCTCTGAGCGGCAAGGGTGTGCACATCGTGACCGTGAACGACTACCTGGCCGAGTACCAGGCGAACCTCATGGGCCGCGTGTTCCGTTTCCTGGGTATGGAATGCGGCGTGATTCTCTCCTCGATGGAGCCCGACGAGCGCCGCAAGCAGTATGCCGCGGACATCACCTACGGTACGAACAACGAGTTTGGCTTCGACTACCTGCGCGACAACATGGCCTGGACCGTGGAGGAGCAGGTTCAGCGTGGCCACAACTTCGCCATTATCGATGAGGTCGACTCCATTCTGATTGATGAGGCGCGTACCCCTCTGATTATTTCCGGCCCCGCCGCTGGCGAGGCAAACCGCTGGTACGCAGAGTTTGCGCGCATCGCCGCAACGATGCTCAAGCGCGATGAAGACTACGAGGTGGACGAGAAGAAGCGCACCGTCGGTATCCTCGAGCCCGGTATCGATAAGGTGGAAGACCACCTGGGTGTGAAGAACCTCTACGAATCCAAGAACACTCCGCTGATTGGCTTCCTGAACAACGCCATTAAGGCGAAGGAGCTGTTCACCAACAACAAGGACTACGTGGTCATCGACGGCGAGGTTCTGATCGTGGACGAGCACACCGGCCGTATTCTGCCGGGCCGCCGCTACAACGACGGCATCCACCAGGCGATTGAGGCGAAGGAAGGCGTCGAGATCAAGCCTGAGAACCAGACCATGGCGACCGTGACCCTGCAGAACTACTTCCGCATGTACGACAAGCTTTCGGGCATGACGGGTACCGCAGAGACCGAAGCCGCCGAGTTCATGAACACCTACAACCTGGGTGTCGTGCCGATTCCCACCAACAAGGGCGTGCAGCGCGTCGATAACCCCGATAAGGTGTACCGCGACGAGATTGCCAAGTTCAAGGCCGTCGTCAAGGACATTAAGGAACGCCACGAGAAGGGCCAGCCGATTCTGGTCGGTACCGCCAGCGTGGAGAACTCCGAGTACCTGTCCCGCCAGTTGGCGAAGGCCGGCGTGCGTCACGAGGTGCTGAACGCGAAGAACAACGAGCGTGAGGCCGCGATTGTGGCTCAGGCGGGCCGTAAGGGCGCCGTCACCGTGGCGACCAACATGGCCGGTCGCGGTACCGACATCATGCTCGGCGGCAACCCCGAGTTCGAGGCCGTCGAGAAGATGCGTCAGCTCGGCCTGGACCCGAACACCAACTCCGAGGCGTATGAGGCCCGCTGGCCCGAAGTTCTCAAAGAGTGCGAGGAAGCCGCAGAAGCAGAGCACGAGGAGGTCACCGAGCTCGGTGGTCTGTACGTGCTCGGCACTGAGCGTCACGAGTCCCGCCGTATCGACAACCAGCTGCGCGGTCGTTCCGGCCGTCAGGGCGATCCGGGCGAGTCCCGCTTCTACCTGTCGCTGACCGATGAGCTCATGCGTCTGTTCAACACCGGCATGGCGACCCGCCTTATGGCCGCTGCCCCCGAGGACTCCGCACTGGACTCCAAGATTGTCAGCCGTGCCATTGCCACCGCGCAGGCCAACGTTGAGGGCCGTAACGCCGAGCAGCGTAAGAACGTGCTCAAGTATGACGATGTGCTCAACCGCCAGCGCGAGGCCATCTACAAGGACCGTAGCCGTATTCTGCACGGTGACGACCTGAAGGAACAGATTTCCGGTTTCGTGGACGAGGTGCTGACCTCCATCATCGACGCACGCGTCTCCGAGGGGCACGCCGAGGACTGGGATTTCGAGGAGCTTTGGAACGCCCTCAAGCAGGTGTACCCCATCTCCATTACCGTGGATGACCTAGCTGAGGACGCAGGCGATCGCACCAAGATTACCCGCGACCAGATCGTGAAGGAAGTCCTTGCGGACGCTCACGTCGTGTACGACGAGCGTGAGGAGAGCGTCGGCGAAGAGAGCATGCGTGAGATTGAACGCCGCGTGATGCTCTCGGTCATCGGTCAGCGCTGGCCCGAGCACCTGTACGAGATGGAGTACCTCAAGGAAGGTATCGGTCTGCGTGCAATGGCCCAGCGTGACCCGCTGGTTGAATACCAGCGTGAGGGCTACGACATGTACCAGTCGATGCTCGACGCTGTTCGCGAGGAGACCGTGACCTACCTGTACAACCTGGACCTGTCCAAGCAGCGCACTCAGGCTTCCGCCGTGCGCCTGGCTGAGCCCTCGCGTCCGAAGTTCCTGCAGTACTCGGCCCCCGACGAGGACGGCCACACTCAGGTGCACGTGGAGCGTTCTCAGAAGAAGTCTCAGAAGAAGTAGTCGCGGTATAAACCCCGAAACGTACGGAGAGGGTGCGAATCCATCACTGGGTTCGCACCCTCTCCGCGCGTTTATAGGTTTATGGCAATCTGAGCTAACGGGGCTCGTCCTTCCTCGGGGCAGAGCCCGCTAATTTGCGCCCGGCCGATTCTGCGGCTGCTCGATGGAGGTGATAAGCCAGGTACCGTGCAGTTCCCGAACCTGCAGGGTAACCACCCTGATACCCTGACCGCATCGGAACAGAGCAACCGCCTCGTAGAGCTTGGGGTTGACCCGCTGTGCGCGGATCCGAAGGAGCGCCGGAGGCATCGAGAGGGCCTGCCCGGCGGGAACCTGACGAGGATTCTTGGGAAAACGCGGTAGCAGGCGGTGAAAGCAATCCGCCGAAACCCACTGAGCGAGCTGCTGGCGCGAGCGTCGGGCGGCCATGATTTCGAGATAGGCGATGGCCACGCCCGCGCAACGCCCCTCAATTTGGCGGGAGATGGCGTCCACGGGGCGAAGCGGGCGACCAGCCCGAGGAGGTGCCGTTCGGTGCGAGGAGCTCTGCTCATAGCGGGGGAGAGGAACAATCGATACTGGGGAATCGAAGCCTCGAGCCTGCACAAGGGCGAGGGTTCCGGGTGCCTGCGCAAGCTTTTGCGAAGGCTCCGGAACGGAACCTGGGGTCGGTGTGCTCACCTTCGGGGGAGGGAACGTGCGGAGCGCCGGAGCGCGGCGGGGGAGCGGGGGAAGAAGAGGCGTGAAGCCCATGACGGGTTCCTTTCTGAAATGATGTAGAGGAAAATAACCGGTTAGCGACGGAAAGTTTGTAGCGGCTGCTCGGGAATCTGGAGTACCTGCCCCTCGTACAGCAGATCGGCGTTCCGCCCCAGCGCCTCGCGGTTGGCGCTGTAGATATCGAGGGTGTAATCGTAAATAACGGAGGCATCGGTGCCTTCGCCCAGCTGTTCGGCGGCGATGGACCAGAGAGTATCTCCGGCACGTACCGTGTAGGCATAGGTACCGCGGGCTTCGTGCGAGGGCGCGAAGAATGGGCTGCGATCCTGGAGTGACCCGGTGGATTCGGTAGTGTTTGGGGCGAGGGGAATCTCTGCATTGGTGGTGTTTCCCGCATCGGTCGGTTCCGTCTGGTACGCGACCGATGAACCGTCGGTACTGTACCCGGCTGAGCACGCATCCGGGGCCATCAACGAGGTGGTCGGCGCGGTCGGCGCGGGGGTGTGACTCGCCTCGGCGGCGTGTGCCGGGGCGAAGACCGCCCCAAGCCCGATGGCCGTGCCGCCCAGCGTCAGAACGATGCGACGCATGAAGAGCGGGCGGAAAATGTGCGGCGTTCTCGGCAAACGAGGTTCCAGGGGGTTAGTGACCCTGTGGGCGGTTCGGGCCTCGTGAAGGGCGCAGACGAAGCTGACAATCCACCAGAGGGTGATGAGTACAGCTGATATCCCCGCGCAGAGGAGCACCGCATCGGTGAGCGGGTGGGCTGAAGGGATGCGCGGCAGGTGGACGCAGAGGGCAGCCAGCACAAGCGCCGAGAGTACCGGGGGAGCCGTGAACAGAAAGATGTCTTGGCGGCTGGCCCGCGCCTCGGGACGGAGCGCTTCGGAACGGGGCTCGTCGCTGCGTACACCGTGCGCGTATTGTGATGTTTGGTCCACGATGACCTCCAAAGAGTACGTTTGGTAACCCTGTTTGTACTCTATTTATACCCCATGCTCCTATCTAGATGTAGCAAAATGCATTAAAACACATGAAAATTTTAGTTTTTTTGCTTTATTGAGGGATATTGGGGGTAGTTTTTTGTCACATCGTGTCATTAGAGTCTGTTTTGACCCGAGAGTCCCGAGTGTCCGGTAGGGTCAAATCATGAGCATGGAAAAATTCCTTCGAGATATAGAAGCCCGACTGGCCTCCGAGCGAGCCTGGGAGCTCGAACAGGACGCCCGCCAGGTTGCGCGCGTGCAATACTCCACCATCACCCTCGATGATCGACTCCTGGCCCAAAAAGGTGGCCCCGTCCGGGTCTGCGCGACAGATATGCAGGTCTATGAGGGGAACCTCGATATGGTGGGGGAGGAATGGATTAACCTTGAATCCCACGGTGAGAGCATCCTCATTCCCCTGCGGGGCATGCTCTGGTGGGAGGGCGGTCGGGCGCCCGGCCGTGCAGAAATCCGCCCAGGAAGGTATCGCATGAAGCTGCAGCTCGCCCTGCGAGCGTTGGGCGTGGCGCGCGAACCGGTCCGCCTCTCCCTTGAGGGTGGAACCGTCAGCTACGACGGGGTGATCGAGCGAGTAGGGGCAGATTTTTTGGAGCTCCGTCTTCTCAATGGGGGACAGTATCCTCGCATCTACGAGCGGGGATCCTATTCGCGCGGGCCCCGTGAGGTGCGGGCGCCCGGCGCGGGTGTCAGAATTATTCCGCTGGCGCGTATAAGCGCCGTTATTGCACGTATTTCACGGTAGCTTTGCGGCGACCCTGAATGATTCTGAAAGATAAAAATAGTCGTCCGGAGAATAGAACAAGGGCCCGTTCCCTCATGAAAGGGGACGGGCCCTTGCAGACACCTGGCAGAGCGTCTTGGGTAAAACTATGTTGTATTACTCGGCCTTCGCCTTGGCAGTCAGCTTACCGGAAGCAATAGCCTCCAGGGTCTGCTCGTGACGCTCGGTAATGTACTCCTCGAAACGAGAACGTTCGATGCGCCACTGATTGCGGCCGCCAATCTGGATTGCGGGCAACTCGCCGCTACGCACCAGAGCACGCACCTGCGAAAGCGAAACCTGCAGTTCCTCAGCGACATCGCTCAGGGTGAGGAAACGAGGTGCAGACATGAATCTATCCTTTCCATATGTGGAATCTTGGGCCCCAGTGTCACGGAATCGCGACACTACATTGAGAGTTCTCATCGAACATCTACTGAGTACCTTCAGTATATGACACTGGGGTAAAAATTGCTCGCAAAAGCCTTATACTGCCCGAAATATTATCGAATCGTGTCTGAAAATGAGGGTAGGTTTGCGAGCATTTCATAAAATGCGTTCTTGTTGAGTGAATACACTAAATGAAATATCCTGTTAGGGTTAGTCTCTATAGCGCTTATAGGAATATCTAACAACTCACTCGCTCATCGGTTAGTTGAATACAACGGTTCGGCAGCCCGCCGAACTTCCGTACCGAAAGGCACAACCCACATGCGTACACGACAGAACGCGACGAAGCGTTCTACCCTCACCGAACCGCACGCCAAACGCCTCAAAAGGCCCACCATTAAAGACTGGAGATTCATTCTGGGGATTCTCCTGGTCCTCGTCTCTATGACGGGCGTCCAGCTCTACGTGCAGGCGAACAACCACAAAACCGAGTACTACACCGCCAAGACAGAAATCCGCATGGGTGAGAAAATTACCGACGATAAGCTCGCCCGGGTGGAAGCCAATATTGACGCTGCCAGCGATAAGTACTTCACCCGAGCCGATACAGCCCTAATGCAGGGAAAAATTGCAACGCAGCGCATACCCGCCGGAAACCTCATCAGTAGGGAAGCTATCGGCACCGAAACCCCCTCCGGGCGTCGGCTCGCCACCATCACCATCGATCGAACCGCAGCGGCCACGCTAAAGACGGGGGAACGCGTAGATGTGTGGACCTCCGGGCCCCGTAACCAGGACACCAAACGACAGGAACCCGCCGAGAGCAACCCGTCTGGCGCCCACGCCATCGTGACCAACGCCGAGATTGCCTCCATCACGGTAGACGAGGGCGTGCTGGGCGCGAACGGTAAAGCCACCGTGCAATTGTGGGTGAAGGAAGAAGCCGTCGCGGCGCTCGTACAGGAGAGCAATAGCGACTCGAAACTCAGCCTCATTCCCGGAACCTACGGGGAGGGCGAATGAATATCCCGGTCATCCTCTACGGCGATGACGGCACGCTCCTGAACGGTATCGAAACTCAGCACGGGCGCATCTCGGTCGCCCGTACTGTTCAGGACTTCAGCGAGGCTCTCGGCATGGCCCACACCGGCATCGCCAGGGCACTACTCTGCGCTCGCGTTCCCTCAGAGTTGAGTGCCTCCACCGTTGACTCTCTCGCCCAATCCGAGGTTCTGCTCGCCGTCATCGCGCCCGAGAACCTGCCGCTACCGGCCGAGGCCCACCGCATCCGCACCGAGGCTGTGCTGGAAGAAATCCTTGGCTCCATCGAACGGGCCGTGGATGCGGCCTTGGCTCGGCCTCGCGGTGCGTACGGTGTGCAGCACACGGCATCCGGCACGCTGCCCGGAAACACCCTGACGATGGACCCCTCCGGGTACGGTTACGACGCGGCGGGCCAGAACGCGGTGGGCTACGGCTACGATATCGGGACCAGACACGCCAACTACTCCTTGCCGGGCCTCTCAGCCGGGGCGTACGGTTACGACCCCGCATACGGGGCTCAGTCTCCCGAATTTCCCGCGGATTCCTACGGCCGCAATACCCCCGAGGGGGCCGTGCCTTACTCATTCGACCCCGTGGCGCAGAACCCCGAGGCGCCGGCAATCCCGGGCGACGAAGAATCCGTGCTGACCCGGGCTGCCGCCATCGTTGATGGGTTCGCACCCGGTAGCGAATACGCCCGCCGATTCGAGGAAGAAAACGGCGACAGCCAGCCCCTGCATCCGGACATCACCCCGACCCCCGAAGCCCCGGCCCGTTACCAGCCCGGGCACCGCATCGGCAAGATTCTGACCGTTTGGGGCACCCACGGCGCACCCGGCCGAAGCACCATCGCGTTCAACCTTGCGGCGCTGGCCGCGCAGAAGGGGCAGAGTGTATGCCTGATCGATGCGGATACCTACGCACCCAGCCTCGACGCGCTCATGGCATTGGAAGACGCAGGATCGGGCTTGGCCATTATCTGCTCGGACGCTGACCGCGCGCAGCTCGACGAGAAGAAGGCCGGAGCAATCATGGAACGGGTTCCGCTCAAGCAGGGATTCTTCGATTTTCTGAGCGGGATTACTTCATCCTCTCGCTGGCCGGAGGTGCGTGCCCGTGCCTTTAGCGAGGTGCTGGGCTGGCTCAAGCTCCACTACGATATCGTCATCTGCGATGTGGCCGCGCCCATCGAGGTGGACGAGGAACTCCCCTTTGACGGACCCGCGCCCCGCCGTAACGCCGCGACCCTCACCGCCCTGGCGGAGTCCGATCGAGTGATTGTCGTGGGGGAGGCTGACGTGGTGGGTCTGCCTCGCCTCATCAACCTGGCCCGCGAGGTGCAGGAGCGGTCGGACCTCATGGCTCCCGGCACGAGCGTGCAGTACTGGCTCAACCGTTCCCGGCGTGAGGCGGCGGGCTTCAACCCAGAGGCAAAGATGCGCGATAACTGGTCCCGCTACCTCTCCGTTCCCCTGGACGGGGTGATTCCATACGAGCGGAAGATCATGGATCGCCTGCGCCGTAACGGGGAGGCCCTCCTGGAGGTTGCGCCTCGACATGCGATGGTGCAGGCATTCGATGCGATGCTGGAGGGAATGTACGCGGTACGGCCCGTAGGCTGAGGCCCCTTCTAATACGGTCTTATTGCTTCTAGCATTGGTAGGTTTTGGCCCCAATAAATATACCCGGTGCCTCGCGACCGGTCGGCCCCGTTCGGGCGCACTGGACGCGATGCATCGGGTATATTTTGGTGGGGTACGTAGCGTGAGAACGATTCGCCCTGAGCAATGTAATATTCGGGGAAATTCTGAGACTTAGGAGCGTCTAACATCTCGCTCTTCTATCCGTTTCTTTAAGCGTGGAGCGCCGCAGCGCTGATTTCAGGCAATCTCTCAGACAAGCTCGTTACACTGACCGAAATATTACCGCCCGAAATAGACTCGGGCGGGCAACCGCATAAAATGGTTGAAGATACCTGAACTTACGGGAAGCACACAAACATGTCTTTTGCAGAAGGAATTCTGAGCGCCTGCGACTTCGGCCCTGGCGATATTGAACGCATTCACCTCATCATGGGGGAATGGCAGATTATCTCTGATATTGCCCAGAGCGACCTTGTCCTCTGGTTCCCCACCGACTACGTGGTTGCCGACGGCACCTCCCCGGATGCCGTTTCCGGTCCCCGCGAAACCAGTACCTTCGCAGCATTTGCACATGTGCGCCCCTCCAACGTCCGCACCCTCTTCCACCACGACATCATTGACCACGACATGGAAGACGGCATCCGCGACGAGGCCTACCGTGCCTGGACGACCCAGGAGATCAGCACCTACACCGACCCGGCCAGGGGAGAAGGCCTGGGATACCGCCCGGAGGTAAACATCACCTTCGTGCCGATTGTGCGCAATAACCGCACTATTGCCCTGCTCACCAGCCATCGCGTTGCCACTCTTCACACCTATCCCAGCCTGAGCGAAGAGGTCTACGAGTTCGTCACCGACACCATGCTGACCATGTTGCACAGCGGCCTGTGGCCCGACCCGCTGGCCCAGGGCAGCCGCACGCAGGGTAATCCTCGCGCGATTGACGGCATTATCGTGCTCGACCCGACCGGTCGCGTGGTCGTTGCTTCCCCCAATGCCAACTCGATGTACACCCGCATGGGCATGACCGGTTACCTTGAGAAGCGTAACCTGGCCGACGTGACCCGTGCGATGCTCTCCTCCGGCGAAGAAGCGGACGAGACCCTGCAGCTGGTCCTGGCCGGCCGTAGCGACCTGCGTACCGAGCTGACCATCGCCCGAGCCCGTGTGACGATGCGCGCCATCCCCCTGCTCAAGCAGAAGGGTGCGCACATCGAGCGCCTGGGCGCCCTGATTCTCTGCCGCGACGTCACCGAGTTGCGCCGTCGCGAGATGGAGCTCATGACCAAGGATGCAACCATCCGCGAGATTCACCACCGCGTGAAGAACAACCTGCAGACGGTGTCCGCTCTGCTGCGCTTGCAGTCCCGTCGCATGACCTCCGATGAGGCGCGTCAGGGCTTGGAACAGGCGATGCGTCGTGTCGCCACGATTGCCACCGTGCACGAGGCTCTCTCGCAGGGTCTGGCTCAGAACGTCGACTTTGACGAGCTTATCGAGCGTCAGTTCCACCTGGCCGCCGAGCTGGCCTCCCCCGGCCAGCACGTGACGACCAAGCTGCTGGGATCCTTTGGTGCCCTGCCGAGCCAGTTCGCGACCCCCTTGGCGCTGGTGATTAACGAGGTCGTCGCCAATGCCGTGGAGCACGGACTCGACGGAGAAACCGGAACCGTGACGCTCGAGGGTATTCGCGGCACCAATGACGAGGGTGAGGACACCCTGACCGTCATTATTACCGATGACGGCAAGGGCATGGGCGATAAGAAGATCGAGGAGTCCGGTCCGAACGCCTACCGCCCGGTCAGCGGTAAGGAAGGCCTGGGCATGCAGATTGTGCGCACCCTGGTGGCGAGCGAGCTCAACGGCTCAATCCGTTGGGAGGCTAACGAACCGACCGGTACTCGCGTGGTTATTACGGCGCTCCTCATCTAAAGCGAAGAGAAAACCCGGCCGCGGGACCTTGATTTTGGGGTTCCGCGGCCGGGTTTATCGTTGCCTCGGGTATAGCAAAAGCGTGGTGCAGTGACCGATAAGTCACTGCACCACGCTTTTTAATGCCCTATTGAATACTCCGGAAGTTAGGATGCACGGCGGGCACGAGCTGCGCGACGCTTCATGGCGCGACGCTCGTCTTCACTGGTGCCACCCCACACGCCGGAGTCCTGGCCGGTCTCGATGGCCCACTTCAGGCAGACGTCAATAACCTCGCAAGAGCGGCAGACGGTCTTAGCCTCTTCAATCTGCAACAGGGCGGGTCCGGTGTTTCCAACGGGGAAGAACAGCTCCGGGTCCTTGTCCAAACAAGCTGCACGACTACGCCAATCCACGGTGGACCTCCTTCTCTATGTGCAGTCCCGCCGAAGCGAGATGCTGTTTATTATTCCTGTGCGCGTGCCAAATAGGCCCACCGTTGGGGTGTGCGCCCCAAGTTAGGGTGAAATTTGACTTATCAACTTTCGCACGTCGGGGCTAATGTGACAAGTGCTTTAAGCTAAAAACTTGAAGTATTACACTGAGGCATCTATCACTAAGGGGAGCCTTTGTCTAATTGTCCGGTTGGAGAATCGCATGGTGACACAATCCCTCGCTGAGTCATCTCACAACCGGGGAGCCGCCCCGCAGGGGAGTGGCGCCTCGGGCATAATATAAAGCGGTACTTCACCCGACGAACCGCACCGATGACGAGGCGGCGAGCCCCTGCACAAATGCAGGCACCCCGCGCGCAAACAAGTGTGCGGGGGAAGTGCCCAGCCGCTAAACTACAAGCGCATCAGGCTGAATACCCCTCGGCCTGCCAACGACACCACCTGTGAGGAGCCCACCGTGACGTCACGCCCGTTCAACGTCCTCTACGCATTCGTTCTGACCGAAACCTTCGCGGCATACATTTTGATTCGCGGTATCCTCTACCCCTTCCTCCTTTCTAATGGCGAGCCCGCCCAGGGCGTGGTCGGCGGCGTACTTCAAGTGCTCATCGCCGCGGGCATGACCTTTTACGCCCTGCGTTTCTACCGCGGACGTTACGGCTCGCGCCTGCCCATGATCCTGATTACCCTCTGCGCCCTGTGGGTCACTGCAAGCACGCTAGTGCAGAGCGTGAGCGCCTACGGCGTAAGCATTAATGGATTCAACCCTCAGACCGTGGCTGGCGTTATCGGCGCGGCGGTAGCCTTCATCTTCGTCCTGATGCCCAGTAGCCGCCGCTACATCGAAGCCGTCACCGAGGAACGCGGTGAGGAAGCCAAGCGTATCGGCCGCCGTCGCTAGGCTATCTCCGGATTGTCTCTACGCAATGGGATGAGCGTCGAGGACCCTCGGTAGCGGAACCTGTATCGCTTCAACGGAGCTGCCGTCCACCGCTACCGCGCGCCCGGCCGGTTGCTCGCCTCGCGTGAAACGATCTGCCGGAAGCGCCGTAACGGTGCAGATATCGGCCTCCGCCAGGGTCGCGGGCGCGAGCAGAATCGCACGCGAGCATCCCATAAGCGCCGAAAGCAGCGGGGAGGAAGCCCGCCTCGGCCAGGGTGTGTAGGTCACGAAGACCGCGCGGAAGGCCCCGCGGCGCTCCAGCAGAACGTTCTGCACTCCGGCCGAAAGGTACTGCAAATCATCGACGAGTAGCAGAGTCTGGGCGGGATGCTTCACATCGCTCAGCAGGGAACGTACCATTTCCTCCGTGAACGGCCTGGAACTATTGCCTCCCTCGATGCAGAGCGCCTCCAGATGCGGGTTGAGCTGGCGGACGCTCTCGAGCAGCGTGCTCTTACCCGTCGACCGGGCACCCGGAACGGGAATGATGCTTCCCCGCCCGGCGCTCAGCCACCCGGGAAGACGGCGGCGGTTGAAACCCACGAGAAGCTGCTCACCCCGGGGGTTGCAGGTCTTTTGAGCTACGCGAATATACTCCTCCGCGGGCATGCGGAAATACTCCGGGAACTGGCGTAGCAGGGTGCCTGTCTGAGCGGATGCGCTCGCAGTTGAGCAGGCATACGCTTCAAAGTCTCGGAGGGGTAGCGTGCACGGTGCCAGCACCGAGGCGGTAAGCGGCTGATCCCCGATAAACCCCTCGTTGATGCTCCCCTCGACACAGTAGTGACCCTGGGACGGGACCGGGTAGTCGCGGCTGGCTGAACGCATCAGGTCGGTATCGAGGAAGCGACGGCTCAGCAGAGTGGAGTGCGCGACCGTGCCGAAGCGTCCCCTCGGGCTCAGTGCAGAGGTGAACAGCACCGAGTAGCCGCGCCGGTAGCCTTGCGAGAGTACATCGTAGAGTAGATTCTCGGTATCGGGATGGCGGATGAGCGCATCCAGCCATCCGTCCAAGCCGTCCACGATGATGAGCGGGCGGTGTCCCTCACTTTCGGCGTGCAGGCGCTGTTCTCTCAGCTCCTCAAGGCAGAAACGCAGATGCTGGAGTTCTTGCGGCCCCACGAGCACCTCAAGGAACGGAGAATAGGGCTCCAAGTCCCGCTGGAGGGAGCCATCGGAGGTCAGTAGAACCACCGGGATTTTGGCGGATATCGCCTGGGCGAGCAGGCCCAGAAGAAACGGTATACGTTCCGCGCTCTGCGCCAGAAGCCCCAGCGTTTGTCCGCCGTTCCACCTGTACCGGCCACGAACACCGTAGCGGGCAATCTCCAGTTCTCCCAGCAGATACCCGTTCCCTCGCTCCGTCTCCTCGGCCGGAAATGACAGGGGCAGAGATTCGGGAAGCTCCTCGGGGATGGGGCAGTACTCTTCCTGCTCACCCTTGCGGGGCTCGGTGCCGGGAGCACCGTGCAGATATGAGGCGCCGTGAGACCCCGCTATGGCGCGGAAGGTTTCTCTAATAGACCGGGTGAGGCACTCATCCTCTCCGTAGCCTTCCCTCGGCGATTCCTCCGTAACGTTGATGCACCTCCAACCTTCGGGCTCGAGCGAGAAGACTTTCAGGGGAATCGCCTGCACCTCGGAGGGAACTCGGTCCGTGAGAGGAGCGCGGAACGAGAGGGAACGTCCATCCGGCAGACGAACGTACCCGGCCCCGGGCTGAGCAGCCGAGATATAGGCGGCCGCTTCGTGCTCCAACAGGTTGTAGGAATCTTGTGCGCTGGCCACGCGCAGGCAGATACTCGTGGCGATATTGGCGCGGATATCCTGTGAAATCGTGCCCTGGGGACGCTGCGTAGCAAGAATCAGGTGCAGCCCCAGGGAGCGGCCAATCGTTGCGATGCGCATGAGCTCCGTCATCGCATCGGGCATGGAATCAATCAGCATGCGGAACTCATCAACGACGATGAGCAGCTCGGGGTAACGGGGGAGTACACCTTGCGCCCGGCAACCCGCCAAATAGTCGCGGTAAGAATTAACCCCGGCAGCCTGTAGATTGGTTTCCCTTCGACGGACGTCTGCCCTCAAGAACTCTAGGGCGCGCTCAACCGCGGAAACATCGAAATTGCTCAAGATGCTCAGAGTATGGGGCAGCTCGGCGAGGGGGCCCAGGCCCGCGGAACCCTTAAAATCCACCAGAATCAACCCGAGACGCTCGGGCGGGTAGGCTAGGGCGGCGCTCAGCACCAGGGAACGTAGCAGCTGGGATTTGCCGGCACCGGTGGTGCCGCCAAGCAGCCAATGGGGCCCGTGTTCCGACAGGCCGAGCGAAAACGAGCCCGCCTGCGAAACTCCCAGGTAGCAGCGGATGTCTTCGGCGTAAAGCCCCTTCGACCACCGTTCCTTAAGCCTCTCGGCAGATAGGTCAACCCCGCCTTCGCCCCTGCCATTTTTCGCCTCCGATAGGGAGGAGAACCGATGCGCAGATTGGTGCACCTGCGCGTCGCTGATCTTGCCCGTCCTCGGCCCCTCCTCAACTAGATAGAGGTGGTCTAGAGCTCGGATAAATGCCTCGACGCCCAGCCCATCGGCGTGCAGGCATAGGTCATCGAGGAGGAGGGGGTGCACCTGTAGTACTCCTTCGCTGGGCTGCTCCGGAGGCTTCGAGTAGTGCCGTGCCGCATAGCGGATGGAATGACGGTGGCTACCCTCGCTGACGCACTCGAGCCACCCCGCGGCGAAGAGAGACTCGCAGACGGTACGACCGGATGACGATCGCGTACCATCCTTCGGATCGGCGATGATGCACAGAGCCACCGATGCGCCCCTCGGCTCTTTGGGAGCCCGCGAGCCATTCCGTGTTGCGGCTTCGACGGCCGCCGCCTCAGCCTGGAGCGTGCGCACGAGCGGAGCGTAAATATCGCACGCGTCCTCCGACATAATCAACAGGGGAGGGGTCTGCGCGGAAAGTTCGTCGTGCAGGGCATCGTGAAGAGCCTGCCTTTCCTCGGGGGCGGTCTCGGAGCGCTGAGAGTACACGCTAACCCGGGGCACCACGGCGAGAGTTTGCAGGAGCGCGTTGATTCGCTCCTGTTCGGCGCTCGCAGGAGGGCCGAGCAGGATTGAGATACTTCCCGGATAACCGGCGACCAGCTGAACGAGATAGGCGCGCAGGTGCCCCTCGTCGAGCGAAAGAAGGTGCCCGAGCGCACCGGCGGGTAAGGGAACGTAGTGGGGTGCCCTCTGGAGCCTGGGTAGTGAGGCGAGCGTAAGGTTACGTCCACGCAGGTAGGGCAGCCGAGGGCCGCATCCGAGCACGATGCCGGGGTGAGCGGGGAACGCGAGAAGGGCGGGGGAGGTTGCGGCGAACGCCAGATCCGCGACGGTGGGTAGATTCAAGGCCCGTTGCTCCTCTCGTTCGGCCGCCGTGCGGGTCATTGCGCGGCCCGCACGGTTTTCGGCTCGGCTTCCAAAGAAGTGCAGGAGCATGAGCAGGGAAGAGGCCGCCGACATGAGAAGCAGAAACCACAGCCCGGTCAGCAGCGCAATGGCCAGGCCCACGAGAATCGGCAGGCAAACGCTGAGTAGAATCTGCTTGAGCTTTCGAGGCTGGGCCGGGTTGACCGTGACGGGTTCAAACGGATTGCCGTCGGGGGAGTCTGCTAGGGAACCCTGAAACTTGTCGGCACCGCCCTTGGAAACGGAAGACGCCACACGGTTGGAAGGAATCGGGCCTGAAACGCCGGGGTCTCGAAGAACGCAAAGGGACGATCCCAGAAGGAAGGGCTCGTCCCAGACAACCGGCCGTGCCCCATCGTCCCGAGTTCTCCGGATTTTACGCGCTGGAGTATTCACCGGGCGCCACAGCACACCCGAGCTATCGGCGCGGAAGGTTCCGTGAACCCCTCGTAGGAAGGGGTCTCGCAGATGCACGTGCCCGGCTTTTCCTCGTCGTCCGCGCGGGGACCTGCCCAGCGTGGTGTCCCCGCGGAGAATCGGGAAGGACTTGCCGGCGTCCGGGCCGCGCAGAACGCAGAGAAGGCTGATGGCCCGCCCACTGTTGCCCGCACCGGTGGTATTTTCCTCTTCTCTGGAGCGTTCGCCCCGTGTAGGCAGGCTCAGATGCTTCTTACCGCTTGCGATTTGTTCTTGTAGAGCGGCGGCCAAATCGTGCTCCAGGCGTTTTTCTGCCCGGGCCAGCGTCATGCTTTCGGCCCTACCCGGTTCACCTTCGACCCGCACGACGCGAGGGTAGGGGCGTTCTGCGGAGGTTTTGGCGCAGTCAAGAAAATAGAGAGTCATGCCTATAGGTAAACCCATAGTGAACTAATGCTCAATATATGCCATTTAAGATGACATAAATATTCGAATAATGCGTTTTTGTTATCTAAATATCTTAAATTCTGTGGATACTGCATATTTGCTCGAAAGGCTACCCGGGGTGATTTTCGCGATCGACCCCGGTGCGCGGCTTGTGCGCATACGGTCGGCTTGTGCGCATACGGTCGGTGGGCGCGCGCCGTTCCATGAATGGTCTCTTCTGGGTAGTGAGCTTGTCTGCCCCTCAAGTGAATATTTACGCGTAAATAATTTCCCGCCCTGTTTCGCGCAGCTTCCGAAGTTCTTATTCTGAAGGGCAAATAAAAATCTTCAGATGCGTGCTAATCCCGTTCATGTCAATCCGGAACCCAACGACCAATAGCGCAAAAACTAGTTCCCAAAAGTACCGAAAATCATGTCATAAGTATGCGGACCAGTTGATAAGCGGGTATCTTAGAGTATGACTATATCCATCGTGGGAGGGGCAAGGTGTGCCCCGCCCACGCGGATCGTGCCCTCCCCGAACCAGCGGGGAAATGCCCGGTCTGGAAGGCGAAAACCAGCCCCGATAGGGGCCGGGGCGCCGTGATAATACAGGAGAAAACATTGACTGCTGACCTCGTAGTTGTCGGATCGGGCCTCTTCGGCCTGACCATCGCAGAACAGGCCGCCACCGAGCTGGGCCTGAAAGTCGCTCTGCTGGACCGTCGCTCCCACATTGGCGGTAACGCATACAGCGAGAAGGAGAAGCAGACTGGCATTGAGGTGCACCGCTACGGCGCTCACCTGTTCCACACCTCCAACGAGCGCGTGTGGGAGTATGTGAACCGCTTCACCGACTTCACGAACTATGTGCACCGCGTGTACACCCGCCACAACGGCATCGTGTACCCCATGCCGATTAACCTCGGTACCATCAACCAGTTCTTCAACGCCGCCTACTCGCCGGCAGAGGCAAAGGCGCTGATTGCTGAGCAGGCTGGCGAGCTGGCTGGTACCGACCCGCAGAACCTCAACGATAAGGGCATCTCCCTGATTGGTCGCCCCCTGTACGAGGCCTTCATCAAGCACTACACCGCAAAGCAGTGGCAGACCCCGCCGGAGGAGCTGCCCGCATCCATCATTTCCCGTCTGCCGGTGCGTTACACCTACGACAACCGCTACTTCAACGATAAGTACGAGGGCCTGCCGGTCGACGGCTACGCCGCTTGGCTGGAGCGCATGGCCGCACACCCGAACATCGAGGTTCACCTGAACACCGATTTCTTCGAGCCCGGCCACGAGTACTCCCGCGAGAACGTACTCGGCCAGATTCCCGTGGTTTACACCGGCCCGGTGGACCGCTACTTCGACTACGCCGAGGGCGATCTGTCTTGGCGCACCATCGACCTGGAAGAAGAAGTTCTGCCGATCGAGGACTTCCAGGGCTGCTCCGTGATGAACTACCCCGATGCTGACGTCCCCTTCACTCGTATCCACGAGTTCCGTCACTTCCACCCGGAGCGTGACTACACCAAGGACGCAACCGTCATTATGCGTGAGTTCTCCCGCTTCGCTAACAAGGGTGACGAGCCCTACTACCCGGTGAACACTGCCGTGGATCGCGAGAAGCTGCTGGCTTACCGCGACCTGGCTAAGGGTGAGGATAACGTGCTGTTCGGTGGCCGCCTGGGTACCTACAAGTACCTGGACATGCACATGGCCATCGCCTCGGCACTGTCGATGTTTGACAACAAGATCCGCCCGCACTTCACCGACGGTGCCAAGATCGAATCCGGTGGTGTGGACGCATAGTTATGGCTACTCAGACTTTGAAGACTCTGCAGCGGGTCATTTTCCCGAGCGCGGTTGAGACCGACGTCGTGCCCCTCTACGTGGATGCGGGCGTTGCAACCGGCGTTCAGCTGCCCACCCGTATCGACGGCGACGCCTCGACCTCCATCGCGGAGGCGATGAACACCTCCGGTCAGTCTGTATCGAACGCTAGCGCGAACCGTGATGCCGCGAACAGCCTGAACAGCCGCCGCTCCATCACCGTGAGCGCGGGCCAGAGCCTGTCGTTCGGTACCTATTTCAACGCCTTCCCCGCTTCGTACTGGCGCCGCTGGACCGACCTGAAGAAGGTCACCCTGAGCGTTCAGACCCGTGGCGAGGGCATGGTCATTGTGTACAAGTCCAATGGCCGTGGCGTGATCCAGCGTGTGGACGCCAAGCTGCTCTCCGGCGAGGAGACCACCACCTTCACGATGCCCCTGGCACCCTTCGGTGACGGTGGCTGGTACTGGTTCGACCTGTCAGGCACCACCGACCTCGAGCTGATCGAGGCAAATTGGCTGGGCGATATCGAGCCCCGCGCCGACGTGAAGGCCGGCCAGGCAACCGTGCAGATTACCACCATGAACAAGGTGGAGTACTGCATCAACAACATTCGTGCGCTGGGCGAGAGCCCCGAGATTTTCGATGCCGTGCACGAGTTCCTGATTGTCGACCAGGGCACCCAGAAGGTTCAGGACCACGAGGACTTCGAAGAGGTCGTCAAGCCTCTGGCGGGCAAGTTCCGCATCATTAATCAGGGCAACCTGGGCGGTTCCGGTGGCTTCTCGCGCGGCATGTTCGAGGCCGTGAACAACGGCTCCGACTACGTGCTGCTGCTGGATGACGACGTTATCGTTGAGCCCGAGTCGATTCTGCGCATGGTGACCTTCGCAAACTACTGCAAGGAGCCCACCATCGTGGGCGCGCACATGTTTGACATGTTCGACCGCTCGGTCCTGCACGCGTTCGGTGAGGTCGTGGATCCGTGGCGTAACTTCTACGCTAAGCCGCACGAAGACATGGCGATGGGCCACAACCTGGGCCACCACAACCTGCGTAACACCCCGTGGCTGCACCGCCGCGTGGATGTGGACTACAACGGCTGGTGGATGTGCCTCATCCCGACCGCGGTCATCAAGGAGATTGGCCTGTCCCTGCCGCTGTTCCTGAAGTGGGACGACGCCGAGTACGGCCTGCGCGCTAAGGCCGCGGGCTTCGCGACCGTGTCCTTCCCCGGCGCCGGCGTGTGGCACGTGTCCTGGACCGATAAGGACGATTCCGTCGGCTGGCAGGCTTACTACCACGAGCGTAACCGTCTCATCACGGCCCTGTTGCACTCTCCCTTCGACAAGGGTGGCCGCGTGCTGCTGGATTCGCTGTTCCTTGACGTCAAGCACACCCTGTCGATGCAGTACTACACCGAGGCCGGCCGTCTGCTGGCTCTCGAGGACCTGCTGTCGGGCCCCGATCACCTGCACCCCTCGCTCTCGAAGCGTCTGCCGGTGATTCGCGCGATGGCTAAGGAGTACCCGGAGTCTCAGGTGAAGCCGAACGTGGATGACTTCCCGGCTATCCAGTCGAAGAAGCCGCCGTTCCGCGGTCGCCGCTCCTTCGCATCCCCCGGCTACAAGAAGCTTGCTTCGTGGACCGCGAAGACCGTGGGTCGCCAGCTCTTCAAGCCCGTGAGCGAAGAAGCGAAGGCGCATCCGCAGATTCAGCTGAACTACGGTGAAACCAACTGGTGGACCCTGTCGAAGTTCGACTCGGCTCTGGCCACGAACGCTGAGGGTACCGGTCTCTTCTGGTACCGTCGTGACCCCGAGCAGCTGAAGTCGAAGCTGATTCACGCCGCGAAGTTGCACGCTCAGCTGGTGACCGGCTGGGAGAAGCTGCGCGACCTGTACCGTTCGAAGGCCGCAGAGGTTGCCTCCTACGATGCGTGGGCTAAGACCTTTGCTGAGCATACGGATTCTGAGCTGACCCGATGAGCGATTTGAAGTCTGTTCCCCTGAAGGCGCCCGGTCGCGGCCGCGGCATTCTGGATGCGATGAAGAATCGCTACCTGCTTCGACTGCTGGTCGATAAGGAAATCCAGGTCCGCTACCGCGGCTCGGTGCTGGGTATTTTGTGGTCGTACATTAAGCCGGGCGTGCAGTTCCTGGTGTTCTACATTGCCATGGGTCTTTTCCTTGGCCTGGAACGCGGTATGCACAACTATGCGGTGTACCTATTCTCGGGCATGATTGCTATTAACTTCTTCTCGGAGGGGTTCGGCAATGGTGCTCGCGCCATGGTGGTTAACAGCGCTCTGATTCGCAAGATTTACCTGCCGCGTGAGCTATTCTCGCTGTCGACGGTGTGGGTGGCTCTGGTGCATTTTGTGCCGCAGATTGTGGTCATGCTCCTGGCGTGTTTTGCGGTGGGTTGGCATCCGTCCGCGTTGGCTTTCGGGTCGATTCTGGCGGGCATGCTCATCGTGATGCTGCTGTCCTATGGTCTGGGTCTGATTTTCGGTGTGGCTAACGTGTTCTTCCGAGATTCGGAGAACATTGTGGACATGCTGCTGATGGTGGCTACCTGGTTCTCGCCGGTGCTGTACTCCTGGACCATGGTGCGTGACACTCTCTACCCGTGGGTGTTCAACGTGTTCATGATTAACCCGCTGACCGTTGCGGTGGAGCTGTTCCACTATGGCTTCTGGCATCCGACGCTCCGTCCTGAGGATTTGGCGCTTCCTGCTTCGCAGGTGGTTCCGCATCTCTTCAGCTTCTGGACTCCGATTGCCATTGGTATTTCTCTGCTGACCGTTTTGATTGGTGATTTGCTCTTCCGTAAGTTTGAGGGCAACTTCGCCCAGGAGCTCTGATTCTGTGGATATTAAGAAGCTTGAGTTCCCGCCGGTGAGCCCGGACGCTCCCGTGGTGATTCACGTGGAGAATTTGGTGAAGCGCTTCGTTCTGCGCCACACCCGTTCGATGAAGGAAGCTTTTGTGTGGCTGATTAAGGGCCGCAAGGGTGATCTTTCGGAGAAATTCAATGCGCTCAACGGCGTGAGCCTGGATATTCGTCAGGGTGAGCGTGTGGCTCTTCTGGGTCTGAACGGCTCGGGTAAGTCCACGTTGCTGAAGATGATTTCTGGCGTGATGCGCGCCGACGAGGGTGAGGTTCTGACTCGCGGCAATATTGCGGGTCTGATTGAGGTGGGCGCTGGTTTCCACCCGGATCTGACCGGCCGCGATAACGTGTACCTCAACGGCGCGATTTTGGGTATGACCAAGGATGAGATTGAGGCTTCCTTCGATTCGATTGTGGATTTCGCTGAGATTCACGACTTTATCGATACCGAGGTGAAGTTCTACTCTTCGGGTATGTACCTGCGTCTGGCCTTCTCGGTTGCGGTTCATACGAACCCGGATATCTTCCTGGTGGATGAGATTCTTGCGGTGGGCGATGAGCCGTTCCAGAAGAAGTGTATTGCGAAGATTCAGGAGCTGTGCTCTGCCGGTAAGACTCTTGCCGTGGTGAGCCATGACCTGGATTTGGTTTCTAAGATTTGTGACCGCGGCGTGGTGCTGGAGCACGGTAACCTGCGTTTTGACGGTCCGATTAAGGAAGCTGTGAAGGTGATTCGTGGCGGCGACTA
Source organism: Rothia sp. HMSC072E10 (assembly GCF_001813965.1). Lineage (NCBI taxonomy): Bacteria > Bacillati > Actinomycetota > Actinomycetes > Micrococcales > Micrococcaceae > Rothia > Rothia sp. HMSC072E10. The sequence goes on along the minus strand of NZ_KV814491.1, from coordinate 820,006 downwards.
ACCGCTAGATGTATCGCTTGTGATGGGGCGTGTATTCCCGTGAGGGGAGTGCACGCCCCTTTGCCGTGCCCTGTCACTGCGCTCTTTCGTTGCGGGGTTATCGGCCCGTGAGGGACAGCGCGGATGGTCCTGGCCAAATCCGCGGTGTGGATAAAGCACCAAATGTTACGCAGGTATTCGCGGTAGGAAGATGGGCTGGGTGCTAGATGCTGCAAGCTACCTCCCAAAGGCGGAGAAGAATACTTGCGGCGATTGACTAGGGCGTTTGTACTGATCCGGGTATTCCCCGCGTAGAAATGGCGCATATCACGATAGAAAATATCGAAAAACTACACCTGTAAATATTAAGTAGCGAAATATATAGTTTTGATAAATTTGATGCCTTGTGGCTAGGATGATGGAAGTAATAGGTTACAGTCGCAAAGTTGCATGTAACGCCACCACACACCGCAGCATCGGATTATTTCAATGGAGAACACCGTTCCGAATACCAAAATGGAACACCTGGCTCTACTTGAGGAGAACATTCGCAAGGCCATGCGCCGTCGCAACCTGGACCCTCGAGAGGACCGGGATGCCGTACGCGCGCTCATCGGTGAATGTTTGGACGAATATGAGCAGAAGCGCACCCGCGTCTCCCTGCCCGATGTGGGGGAGCGGAGCGTCGTCATCCAGCGGCTCCACGATGAAATCTGCGGTTTCGGGGTCATCCAGCCCTTCCTCGATGATGAGAGCGTTGAGGAGATCTGGATTAACTCGCCCGATGAAATCTTCATCGCGCGCAACGGCGAAAGCGAGCTTACCGGCCTGCATCTGAGCCCCCGGGCCATCAACAGCCTGCTGGAGCGCATGCTCAAGCCCTCGGGCCGTCGCCTGGACCTTTCCTCTCCCTTCGTGGATGCCTCCCTGCCGGATGGCTCCCGACTGCACGCGGTAATCCCGGATATCACCCGCAGGCACACGAGCATCAACATCCGTAAGTTTGTGGTGCGGGCCCGCCGCCTGCCCGATCTGGTCCGCATGAACTCCCTGAGCGCCGGTGCCGCCTCACTACTGCACGCTGCGGTGGAGAGCGGCATGAATATCCTCGTCTCGGGTGCAACCCAGTCGGGCAAGACCACAATGCTCAATTGCCTCTCTGCCTCGATTCCGCCGCGGGAACGCGTGGTCACCTGCGAAGAGATTTTTGAGCTATCCGTGCCGCTGCGAGATGTGGTGGGCATGCAATGCCGTCAGCCGAACCTTGAGGGTACCGGTGCCATTGAGCTGCGCCGCCTGGTCAAGGAGGCCCTGCGTATGCGCCCGGACCGCATCCTCATTGGCGAGGTACGCGAGGCAGAATCTCTGGACATGCTGATTGCGCTCAACGCGGGTCTGCCCGGCATGTGCACGATTCACGCGAACTCGGCACGCGACGCCGTGACAAAGATTTGCACCCTGCCGCTACTGGCGGGCGAGAATATCTCCTCCTCATTCGTGGTGCCCACCGTGGCCTCGTGCTTTGACATCGTGGTTCACTGCGGCCGCGATACCCGCGGGCAGCGCCGGGTCGAGGAGATTAGCATGCTCGGCGGTCGTGTCGAGGACGGGGTGATTGAGATGTCGCCGCTATTTGTGCGACGTGATGGGCGCATGGTCTGCGTGGCCCTGGAACTGCCGAACGCCGAACGCTGGGTACGTGCGGGACATCGTCCCGAACAGGTGCTGGCCCTCGCGAAAGCGGGGCAGTGATGCCGCTTTTCCTCAGCCTAATTCTGGGCATCGGCGTGTGCCTGGTGTACCTCTCCTGTTTTCCGGAGGGGCAGAAACCGGTCCGCGAGGCCGCCGACCCCGCGCTGGTCGTGGCGTTGCGCAAGGCCGGGATGCACACGCTGACCCCTCGAACCTTCACCTGGGTGAGCCTTGCGAGCGCCGTCGCCCTGTCCCTGCTGCTTCTGCTGGTTAGCCAGTTGGTGGCCCTGGGCGTGCTCGGGTTTATCGCCGGGCTGGTGGCCCCTCGCGTGGTGGTGAATCATCGCGCCCGTGCCGCGGATGCACGCATCTGGCAGCTGTGGCCGGATGCCGTCGACCACCTGCGTTCGGCGATTCGTGCGGGCCTCTCCCTGCCGGAGGCACTGATTCAGCTCTCCTACCGCGGCCCGGAGGAACTTCGCGGGGCCTTCGCCCATTTCTCGCGTGACTATCGCGCCTCGGGCGAGTTCGTGCCCTCGCTGAACCGTCTGAAGGAATACCTCTCGGACCCGGTTGCGGACACCATCATCGAGGCTCTCAAAATTGCTCGCGAGGTGGGAGGCTCTGACCTGGGCAAGCTGCTGGGCACGCTCAGCGATTTTCTGCGCGATAATGCCCGCACCCGCTCAGAGCTTCTGGCCCGCCAATCCTGGACAGTGAATGCGGCCCGGCTCTCGTGCGTGGCCCCCTGGTTCGTGCTCTGCCTGATGGCTACGCAGCCGGCGGCGCGCATGGTGTACAACTCCTTTGCCGGGGCCGTGCTCATGATGGCCGGGGCGACGGTTTCGCTGGCAGCCTATCGTCTGATGCTTCGCATCGGTGAGCTTCCGCGCGAACGGAGGGTCTTCGGATGAACCTTCCCATTGTGTTTGCCCTGTTGCTGGCGGCCGGCCTGGGCCTGATTCTTTCGTCGGTTCTGAATACTCGAAGCGTTTCCTTCGCCGATCGCGTGGCATCGCAGCTTCGCGGTGAGACCCTGCGTGAGTCTCTGCTGAGGGAGCAGGAGCGTCGCGAACCCAGCCTGATGGAGGCCCTCTCGGCCTTCTGCGCGCCGCTACTACGCTCGCTTTCCGCGACACTGAACGGCTCCTCGTTGAGCGACAGCTCTGTACTGGAGCGTCTGCGCCGGGCGGGGTCTTCCCAGAGCCTGAGCGCATTCCGCGCCGAGCAGCTGCTCTGGAGCCTGGCCGGCGTTACCGTTATGAGCGCGCTGACGGTGGTAGGCGTGCTGCAGGAGCGTTTCTCACTCCCGGTGGCGGTTGCGCTGGTGCTGGTGAGCGGTTTGAGCGGCTTTCTGGCACGTGACTGGTGGCTGGGTGAGGCGGTGACTAAGCGTGAGAAGCAGTTGGTTGCTGAGTTCCCGGCGCTGGCGGAGATGATGGCGCTGTCGGTGACGGCGGGCGAGTCGGCGCTGGCGGCTTTGGAGCGTATCTGTTTGACCTCTCGCGGTGAGTTGGCTCGTGAGTTTTCTGAGATTTTGGCGCAGACCCGCACCGGCGTTTCGCTGCTGAGCGCGCTGCAGGAGTTTGCGGAGCGTACTCGCGTTCCGGCGTTGAGCCGCTTCGTTGAGGGTATTGCTGTTGCGATTGAGCGCGGTACCCCTCTGGCTGATGTGTTGCGTGCGCAGGCTCAGGATGTGCGCGATAACGCTAAACGTGAGCTGATGGAAACAGCCGGTAAGAAGGAGATTGCGATGCTCGCCCCTGTGGTGTTTTTTATCCTGCCGCTGACCGTAATTTTTGCGGTCTTCCCGGGCTTGTCGCTCATGCGTTTGAACTTTTAGATTTTGCGGCGGGTACACACCGTACCGGCCGCGCCGCGGTGGGCTGGGCTGATTGCCCGGCGCGCCGCACCAACCACACACTACACCCTTTGATAGAAGGAGAAAATCATGTTCCGTCGTTTCCGCACCACCCTCACCGTGCTGATCGCCCTGGCTATCGCATCTGTGCTGGCTCTGCGCCTGAAGAACAAGCAGGATGATCCCGAGCGCGGCGACGTGCCCGGCTGGGTCATGATTACCATGATGAGCGCCGTGCTGGTTGCCGCTATCTTGGCGATTGCTCAGCCCGCTCTGACCAAGATGTTCAACGATGCGATTGCTCTGGTTCACCAGTAATGCGTAAGCCTCGCATCGCTTCTGAACTGACTGCCGCTGAGCTATCCTCCGCGGAATATTCTGTGGAGGAGAGCGAGCGCGGTGACGCCAGCACGGAATTCGTCATGGTCGGTGCGCTGTTGGTGTTGCTGACCATGGCGATTCTGCAGGTTTCTTTCGCCCTGTATGCACGAACCATGTTGGTGGATGCTGCGGCGGCTGGGGCACGTTACGGTACGATGCGTGACCGCACTCCGCAGGAGGGCATGGAGCGTACTCGTCAGATGATTGAGGGGGTTCTTCCGTCTTCGTATGCTGAGAATATTTCGTACCGTCAGAGTAGTGATTCTACGGGGGTGCGCACTTTGGAGGTGACGGTGAAGTCGCCGTTGCCGGTGCTGGGTCCGTGGGGTTTTCCGGATTCTATTGAGGTGAAGGGGCATGCGATTTATGCGGAGCATCGTTCCGGTGATTAGTGACTTTTCGCTTCGGCAGCGGGTGAAGGAACGCCTGAAGAGCCGTTCTAATCGGTCTCTTTCTGAGCAACACGACTCTGAAGAGGGTAGCGCCATCGTGGAGTTCCTGGGTTTGGGTATTACCCTGTTGATCCCGGTGCTCTACGGCATTCTGACGATTTTTAGCTTGCAGTCTTCGGTAATGGCGGCTCATGCGGCGAGCGCCCAGGTGGTGCTGTATGTGCAGGAGCAGCCGCAGGACTCGTCGGTTGGCCCGGATTTGGCTCAGCGTCTGGCGGTGCATGCTGCCGCCGATTACGGGGTTGAGCCCTCCGATGTGAGCGTGTCGTTGAGCTGTGCGTCGGGGGAGTGCGTCTCGGGTACGAAAGCGTACGCCACAGTGACGGTTCAGGCGCGTCTGCCGCTGCTGCCTTCGTTTATGGGTGGCGGCGTGATTCCGGTGAGTTCTCATGCGACGAGTTGGGGGTCTGGTCATGCTGATTCCTAATGGCTCGCCGGCTCGCCTGTTCGCGACTGTGCGGGAGCGCTACGCTAACGCATACCGTCGTGCCCGTCTACAGGTTCGTGCCCGTGCGAAGAGCCGGGCGCTCGCCGCTGACCCGATCGCCTCAGACCCGGAAGAGGGCAGCATTGCCCCGCTGATTGTGGGCATGCTGGCGTTGCTTCTGCTCATCGGTTCGGTGACGGTGGCGATTACGGGCGCGTATCTGCAGACTCAGCATCTGCAGGATATGGCGGACGCTCAGGCGAACTCGATTACCCGCACGATGCGCACTCCGGATGAGGCGAGTGGTTCGGCGGCGTGGGAGTATGCGAGTGCGTACCTGGCTGAGGTTCAGCCGGGGCAGGATTTTCAGGCGTTGCGTCTGGAGAACGTGTCCGTGGATTCTGATCACAGTGTGCACGTGTACTTGTCGGCTCGTATTCGTCCGCCGCTGCTGTCGATTCTGGTGCCTGATGGTATTGAGGTAACCGCTCACGGTTCGTCGCGTTTGAAGACGAGCCAGGGCCCGTCCACCGATTAGTGCGTCCATCAACGGCGCACGGGCTTATCGGCGCACGGGCTTATCGGCTCACTCGCTTATTGGTGTGTTGTGAGCCTCCTAGACTGCGAGGGTGCATCCGCAAGGTAGTGTAACGGCTAGCGGATGCGCCCTCGTTTTATGCCCTTTTTATGTCTTCGTTGCGCGGGTTCTGCCCTCTGACTGCCTTATCCTTCTGCGCTGTGGGCTGTTGGGGGCTGTAACGGCGGGACTTTCTGGCCGTTTCGCGATAGTGTTAAAAGCTATGGCATCCTTCGACTTTTCTGCTGAGATTAAAGAGCTTCGCGCGATCTTCGACTCTATTGCTGCTGTGAGCGATATTGAGGGGATTGAGCGCGCCATTGAGGACCTGTCTGCGCAGGCTGCCGCACCCGATTTGTGGGATGACGTGGAGAACGCGCAGAAGGTGACGAGCGCACTGTCGTATAAGCAGTCGGAGCTGAACCGTCTGCGTTCGCTGTCTTCTCGCATTGATGATGTTGAGGTGATGGTGGAGCTTGCCGAAGCGGAGGATGAGGAGACTGCCGCCGAGCTGCTCGCTGATGCTGAACGCGAGTGCGGTGAGATCCGCGCCAAGCTGGAGGAGCTTGAGGTGTTGGTGTTGCTATCGGGTGAGTACGATCAGCGTGAGGCTGTGGTGACGATCCGTTCGGGTGCCGGTGGCGTGGATGCTGCTGATTTCGCGGAGATGCTGCTGCGCATGTACCTGCGTTGGGCGGAGAAGAACGGCTACCCGACGAAGGTGCTGGACACCTCCTACGCTGAGGAGGCGGGCCTGAAGTCGGTGACCTTCGAGGTGAACGCGCCGTACGCTTTTGGCCGTCTGTCGGTGGAGGCGGGTACTCACCGCCTGGTGCGTATTTCGCCGTTCGATAATCAGGGCCGCCGCCAGACCTCCTTTGCGGCGGTTGAGGTGATTCCTCTGATTGAGCAGACGGATGCTATTGAGATTCCCGAGTCTGAGATTAAGGTGGATGTGTTCCGCTCGTCGGGCCCGGGTGGTCAGTCGGTGAATACGACGGATTCGGCGGTGCGTATGACTCACTTGCCGACCGGTATTGTGGTGTCGATGCAGAATGAGAAGTCGCAGTTGCAGAACCGTGCGGCGGCTTTGCGTGTGCTGCAGTCTCGCCTGTTGCTGTTGCGTAAGGAGCAGGAGGATGCGAAGAAGAAGGAGCTTGCCGGTGATATTAAGGCAAGCTGGGGTGACCAGATGCGCTCCTATGTTCTGCATCCGTACCAGATGGTGAAGGATCTGCGTACCGGCTATGAGGAGGGTAATACCTCTAATGTTTTGGATGGCGGTTTGAACGCCTTTATTGATGCTGGTATTCGCTGGCGTGCTTCGGGGCGCGCGGCTGAAGAGAGCTAAGACGTGAAGGATTGAGTGATGGCTCAGAAAAAGAAGAAAGACGCGAAGAAGGACCCGAATAACGCGATTATTGCCCAGAATAAGAAGGCTCGCCACAACTACAACATTGTGGATACCTATGAGGCGGGTATTGTTCTGCTGGGTACTGAGGTGAAGTCTCTGCGTGATGGTGGGGCGTCCATTGTGGATGGTTTCTGCCAGGTGACCGATAACGAGTTGTGGCTCGAGGGTATTCATATTGCGGAGTACGGTTACGGTACGTGGACGAACCATGCGGCTCGTCGTCGCCGTAAGTTGCTGCTGCATCGTTCTGAGATTAATAAGTTGGCGCAGAAGCTGAAGGAGACCGGTTACACGGTGGTTCCGTTGAAGCTGTACTTCTCGAATGGTCGTGCGAAGGTTGAGATTGCTTTGGCGACCGGTAAGCGTGAGTACGATAAGCGTCAGGCTTTGCGTGAGCGTCAGGATGACCTGGAGGCGCGCCGCGCGATGCGTTACCGCAACCTCGGCTAGGGACTGGCGCATCGCTCTTCTCCCTCGGGAAGGGTGGGTGCCCCTACCTATAATGGTAGGTGGATAGTGCGCCGACCGGATGCTGTCTACAATTCCAAGCTCCGTCGTGCGCCGCCACAAACTATATCTATGTAAGGAGATCGATATGTCTGAGTCCTCGAACGTTCAGCCGTTGCCCGAAGACACCGCTTCCGCACCGGTGCAGGAAGCGGCGGAGCGCACCCCGCATCCTGTTGCGGAACAGAAGCTGAGCTCGGGGCTGGCTATCGCCTCCTTGGTATGCGGCATTTTGGGTATTCTGACCGGTATTTTTATCTACGGTGTTGCTCTCGGCTTGGCCGGTATTGTGCTGGGCATTGTTGCGCTGGTTCAGGTGCGTCGAGGCGCTGCTTCCGGTAAGGGCCTGGCGATTGGCGGTATCGTGACCGGTGTCGTGAGCTTCGTGGTGACCGCGGTGACCATCGCGGTCATCGTGCTGAACGCCATGATGGGTCAGGAGTGCATCAACAACGGTCACGAGACGTCCGATGGTGGTTACGTGTGCACCCTGGGCGGTCACGAGCAGACCCTGAGCCCCTCGGAGTACAAGAACCTGAGCCGTTTCTAGGGCAGACGGTGCTGCCTCCTCACGGGGATAGCGCGCGCACTGGCTCCGAAGCATATTTGCTGGATGGAGGGCGTGGCGGCTCTCCTGATGAAAAAATTGCGTGATATGTGGTCAAAGAGCGGCTTGTTTATATAATTGTGGGTAAGGCTTGGCGCTACGTAGCGCGTTGAGCGAGATGAAACTGTTCACTGCAACTGTGAAAGAAAGAATGACAGATGTCTGAGAATAACTACGGAAACCCCCAGGGGAACGCGCAGAACCCCTATGCTGCTCAGCAGCCTGCTTCTTCCCAGCAGAACGACGCGTACGGCCAGTCCTCCTACAATCAGTCCTCGTACGGTCAGTCCTCATACGGTCAGGATTCGTCCGCTCAGGGTTCCTACGGCCAGAACTCGTATGGCCAGAACCCCTACAACCAGTCCTCGTACGGTCAGGAGAGCCAGAACCAGTTCGGCCAGTACGGCCAGGACTCCTCGGCTCAGCAGTCTTCCCAGTACGGCCAGGGTTACCCCCAGCAGGGCCAGCCGGGTGAGTACAACAACTACCAGTACCAGCAGAACTCCTACCAGCAGCCCGGCCAGGATCTCTACAACTACGGCCAGCAGGGCAACTACCCCTACCAGGCATCGAAGAAGACCCCGGCTCTGGCTATCACCTCGATGATTCTCGGTATTGTTGGTCTTCTGACCGGCTTCTTCGCAATCGGCCTGCTCTTTGGCATCGCTGCCGTTGTTCTGGGTATCATCTCGCTGAAGCAGACCAAGGCTGCCGGCGCGGGTCAGGGCTTCGCAATTACCGGTATCATTACCGGTGCTCTGGCCTTTATCTTCGGCCTCATTATGGTCTTTGTCTATATCTTTGCCTTCCAGACCATGCAGAAGTGCGCCGAGGTTGGTACTAGCGACGGTCACGGCCACGTGGTCTGCCAGATCGGTGACGATCCGGACGACCTGATGACCGTCCCGGCACGTTAATAAACTTTAGAACGCCACCTGACGAGCGCGTTAGGGGAGGGGCGGAGTCTCAGATTTTCTGAGGCTCCGCCCCTCCTTTCGCTTTCTGGGAATCTCTATGTTGGGGACAGGCACTCGGCGCGTGCACGTCATCGGGGAGGTCTCGAGGACTTGCGCCCGTTCGAGTGTCTCAGATATACTGAATCTCTACCGTGTTTGAATGGCACCGCGGCGTCTAGGTACGCTGAGGAAAACTTTCAGAGGACGGTGGGCTTTTTGATAAAAGCATAGGGGGATGATCGGTTTCGACGATGTGAGTTGAGATGGGTGAAGCGTGCCGAGGATGCAGGGTTATCTCGTTAACGCCCTCTGCAAAAAATTAAGTGCAGAATCTAAGCGCACTGACTTCGCACTCGCTGCCTAAGCGCGAGTTGCCGTCTGTCGGCCTGAGCATGCCTTTGGCTCAGTTACCGGCATCGACTTAAAAGGCCACTGCTGCTAGCCCTTGTTGCGGGGGCTGGCGGGACTTTTACGTGACTAGGTTCGTCGGTATATGTGTTTATGCAAGTACCGGAGCCGAAAAGTAGCGTTCGCATAAACTGCGCACGGAGAAGCCCCGTTGACGCCACATCGGACCGGGGTTCGATTCCCCGCATCTCCACGATCTCCCAACCGCCCGCTATCCCGTATGGGGTGCGGCGGTGATTATCGGTTCCAATCCAGAGGAAGAACCGCGGTAGGTTTCTACCACCCGGCAGGACGCCCCACGGCGTCACCTGCCGGGTATTTTTATGCCCAATTGTCGGTGGTCTGTTCTGGGGTGTGCCGGCGTGCTCGTGGGTTGGGCGTCAAAAGGTTTGGGCTAACGTCAAAAAGTAGGGGCTTGCGTCGAAAGGTTTAGATGGACAACATCTTCATCCGCACCGACCCTGCCGGGAACATCAAACCCGACAAAGAAAAATCCACCGAGAAGATCGACGGCGTGGTGGCCACTATCATGGGCCTCGACCTCGCGATTAGACGCGGCAGTGGACCCGCCACTGAGAGTGTGTATGACAGAAGAAGCATATTTTTCATGTAATGCAATTTATGTGGTGCATCTGGCGAGACTCTCTGATAGACTGCTGAGTAGTTATGTAAGATACGTCACTATGTGACGTGGGAATACAAACACAACCGCAATTTCTGCTTGGAATTGGGGGTTAGCTGCTTCCACGATTGCAAGAGCTTTAGGGCCAGCATTCGTTGGTGGTTTTGGAAAAGCCATTGGAGGTCCGGCACTAATTGCCTTTGCGCTAGCTGTTGCAGCAGTGTCCTGCACTCTTTAATCTGGGAGAGGTCAAATGCGTGCGAAGAATATATTTACACTAGGATTTTTTCTCACTATTGTTCCGGTGTTCTGGGTGATTATCTCATTTGCCAGAGACGGGGAGTTCTTTAATCCAGTATCAATTCTAAGTGCAATTTTAGGAGGTCTTTTGGTCACTTTTGCAGCCAGAAGGACGCTTGAGAGTGATTCAAAGTTCCCTAAGGGACCCCCTAAAGGACCTAGTGTGTAAAACATCGCTTAGAAGTTTCTAAGAGGAAGAACCGCCGTAGGTTTCTACCACCCGGCAGGACGCCGTGGAGGGGGTCGACTACGCCCACAAGGAGGTATTCAACTGGATTGCCGTTATCCGTCTACCCGACTTCGTGACACGGGAGGTCTTCGGCTGGGCGGTCGAGGAGGCGACGGCGAAAAAGAAGATTGACTGCTCGATTGCGGAGTATCTTCGGGTACGCGAGGGGCTCTGCGTCCAGTGTCTGCACGTCGGTAGCTACGACGACGAGCCTGCCACGGTCGAAGCCATGGATGCCTTCGCGCGCGAGCAAGGCTACGAGATCGACCTGTCGGAGGAGCGGCGCCACCACGAGGTTTATCTGTCGGACGCTCGCAAGGTAACACCTGACAAGTTGAAGACCATCGTGCGTCATCCGAATAAACTCGCGGGTGAAGACTGACAGTCCGAATAGCGGCAGCCTGGCGAGTGTGAAGTGTTAGGAGCTTCGTGTTCGTGCAGCCGGTGGCCTACTAGCCGTAGCGCGAGAAGACAGGTAGTGTTGTTACGTTAGCTCTCTATGATTGGAGTGAATAATGCTTGTTGTGACGACCCCAACTGTTGAGGGTGCACCCGTCAAGGAGTACATCGGTATGGTCTCCGGCGAAGCGATCTCCGGTGTCAACATGTTCAAAGACATCGGTGCGAGCCTGGCCAACTTGTTCGGTGGCCGCGCCTCCCAGTACGAGGAAGAGATTGGCGGCGCCTCCGAGACCGCCGTCAATGAAATGTGCGCCCGTGCCGAGGCGATGGGCGCCAATGCGGTCGTCGGCGTGAAGGTCGACTACTTCACCGCCGGCACCGACAACGGCATGCTCGCCGCCATCGCGACGGGCACTGCGGTCATTCTCTGACCCGCGCCTGCACGGCGCTCGGCTCGCGCAGAACAACCCGCCAGAAGGGGCTCGCATGGGCCTGCGCTGGCGGGTTGTTGTTGCGTTCATCGGTGCTCACCCCCCCGTTGGAGGCGAAGCGCTCGGATGACGCGCGCATAAGCATCGAGTGCCTCGGCGCTAACTTTGACTCGATCGCCCGCGTAGACGGCCTGAAGGTGACCGCCGCGGATAGCACGGCGTAGGGTGGCAATGGATTCATAGCCCGCCTCGGAAACCTCGCGGAGCGAGTAGGGGTGCGGCGGTGATTATCGGTTCCAATCCAGAGGAAGAACCGCGGTAGGTTTCTACCACCCGGCAGGACGCCCCACGGCGTCACCTGCCGGGTATTTTTATACCCGCTGCGGGGCGAACGTGCGACCGTATCGTAACGAGAACGTCACGTAAGAAGACGTAGAGAGAACTCATGACGTAGTATCAAAGTGTAGATATTGTTCCGACGCCGCGACGCTTGAGCTTTCGTAGCCGTATGATGAACGATAGAGAGCCAATGGATACCCACGTTGCCGGGGGCTCTCGGAGCGTACCGTCACGCACCGGAGCTCGGCGACACCCGAATAAGGACACACCATGGATAACCAGAACCCCACCCCCGCTTCCGGCGGCGCCCAGGGCGGATTCGCCACGGCATCGAACAATAGCGCTCCCTACGGCGCTTCGCAGGCTCAGCCTGGAGGACCCGGCGCAGCTCCCTCCTTCCAGCCCGCCTACGGTGCTCCGAACGGTCAGCCCGGTGCACCCGCGGGAGTGGCTATCGCACCCGCCGCGTACCCCGAGCGTGACGATACCTACCATCGTATCCCGGCCGAGTACACCGTCCCCGAAGAACACCGCCGCCCCTACGGCGACGCCACCAGCGATTTCCGCGGCCCCGGCTACTACTACTCCATCGGCGCCTTCTGCTCCGGCCTGGGAGCCCTGGCGCTCACCATCTACGCCTGGATGGTTGTGGGCCTGCGTGCCCTCGAGATGAGTGAGATGAGTAGCCGCGGCTACCGTTCCAGCTCGCTAGCCTACGACTCGACCTCGGTCGTCGGTCTATTCCTGACGGGCCTGATTCCCGCCGGTATTGCTATCTGGCTGGCCATCTATTCCGCGCAGGTCAATAGCGGCCACGTCACCAAGTACACCTCGAAGATGAACACCTTCAATATCTTCGCCTATGTCCTTGCAGGCCTGAGCATTCTGGCCTTGCTGGGCGTTCTATTCGTCGCTCTCTAAGAAAGCGATATAACGCAGGAAGGCGGCGGCACCCCGTATTGGGGTGCCGCCGCCTTTATCGTATGCGCGGCTCCGCCGAGATAAGTCCGGCGGGAGAAGGAGGCCTAACCCTCCGTGTTAAGGATTTGGAGGACCTGTTCCTGAACCGCTGCGGTATTACTGGCCACCAACGATACCGTCTCGGACGTACCGGCGTGCTCGGGCAGGTTGCCCTCGAGGGTAGAGGCAACGCCGCCGGCCTCACGGATGATCGGGAGGAGAGCCGCCACCTCGAAGAAGGAAAGGGCCGGATCCACCACGGTATCCACGGCCCCCTCGGCGAGCAGGCACGCCGACCAGAAGGACCCGTAGGCGCGGGAACGGCTTGCGGAACGTAGCAGGTGTAGCAGGCGCGGGGTGAGGTTCGGGAGGGAGGAGTCAGCCTGCTCCCACGAGGCGATATCCGTGTACGCTACGGAGAGAAGATCGAGCTGCGTCACCTCAGAAACCTGAAGGCGGGTCGCCTGCGCGAGCGACTTGCCCGTGTACGCGCCAGAACCGCGAGCGGCCCACCAGCGACGGCCCAGCGACGGGGCGGAGACCACGCCCACCACAGGCTCACCCTGGTCCAGCAGAGCGATGAGGGTGGCCCACACGGGAACGCCGCGGCGGAAGTTATCCAGCTCCGCGAGGGGCGCAATAACCCACTGGCGCGCCGCCTGGCCGTTGTGGCCCGCGTGTTCGCCGGCGATGCCGTCGCGGGTGCGGACCCTCGACAGCTGAGCCCGCAACAGCTCCTCAATTTCTAGAGCAACCTCCAGCGCATAATCGGCGGGCGCCTCCGGCACGACCGGTTCGGGCTCGGTACTCTGCTGCGCGGCACGCTGCCAGGGCGCCAGGGGCGCGGACTCAGCGGGCTTCTGCTCCTCTTCGGGGATAGCGGGGCCGTCCTCCGCGGGGGAGTATGCGGGACGGTCACGGAAACGGGCGGAGCTGACCCGGTCCACGCTATCGGCCAAAATGTGCGCGAGACGCAGGTCGTCGGTGTACAGCGGGGTACGGCTCATGGTTGGTTGGCTCTTCTCACGGTAGTAATCGGTGTGTGGCTAGGCGAGGGCGCCCAGTTCCTTCTCGGAGTCCCCCTCCTCGGGGGTCAGCAGCAGGAGCTTGCGTAGCGACTCCAGACGCTCGGGGCCGCTGGGGCCCGCCTTCCCGGCGGCCACGTAGGCTTCGATTCCGCAATCGGGGGCCTGCGCTGCGTGGGTGCATCCCTTCGGGCAGTCGGCGGCACCGGGGGCCAAGTCGACGAAAGCATCGACCACGGTCTCACGCGGCACATGCGCCAGGCCGAAGGAGCGGATACCCGGGGTATCGATAATCCAGGTACCCGCAGGGACCGGGCGGCCATCGCGCTCCACGGGGCGCAGGGCCAGGGCCGAGGAGGAAGTGTGTCGGCCTCGACCGGTCACCGCGTTCACGTGGCCGGTTGCGCGATCCGAACCGGTCAGCGCGTTCACCAATGTGGACTTACCCACGCCCGAGTGGCCCAGCAGGACCGATACCTCGCCCAGCAGCTCCTGCAACAGCTCCTGCACGGGAGCCGACTCGAGGCCCTGGGCACCGTCCTGGCTGGGGGCCAGGCCGTCCGAGGAGGCCGAGAGAACAATCTTGAGGCCGCTGGCGGCGTAATAGTCCAGCAGATGCTGGGGGTAACGCACATCGGTCTTCGTGATGCACAGAATCGGTTCGATTCCGGCATCAACCGCCGCCACCACGGCGCGGTCGATGAAACCGGTACGCGGTTCGGGATTGGCCGCAGCGACCACAATGACAAGCTGCTGGGCGTTGGCCACGACCACGCGTTCCGAGGGGTCGGTGTCGTCGGCGCTTCGGCGTAGCACGGAGGTGCGTTCACCCAGACGCACGATGCGCGCCAGGGTGTCCTTCGCCCCCGAGGTATCTCCCACCACGTCCACGAAGTCGCCGGTCACAATCGGGGTGCGGCGTAGTTCCTTGGCGCGGGCGGCAATCAGGGTACGTTCGTTCTCGGTGCCCTCGTCCACGACCACGGACCAGCGGCCTCGGTCCACGGTAATCACGCGGCCGCGAATGGCCTCCTTGAAGGTGGGGCGGTCCTTGGTGCGGGGGCGGGAGCCCTTCTTGTTGGGGCGAACGTGCACATCCGATTCATCCCACTCGGAGAAGTCACGAACATTCATTCGGGAGGAACCCATTAGCGCACCTCCTCGGTGGTTTGTGCGTTCTGCGGGGCTTCTGGGGCCTCACCGGCCCACTGCGCGAGCATGCCCTCCCACATGGAGGTGAACTCGGGCATCGTCTTCGCGACGGTCCCCACGTTCTGCACGACGGTGTTGCCGCGGCGAAGGCCGACAATGGCCGCGAAGGTAGCCATTCGGTGGTCGTCGTAGGTGCGGGCCACCACGGTCTCGGCGTGGACCTCAGCGGGGATGGGGGCCTCAATCACGAGGCCGTCCTCGGTATCGCGGGCACGGCCGCCCAGACGGTTAATTTCGGCGGCCAGGGCGGCCAGGCGGTCCGTCTCGTGGCCGCGCAGATGCGCAATGCCGTGCAGCTCGACGGGGCCGTGCGCCAGCGCGCACAGGGCGGCCATGGTCGGAGCGAGCTCGCCTCCGGCCGACAGGTCGTAGCTGAGCTGCCCCTCCGGCAGGGAACGCGGGCCGGTCACGGTCAGAGCACCATCGCGATACTCGACGCGCGCGCCCAGGGTCGGCAGAAGCTCGCGCCACATATCGCCGACCTGCGTGGTACCGGCCGAGGAATCAGCCGCGGGGGCGGGCCAGTGGGGAACGCTCACAGAGGCGCCCGTGGCCACGGCAGCAGCCAGGAACGGGCCGGCATTCGACAAATCGGGTTCCACGGTGACCTCGAAGCCGGGGAAAGAATCGGGGAAAACGACCCAGCGGTACTCGCCACCCTCGGCGGGGTAGTGCTCCTGCACCCGCACGCCACGTTCGCGGAGCGCCTCAACCGTCATCTGAATGTGCGGAATCGAGGGAACCGAGGAGCCCTCGTGCACGAGTACGAGCCCCTTCGGCAGGCGCGGAGCCATGAGCAGAAGCGCAGAGACGAACTGGGAAGAGGAAGAAGCGTCGATGCGCACGACGGGAGCCTCGTCCACCGGCACGGAGGCCAGGCCCGGGGTACGCAGAATGAAGGGTAGAGCATCGGGCGCTTCGGCGCAGTCCACGCGCACGCCCAGCTGGCGCAGACCCTCCAGCACGGGGCCCATGGGACGCTGGCGTGCGTGAGGGTCGCCGTCAAAGGCGAACTCACCGGGTAGCAGGGCCGCCAGGGCGGGTACGAAACGCATCACGGTGCCGGCCAGACCGCAGTCAATACTGACGCGGTGAGCCTCGCGAACCCCGGAAGGCTCGGCTGACGCGGAGAAATCCAACGGGGTAACCCGCAGGTCGGGGCCGAAGGGCGAATCGGTGGGAATGAGCTCAACCCCGGCACCCAGGCGGCGTAGCGCCTCAATCATGAGGGCAGAATCGCGGGAGTGCAGAGGCGCGCGTAGGTACGAGGGAGAATCGGCCAGAGCAGCCAGGAGCAGGTATCGGTTTGTGAGCGACTTCGAACCGGGGATATGCACCGTCGCGTGACGACCGAGGGCCGAAGCGGGGGCCGGGGGAGCGGGCCAATCACCCGCGGACAGCTGCACTGATGCGTCGCTCATAAATCCTCTTCCAAATCGGCATGCTACGGAGGGTAGCCCGCACTCGGCGGAATCCGTAGACGGTCTAGGTCTATTCTACCGGGTGAAGGTTTAGCGCACCCCGCCGGAACCCCCGGATGAGACGGGCCCGCCCGGTGCTCGAGGGGAGCGCCGGGCAGGCCCTATAAGAAAAGCTGAAAAGCAGAGTGGGGAGACTCAGTGCCTAGCGGTGCACCTGCTCGCAGAAGTCTCGCACATCCTGCAGCAGACGGCTCTTGAGCTCCGCGGGAGCTTTCTGCGCGCAGGAGGAACGCATCTTCTCGCGGAGCGCCAGCTCAAAGTTCTTGACATCGGTGCACTCGGGGCAGGCGGTGAGGTGGCGCTGAATCGTGCGCACCTGTTCGCTGCTCAGCTCGCCGTCCAGGAACTCGTAGAGCTTCTTGAGGGTCGTGGAACAGGGTTCGCCGCCGCAGTCTTCAGAAGGGGCAGCAGAGGTATTCGGGGTATCAGACATCGGAGGTTCCTTTCACACGGAAGGTGCAGGGGGAAGCAAGTGGGGCAAACGTTTTTTGAGGGGGCTAAACCGATTTGGGGGAGGTTTTCGCCGCGGCCTTGGCTGCCGAGGCGGCGGCCTTCGCCTCAACCTTGGCAACCGTGGAGGGGCGCAGACCGTTCTCCCTCGCGTAGTCGAGTAGCTTTTCTCGCAGGATGCGTCGTCCACGATGCAGACGGGACATGACCGTACCTATCGGGATGTCCATAATCTCGGCGATGTCCTTGTAGGCGAAGCCTTCGACATCGGAGTAGTACACCACCATGCGGAAATCCTCGGGGAGGGAGCTCAGTGCCTCACGCACCTCGGTGCCCGGCAGGGAGCTCAGCGCCTCGGCCTCCGCCGAACGCAGACCCACGGCGTCGTGATCGCCAGCAGCTGCCAGCTGCCAGTCCTCGACGGTTTCACCCTGACTCTGCTGCGGTTCGCGCTGACGCTTGCGGTACAGGTTGATGTACGTATTCGTGAGGATGCGGTACAACCACGCCTTCAGGTTCGTACCCTCGGTGAACTGGTGATAGGACGCGAAGGCCTTCATATAGGTCTCCTGCACCAGATCTTCAGCGTCGGCGGGGTTGCGGCTCATGCGTAGGGCCGCGCTGTAGAGCTGGTCCACGTACTGCATGGCCTGTGCGGTAAAACGTTCACGTAGCTCGCGGGTGTCCTTGGCACTGACACTCTGAGTGTCTGCGGTCTCGGCCATGATTCCTCCTCTCTACGGGAACGCTCCATACGGTCACCGTAGAACATAACGTCTGATTTGGGGCTTTATTCCCCGCACCCGGGTGATGAGGGGGGTAAAGCAAAACCCCGGGTTCGAATAGAAGATTCGATACGCCGGGGTTTTAAAGTGTATGCAAGATACCTTATGCGTTGGGGCGCTTACCGTGGTTTGCGCCGCCCTTACGACGGTCCTTGCGCTTACGACCGCGCTTGCTCATGAGAGCCTCCTTATAGTGTTCATGGAAACACGCCCCACCTTCGCGGTGCGCGTTCCTCGTTAACTGCCCTGTGAGAGGCGGTCACCGAAAATCGGTGGTCCACGCTATAGGGGCAACGCCGTCTATTTTTTCATAGAAACGGCCTGATTGCATCTTGGAACCGAGATATGAGCGAAAAAACACGAAGTTTCTTCGCCTTCCTCTTCCAAAGGATTAGCCGTGCTCCGGGATGTTCAGCCAGTTGTACCAGCCGCGGTGCAACACAAGCCAGGCCATGAGGCCGTAACCGGACTGGCCGGGGCGACCGTCATTTGCTGCCAGGTCGTTGCGCCACTGCTCGTGGTGCAGCAGCGGGTTGAAGGTGTCCACGTACACGTGGTTACGGCGGGTCACGACATCGGCGTATGCGGCCGACAGATCGGCGATGCGGCGGTTACGCTCGGCATCCAGGGTCGGAGGGGGACCGACGACCAGAACCTTGATGTTGTTCTGCGAGGCCATGTCCACAATGTTAGCCAGGTTCAAGCGGGAGCGTGCGCTGGTCAGACCCAAATCGATGTCGAAGGTCGACGGAGCGATGACGAGGCGGTTGTCGGCGCCCGGAATAAAGCGGCGGCGGGCCTCCTCAAACCAGCGAGCGTTGAGCTGTTCGCTGCCTTCATTGGGTGCGGCCAGGTTGTACGCCGCGATGGATGCGGTGGTCTGCGGGGTGCGTGCCATGACGCGGCCGAACCAGCCGAGGGTACGGGGATCGCCAACACCGGCGAGCAGGTCATCGCCGACTGCCACAATTCGAATATTGCGTTGCTCCACGGAATTCTTTCTTCTGCAGGATGGACCCGCCGTGAGAGGCGGCGGGGCACGTGAGTAATAGTCTTTATATCTAGGATAAGCGCTTACGGGCCGGTTTTCGAACTTAATCCCCTATCCACAAGCATCCGAGACCAAAAACCCGTCGCCCCACCAGGCGTACCTGACGGGGCGACGGGTTGTGAACGGTTAGAACTTCAACCGTTTAGCCTTCGAAGACCTGCTTGAGCAGAGCCTCGTTCTCGGCGGCGTGCAGCTTACCGGTACCGGCTGCCGGGGAAGCAGCGGCCGGGCGGGAAGCCAGACGCACGCGGCGGTCGAGCAGCGGCAGCAGGTTGACCGCCATGAACGGCCACTGGCCCTGGTTGGCCGGCTCGTCCTGAGCCCACACAAGGTCGGTTGCGTTGGAGTACAGGGCAAGCTGTTCCTTGATCTCCCTCTCGGGCAGCGGGTACAGCTGCTCCACCGAGACGATTGCGGTCTTGGTGTCGCCGCGGCGCTCACGCTCGGCCTCCAGATCGTAGTAGAGACGACCGGACACGAAGACCAGGCGCTCCACCTGAGCCGGGTTAATGCCCGAACGGTCGCCAATCACCGGCTGGAACGAGCCCTCGGTGAAGTCCTCAATCGAGGATGCGGCGGCCTTCAGACGCAGCAACTGCTTGGGGCTGATAACCACCAGCGGCTTGTACGGACGGTGCTGAGCGTGGCGGCGCAGCAGGTGGAAGTGCGAAGCCGGGGTCGAGGGGACCGCAACGGTCATGTTGTTCTCGGCGCACAGCTGCAGGTAACGCTCGATGCGTGCCGAAGAGTGGTCAGGACCCTGGCCCTCGTAGCCGTGAGGCAGCAGCATAACCAGCGAGGAGCGCTGGCCCCACTTCTGCTCGGAGGAGGAGACGAACTCGTCGATGATGGTCTGGGCGCCGTTGGCGAAGTCACCGAACTGAGCCTCCCACACGACCATCGAGTCGGGGCGCTCCACCGAGTAGCCGTACTCAAAGCCGAGCACGCCGTACTCCGAGAGGAAGGAGTTGTAGATACGGAACTTACCCTGGTTCTCGGAGAGATGCTGCAGCGGCGACCATTCTTCGTCGGTCAGGTGGTCGTGCAGGACCGCGTGACGCTGAACGAAGGTACCGCGCTGAACATCCTGACCGCTCATGCGAACGTCGGTGCCCTCCAGCAGCAGCGAACCGAAGGCGAGCAGTTCGCCCATACCCCAGTTCACGTTACCGCTACGGCCCATCTCAACGCGCTGGTCCATGAGCTTCTTCAGCTTCTTGTGGACGGTGAAGCCCTCGGGAGCCTTACCGAAGGCATCGGCAATGCGCTGGAGAGTCTCCAGGGAGATTGCGGTCTTGCCGGCGTGAACCACCTCGGTGTTCTGCTGAGCAGCCGGCAGTTCCAGACCGGAAACGTGTGGAGCGGTCGGAGCCGGTGCCGAGGACTGGGTCTCGACGAAGATAGCGTCCAGCTTCGAGTGGTAGGAATCCAGAACCTCGTCTGCCTCCTCCTGGGAGACATCGCCACGGCCCACCAGATCCTGTGCGTACAGGGTGCGGGTCGAAGGCAGAGCGTCGATGTCCTGGTACATCTTCGGCTGGGTCATCGACGGATCGTCAGCCTCGTTGTGACCGCGGCGGCGGTAGCAAATCAGATCGACGACCACGTCGCGACCGAAGCGCTCGCGGTACTCGAAGGCCAGGCGTGCGGCGCGGACCACGGCATCCGGGTCATCAGCGTTGACGTGGAAGACCGGAGCCTTAGTCATACGCGCAATGTCGGTGGGGTGGGTTGCGCTACGGCCGTCGTTGGGCAGGGTGGTGAAACCGATCTGGTTGTTCACCACGATGTGCAGGGTGCCGCCGGTGGTGTAAGCCTTCAGGTCTGCCATCTGCAGGGTCTCCATGACGATGCCCTGGCCGGCAAACGCTGCGTCACCGTGAATCAGGATGGGCAGAACCGGGTGGCCCTCAACGCCCTGCTCGCGGTAGACGTCCTGCTTAGCGCGGACAATACCCTCGAGCACGGTGTTAGCGGCTTCGAGGTGCGAGGGGTTAGCGGCCACATACACCTGGGTCTGTTTGCCGGAATCGGAAGTGAAGACGCCCTCGGTGCCGAGGTGGTACTTCACGTCACCCGAACCGCCCTCGTAGGGAGCGGCGGTTCCGGAGAACTCACGGAAGATCTGAGCGTAGGACTTGCCCGCGATGTTGGTCAGCACGTTCAGGCGACCGCGGTGTGCCATACCGATGGCAACGCCCTTCAGATCCTTGTTGGCTGCCTTGTCAAGAACGGCATCCAGCAGCGGAATCAGGGATTCGCCACCCTCGAGGGAGAATCGCTTCTGACCCAGGTACTTGGTCTGCAGGAAGTGCTCGAATGCCTCGGCCTCAACCAGCTTCGAGAGCACGCGCAGCTGCTCTTCGCGGTTGGGCTTGGTCGCACCGTGCTCCAGACGCTCCTGGAACCATGCGCGCACCTCGGGGTCTTCGGAGTACATGTACTCGACCGCGAGGGAACCCGAGTATGCCTCGTGCAGACGCTCCAGGATGGTGCGCAGCGGCAGACGCTCGGCGCCGCCGAAGCCACCGGTCGGGTAGACGCGGTCCAGATCCCACAGGGTCAGGCCGTAGCGCTCCAGCTTCAGGTCCGGATGCGAACGCATCTTGTAGCCGACGGGGTTGGTTGCCGCGGTCAGGTGGCCGTGCACGCGGTACGCGTGAATCAGCTGCTGAATACGGGCGACCTTCGAAATCTCGTGCTCGTCGTCGATGTGGTTGTCGCGGGCCCAGCGCACCGGCTCGAACGGGATGCGCAGGTCGCGGAAGATAGCGTCGTAGAAGTCATCGCCGCCGAGCAGGTAGTGCTCGACCAGCTTCAGGAACTCACCGGAACCGGCGCCCTGAATCACGCGGTGATCGTAGGTGCTGGTCAGGGTGATAATCTTCGACAGGCCCTGCTGAGTAATCAGCTTCTCGGACAGACCGCGGAACTCAGCCGGGTACTCGAGAGCACCCACACCAATAATGGCGGCCTGGCCCTTCGACAGGCGGGGCACCGAGTGAACGGTACCGATACCGCCGGGGTTGGTCAGCGACACAGTGGTGCCGCGGAAATCTTCGATGGTCAGCGCGCCGTTACGGCCGCGCTTGACGATGTCGTTGTAAGCGTCCCAGAACTCGCGGAAGCTCAGCTGCTCGGCACCCTTAACGTTCGGAACCACCAGGTTACGCGAACCATCGGGGCGGGGGATATCAATTGCCAGACCGAAGTTCACGTGAGCGTTGTGGACGGCAACGGGCTTGCCCTTCTCATCCACGTTGTAGGTCACGTTCATAGAGGGCATAGCCGCAACGGCGCGGATGACCGCGTAACCAATAATGTGGGTGAAGGAAACCTTGCCGCCGCGGGTGCTGGCCAGGTACTTGTTGATGGCGCTACGGTTCTCAATCAGAAGCTTAGCGGGGACCGCGCGAACAGTCGTAGCGGTGGGGACGGTCAGCGACTCTTCCATGGTCGTGACGACTGCCTTAGCAGGGCCACGCAGGGGGACAATCTTGTCTTCAGCAGGTTCCACGGTATTAGCTTTCGGAGTAGCAGGTGCGGGGGAGGGGGTAGCAGGCGCTTTCGTAGGCTTCGATGCCACGGGAGCGGTGGGGGCTGCAGGAGCCGCCGGAACGGCGGCGGGAGTTGCGGGAGCAGCCGGTGCGGCTGCGGCGGGGCTCGGAGCACTCGCGGTACCGGCGCCTCCCAGCGCCTTATCGATGGTCTCAAAAATGGGCCACCATGAAGGGTCCACGAGGTTCTTGTCCTTCTGGTAACGCTCGTACTGTTCTTCAACGAACCATTCGTTACCGGCAAATTCCTCAGGCACCAGATGTTCTGGCAGATTTGGCACGTTAAACGCCTCTTCCAATTAGTGTGAATTTATCCGTCGCGTCCGGGACTCACCCCGGCATAGACGACCCGCGTCTTCGAGGGGCGAATCATCACGCTGAGCATGTGCGCATCGCCTGCGGTAGAGGCCGTATGTGCGGGGTGTGCACCGTACAAACCTGCCTAGCGTGCCGTGAACTCCGGAGTTCATCCGCTTGCTTGGCGGCACACTCATGCTCCTATGTATAAGTGTAGAGAGAATCACCGTGAAGTTTCCACCTGAGAACAGTATGTAGACAATGCAATTTTTCACTCAACACGGTTCAAATAAGCTAAGGGCCGCCATAAAGCCCCTCACGAGGCCTTCCGCCCAGAACGGAACCGACCCGGAGCAACGAGGCGGCCCGGAACCTTCGCTAGAATATGGGGTATGGATGACCCTTCGAGTACGAACGTACACACAGACCAGCGCGGAGTACCCGCACTATTCCGCGACCCGACCGCTACTCTACCCGTGCTCGGCGCATCGCTCCGAACCGAGGTGGTGACCGAGTGGATCTGATTCTTCTGCTGATCGGGCTATTGCTCATTCTTGGAACCGGATTCTTTGTGGCCGTCGAGTTCTCTCTCGTGGCCCTCGAAGCCGCCACCGTGCAGCAGGCCAAAGACTCCGGCGACAAGGCCGCAGACGCCGTCCTGCGCTGCCTCAAGACCCTATCCACGCAGCTCTCCAGCTGCCAGATCGGCATCACTATCACCACCCTGCTTACCGGTTACACCCTCGACGCCGCCATCAAGGCGCTCACCACGGGCACCATCGGTAGCCTGGGCCTGCCAAGCGGATTAACCGACGTTCTTACCCTCGTCCTCGCGATGCTCATCGCGACCCTGCTGTCCATGGTGATGGGCGAACTGCTGCCCAAGGGGCTCGCCATCGCGGACCCCTACAACGTGGCCCGCCGCCTTGCCCCCTTCCAGCTGAACTTCACCCGCATTATTTCGCCGCTCGTGCGCATCATGAACGGCTCCGCAAACTGGATTCTGGGCCGCTTCGGCATGGAAGCCAAAGAAGAACTCTCCGCCGCCCGCACCCCCGACGAGCTCTCCTCGATGGTGCGTCGCTCCGCTAAGGAAGGTACCCTCGACTCAGCCGTAGCCCGCTTCTTGGACCGCACCCTGCGCTTCTCCGAGCTGACCGCCTCCGAGGTCATGACCCCGCGAGGTCAGGTCTCCATGCTCGAGGACACCGCACCCGTCAGCGATATCATCGAGCTGGCACGCTCCACCGGCCACTCCCGATTCCCGATCTACAAGGGCGACCACGACAACATTGTGGGTGTTGTGCACGTCAAGAAGGCCGTGGGCGTTCCCCCCGAAGTGCGCGGCACCCTCGAGGCCGGCGCGCTCGCCGAAGACGTTCTGCAGGTCCCCGAGACCCTGCACCTGGACGCGCTGCTCACCCAGCTGCGCCAGGGAGCCCTGCAGCTTGCCGTGGTCCTCGACGAGTACGGCGGAACCGCGGGTATCGCAACGCTCGAAGACCTCGTTGAAGAAATCGTCGGCGAAGTCTCCGACGAACACGACCGCGGACGCACCGAGCGCCCCCTGCGCTACGGCAACGGCGACTGGGTCTTCTCCGGCCTGCGCCGCCCCGACGAAATCAACGCCCTTATTCCCGGACTCGAGGTTGAGGAAAGCCCCGAGTACGAGACGGTCGGCGGCTTTATGATGGATCGACTCGGCCGCATCCCCGAAATCGGCGACACCGTCCCGGTCACCGGGGGCACCCTGCGCGTTGACGCCCTCGAAGGCCGGCGCGTTGACCGCATCCGATTCACCCCCGACTCTGAAGAAAACTCGGCTCACGAGGACACCGCACCGAAGAAGGGAGTACGCGCATGAACGACTGGGTAGCCATCGCACTGCTGGTCCTGCTGCTTGCCGGAAACGCCTTCTTCGTCTCCGGTGAGTTCTCCATCATGTCCACCCGACGTGCACAGGTCGAGCCCCTCGCGGAGGAAGGTAACAAACGGGCGCAGACCGTCATCTACGCCCTTGAACACGTCTCGCTCATGCTCGCCACCTGCCA
The DNA here is from genome assembly GCF_001813965.1 of Rothia sp. HMSC072E10. Lineage (NCBI taxonomy): Bacteria > Bacillati > Actinomycetota > Actinomycetes > Micrococcales > Micrococcaceae > Rothia > Rothia sp. HMSC072E10. Next base: position 795,553 of record NZ_KV814491.1, on the reverse strand, counting down.
GCTGGGCATCACCATCTGCTCGCTGCTCATCCTGAATGTCTCGGAGCCTGCGCTACACCACCTGCTGGAGATGCCCATGCACCTGGTTGGCCTGCCCACCGCGGTCGTCGACGTGCTGGCCTTCGGCATCACCCTCATCCTGGTGACCTACCTGCACGTCATCTTCGGCGAAATGGTGCCCAAGAACGCAACCGTCACCCTCGCCGCCCGAGGCCTGGCCCTCTGGGTTGTGCCGCCGCTGGTGCGTGTCTCCAAGGTCTTCGCACCCATCGTGGCTCTGCTCAATAACCTCTCCAACAGCCTGCTGCACCTCATGAAGGTCGAAGCTAAGGACGAGGTTGCCTCGACCTTCACCCTGGGCGAGCTGCAGACCATCGTGGCCACCTCGACCGCCGAAGGTACCGTGGAGGATGACGCCGGCGTGATCGAGGGCGCCCTCGAGTTCACCGAGAAGGAAATCTCCGACATCATGGTGACCGGTGACAAGCTCGTCACCCTGCCCTTCGGCAGCACCCCCGCAGAGCTGGAGCACGCCGTGGCCCGCAGCGGTTACTCTCGCTTCGTCATCACCGACAGCGACGGAACCTATATGGGATACCTGCACGTGAAGGACGCGCTCGCCGTCTCCCCGGAGCGATTCAACGAGCCCTTCCCCTGGTATAAGCTGCGCTCTCTGGATACGCTCTCGCCGACCACGGATATCGACGATGCGCTGACTTCGATGCAGCGCACCCGAACCCACATCGCGCAGGTCATGGACAGTCACGGCCGCACCCTGGGTGTGGTCTTCCTGGAGGACGTGCTCGAGGAGCTCGTCGGCGAAATCAACGACACTACACAGGACGAGGTGCGCGAACGTATTCGCCGTCAGCGTGCCCGTGCTGCGGGTCGGGACGCCGACTAAGGCGACGTCCGGCCCCTCGGCTCGGCTACTCGAGGACCCTACCCTCCGGTGACCGTCTGCGGCAGAAACGATGCCCCGCGCTTCAGCGCCCACTGCCCTGAAGCACGGGGCATTTGCGTACCTGAACCGTCGATAAGGCATGCCTCCAAAGGGCATCGAACGCGGGTATTCGCCCGGTCGGGACAACAAATAAAGAGTTGTTTATACGGGTATGCGCGTGGTGTAGTTAAGAAACGGAAGAAACACATCAGCAGACGAACAGAAAGAGAACGATATGTCGCATCGCCCCATCACCCGCAAGCACTTCCTCACCGCGCTGGGATCTCTCGCGGCGACCTCCCTCTTTCTGACCGGCTGCGCCACCGAGAACAGCTCCTCCGGTTCGAGCGCCTCCGCTAACTCGAACGGCAAGGTTAAGGTGCTCGCCTCCACCGACGTGTACGCCGATATCGTTAAGCAGGTCGGTGGCGACAACGTTGAGGTCAGCGCGCTGATTTCCTCCACCGGCACCGACCCCCACTCCTACGAAGCCACCAGCTCCGACCGACTCAAGGCCAAGGACGCATCCCTGATCGTCATCAACGGCGCGGGCTACGATCTGTTCCTTGAAGACCTGGCCGGCAAGGATAACGCCTCCCAGAAGGTCGTGAACGCGGTCAAGGTCAGCGGCAAGCTCACCGATGCAGAGTACGACCACCTGGTCGAGGACCACCGCGGCGGCGAACACCATGAGGACGGCGGCGATCACGCCCACGCTCACGAGTTCAACGAGCACCTCTGGTACGACTTCGAAACCATGAAGAAGGTTGCCCAGCAGATTGCCGAGGACCTCGCCACCCTGGACTCCGTGCACGCTGAGGCCTACCGCTCGAACGCCGCCAACTTCGTCAAGGAGCTGGACGGCCTCGAAGCCTCCGCAAAGGCCATCTCCGGTGCGGGCAAGAAGTACCTCTCCACCGAGCCCGTACCCGATTACCTGATCTCCTCCACCGGCGCCGAGAACGCAACCCCCAGCGAGTTCGCCGAGGCTGTCGAAGCGGGTAACGACGTTCCCGCCCTCGTGCTGAAGGAAACCAAGGACCTTATCAGCGAGAAGAAGGTGCAGCTGCTGGCCTACAACGAGCAGACCGCCACCTCCCAGACGAACGAGGTGCTGCAGACCGCGAAGGACGCTTCCGTAAACTACGTATCCTTCACCGAAACCCTGCCCGAGAACACCGACTACCTGGCCTGGATGAAGACCAACGTCAGCAACCTCGAAAAGGCGCTCTCCTAAGTGACTGATAACAATAACGGTGCCACCCCCGCGATTTCGATTCGCGGGGGTAGCCTCGCTTTCGGGGCCCGCACCCTCTGGAAAAATCTCACCCTCGATATTGGGGCCGGGGAGTACTTCGCGGTGCTCGGCCCGAACGGCTCCGGCAAATCAACCTTCCTCAAGGTCATCCTCGGACTGACCGGTCTTAACTCCGGCGAAATTTCGGTGCTCGGCAAGCCCGCCCGCCTGGGCAACCCCGGTGTCGGGTACGTGCCCCAGCAGAAGGCAATCGATCCCTCCACCCCGATGCGCGCTCGCGACCTCGTGGGCCTGGGCGTGGACGGGCACCGCTGGGGTATCCGCCTGCACGGCCGCAAGTACCGTGCCAAGGTCGACGAGCTGCTGGAGGCGGTGGGCGCCACCGAGTACGCCAACGTTCCGGTGGGTCTGCTCTCCGGCGGTGAGCAGCAGCGCCTGCGCATTGCCCAGGCCCTCGCGAACGACCCAAAGATTCTGCTGGCCGATGAGGCGCTCCTCTCCCTAGACCTAAACCATCAGTACGCCGTGGCGGAGCTGATTCACCGGTTCAACCGCGAGCACGGAGTCTCGGTAATTTTCGTGACGCACGAGATCAACCCGATTATCGAGCACGTGGATCGCGTGCTCTACCTGGCCAACGGCCGCTTTACGGTTGGTTCGGTCGAAGAGGTTATGACGAGCGAGACCCTCACCTCCCTGTACGGAACTCCGGTGAGTGTGCTCAAGTCCAACGGCCGCTACGTGGTGGTGGGGGAGACCCACGCCAGCGATCACTGCCACATTGAAGGTGGCGACCAGAATATCCACGGTGCCCACCTGCGAGTCGAGGCACAGCCCGGCGACGCGTCCGGCACCCTGCACCTATCGGGAGGAACCGCTCGATGACCATTCTCTCTTCCCTCCCCGCGTTGGCCGCCGCTGCATCCAGCACGCAGGGTGATTTGCTCTCGCGCATCTTCGTGTTTGACCGTTACGGCGAGCTGTTGCATATGCTGCAGAACTCCATTTTTGCGGGTGCTGTGCTGGGCCTCATTGGTGGCTTCGTCGGCATCTTCGTGATGATGCGCGATCACGCCTTCGCGGTGCACGGCATTTCTGAGATGTCCTTCGCGGGAGCGGCCCTGGCCCTGCTTCTGGGCTACGACGTGGTCACCGGCTCCATGGTTGGCTCGATTGCCTCGGCCCTGCTGATTGCGATGATTGGGTCCAAGGCGAGCGAGTCGAACTCGGTGATTGGCGCACTCATGCCCTTCGGCCTGGGGCTGGGTATTCTGTTCCTTTCGCTGTATCAGGGTCGTAGTGCGAATAAGTTTGGCCTGCTCACCGGTCAGATTGTGTCCGTGGATGCCGACCAGCTGAACACCATGATTATTGGTGCGGTGGTCATTATTGCCCTGCTGATTATTGTGTGGAGGCCCCTGAGCTTCGCCTCCCTCGACCCGGACGTGGCTCGGGCGAAGGGCGTTCCGATGCGCTTCCTCTCGCTGGTTTTCATGGTTGTGCTGGGTATCGCGGTGGCGCTGTCGGTGCAGGTGGTCGGTTCGCTGCTGGTGCTGGCCCTGCTGATAACCCCGGCGGCGGCGGCGATGCAGGTGACGGCTTCTCCGCTGCGCACGCTGCTGCTTTCAGTGCTTTTCGCTGAGGCCTCCATCGTGGGCGGCATTATGCTGGCGCTGGCCGGCTCACTGCCGATTAGCCCGTACGTGACGAGCATTTCCTTCCTGATTTACCTGGTGTGCCGTATGATTGGTTCCGTGAAGCGCCGCCACAGCGCCTCGGGCCGTCATCTGGCGGCAAAGAACTAGCTTACGTCCGCAGACGTGAAAGAGCCCCCGCTCGAGTTGAGCGGGGGCTCTTTCACGTCGTGCTACGGGGTTGGGTTCTCAACGCCCTGTGTGTTGTCGTGCTGTGTCGTGCTGATATGTTGTCGTGCTATTGGTGGGATTCGTCGGTATTTGGCCGGAATCCCAACCGCTTCTAGGACAGTGTGCCGACCCTAGCGGGCCGATTCGTTCTGCGTTTCTTCTTCTCGCAGGGCCAGGGTGCAATCGGGGCAGTAGCCGGTCACCTCGACCACGTGCTCGAGCTCCGAGAAGCCGTACTTCTTGCCCATGGTCAGTGCCCAATCCTCGAAATCGGGAGCTTCCAGCTCGATGGCGGTGCCGCATCGGCGGCAGAGCAGGTGGTGGTGGTGCTCCTTGGCACGGCAGTGGCGGTACAGGGTTTCGCCCTCAACGCCCTTGACCGAGTCCAGTTCGCCGGTGTTGGCCAGCGACTGCAGCACGCGGTAAGTGGTTGCAAGGGAGACCTGTTCCTTGCGGTTTGCGAGAGTGAGGTGCAGATCCTGTGCCGAAATAAAATCGCCGAGCTCTTCCATCGTGGCCTTGATGATGCGGCGCTGACGTGTGTTGCGAGCTTCGGCGGGCTTCGTAATTCTCCGAACGGGAATATGAGTGTCCATTGATGAACCTTTCGGAGCGGGTAGCCGCCCCCAATAGTCACGGTCGATCTTGTGTAAAGAACTGTACACTAAAGCCACATAGAAAGCCTCTGATTTGCACTTTGTCTCAAAAAGTGAAGTTTTTTGGGCTAAGGAGAGAGACACAAGAGTAAACTGAAACACATGAAGCTAACGAAGTACACCCACTCCAGCGTCCGCATCGAGAACGACGGACACGTCCTGGTGATTGACCCCGGTAACTTTTCCCCCGATGGCGAGCACGCCGAGGCCCTGCAGAGCGCGGAGTACCTGTTCATTACCCACGCCCACCCCGACCACTTTCACGCTCCCTCGGTACTGCCGATTATTGCCCAGCGCATCGCAGAGGGTAACCCTCTGAAGATTTGGACCGTTCCCGAGGTCGCCAAGGTCATTCTGGAGGCCTCTCCCGAGGCTGAGGTGACCGTCGTGGAGGCGGACACCGAGTTCGCCATCCCCGGCTTCGACGTGAAGACCTTCGGCGGCCAGCACGCCCTGATTCATCCGCTGATTCCCGTAATCCGCAACGTCGGCTACCTGTTCAACAACAGCCTGTACCACCCGGGTGACTCGCTGGTGGTTCCGCACCGCGTGCGTGCGAATACCGTTCTGGTACCGATTCACGCCCCCTGGTCGAAGGTTCAGGAAGTCATTGATTTTGTGATCGCGACCGGCGCGCAGCGCGTGGTCCCGATTCACAACGGCATGATTAACGCTAACGGTACCGGCATTATCGAGGGTCTGGTGACGAACTTCGGTGGCAAGTACGGTACCGAGCTGAAACATCTGAACCCCGGTGAGAGCATTGAGGTTGAGGCGTAAGCCTGACCGTTGAGATTCAAACGCGCCGACGACGGCGCATGAAGGAGATTATTGTGAGCACGATTTTTACCAAGATTATTGACGGCGAGCTTCCCGGCCGCTTCGTCTGGAAGGACGAGCAGTGCGTGGCGTTCATGGACATCATGCCCCAGTCGGAAGGTCACCTGCTGGTGGTTCCCCGCGCGGAGATTGACCGCTGGCCCGACCTGCCGGCTGAGCTGGCTGCGCACCTGTTCGCTGTGGTGCACAAGATTTCGGGTGCCCTGGATCAGGCGTTTCATAAGGAGCGTGTGGCTTTGGTGATTGCTGGCTTCGACGTGCCGCACACCCACATCCACCTGTTCCCGGTTGATAGCATGGCTGAGTACGACCCCGCCAACGCCAAGAAGGACGCCACCGCCGAAGAGCTGGATGCGGCCGCTGAGAAGGTGCGCGCAGCCCTGCGCAAGCGCGGCCACGGCGAGTTCGTGCCGGAGGCGTAAGCGCCCTTTACAGCGCGTATAAACACGACAGCGCGTATAAACACGAAGGAGCCGCCCTCTACAGAACAGTAGAGGGCGGCTCCTTCGTTAATATAGCCCGTTGCTATATCCCGGCGGGAAAGAAGCTTAGTGCTTTTCAGCCTTGGAGATCTGTTCAGCCAGGTCCTCGGGGGAGAGGTTAGCGGAGGAGAATTCGGGGGTTAGCGGCAGGTGTAGCTGCAGGCCGGTACCGGGGCAAATTTCGACCTTTGCGGAGCGCAGCTTGAAGTCGACCACGTGGCCGCCCTGAACGCGCTCATCGTCGATAAAGTGGGCGTGGCAGCCGGGCACCGAGATACCCTGCTCGTAGATGGGGGTGCGGAAGCCAACAATCGTGCCGGTCACGTTATCGAACTGGACAATGTCCTCATTCTCGGTGGCCGCAACCATCTTCGGGTAAGGCTTCTCCTGCTTGATGACGGTGCGGGTGCGGACCCATTCGAACTCGCCGTAAATCTTGATGGCGTACATGTAGTTCTTGGAGACGGTGAAGTCATCCAGGATCTGGGAAGCAGACTTACGGAGCAGGTTCTGCGGCAGTTCGCGCTTAATCATGGGCACGAAGTTGGTGACCACGGCGTAGGGGGTCTGCTGGCGCAGGTCGGGCAGGGATACGGAGCCGTCGTGACGCACCTGGTAGCAGACGCCGTCGAGGACGACCATTTCGCCGTCGAGGCCGTTGAAGGTACCCACACCGAAGTTGCCGTGGCTCAGGAGCTCACCGATGGTCATTTCGCCATCGTAGATGCCGTCCAGCAGCTGGGACATGAGGCCGGTCTGAAAAACTTCGTTACGGAAAACAGTTTCACCGTTTAGGATGGTCGGCTGATATGCCATGGTATTTCTCCTCGTTACAGTGGATGCGGCGTCAGACGGGTCGGTCGGTCATCGGCGATGCTCGCCCTAGCTGATGCTAAAAAGGGGAAGGGCGGCGGGGAGAACACGGCGTATGGTGTCGTTTCTCGAGGAATTCGTAGGTGACGCAGGCCGGGCGCGCGCACCTTCTATTTTACTCCTCTTCGCTTTTTCGTTCAGGAAGGGGGCTCTAACATACATCGTTCGTGCCTGAGTGGACAGAAGGGAGCATAGAAAATGCCGGCGCCCCTCCCGGTTGCACGACGTAAGTAAGAGGAGCGCCAGCACCTTTAGGTTAATCCTTAGAGTCGCTCTAAGCGCAAGTCACAGGCTTGAACCAGGGATAACGATTCAGCACGTGGGGCCTCGCGAATTCCCAAAACCTTAGACCTGAACGGGTGACAGATGCCGCGGCGCACGCGAATCGCCTCTGCATCGGTACTGGGCGTGTTAAACGACTGTTCCCCGCGCACCTCACGGGTGAGCGGGGAACAGCTACAGGCTAGCTACTGAAATAGGGTGGTAGCTCTTAGACGCCGTAGTACAGCTGGTACTCGAGCGGGTGCGGAATCAGCGAGAGGGGCTCCAGCTCGTTCTTACGCTTGTAATCAATCCAAGCCTGAATCAGATCCTCGGTGAACACGCCACCCTCGAGCAGGAAGTCGTGGTCAGCCTCGAGAGCTTCCAGAGCGGCCTCCAGGTTAGCGGGAGCCTTCTTGATGTCCTTGGCTTCCTCGGCGGGCAGCTCGTACAGGTCCTTGTCAATCGGGGCGGGCGGCTCGATGCGGTTGCGGATACCGTCCAGACCAGCCATCAGCTGAGCTGCAAACGCGAAGTAGGGGTTAGCCGAGGGGTCGGGTGCACGGAACTCGAGGCGCTTAGCCTTCGGGTTGGTGCCGGTAATCGGAATACGGATACCTGCCGAACGGTTACCCTGCGAGTACACCATGTTCACGGGAGCCTCGTAGCCGGGAACCAGACGCTTGTAGGAGTTCACGGTCGGGTTGGTGAAGGCCAGAACAGCGGAGGAGTGCTCAATCAGACCGCCGATGTACCAGCGAGCGATGTCGGAGAGGTTGGCGTAGCCGCGCTCGTCGTAGAAGAGGGGCTCACCGTTCTGCCACAGCGACTGGTGGCAGTGCATACCCGAACCGTTATCGCCGAAGACGGGCTTCGGCATGAAGGTCACGGACTTGCCCCAGGCATCTGCGGTGCCCTTGATAACGTACTTGAACTTCAGCAGATCGTCAGCGGCCTTGGTCAGGGTGTCGAACTTGTAGTTGATCTCTGCCTGGCCGGCTGCGCCCACCTCGTGGTGGCTACGCTCGACCTCGAGGCCAACCTCGTCCAACGCTACGCACATTGCGTCACGCAGGTCAGCCTGCTTGTCGACGGGGGAGACGGGGAAGTAACCGCCCTTGACGGGGGTCTTGTTGCCCAGGTTGCCGCCCTCTTCCTTACGGCCGGTGTTCCAGGGAGCCTCGTCAGAGTCAATCTTGTAGAACACGGAGTTCGGCTCGACCTGGTAGCGCACATCCTCGAAGACGAAGAACTCAGCCTCGGAGGCGAAGAACGCGGTGTCCGCAATGCCGGTGGACTGCAGGTATGCCTCGGCGCGCTCGGCAACGCCGCGGGGATCGCGGTGGTAGGGCTCGCCGGTACGGGGGTTCACGATGGAGCAGATGATGACCAGGGTCTTCTCAATGCGGAAGGGGTCAACGTATGCGGACTGAACGTCGGGAATCAGCTGCATGTCGGACTCTGCAATGCCCTGGAAGCCGCGAATGGAGGAGCCATCAAAAAGCTGGCCGTTGACGAAGAAATCGTCATCAATCGCCTTGGCGGGCAGGTTGAAGTGCTGCTGCACGCCGGGCATGTCGGTAAATCGAATGTCGACGAAGACTACTTCTTCGTTCTTAATGAAATCGAGGACTTCCTGGGGGCTGGTAAACATGAGGACTGCTCCTTGTTTGATTGAGTGCGGAGCAGGAATAGTAACCCGCCGCGACACCTCAACCTGTTTGTCTAGTGTCGGTTTCGGGCGAATCACGAATCACCCGGACATATCCAGCATAGTAGGTATTTTTTTCGGGTGCATGACTAACGTGTTTCGTCAATGTTACAAATTTGGGAAACAGGTAACATCTCTGTTTTTTCTGTGTCTCATCTTTCGCGCCCGGTGGCAGCGGAACGCTACCGGCAATAACGACCCCGGGTACGACGAAGGCCCCGACCCTCCGCGGGGGAGAGGTCGGGGCCTAGTATTGCCTAACGGCCGCGCATCGCGCGACGATCGGGGCGCGCACGCATCGGGTCGACGCCCTTGGGCAGACCGTTCATCGGGTTGCGCATGTGGTTCAGAGTCTTCAGACGACCACCCACCGCCTGCACTTCCTGCTGGGTCAGAGCCTTGGGCAGCTTGTTCATGGTCTTCACGACATCCTTGAGCTCCACCTGGCCCTCATCGTGGCCGGTCTCAATCACGTGCACGGGCACGCCGGGAGCCACACGGTTCAGGTGCTTCTTCTCGGTGTTCACCAGGACATTCACGCGGCTGTGGGGACCTTCGGTCACCAGCACGATGCCGGGGCGGCCCAGCGCACGGAACACCATATCCTGGTTGCGGTTAGCGGCCACCGGCTGCTCCTCAACCTGCCAGCCGCGACGCACCGAGTTCATGGCTGCACCGCTTCGGCCGGGCTGACCTTCAATCTGCGAGAAGGCGGCGGCCTCCGCGCGACGGCTCAGAATCAGCATGGCCACAACAGCGGCGGCGCCCAGACCCAGAATAAGGAAGGTAATCCAGTTACCCAGGGCAACGCCGATGAGGATAAAGACCAGGAGAGTGCCCAGGGCGGCCAGGCTCAGAATCCAACCGATATTCGGGTCGGACTTCTTGGTCATCTGGTAGACCTGCTTCATCTGGGCAAAGGTGCCCGGAGTGCGTTCCTTCTTCTTTTTCTTCTCTTCGCGCTTATCTGCCACGATTCTTCCTCGGTGGTTCTTCCGCGGTCCCGAGGCGCCTCAAACGCTCACGGAACCATAGTGACGTAACGATGCAGTGTGCCTGCAATTTATCTAGTTTACCCTACCCGCACAATGGCCGGGGCATAAGGGAAAGCTCCCCGAACACCAGCTGAATACCGGTTTGGGGAGCCTCCACGCTTCAGACGGAATCCGAAACGGCTTAGTAGCCCGCAGCCACCAGAGAGGAGGCTTCCTGCAGAGCAGCGCCCTCACTCTCGATGTGAGCCAGGTTCTCGGGGATGGGGTAGCCGTTCTTGCGCATCGCGCGAGCCCACAGGCGACCCGCGCGGTAGGAAGAACGAACCATCGGGCCGGCCATAACGCCAGCGAAGCCAATCTCCTCAGCCATGTTTGCGAAGTCCACGAACTGCTGCGGCTTCACCCAACGCTCGATGGGGTGGAAGAGCGGGCCGGGGCGCAGGTACTGGGTGAGGGTAATGATGTCACAGCCGGCATCGTGCAGGTCGCACAGCGCCTCGTAAATCTCGTCGTCGGTCTCGCCCATGCCCAGAATCAGGTTGGACTTGGTGACCATGCCGCCTTCCTTAGCCTGGGTGATGACATCCAGGGAACGCTCGTAACGGAACGCCGGGCGAATCTGGCGGAAGATACGGGGAACGGTCTCCAGGTTGTGGGCGAACACCTCGGGCTTCGCGTCAATCACCTTCTGGACGTGCTCGGGAACACCCTTGAAGTCGGGGACGAGCATCTCGACGCCGGTGTTCGGGCACATCTTGTGAATCTGGCGGGTGGTCTCTGCGTACAGCCACGCACCGCCGTCTTCCAGATCGTCACGGGCCACGCCGGTCACGGTAGCGTAGCGCAGACCCATAACCTTCACGTTCTTTGCCACCTTGAAAGGCTCAGCGTAGTCCACAGCGACGGGCTTACCGGTCGCAATGTTGCAGAAGTCGCAACGACGGGTGCACTCGGAGCCACCAATCAGGTAGGTTGCCTCACGGTCCTCCCAGCACTCGTAGATGTTGGGGCAGCCGGCCTCTTCACACACGGTGTGCAGACCCTGGCCACGAGCCAGCTCGCGCATCTCGTTGTACTCGGGGCCGACAATGGCCTTGGTCTTAATCCAGTGAGGCTTCTTCTCGATGGGAGTCTCGGCGTTGCGAGCCTCCACGCGCAGCAGCTTGCGTCCGTCAGGCTTGGTGCTCAAAGGTCTTCTCCTTGGGTTCGACGTGCCCTCTGCTCAATCGGGCCACGTCCTATTCTACGCCCGGTGCGGCGTAAGTGTAAGTGAGTTTAATATATGACGTATAGGTGACGAACCGGCCGCTTAGGCGCTGACCGGCTCGAAGGATTCGGCCAGGCGGTCCTGGTACTTCACCAGCTCGGCCTCCAGCGGCTCCAGGATTTCGGCGGGGGTAACGGTGCGACCCAGCTGCTCAGAAATCGAGGTGACGCCCGCATCGCTAATGCCGCAGGGGATGAACTGAGCGAAGGGCTCAAGATCGTTGCAGCAGTTGATGGCGAAGCCGTGCATGGTGGTGTTACGCGAAACGCGCATGCCCAGGGCGGCGATCTTCTTATCCTGGGTCTTGCCATCGCCCAGAATCCACACACCGCTGCGGCCCTCGACGCGCTCACCCTTGATACCCAGGCCCGCCAGGACGTTGATGATAATCTCCTCGACAATGCGCACGTAGGCCACCACGTCGATGGGTTCGGGTAGGCGAAGGATGGGGTAGGCGGTCAGCTGACCCGGACCGTGCCAGGTAAGCTTGCCGCCGCGGTCAATCTTGACGACCGGGGTGGATTTGTCTGCGGGGTACTCGTGGTCTTCGGTGCGCTTTCCGGCCGTGATGACGGGCTCGTGCTCCAGTAGAAGAATGGTGTTCTGGCGGGTGCGGTTGGCCACCTCATCATGGATGCGGTACTGGTCCTCGAGGCACTCGACATAGTTCACATAGTTCGGGGCGAAGCCCACTCGTTCAATAGTCACAGACATACCTCTACCTTAGACCCGCGGATGAGCTGATGAAAATTAGGTCGCCCTGAATCATATGATGAGCGAACACGGGGCGACACAATACCTTGTGTACTGGTAGGTGAGCGGTGCTGAAGACTAGGGCTTAGAGGTTTAATTTTATCTTGGGTATTTAATGAAATTATTTAGTGTAATTTGATAGTATTAAGTCATGAATAACGATGAAGTATTCCTGCTCGAAACCATCGGAAACCCCGCCGTGGGCACCCTGAACATTGTCGATTGCCCCTTAGAGATGCGCGTCGAACCGGCTCTGCGCCCGGGGCGCTACACCCGGCGCATCTTCAAGATCCCGGGGAAATCGATAACCCCGAGGCCCGCAAACGGTCCAGGACTCGCGCGGCTCTGCGGGATGAGCGGCCCCTCGGGCGAGAACAACACGGTGAGCCTCTACTACGAACCGCTTGATGCGGGAACCCTGGACCGGCTGCTGGCCCTGCGCCCGCTAGAAATCGAAGAGCTCGTGACCCTGGCCCGCTCCCTGCACGAGGCCATCGAGACCCTGCGCGAAGCGGGGGAGCGGTACGGAGTAATCTCCGCCGAGTACGTGGGACTCACGGCCGGAGGCAAGCCCCGACTGCTGCTCCCGGAGAGCTCCTATATTGCTGCGGAACCCGCTCCCCAAAAGAACGCAGAACCCACAAGCTACGCGTGGGCGGGCGAGTACGTGCGCTCCGCCACAGCCCTGCTATGGCGCGCCGCCTGCGGGCACGACCCCGAACCGGCCGAGGCCCGCGTGCCCCTCAGCCTGCGCCTCGGCCCCGGAACAAAAACCGAAGCCGACCGGGGCGCCGATTGGAGCACCGACCGGGCCCGAAACCTCGGCCGTGCCCTCGAGTACCTGCTGGATGCCCCCGCCGCCCGGCTGGCCCGTATCGGTCTGAACCCCGTGCTTGATCTTGACCTCGACTCCAGGCCCATTAACGTGTACCTCAGCTGCTCCGAACGGGCCCGGATGCTGATTCCCGCCGCTCCGGAACGAGAGGATAGCGCGCGGGATACCCCGCTCGAGAAGACCCGAGAAAAGGTCCGCAAGTTCTTAGAAACCCGCGGGATGGTGACACAACGCGGAAAGTCGGGGAGGCACACCCCCGGGAGAGCCCGCCCACCCGCTACCCACCCCGCCCGACGGCTCGTAAACGCCGACACGGGAGCTGACAAGAAAATCGCCAAAGGCTTGCGGCTTAACACCCCGATGCGGCTCGGGGCCACCGCGCTGACCCTGGCCGCGCTCGCGACCTCTGCCGGCATGCTGACTCTCAACGGGGGAGAGGTAGAAGCCTCGGCTCAGGTGCACGCCGCCTCCGGTGAATCCCCCACGGCACGCGATGCTCCCGACGTATCGGCGGCGGGGGAACGCGAAAACCCAGAGGCGGTGCTGAGGGCTCTTCTCGACCAGCGCAACCGCGAACGCCGCGCCCGAGGCGGCGCCGAGCTCACTCTCGAAAGCATCGAAGATTCCGCCGGAGGCGGGGAAGACCTGCGCATCGTCGCGGTGGTTTCGGCATCGGGCTACCGGCCCAGCGCTGAGGAGAAGCAGGCCCGCAAACTCAGCGAAGAAAATGGGATCACCCGCCAAAAAGTTATTTTCGAGCTGCACCGTGGAGAGCAAGGCTGGGAAATCGTCCGCGCCGAACCCGTATAACCGCGGCTTTGCGGGAACACAAAAGCGGCGGTCCCACCCACCGAAGTGTATGGGACCGCCGCTTTTACGTGCCGCCGGAAAAACCGGCGGAGCTACGCTCGGTTACCCGTCAGGGTATCGCCACAAGGAAACTTCCTTGAGCCTGTGCAGGTCTTAGAGACCCAGCTCGGACTCGAAGTTTGCCTCCTCCAGGCGGGTCTTGACGGTGCGCAGGAAGCGACCTGCGTCTGCACCGTCGACCACGCGGTGGTCGTAGGTGAGGGACAGGTAGCACATGGAGCGGATAGCGATAACGTCGTTACCGTCTGCATCCTGGATAACCATGGGGCGCTTCACGATCGAACCGGTACCGAGGATTGCAACGTTCGGCTGGTTGATGATCGGGGTGTCGAACAGTGCACCGAAGGAACCAATGTTGGTGATGGTGAAGGTCGAACCCGACAGCTCCTCGGGGGAGATGTCGCCGGTACGTGCGCGGCCACCCAGGTCGGCGATAGCCTTTGCCAGGCCAGCAATGCCCAGGTCGGAAGCGTTCTTGATGACGGGAACCAGCAGACCCTTGGGGGTGTCCACAGCAATAGCGATGTTCTCGGAGCCGTGGTAGGTAATCTGCTTGTAGTCCTCGGTCATGGAAGCGTTCAGAGCGGGGTGCTGCTGCAGAGCCTCAGCGGTTGCCTGGACGAAGAAGGGCAGGAAGGTCAGCTTTGCGCCCTCGCGAGCAACGAAGCCGTCCTTAGCCTTTGCACGCAGCTGGACAACGCGGGTCACGTCAACCTCAGTGACCTGGGTCAGCTGGGTGGAAATGTCCAGAGACTCGCGCATACGCTTTGCGATGACCTGGCGGATGCGTGCGGTCTTCTCGACGGTGCCACGCTTGGGGGAAACCTCGAAGGTGTGCGGTGCCTTTGCGGAACCAGCAGCCGGAGCAGCAGCTGCAGCGGGAGCAGCAGCGGCGGGAGCAGCGGAACCCTTAGCGGCGATAGCAGCCTGAACATCCTGCTTGCGGATGCGGCCACCAACACCGGTGCCCTTCACGGTGGACAGGTCGATGCCGTTGTCCTTAGCGAGCTTACGGACCAGCGGGGTCACGTATGCCTCACCCTCAGCAGCTGCCGGAGCGGCAGGTGCGGCGGGAGCAGCAGCCGGTGCAGCAGGTGCGGCGGGAGCTGCGGGAGCGGCCGGAGCAGCTGCGGGAGCCGGAGCGGCGGGAGCAGCAGCAGCGGAAGCGTCACCGATGATAGCCAGAACCTGGCCAACCTCTGCGTCCTCATCCTCGGGGATGCGGATCTCGAGCAGGGTACCTGCAACGGGGGAGGGAACCTCGGTGTCAACCTTGTCGGTGGAAACCTCAACCAGGGGCTCGTCAACCTCAACCTGCTCGCCAACTTCCTTCAGCCAGCGGGTCACGGTGCCCTCGGTCACGGACTCGCCCAGTGCGGGCAACAGGACCTCGGTGCCGGAAGCGGAGCCAGCGGCGGGAGCAGCCGGAGCGGGAGCTGCGGGAGCCTCAGCAGCCGGAGCGGGAGCTGCGGGTGCAGCGGCAGCGGCGGGAGCAGCCGGAGCAGCAGCGCCGGAACCGTCGCCAATGATAGCCAGAGCAGCGCCGACCTCGACGTCCTCGTCCTCCGGGACGAGAATCTGCTCGACAACGCCTGCTACGGGGGAGGGAACCTCGGTGTCAACCTTGTCGG
>NZ_KV814491.1:752879-780213 GCF_001813965.1 Rothia sp. HMSC072E10 | reverse complement strand
TGTCAACCTTGTCGGTGGAAACCTCAACCAGGGGAGCGTCAACCTCAATGGTGTCGCCGACCTCTACGAGCCAGCGGGTGACGGTACCCTCGGTCACGGACTCGCCCAGTGCGGGCAGTACTACGGTGTGGGACATAATCTTTCCCGTTCTCCTTGGTGAATGCTTGAACTAGAAAAATGTGGGGCGGCAACCCGGACGCGCGCCCCCGGTTCAGAACCGGGGAGCACGCATCCGGGTGCGGGGCGTTGTTCAGCGGATACGCCCGTCACCGCCTTGACCTGAAAGGTCGTAACTAAGCCGACGCGAAAAACATCAGCCAGTAAAAATATGTGCGCCTGGATTATGCGCTGTGCAGCGGGGTGCCGTTCAGGAGCATTGCTGCCTCACCCAGGGACTCGTTCTGAGTCGGGTGTGCGTGGATGAACTTGGCGACGTCCTCGGGGAATGCTTCCCAAGCAACCCACATCTGAGCCTCACCAATCTGCTCACCCATGCGCTTACCGATGGCGTGAACACCAACGATGGGGCCGTCCTTCTGACGAACAACCTTGACGATACCGGTGGCGCCCAGGATAGCGGACTTACCGTTACCGGCCAGGTTGTACTCAGCGGTCTCAACGTTGTCAGCGCCGAACTTCTCCTTAGCCTTGGGCTCGGAGTAACCGACGGATGCAATCTCGGGATCGCAGAAGGTGACCTTGGGGATGTTGATGTCTTCAACAACGGTGGGGTTCAGGCCAGCGATTTCCTCGGCAACGAAGATGCCCTGCTGGTAACCGCGGTGAGCCAGCTGAACGCCGGGGACGATGTCGCCCACTGCGTAGATGTTGCCCACGCCGGTGTGCAGGCGCTCGTTAGCCAGGACGAAGCCGCGATCCATGGGGATGCCCTGCTCCTCGTAGCCCATGTTTGCGGTGTTCGGGCCACGACCAACAGCGACCAGAACGATGTCAGCCTCGAAGACCTTGCCGTCTGCCAGGGTGACCTTAGCGCCGTTAGCGTCCTGCTCGACCTTCTCGAAGAAGGTGCCGGTGTTGAACTTGATGCCGCGCTTCTTGAAGGCACGCTCCAGGACCTTGATGATTGCGGGGTCCTCGTTCGGGACCAGGTGGGGCAGACCCTCAATGATGGTGACGTCCACGCCCATAGCGTTCCACATGGATGCGAACTCGCAACCAATCACGCCGCCGCCGAGCACGATAGCGCTCTTGGGCAGGTAGTCCATCTCCAGAGCCTCGGTGGAGGTCAGGATGCGGCCCTCAATGGGCAGACCGAAGGTCTTGGAGACCGAACCGGAAGCCAGGATGATGTTCTTGCCCTTGTACTCCACACCGTTAACGGTGATGGTGTCCTGAGCGGTGAGCTTGCCCTCGCCGGCAATGATCTCGATGCCCTTCATCTTCAGCAGGCCAGCGAGACCCTTGAACTTACCGGAAACGATGCCGTCCTTGTAGTCGCGCACCTTGCCCATCTCGATGGACTGCAGAACAGCGTTGACACCGACCTTGGATGCCTCGCGTGCGTCCTCGGCCAGCTCAGCTGCGTGCAGGTAGGCCTTGGTGGGGATGCAGCCGGTGTGCAGGCAGGTGCCGCCGACCTTTTCCTTCTCAATCAGACCGACGGTGAAGCCCAGCTGGCGTGCGCGAATAGCTGCAGAGTAACCAGCGGAACCGCCGCCGAGGATGAGGATATCGAATTCTTGAGCCACGATATTGCTCCCTTGCATAGTTGGTGGGGTACGACCCCGTGCAATGAGTTCTTACCTTATTGGTAGGTTCCCCGGCACACACAGCAGGCCCGTATCAAAAAGACGCGCGCCCATCCGCGTACGCAGAAAAACACTTAATACAACAATACCCCCGATACCGCCCCTTTAAGTTCACTCAGGGCGGTTTTTAGCCAAATAATCCCGCAAAGAGGCCAAAAAATTCGAGGCGTATAGCATGCTGGACACCCCGTCCGGCCGTTCTCGCACGGGGATGCTGAAAGGCTCGGACGGGAGAAGAAAAGCTCCCTCCCCGACGAACCGAGAAAAGGCGGAAATGACCTCAACGCAACGCGCGAGGCGCCCCGGTCTGTTCGGCCGAAGCGCCTCGCGCATCCCTATATAACCGTTCAGTAATCAGCGGAAACCCTGCAGAAAGGAAGCCCTCCGCAAGAGTCCCGGCGCCGCCGAACCCTCTACTTGGCGTAGGACTGGATGAAGTTCACCAGGGTTGCGGTACCGAAGCCGGTACCCTCCTTCGGGGTGTAACCGTAGGGTGCCTCCTCGTTGAACGCGGGGCCCGCGATGTCCAGGTGTGCCCACGGAATACCTTCGCCCACGAACTCCTTCAGGAACAGGCCCGCGGTCAGGGCACCGCCGAAACGCGAACCGATGTTCTTAATATCGGCAACCTGCGAGTCCAGGCTCTTGCGCAGGTAAGACTCCAGCGGCATGGGCCAGTAAGCTTCACCGGCGGATGCGCCGGCAGCCTGCACGCGCTCGCGAATCTCCTCGTCACCCAGCAGAGCCGCGGTGCGCAGGCCCAGGGCGGCCATAGCGGCACCGGTCAGGGTGGCGATGTCCAGAATGACGTCCGGCTTAGCCTCGGAAGCCAGCGCGATACCGTCCGCCATAACCAGGCGACCCTCGGCATCGGTGTTCAGCACCTCAACGGTACGACCGTCGCGCATGGTGATGACATCCTCGGGGCGCAGGGCGTGGCCGCCGGGCATGTTCTCGGCCAGGCACAGGTAACCGGTCACGGCCACCGGAACCTCCAGCTCAGCGGAGGCCACCACGGCGTTCAGCACGGCTGCGGCACCGGCCATATCGCACTTCATGGTCATCATCGAAGCGGCGGGCTTCAGCGAGTTACCGCCGGAGTCAAAGGTGATACCCTTACCCACCAGAGCCACGTGAGCCTTCGGGTTCTCGGGGACGTACTTCACCACGGCAAGAACAGGCTTGCGGGGAGAACCCTGGCCAACGCCGGCAATACCGCCGAAGCCCTCCTCGACCAGGCGGTCGTAGTGGAAGAGCTCAATCTCAACGTTTGCGTAATCCTCGGCCAGCTCAGCCGCAAACTCACCGAAGGTCTCGGGGTACAGGTGCGACGGGGGCAGGTTCACCAGACGGCGTGCGTCTTTGGTGGTCTCACCCAGGACCAGGGCCTGCACCAGTGCGGGCTCCGCCTCGTCGGGATCAATCGAGGAAATAATCAGGACGGACTCAATCTCTTCCTTAATCGAATCCTGGGTCTTGCCGCGCATACCCTCCTCGATGAAGTTGCCCAGCACGGCGCCGTGCGCGACGGCCTCAATCTCATCCACGGAGGACAGGCCGAAATCGAAGGCAATCTCCTCGGCGGAACCGGCCAGCTGACGGCTTGCCGAACCAGCGGCATAGCGCAGGGCATCCAGACGCTCCTGACCGGTAGCCTGATCGGAACCCAGACCAGCCAGAGCCACAATGCCGGCACCCGAATCCTCAAGACCCGGCAGACGCAGCAGCTGATCGGGGGCGCCCGAGGCACCCAGCGCCTCCAGCAGCTCGTTGATACCCTCGGCGGAATCCTCAGACAGCGAGTTCGGGGCCAGGTACGGGCCCTCGGAACCCTTCAGAACACCCAGGACCAGAACGTCGGCCTCCAGTGCCTCAAGGTCGGTGCTGTGAATCGACAGGGAAAGAGACATCGTTACTCCTTTGCGTATGTCTTCTTGAAACCATCCCACCCGAAGCTGGCGAACCGTGCGAAACGGTGCCCGTAGAGGCGGGATGCGCC
This sequence comes from Rothia sp. HMSC072E10, assembly GCF_001813965.1. NCBI lineage: Bacteria > Bacillati > Actinomycetota > Actinomycetes > Micrococcales > Micrococcaceae > Rothia > Rothia sp. HMSC072E10. The sequence continues at coordinate 776,445 of NZ_KV814491.1, read as the reverse complement.
GCGCAAAAGTACGCGGACTACCCGTTTCTACTCTACCGGATGGGGCGGGGGAGCGGCGCGTACGCTCGCGAGCCGTCCGCGGGGGTCCCAGCATTTCGGCTCATGCAGGGCAGACCGTTCACCCGCCGCGAGAAAACGCCGAGATAGAAGCCAACACAATCTTCTTGGCTTAGAATGAAAGACTACGGAAAGCGTCTGTTGACAGAAAGGCGCGTCGACCAGCCCCGTGACGAAACACGGTGTGGCGGGCCGAACGGATTCATAGTGAGGAGGCTGTCATGCTCAATCCCGAAGATCTCTACTTAGCTAACATTAAAATCCTCGACGATCCGCGGATGCACGGGCTGACCCTCGTCATCGCCCTCTCCAGCCCGCAGGACGCCGGATCCACCGCCGGACAGCTCGGGCAGGTGCTCCTCAGCGAGCTGAAGAACATTGAAATCGTCGAGTTCGACAGCGACCAGCTGCACAACTACCGCGCCCGCCGCCCCTTCGTGCACTACGAGAAGGACCACTTCGAGAACCCGCAGTACCCGCAGCTCAAGCTCTACGCCGTCGAGGATAGCCTCGATCAGCCCTTCCTGCTGCTCACCGGCGCCGAACCGGACCTGCAGTGGCAGCGTTTTCAGAAGGCTCTGCTCGGCATTGTGCGACGCCTGCAGCCTTCGCTCATCGTGCTGGTTTCGGCCTACCCCATGCCCGTGCCGCACACCCGGCCCTTCCCCGTCACCGCGCACGGTTCCCGCAAGGACCTGATTCGCGGCATCTCGCCGTGGAAGCCTACCGCGGATATGCACGCGACCATCACCAATCTGCTCGAGGTGCTCTTTACCGACAACGGCTACGACACCGTGGGATTCGGCGTGAATATTCCGCAGTACATCTCCGAGGCCGACCTGCCGCAGGGCACCCTCACCGCCCTCGAGCACGTGGGCATGGCCGCGCATCTCTCGCTACCCACCGACGATTTGCGCGAGGCCGCCCGCCACGTGCACGGGCAGATTAACGACCAGGTCAAGCAGAACCCCGAAATTGGGCGCATGATCACGACCATGGAAGAGAACTACGACGAGAACTACCGCACCTCGGATATCGCCATTCCGCTTTCGCGACGGGACGCCAACAACATTCCGAGCCGCGACGAGATTGGTGCCCTCTTCGAACGCTTCCTGGACGAGCACTAGGGGAACGCTAGGCAGACGCTAACCGATTCGTCGAGGCGTGGCGCCGGGAGGAGGGGAGACTCACCTGCATCTGCGGCCCTCCAACCGACCGTACAGCGGGGCGTTCGTGACTGAATGTGACGGAACCGCCGCGGTGCAGTACCCGAAAAACCGAACAAAACGAATAAATCTGTGGATTTTCTTCTCTTTACAGAGGAGATATCCACAGATTTTTTCTTTAACGGATGCCAAGGCGGCGCACCTGACATTGTGGAACCATGAACAAGCACCGCAAGACCCAGAAGCCCAGCCCCCAGAACCCTAACACCCGAGATGGCCTCCAGAGCGCAGCCGTCCGGACGGATAGTCTTCCGAACGGCGCCCCGAGCCCCGCGCCTCCCTCAATCTCCACCGAGTACGACGTTCTCAGCCACGCCCTCCACCACAACGGCTACTGGCCCGAACGCTCCCTCATCATCCTCACCGCCCACAACTCCGTCCTCGGCCCCAGCCTGCGCGTCAACCTGCCTGAAGAACCGCTCCCCGAAAGCCACCGCGCCGTGTACCTCACCGGCCTCTTCACCATGATTCCCGCCGAATACGACGGGGCACCCCTCAACCGCTTCTACGCCATCATCGTCGATGGCAATAACGCCGTACGCCAACGCCAACTCGACCCAGCCACCCGAACCGCCGCGACCCTGCACGAAGTCGGCGCAGACATCACCGCGCAGAGCCGCATCAGCTCCTGGGCACACATGCTCTTCGACCCGCGCATCGTCGGCGAACGACGCTGCGAAGACATCATCTACGCCGGCGCCGCCACCGTGTGGGCTCTCAACGACCGCATGGAAGCGCTCACCCTTCTCGGACCCATCGAAGACCTTCACGCCAGCCGCTACCAGGCATGGCGAACCAGTCTCGGCGACAGCATCGCGCCCGACGCAACCGGCAACTTCGCCCGGAGCCCCTGGGATACCGACACGACCAACAACCCCTCTGCCCGCGATGACTGGGAATCCGCCACCGAGCTCTGGAGCGCAACCCGCGCTCAACGCGTCCCGGTCACCACCACCGACCGAGCCTACCGCCAGGCCCAGCTCGACCTCTGCTACTGGGAGACCGCCATCAGCGCTGTCGAACCCTACCTGAACACCCCGCCCGAGCTCAGCGAACGCACCATCGGCGACACCCTCCGCGAGCTCATCCCCGCCGAGGTCGCTGGGCACCTGCGTGCATCCCTGCAGCCCAGCACCCTCACCAACGCCTTCGAGGAGCACAGCACCCTCGAAATTCTCAGCCCGGAGACCCTGGCGTACCTCGCCGGGTACGGCCTCGACCGAACCCAGCAGGTACTCGCCATCCAGCGGTACACCACCGATTACATTTACTATGCCCTCGGCGGCGCCGCACCCCTCGGTGAGCCTCGCGAAGAGCCCATCGAACCGCCCCATTACGGCACGCGCATCACCCGAAAGGCCCAGATGCCTCGCAGCTTCACCGCCGCCTTGGCAGGCGAGGGGCCCGCCGTGCGCACCGTCCCCGCCAAGTGCAATCAGTGGCAAGACTGGATTCGCCGAACCCATCGCACCATCCAAGCCGCCGATCTCGAGCGCTGGACCTTCACCGAGCTCGACGGAATCGACCTCGCCGAAAGCTCCCTGCTTCACGAAGAAACCCTCCACGAGTACAGAGGCGGTCGGGTTTCTCCCTACGCCGCAGAAACGGACGGGGAAGCACCCGCAACCGATGAAGAAAACCGCGACCAACACATCATCCAACAGCTCAACAACAGCACCTATATGAGCGAACCCCGCCGCCTCGCGGCCCTCAACCACTACCGCGCCGCGCTCGCCGGGTCTGCCGATGTCGAGGCACCCGACTACCGCCGTCTCAACGCCCTCGAGCTTCTCTCCAGCCTTCTCGTTCCGGGCTCCAACACCGCGGAGTACAGCGCCCTACGCACCCTTCAATCCTGGAGCAACTGGCTTAAGGGACACAGCACCTACGCCAACCTGTTGCGCCACGAAGCACAGCTCCACGACCTCCGCCTCAGCCCCAACATCATCGATGCGCGACTCGCCACCGGAACCTGCCCCGCCTGGCTCACCGCTCGGCGTGCAAATACCGACGCGCTTACCGAAGGGACCACCATCAGCACCCTCAAGCCCCGCAAAAACACCCCGACCTACGGCCAGTCAAGTTGAAAGCCCCCGAAAATCTGCAATACTTATGTATTGACCCCGTACAGTCGATGCGCTATAGCGCGCCCTCAAACAGCTCAGTACAACGAGCCGCGGCACCACGTAAACGACCAACGCGAGCGGAATAAAAACCCGTCCCGCAGTGTTAATCGGTTCAGAGTCGCAAACACACCAAAGAGGACGCCAGCACAGACTTGACAGGGTCTTAGGTGTTTTGCAGACAAAGCACCCCAACACAAGCCAGAAAGGGTACTAGTGGCACCTGCACCCAGCAAGAAGACTGCAACCGGCGACGCAACCGAAGAAACCGCCGTCAAGACCACCCGCGCCACCAAGGCAACCAAGACTACTAAGGCTACTAAGGCAGCCAAGACCACCTCCGAGGCAGCCAAGGAAACCACCGCAGAAGATACTGCCACCGCAACCACCGCGGAAAAGCCCAAGCGCACCCGCAAGACCACCGCTAAGGCAACCACCAAGCGCAAAACCGGCGGACGACGCAAGAAGACCGACGACGACTTCGACCTCGAACTCGACGACGATCTCGAAACCACCGACGCCGACGAAGAGCCTGAAGAAGACGAAGCCACCGTCGCCAAGAAGGAAGAAAAGAAGGCCGCCGAGGCTGTAGCAGCCAAGGGCTCCGGCTTTGTTCTCACCGCCAGCGACGACGACGATGCCCCCGCTCAGCGCGTCGTCACCCCCGGCGCAACCGCCGACCCCGTCAAGGACTACCTCAAGCAGATTGGTAAGGTCTCCCTGCTCAACGCACAGCAGGAAGTCGACCTCGCCATGCGCATCGAGGCCGGCCTCTACGCAGAACACAAGCTCGCCGAAAACCCCGACATGGACAAGGACCTCAAGAAGGCCATGCGCTGGGTCGTCCACGACGGCAAGCGAGCCAAGAACCACCTGCTCGAAGCCAACCTGCGACTCGTCGTCTCCCTCGCCAAGCGCTACACCGGCCGCGGCATGCTCTTCCTCGACCTCATCCAGGAAGGTAACCTCGGCCTCATCCGCGCCGTCGAGAAGTTCGACTACTCGAAGGGCTTCAAGTTCTCCACCTACGCAACCTGGTGGATCCGCCAGGCCATCACCCGCGCCATGGCAGACCAGGCCCGCACCATCCGCATCCCCGTGCACATGGTCGAGGTCATCAACAAGCTCGCCCGCGTGCAGCGCCAGATGCTTCAGGACCTCGGTCGCGAACCCACCCCCGAGGAGCTCGGTAAGGAACTCGACATGACCCCCGAAAAGGTCATCGAGGTTCAGAAGTACGGCCGCGAGCCCATCTCCCTGCACACCCCCCTCGGCGAAGACGGCGACTCCGAATTCGGTGACCTCATCGAGGACTCCGAGGCAGTCGTCCCCGCAGACGCGGTGTCCTTCACCCTTCTGCAGGAGCAGCTCCACTCCGTCCTCGACACCCTCTCCGAGCGTGAAGCCGGTGTCGTCGCAATGCGCTTCGGCATGACCGACGGTCAGCCCAAGACCCTCGACGAGATTGGTAAGGTCTACGGCGTGACCCGCGAACGAATCCGCCAGATCGAGTCGAAGACCATGTCTAAGCTCCGTCACCCGTCGCGTTCGCAGGTTCTGCGCGATTACCTGGACTAAAAGTTCATATCTAGCGGTTCTAACGTGCTGGCGGATGCTCGTGCAGCTGGTCTGCTGTCCGGCACGCAGAGGATGCTCGCGGTACAGTTCCGCACGACCGGCACGCGGACGATGCTCGCGGGGGAGTGCCCCCTCTTCAGCGCCTGGGGGCGCTTCGAGGACGGAGCCCCCGCTACGCATGTCCGCTACGCCGCCAAAGTTCAGTTTCACAGAGGCTGAGTATGTCAGGTTGGCTCTGCGGACAATGCTCGCGGTACAGTTCCGCACGACCGGCACGCGGACGATGCTCGCGGGGGAGTGCCCCCTCTGCGGCGCTGAGCGCCTTGAGGACGGAGCCCCCGCTCCGCATCGCCGCTATGCCGTCTAGGTTCAGTTTCGCTAGATCTAGCACATACAGAAAAGGCTCTCCGAGATACCGGAGAGCCTTTTCTGCGTATGTAAACAGTTTGTACTTACGGCTCGCGGACGATGCTCGCGGGGGAGTGCCCCCTCTTCAGCGCCTGGGGGCGCTTCGAGGACGGAGCCCCCGCTCCGCATCGCCGCTATGCCGTCGAGGTGCAGCGCTACTACAGGCCCAACTGGCGCAGATAGCGTTCCGCAACCGCCTCCACCTGGTCTAGGCCATGCACACGACCCAGCGCCTGTGCCCAGACATCACCCGCAGGTTCCGAACCCACCGGCAGACCGGCCGCCGCCCACAGCATACCGACCATCGCTCCCACCGAATCCGAATCAGAATCCACCGACACCGCGCGGCACAGCCCCTCAAACAGGGTGCCACGCACCGTCGCATCATCAGCATCGGCGGGTAGATTCCTCAGCGCATCCGCCGCGCACCACAGCGCCGTGCCCAGCAGCTCCGGGGCGGTCCACCCCGTACCAAAATGCTCAGCCACCGCCTGCGGCACCGGCACCACACCGCGCTCCAAAAGCTCGAAGGCACGGTTCAGCGCCTCCACGGTGCGGGAACCATCACCCGGAATCGCATCATCCCCGGCAACCGAACCGCACCACGACACCACACGACGCGCCGCCTCCAGCAACGCGTCAAACGAGCCGGACGGGGATGCCAACAAATCGCGGATGAGCAGCGCGTACGCCGCCGCTGACACTAAAGCCTCCGGGTGGCCGTGCGTCAATGCCGCACCGCGCACCGCCAACATGACCACCGTGCGCTCCTGAGCCACCGGCAACAGCCCCAGAGCCGCCGAACGCACCAGCGCGCCGCTACCCAGAGCATCAGGGTTCACCGACTTCGACACCAGCTGCATCTCACCGGTACCCAACCCCCGCAACGTCGCAGCACCCGGACCGCGACGAGCCGTCAACTCGTTCGACCCGTCAATTTCACGATCCAAAGAAAACGGGGCGGTCTCCGGCAGAGCCTCGCCAATACCGCGGAACCACCGCAAATACGCCAGCCACAGGCACGCCAACTCATCCGCCGCCGCGCCCTCGTTATTCCACTCCAGAACCTCCGTCAGGCCGTCTAGGGTGTAGCAGGTCAGCTGCGTATCATCGCTGATTAGCAGTTCGCCGTACGCGGCCTCCCAGGGCTTCGGGTTGCGCTCCGCGATCTGCTCCGCCGACAGCAGCTCAAGGGGATAGCCCAGCGCGTCACCCAGCGCAGACGCATACAACAGGCCGCGCACCCGGCCCGCAAACTCCGCAGAAACCTCGGGTGCGCGCGTGAACTCAGAAAAACTCATAGGGCGATTATCCCACGGGTGCATTAGGACGCGCGGGGGAAGTACCAGGCGGCTTCGTGCTCAGGATGCGCGGGGTTGGGGTATATCAAGCGGCTTCGCGCTCACGCTCGCGGGGGAGTACCCCCTCTGCGGCGCTGGGGCGCCTTGAGGACGGAGCCCCCGCTCCGCATGAGCACTTTCGCCGCGGATGGGCGCCTGCTCCGTGCGTGGGAGGCCTTGAGGACGGAGCCCCCGCTCCGCGTGAGCACCTCGCCGCTGTGGGGTGCCTACTCCGTGCGTGGGAGGCCTTGAGGACGGAGCCTCCGCTCCGCGTGAGCGCCTACGCCGCGGATGGGCGCCTGCTCCGCGGATGGGGAGATATCGGGGATGGAGCCCCCGCTCCGCATGAGCGCCTACGCCGTGAATGACGAACCGCGGGGCGCACTTTTCTCAACGGTGCCATACTGAAACCATGAAGATTCTGCACACCTCCGACTGGCACCTCGGCCGCACCTTTCACCGCAGCCCTCTCACCGACAAGCACCGGCAGTTCATCGACGAACTGCTCGACTACGTTCGGGCCGAAGGCGTTGACGCCCTCCTCATTAGCGGGGACGTCTACGACAGCAGCATCCCCAACGCCGAAAGCACCACCCTGCTCGACCGGGCTCTCACCCGCCTCGTCCAGGCCGGCGTGCAGGTTATCCTCAGCTCCGGCAACCATGATTCCTTCCGCCGCCTCAGCTACGGATCAGCACTCTTTGAAGCCTCGGGTGTGCACATCCGAACCACTCTCGAGGACGCCACCCGCCCCGTCGAACTCGTCGAGGGGACCCAGCGCGTGCACGTCTACGCCATTCCCTACCTTGCGCCGCGCCTGCACGCCACCGCACTCGGGGTTGAACCCACTCACCGCGCCGTCCTCGGCGCCGTCACCGATGCCATTCGCGCGGACATCGCCGACCGTCGAGCTCGCGGCGAAGGTGCCGACCGCGTCATCGTCATGAGCCACGCAACCGTCAGCGACACCGCAGGCAACGCCGACACCACGCCCCGCAGCGACTCCGAACGCGACATCAGCGTCGGCGGCATCGACTGGGTACCTGTCTTCCTCTTCGACAGCTTCGACTACGTAGCCCTCGGGCACATTCATAAGCGGTACCCCGTCACCCCCACCATCCGGTACAGCGGCTCACCCCTCGGCTTCTCCTTTAGCGAAGAAACCAACCGCAACGGCGCCTACCTCATCGAGCTCACACCCGAACGTGAGCCCGTCGTCACCGGGCATGAATGGGCAACCCGCGTTCCCATGAAAACCCTCCGCGGCACCATGGACGATCTGCTCAACAACCCGGAATACACCCCCTACGAGCGCGGCTACTACTGCCGCATCGAGCTCACCGACGAGACCCTTCCCGTCGGCGCGGTCGACACGCTCCGCAAGCGGTACGAAACCATCTCGCACTTCAGCTACCGCAGCACCCGCGAAGCCATTGAAAAACCCGCCGCTCCGCCGCTCAGCCAGAAGATTAACCCCGTGGACCTCTTCGACCAATTCCACCGTTACGTTCGCGAGCGTCCCCTCACCGACCCCGAACGCGCCGTCATCACCGATATCGCCGACCGAGTCACCGCTCAGAAAGACCACGCATGATTCTGCACCGCCTCGAATTTGAAGCCTTCATGGCATACCCCGACCGGCAGACCATCGACTTCGGCGACCTCAACGCTGCCGGAGTCTTCCTGCTCAACGGTCCCACCGGCGCCGGTAAGACCACCATCCTGGACGCTATCTGCTACGCCCTCTACGGCGGCACCACCGGCGACCGCGACCCCGCGCAGCTCTACTCCACCTACGCGGCACGCAGCAACACCCCGCCCCGCGTCTTCCTCGACCTCACCCTGCAGGGTCGCCGCCTGCGCATTAACCGCACCCCCGTGTACAGCCACCCCATCACCCGCGGCAAGCGCGCCGGACAGATGACCGTCAAGGCCGCCACCGCCACCGTGGAGGAGCTGCTTCCCGGAGGCAACCCGGAGGACGATAAGGCCTGGAAGCCCATCGCCTCCCAGGTCAAAGAGGTCAACGCCGTCATCGCGGAGCGTATTCACCTCAACCGCGAACAATTCCTCAAGGTCGTGCTCCTCGCGCAGGGGCAGTTCGCGCAATTCCTCAAGTCCAAGCCGGTAGAGCGTAAAGAACTGCTCAAGAAGATGTTCCCCGTAGATCACATCGAGGCCATGTACGCCGAGCTTCTCGAGGAGGCAAAGCAGGCCCGGCAGGACGTTGCCAACGATGAACAGGCCCTCGACGGCTATCTCAATCGTGCCCGGAGTGGTATGGAAGCTCTTCGCGAAAGCCTCACCCCGCTCACCCCCGAGGGGGAGGCGGCCGAAGCATCCCCCGCCGACGGTGGGCCGGAGACCGCAGAAGCCACGGATACGATTACCCCCGAAACCGTCGCCGCCGAAACCCTTGACGCGTGGCTCGCCTCCGGTGTCGAGGAGGCGCGCACCGCCTCCGCGCGGGACGGCTGGGAACAGTCCCGCCTCGCCGGCGAAGCTGACCGTCACGCCCAGACCCTCAACGAGCGCCTTCAGCTTCGCAAGGACTGGGGCGAGTACGAACAGCTCGTCGCGCGCCGTGAACGCCTCGTTGAGGAACGGGAACCGCACGAAGCACGCGTGAAGGAGCTTGCGGATGCCCGCGCCGCCGCCCCGCTCACCGCGCGCTACACCCAGCTGCGCGTTGAGGAACAGGACATCGAAGAACAGCGCGCCCGGCAGGCCGAGTACGCCGGCACCCTGAAGACCGCTCGCGAGAGCCTGCTCCGTGCCCTGCGTGCGGGGGAGGATCCCGCGGAAGATGCCGCGCCCTACCCCGAGGAGGAGCTCTTCGCCACGCGTACGGCTGAAGAGCCCGCGGAGGCCCGCGGCCGGCATCTCGACGCGACCCTCGCCTCCCTGCGCGCCCTGCACAAGCGCGACGATCAGCTGGCCCAGGAGGAGCGCACTGTCCGACAGGCCCAAACCCGGAGCGAGCAGCTGGCCCAGAAGGTCGAAAGCGCCGCCCAGAAGCTCGAAACCTTGGGTGCCAGGGCACGGGAAATTCAGGAGAACCTGAAGGCCTACGAGAAGGCCGAGGAAGAGCACGCTCTTGCCCTCCGCGGGGCCGAGGACGCCGAGAAGGCGCACCGCGAAGCCCAGCAGGCCCAGCAGAATATTGACGCCGCGCGGCGGGCCGTCGCCGAGGCCGAGAAGGAAGCGGAACGAGCCCTCGGCACCCGGCAGAAGGCTCAGGAACGCTGGGAGGAAGCCGCCCGAGCCGCTATCGAGGCGACCGACGCCTTCAGGAGCCTGCAGGCGCAGCGACTGGCCCAGGCATCCTCCCTGCTCGCCCGCGAGCTGGCCGAGGGTGAACCCTGCCCGGTGTGCGGTTCCGCGGAGCATCCCAACCCCGCCCGTGCCCGCGAGGGCGAGAGCCTCGTCGAGCAGACCGATCTGGACGCAGCCAAGACCCGTGAAGACCGCGCCCACGAGGCCTCCCGCGCTCGCGAGGAGGAGAAGGAAAAGGCCACCCTCGCGTATCACCGGGCTTCTGAGGCGCTGGCCCGCGCCCGTAGCCAGAGCGAAACCCTCGCGGCCCAGGAACGCACAGATCCCGAGCAGAGCGCCCGGCAGCTGGCCCAGGCCCGCGAACGGGTTCAGCAGACGACGACCCGTCTCGCCGAGCGCGACGCCCTGCGCAAGCGCCAGGCTCAGGCGGAGGCCGAACAGAAGGCCGCCGAAGAGACCCGGAGCACCCTGCACGATGCCCTCACCGAGGCCCAGGCCCTCCACCGCGAAAGCCTCGAACGCCGTGACGCCCTGGCCCGAGAGCTGGCGCCTTCCAAGGCTCACATCCCGTTTGCCCAGCGTATTGAGGCACTTGAGAACTACCGCGCCCTCGCCCAGCGCGAGGAACAGGGCTCCCTGCTGCTGAACCGCGCGGCGGAGGAGCGCTCTAAGCACCTCGTCGAGGTTCAGGGGCTGCTCCAGGAGTCGCCCTTTGCCGATTCCGCCGGGGTCATTGCGGCCGAGCGAACGGAGGCTCAGATTCTGGCCCTCGAGAAGGCCGTGAACGACTACGAGCTGGAGTCCGCCCGCGTGAACGAAAGCCTGGGCCGCAAAGCCCTGGTCGAGGTCGCGGCTCGCGTGGCCGCGGGCGAACAGGCCCCGGATAATCAGCAGGAACTCAGGGGACGCATCGAGGAACTGCGCCAGCGGGTGCAGCACCTCGTTCGCCGAGAGGGCGAGAGGGAAGGCATCGTGCGTTCCCTGCAGGCCCTGCGGAGTGAGTTTGTCGCCTTCCGCGAACGGACGGCCGAACGCTACGATCGGGTCGAGATGCTGGGGGCCCTCGCCGCCGCGGCCCGAGGCGACACCCTCGGCGGGTACACGCACCAGGTGGACCTGGTGAGCTACGTGCTCGGCGGTGAATTCGAGCGGATCCTGGACGTCGCGGATAAGCACCTGCAGCGCATGAGCGACGGTCGCTACGGTATGAAGCTCAGCGACCACCGCGCTAAGGGAAGCCGTAGCGGCGGTGGCCTGAACCTGAACATCACGGACACCTGGACGGGAGAACCGCGCGACGCCGCGTCCCTGTCCGGTGGTGAGTCCTTCCTGGCCTCCCTGGCCCTGGCCCTGGGACTGGCCGAGGTGGTGCAGTCGAACAACGGCGGAATCGAGCTGGACACCCTCTTCATCGACGAGGGCTTCGGTACGCTCGACTCCGAAACCCTGGATACGGTGATGAACACCATCGAGTCTCTGCGTGAGAACGGTCGCACCATCGGCCTTATTTCGCACGTTGAAGAGATGAAGAACCGTATTCCGACCCAGATTGTGGTGGAAAAGGGACAGCGTGGCTCCTCGGTGAGGGTAAACTCCTATTAGGCATACCCCCGCCCTCGAACGCTGACGCGTCGAGAACCGGCGGAATAATCACGAGAGAGACCATGACCCCATCACCTCAGCGTAGGAATCAGGATTCAGCGCGCCCCGCGGCTCACCCCGAGGACGCGTCACCCACCCCCGGTGCTCACGTACCGGGGGTTCCTCCGCACACTATGAAGGTGACTCCTCCTCCCGAGCTACACGTGCAGCCTACCTCCGGCACGGGGGTTCCCTCCGCTCCGGGCGGTCCCCTCACCGATGTGGTGCGTAACAACGACCACGTGCTGCAGGAGGTGAGGCCCCTCCCTCTGCCCTCGGATGATGAGGTCAATAAGGACGACTCGGTATCGAACATCGTGCGTCAGCATTGGGCGCTGTTTTGGCGAAACGGCCGTGAGCAGCGCAAGTACCTGCGTGATATCTTGCGCGATGAGGGATTTGCGCGTAGCGTCCTGACCATTCTGTTCCACATTCCCGCGGCATCTTCGGCGTTTGCCTTGTATATTCTGCTGGCGAGCCACCTGGGTAGCGTGCACGACGCCGGTTACGCGGTGGCGGCTTTTGCCGGTGCGTACTCGGTTCAGGTGATGATGGGGCCCATGCTGGTGCGGGCCCTGGGCCTGCAGTTTCTTCTGGGTATCACGTCGGTGTTGAACATCGCAGCGATAGCGAACATGCTGGTCATCGGCTGGCGTCTGACGGTGGATCCGAACAATGTGAGTACCCTTTACCATGCGCTCTCCTGCGTGGCGATGGGCTTTACGACCCCGCCGTGGACTCCGTTCGCTCTTGAATCGTTGTATCGCCGGAATTACCGGTATAGCGACGAGCGGTTGGCGACGGCCGTCTCGTGGGGTACCACCGCGAACCTGTCGATGCACCCGTTAGCGGCCCTGATGATTTGGATTGGCGACGCCTACATTGCGCCTAACCACGAATATTCGGGCTTCTGGATTACCATCGGTCTGGATGTGCTCCTGCTCCTGGTGGTTTTCGTGGCGCCGAAGTTCCTACCGGATGTATCTCGCCTGAAGACGGCGAGCGCGCGGGTGCGCATGACGCGTCCGAGCCTGCAGACTGCGGTTCTGGTGATTGGCCTGGTGCTACTGGGCGGATGCGTGGGCTCCGTGGGCTCGGGTCTGCTAGGCTTCGCGCTGATGCAGGGGTCGATGAACATGTTCATGGCGATGGTGGCCGTCGGAACGGGATCGATGGTTCTGGTGGCTTTCCCCGTGATTTTGGGTGGGCAGTCCATTAACCCGTGGCACGGCTGGCTTTTGAGCGGAATTCTGCTGGTCCTGGCCGCCCTGTACCTGCCGACGAGCGTGGATACGTCAACGATTTTCTATGCATTAGTCCTGTGCGGTGCGACGCTGGGTGTGGCCTTCGCCGGCCATGAGCTGTCGCTGAGCCGCTCGCTGAAGTATATTCCCGACGCACAGGCAAGCTTCTTCACCCGTTCGATGCTGGGCATCGGCATGGCGATGGGATGCATGTGGGGCGGCTACATGGGCGACGCCCCATACTACCGCAACGCGTTCATGGTGCCGGTGATTGTGGCGACCATGTACTTTGCGCTGGGGCACCTGTACGGTTACCTGTGGCGCGAGGAGCACGAGGAGAAGCTGGCTCCCCTGGACGCCTAACCCTTCGCGTTTCCAGATACGGCGGAAGGCCCCGCCACCTGCGTGCAGGTGGCGGGGCCTTCCGCTTTTTAGTGCCGTGCCGCGTAGCGCCGCGCTGTGCGGGTAGCCGCGAGGACAGCCGTGCCGTGCGGGCGGCATGGCTAATGCTTAGTGGCCGCGCTTAATCCACACGGGCAGCTCGGGTGCCTCCAGGCCGATGCCGGTGCTGTCGCCGTGGCCGGTAAGGACCGCGGTGGACTCGGGCAGGGTCAGCAGGCGGGTCGAGATCGACTCGATGATGGTGTCGAAGTCGCTGTAGGAGCGTCCGGTTGCACCGGGGCCGCCGTTGAAGAGGGTGTCGCCGGAGAAGACGACGCCTTCGCTGTTCTCCCAGCTGAGGGTGGGTGCGTAGAAGCACACGGAGCCGGGGGAGTGGCCGGGGGTTGCCAGGACGGTCAGCTCGGTGTCGCCGATGCGCAGTACGTCGCCGTCAGCCAGCTCACGGTCGAAGTCCCAGGAGGGATACACCATTTCCCAGAGCACACGGTCCGCTGGGTTCAGGTAGACGGGGGCGCCGAAGCGTTCTGCCGCCTCCTTGGCGCTGCGGATGTGGTCGTCGTGGGCGTGGGTCAGCAGAATCTTCTCCACGGTGCGGCCCGCGACGGTTCGCGAGATCTTGTCCACGTCGTGGGCGGGGTCAATGATGATGACGGAGGAGTCGTTGCCGACGATCCACACGTTGTTGTCGACGTCCCAGCAGCCGCCGTCCAGCGAGAAGGTGCCGGAGGTGATGACTCGTTCAATACGTTCGCTCATCCTGCGCTCCTAGAGTTCCACGACCGAGCGCAGCACGCGGCCGGTCTTCATGGTTTCGAAGGCTTCGTTGACGTCTTCAAGGGTGATGCGCTCGGAGACGAAGCTGTCCAGATCGAGGCGGCCGAGCAGGTACTGGTCCACGAACTCGGGGAAGTCGCGGGAGGGCAGGGTGTCGCCGTACCAGGCGCTCTTGATGGAGCCGCCGCGGCCGAAGACCTCGTCCAGCGGAATGTTCCAGGTGGTGCCGGGTGCGGGCACACCCACGAGCACGACGCGGCCGGCCAGGTCGCGTGCCTCGAAGGCCTGCTTGAAGGTGGGGGCGATGCCGACGGCGTCGATGACGAGGTCTGCGCCGAAGCCGCCGGTGAGTTCCTTGATAGCTTCGACGGGGTCGACCTTGGAGGAGTTCACGGTGTGGGTTGCGCCGTGCTTGCGGGCGCGGGCCAGCTTCTCTTCGTCGATGTCCACGGCGATGATGGTGGTCGCGCCACCCAGCTGTGCACCGGCGATAGCCGCGGTGCCGACGCCGCCGCAACCGATGACGGCCACGGACTCGCCGCGCTTGAGCTCACCGGTGTTCAGCACGGCACCCAGGCCGGCGGTGACACCGCAGCCGAGCAGGCCGATCGCGGCGTACTGTTCGGGGCTGATGTCGGCAGTAATCTTGGTGCACTGACCTGCCGCGACGAGGGTCTTCTCAGCGAAGGAGCCGATGCCCAGCGCGGGGGTGAGCTCGGTGCCGTCCTCGAGAGTCATCTTCTGGGTTGCGTTGTGGGTTGCGAAGCAGTACTGCGGCTGGCCCTTGCGGCATGCGCGGCATTCGCCGCAGACGGCACGCCAGTTGAGGATGACCAGGTCGCCGGGGGCGATGTCGGTGACGTCCTCGCCGACAGCCTCAACAATACCTGCGGACTCGTGGCCGAGCAGGTAGGGGAAGTCCTGGCCGACGCCGCCGGTGACGTAGTGGTGGTCGGTCTGGCAGACGCCGCAGGTGAGGACCTTGACGAGTGCTTCGCCCTTGCCGGGGTCGGGTACGTTGATGGTGGTGACGGTGACGGGCGCGTCCTGGGCGAGGGCTACGACAGCCTTAACCTGGTGCATGGTGCTCCTTTGCTGGGCGCGGTTGAGCCTCAACCGCTAGATAAAGGTTTTTTGATACGTTCCCATTCTAAGAGCTAAGGCATACCTGACGCACCCCGGGGTTGAGCGTGAAGCCCCCCGGAGGAATATGACGTTTTATGAAGGGTCCGTCGCTTCCCCGGCACCTTCTGCCGCCTCGGTTGCTTCCGCTTCCGCCGCGAAGGCGAGCGCGCCGCGGCGAAACACTCCGGAGGTCAGGGCGTTCACGTGATCGCGGCCGGGCAGGGGAATGAAACGGTTGAGCGGGTTGTCCTCGCGCACCATGTCGTAGAGTTCGGCACCGTCGGCGGCGATGGTGTCCGCATCGCCGAGCACGACCGCGATGGGCGCGTGCGGATGCGCACCGGGGTTGCCCGCCGGCAGCTCGGGGGAACCGGCGCGTAGCGCGGGCACGTCGAAGAACGGGCCGAAGGGAATCCGCACGAACTTCAGCAGCGCATCGGGCTGAGCGGGGGAGTTATCAATAATCGAGGTGAAGGAGGCAATGGCCTCCTCCGTGGAGTCTGCCGCCGGGGTCTGCGCGCTCGCGGAGGCGCTGGTACCTTCGTGCGCCTCGAGCATGGCGCGCAGGGTGATGAGGTGGTCGTGCAGGGGCAGGCCGCCCAGGGTGAGGGAGGCGACCGCCTCCGGGTGGGTGAGGGCGAGTTCCCAGCCGACGCGGGCGCCGAAGGAGAAGCCGATAACGTGCGCGCGCGATTCCAGTTCAACGCCGAGATCGTTCTCGGTGGCGACGGTGCGCAGTAGCCGAGCGAGCATGTTGGTGAACAGGTGCATGGGGGTCAGCGGCCGGCCCGACGCGTCAACGGAGGGCACCGAATCGACGGGAATTTCTCGGCTGCGCACACTCGTGTGGTCGGGGAGCTTGCAGTCGATGGCGTGCATGGACTCGGGGTCCTTGAGGTATTCGTCCGAGTGGTAGGGCAGGGCAACGATCAGCACGGGGTATCCGGCGCGCAGGTATTGGCGGATCCAGCCGGTGCCGCCGTAGAGCTGTTCGCCGCGGGTGGCGAAGCCGTGAATCATGAGGGCCGGGATGCGGCTTTTGAGCTGCTTCGGCTGGTAGAGGGTGTACTCGAGGTTGGGTAGGGTAACGCCGGGCGCAGCATTATTGGTCGCGGCGGCGGCGTCAGGCGTAGCGGCGGTGGGTACGGCAAAGGGCGCGGGAGAGAATTCTGCACTGGTCATAGTTCTATCTTAGTGACCGGGGTTTCTGTCCCGCGCCCTTCACACGCATGGTGGGTGAGCGCTCGGCTGCCTCTTAGTTCTTCTTGGCCGCCTCGTTCGGGTTGTCGGTGCTCGGCTTATCGGCGCCTAGATTGTCGGCACCCAGGTCGAAGAGTGCCTCCTGGGCCGGCTCGGTGGAAGATTTTGCCTCGGCAGATGAGCTTGCTGCGGCGGAAGAGTCTGACTCGGCGGTCGCGCGTGCATCCGCCTTTGCCGAGGCTGCCTCCGAAGCCTGAGCCTCGGCGGCGTCAGTCCTCGCCTGCTGTTTCTTGCCGTTTTCGAGTCGTTCCTTGCCGTCGGCAATCATCGTGCGAATCATGGCGGTGTTGGTGTCCACCGCCTTCTGCACGCGGGCTACGACGGAGGGGCCCTTCGGCTTGGGGAGCATGCCCTGACCTGCCGCCTGCTGCTGCAATTCGCGTCCGGCAGACATGAGGCGTTCCTGGCGTGCCTTCAGCGCGCGCGAGGCGGAGGTGCTACGCGGCTGCACCTTCAGGTGGCCGTGGTCGTCGTCGCCGGCGATAATCTGGCGCATGAGCATAATTTCCGCGTCCAGGTGCGCGCCGAAGAGCAGCATGTTGTTCATAATCCAGATGAACAGCAGCATCACGATCACACCACCAATCAGGCCGTAGGTGGCGTTGTACTTGCTGAAGTTGTTGGCGTAGAGGGTGAAGCCGAAACCGCCCAGGCCCATGCCGAAGAGCGCCAGCGCCGCACCGGGGGAGAGCTTCCACTGTTTGAAGCGGCGCACGTTCGGGGTGGTCGCGTAGAGCAGAGTAATCAGGGCGATTGCCATGAACAGGATGAGGACCCAGCGGCCGTTGAGCCAGATGAGCTTGATGAGCTCCATGTCGACGGTCGCGGGCACGTACTGACCGACCATGTCCAGGACGGTTACACCCAGCAGCATCATGAGCATCATGAGTACCACGAGGATGATAATCACGGTGGTGACGAAGACGTTCAGCGGCTTGAGAATCCAGCCGGGGCGGCCTTCACGCACGTTGTAGACCGTGTTGAGAGCTCGACCGAAGGATCCGGTGTACCCGGAGGCGGACCAGATCGCACTGAGGATACCGGTCAACAGCACCAGTCCTGCGCCATGGTCGCCGGTAATCTGCTTGATGGGGTCTTCCAGGATGCCGTACATCTGGGCGGGCGCGTTGTCCTTGAGGAAGGCGAGGATGACGGCGGCGCTTTCCTCACCGTGACCAAATACGCCCAGTAGGGAGACGATCGCCAGCAGGGCGGGGAAGATGGACAGCACGGTGAAGTAGGTGAGTGCTGCCGCCATGTCGGTGCCGCCGTTTGCACCGAATTTGTAGATGGCACGGCGCAGAATGTAGAGGATGCTGCCCTTGGGGAAGTCGCGCAGCTTCACGCTTGCGTACTTGGGGGCCGCGGGCTTCTTCTTACGGGAGAAGAGTCCGCGTCGAGCTCCGGCGGGTACCTGGGTTGAGGAGGTGTCCGTGGAAGAGCCGGTGTGTGCAGCCAATGGGGCTCCTTGGGTGAGAGTGGCGAGGTGTACACATGCGGCGCCCCGCACGTCTCGCGCTGAGACCGTACGGGCGCACAGTTTGAGCGGGAAGAACAATGAGCTGTTCTTCCCGCCCCTGCGGTGACATTATAGGGTTTCTGCCGCACCGCACAATTTACCGAAGGTGCAAATATATGGTGTGTTTGCCCTCTCGGGGCCATATATCTCGATACCTTGGGCACACAACAGGCCCCTCCACGCGGGGTGGAGGGGCCTGCCGAAAGTACGCGTCGAACGTTCGACGGGTTACGCGCGGCTAGTTGTGGATGCCCAGAACCTTAGCGGTGTGGCCCATCAGCTCGTCAGCCAGCTGCGGGTTGTCGTTGAGCTTCACACCGTAACCGGGGATGAGCTCCTTCAGGCGGGGCTCCCAACCGGCAATCTTGGAGGGGAAGCACTTGGACAGCAGGTTCAGCATGATAGGCGCCGCGGTGGAAGCGCCCGGGGATGCGCCCAGCAGTGCAGCAATCGAACCGTCGGCTGCGGAGACGACCTCGGTACCGAACTGCAGGATGCCGCCCTTCTTCGCGTCCTTCTTCATGATCTGAACGCGCTGACCGGCCTCGATGAGCTCCCATTCGCCGCCGTCAGCCTCGGGGTAGTACTGGTACAGCGACTCGAGGCGGGCTTCCTTGTTCTTGAGTAGCTCGGAGACGAGGTACTTGACCAGGTCCAGGTTGTCCAGGCCTGCGCGGCTCATCGGGTAGATGTTGTTCAGGCGCAGGGACAGGGGAAGGTCCAGCAGCGAACCCTGCTTGAGGAAGTTCGTCTTGAAACCCGCGTAGGGGCCGAACATGAGGGCGCGCTTGCCGTCCACGTAGCGGGTGTCCAGGTGAGGCACGGACATCGGGGGAGCACCCACGGATGCCTGGCCGTAGACCTTTGCGTTGTGCTTCTGTGCGGTAGCCTCGTGGGTATTGCGCAGGAACAGGCCCGAGACGGGGAAGCCGCCGTAGCCCTTACCTTCCTTGATGCCGGACTTCTGCAGCAGGTGCAGGGCACCGCCACCGGCGCCGAGGAACACGAACTTAGCGTTGATGGTCAGCGGCTCTTCCTTGTTGATGCGGTTAATCGCGTCAACGGTCCAGGAGCCGTTGGACTCGCGGTTCAGGTTGGTGACCTGGTAGCCGTAGCGAACCTCGACACCCTTGGACTGCAGGTAGTCAATCATGTGCTGGGTGAGCGCACCGAAGTCGACGTCGGTACCCTCGGGGGCCCAGGTGGCGGCGATGGGTTCGTTGCCCTTGCGGCCGTTCACGGTCAGCGGTGCCCACTCGGCAATCTTCTCGCGCTCGGTGGAGAACTCCATGCGCTCGAAGAGCTTCTCCTTGCGGAAGGCGTCGAAACGTGCGGCCAGGTACTTGGAGTGATCCTCGCCGAAGACCAGGGACATGTGCGGAACCGGGTTGATGAACTCGGTGTTCGGCAGAATCTTTTCTTCAACCAGGGAGGCCCAGAACTGGCGGGAAATCTGGAACTGCTCGTTGATGTTCAACGCCTTGGCGGTGGAGACGGTGCCGTCGGGGCCGGCGGGGGCGTAGTTGAGCTCGCACAGTGCCGAGTGGCCGGTACCGGCGTTGTTCCAGGGGTTGGTGGACTCCTGGGCGGCCTTGTCGAGGCGCTCAAGCAGGATGATGTTCCAGGTCGGCTCGAGTTCCTTGAGGAACACGCCGAGGGTGGCGCTCATGATGCCGCCGCCCACCAGGACGACGTCGGTTCGTTCAGTACGTGCTACCACTGAATTCTCCCTAGGGTGTGGGTGCCCGGCGTCGGGCACAACAAATAATTGTGGGGTATATCATCTAGCCTACTATCTTTTGAAGGGCGAGTTGTAGCTAGAATCCACAAAATATTGGAGAGTGGTACACCTCATAAGTAAGGTTTTCTTAGGGTAGAAAAAACCTTAGCTGTCGTTGCCCGGTAGCCTCCGTCCCCCCCCCCGCGGAGGCGCGGGCCGCCGCACGTGCCGAAGAACGTGCCGAAGAACGTGCCGAAGAACGTGCCGCCGGCCTCGCGGGGCATCTGGCTACGACAGGCGCAGCTTGTTGAAGAACTCGATAGCGTTCT
Organism: Rothia sp. HMSC072E10; assembly: GCF_001813965.1. Classification (NCBI taxonomy): domain Bacteria; kingdom Bacillati; phylum Actinomycetota; class Actinomycetes; order Micrococcales; family Micrococcaceae; genus Rothia; species Rothia sp. HMSC072E10. Next base: position 756,423 of record NZ_KV814491.1, on the reverse strand, counting down.
GCTCCGTCTGGTAGCCCTGCACGGAGCGGCTCACCGCAACCTTCGAGGTCACGTTCAGCAGGGGAACCGCCGGCATGAACTGGCCGAGCTGGGTAACCACCTGCGCGTAGAGCTCACGCTGCGCATCCACAGACTCGGCCGAATCCGCGGCGCGGATGCTCTCCATAATCTGCAGGAAGCTCGGGGATTCCTCCACGGGAACGGCCGTGGCCGAAGGCGTGGGGGTGGGCGAAGCGGAGGCGGATTCCTCCGGGCTCACCGGATCCGGGGAGAAGTTCGGCTGCGGACTCGGCGTCGCCTGAATCCGAATATTTGAATCCGCACCGTTTGAAGAGGGTAGCTCGACGGTCTTCGCTGTCACCCCGGTCGTCATGCTCTCGGGTGCCGCGGCGACGATTGAGCGCACCTGCTGCTCGGCAATCATCGGGGCCAACGCCGGACCGAAGAACGCATACGGGTCGCGGTACATGCCATAGAAGCCTGCCAGCGCAATGCCGCGCGTCGAGGACGGCTCGTTCACCTTTGCGTGGTACTCCTCCCAGGTGAGCGGCACCGGCACAATGTTGAGGCCCACCTCGATGAGGGAAGCCACCATCTCGGAATACACCTTCTGCGGGGTATCCATCCAGGGCAGGGAAACATCCGCGGGGTAGTAGCACTCAATCACCTGGTTGTTGTACCCGGCCGTGGCCAGTAGCGAACGGGAAAGGTCCTGATTGCGGTCGGTGTGCTCTTTCGCGTGGTCGGCCCGAATACGGAACGACGGGGAGACAAGAGTCTGCGCGTCAGAGGTGCCCTGCGGGTAGTACTGGTGGAGTGCCCCGCGGTCAACCGCGTGGGAGATGGCGCGGCGCACCGAAATATTCTTGAGCACGGGGTGCGCCGTATTCAGGTGCAGGTACACGAGCGAGAACGGGTCGCGGCCCGGGGTCTGGTAACCGTCACGAGCCAGCTGACCCAGATCGGAGGAATTCACCTGATCGCACGCATCGATCATTCCCTCGACCAGCGCGAAGTAGCGCTTATCGGAGGAGGTCAGGGTCGAAATCTGAATCTCATCAAGCTGCGGGCGTGCACCGTCAAAGTGCTCGTTCGGAAGCAGGTGCACGGTGCCCTTCTCGGAGGACTCGATGCGGAAGGCTCCGGTGCCCACCGGAACACCGGTGAGCTTCTGGTCGCTACCAAAGAGCGCGGGGTCGATAATGCCGAAGGCCTGCTGAGTCAGGATGCATCCGAAGGCCAGCGAGGGGCGCGAGAGGGTCACCACGACCGCGCCGTCCTGCTCCTTGACGGAGGTCACCAACGGGGTGAAGGAGACGGGCTTCGGCTCAGGCTTCGTTGCCTCCGTCTTCGCGGTCGCCCCCTTCTGAGAATCGGAGGAATTGGGATCCGCAGACGGGGATGCGCTGCTCTGGGCATCCGCGGTTGCGGAGGCGCTCGCCCCCGCGGTCGGGGAGGCCGTCGCGGACGGGGTGGCGGAGGCATCTGCCGAGGCATCCTTCTGCGCGGGCTGCTCCGGCACACCAAAACCCCACGCGTACAGGGGCTGTGCCGGAACCACCAGCGCGGCGGTAGACTCGCCCGTTGCCAAGGCCTGCCAACGCTGGAAATTCTGCACCACCGCTGCGGCCGTCAGGGCCGTACCGTTGCTGAAATGCACATTGTCACGCAGAACAAACGTATGGGTCAGGCGGTCGTCCGAAACCTTCCACTCGCGGCAGAGCGAATCGGTCGTATCGGGGGAGCCCGTGTAGTGGTCTGCCGTGAGCAGGGTCTGCAGAACCTGCGCCGTCACCTGATAGGTGCTTGCCACCGGGGAGAGCGCGGGGTCCAGCTGAACGGGGGCGGCACCCTGCGCGAAACGAAAAATACGGCCCGCTGAAGCCGCCGAGGAACCCGATGCGGGGTTGGAGGAGCCGGTCGAAGCGCACGCGGTTAGGGCCGTTCCCGCGCTCAACAGGGCGCCAAAACGCAGAACGTCGCGGCGGCTCAGGCCGCGTGAACCGGCGGTTACCCGGAGCAGCTCAGCGTTTTTGCGGGCCGAAGAGGCACGATGATCATTCAGCACGGGAGGTCCTCTTTTCCATAGCGGATGCTTGTATTCAGAATACCGGTTCGAGTCGCGCTCGGGCACTCGTTCTGCCGCAATCTGCGAGAGCGGGGCCGCGGGAGGCGGAGCACGGATAGAACAAACCCGCCGCCACGGTAGCCGTGACGGCGGGTTCACTGTGAATGTGTGTGCGCGAGGGGGGACTTGAACCCCCACGCCGTAAGGCACAGGAACCTAAATCCTGCGTGTCTGCCAATTTCACCACTCGCGCGCGCGGACCTCACCCCGAAGGGATGCGTCAGAGGTCCAAGACCCAAGTCTACACTAGAGGCTCCTCTAGACGCGAAATCGGCGGTGTATCGTTCCGCCACCGCTTCCCGACCATCGGCCTGAGTGGTGCCCCGGCCCTACTTCGGGTCGATGCCCAGGTCGCGACGCAGCTTTGCCACGTGGCCGGTCGCGCGCACATTGTACTGGGCCACAGAAATAACGCCCTGCTCGTCAATCACGAAGGTCGAACGAATCAAGCCCTCGTACACGCGGCCGTAATTCTTCTTCTCACCCCACGCGCCGTAGGCCTCAGCTACCGTGTGATCGGCATCGGAGAGCAGCGGGAACGACAGCGACTCCTTCTCCGCAAAACGGGCAATAGCCGACGGCGAATCGGGGGAGACGCCCAGAACCACGTAGCCCAGAGACTTCAGCGAGGCCAGGTTATCCCGAAAGTCGCAGGCCTCCTTCGTGCATCCGGGGGTCGAAGCCTTCGGGTAGAAGTACAGAATGACCTTGCTACCCGCGTAATCGCTCAGGCTGTGCTCCGCACCCGATGCGTCGGGGAGGGTGAAAGCGGGGGCCGGGGTGCCCGGCTCAAGACGGATGCTCATGATGCTCCTCAAAGTTCATTGCGTGTGGCGGGTGTGCCCGCCCCAATACTTCACCCCAGTCTAAAGCGTCCCTGTCTCGGGATGCACCCCGCTCGGGGAAAACTGCCCCGGAGAGTCTCATGCCCCCGCACCATATAATGTGTTGAGAGTCACCATGTATCGAGTTGCGCAAAAATTTGGAAGTGCGTATAGTATTTTCTTGTTGCAAGGGAAACCTGCAAAAACAGAATAAGCGCCTCTAGCTCAATTGGCAGAGCAATTGACTCTTAATCAATGGGTTCTGGGTTCGAGTCCCAGGGGGCGCACATCAAGAAAGATCCCGCTGATTCTTCGGAATCGGCGGGATTTTTGCGTTCCCTGAATAAATACAGTTTTGTCGTGCGAGGTGCATATTATCCTCTTTGCTCCTGCAGGGGACCTGTCCTCGCAGAGCTCGGACACCCTGATGTCGCGGCAGAGGATATATGCACCTCTGCGTGTATCAGTATTCGGGGTGCGCTGCGGTCCCGCCGGGGTTGCGGTAGATTCGCGGTGGTTTTGTGTGCGCCCCGTGCCTAGCGAACTGGTGCGGGGGAGGGCTGTCGCGGTTTAGCCTGCTACCTGGTGGCTG
>NZ_KV814491.1:747638-752779 GCF_001813965.1 Rothia sp. HMSC072E10 | reverse complement strand
TCCGTGTGACACCCTGAGGGCGCTTCCGGAAAACGTAGCTGCACCCAGGGGCTCCCGGTGGGCACGCCTATACGCAACCTGGTGGGTGCGTGGAGGTTTCGGTGGCCTCCGTAGCGACATCAGGGTGCCCGAAGCGGAGCGAGGGCGGGTGTCCCTGTAGGAGCGAGGAGGGTGCCGAACCTCGAGCTAATCCCGCCGGGTTCTGTGGGGGAATCGTGGTGGTTCAGTGTGTGCGCCCCGTGCCTAGCGAACTGTGGCGGGGGAGGCTGTCGCGGTTTAGCCTGCTACCTGGTGGCTGGTGTTTTGCGTGCAGGCACACGAAAGCCCGCCACCGTCACACAACAGCAGCGGGCAAACGCAAAACTCAATTACAGGACCGGCCAAATCCGCGTCACAAACTCGCGGAAGTCCTTCACATCCTTACCCTGCTCCAGCAGGCCCGTGCCGTAGCGGGTCACCACCTCCGCATTATCCTCGAAGGCCAGCTCGAACGCGCTACCGTTCACCGATTCAATCACCACGGAGTCCTCACCCACCGAATAGGCGTGCAGGGCGTTCGTGTTATCAATCGTCGTGGCCGTACCCGCGGGAGTCAGTCCCGGCATGTTAATCGGCGCGATTATCACCTCGTCCGGAGAATCCTGGTAGCCGATGATGAAGTGCGTCTGATCCGGTGACTGGTGCACCGCCAAATCGGGGTTGCGGTATACGGCGCGGCCCGTCGCGTACACCAGGTTGTACGCACCGTAGTTAATGATCTGCTCATCAAAGACGGGGTGCATCACGCGCACGAGCTCCTCGGCGGTAAGGAACTCGGGATTCTCGAGAGAGTTTAGGGGGTCGACAACCTCTGCGTACTTACTTGCTTCGGTCAGCTCGTCGGCGACCGGGATAATCGGTTCGGTCATAGCTTCAGTCTACCGGGGTAGGGGAGACAGGTCACGGGTTTACGGCGATATTACGCATCATTAACCGGGTAATATGCGTCTTTTGCGGATGCTGGAGTGAGGTTCATGCAAGATAGTGCACCAGCGTGCTGAGTGTCCACATCATGAAAGATGAGGCCTGACATGGGCTAATGTGCTCACAACTCGGTTGCCGCCCCTCCAGAGACTTGACTCACCTCTCAGAAAAGGGGCACTATAGAGGGGTGAAGACAGCAATGTTCCAGCGAATTCTACGCCTTGTCGATGTCGCCTAGGGCGCGTGGCAGGGTCTATTCACTGCGACTAAGCGCCCCTATCGCTACCACCAACAGCGGGGGGCATTTTTTATAGCTTGGTACCACCGGGCATAGGATGCGTGAGGACCACACAAATCCCACGCAGAACATTGAGTACAACGAAGAACCAAAAGACACGAGGCATTTCCATGACCATGGGATTTTCCACTTCTGATGACGCGGCAAACGCTCCCGCAGAACGCATGACCGGTTCTCAGGCAATCGTCCGCACCCTCGAAGACCTGGGTGTGACTGACGTTTTCGGCCTGCCTGGTGGAGCTATTCTGCCGACCTACGATCCCCTGTACGATTCCAAGAAGGTTCGTCACATCCTGGTCCGTCACGAGCAGGCTGCAGGCCACGCAGCTCAGGGCTACGCTGTCTCCAGCGGCAAGACCGGCGTGTGCATCGCAACCTCTGGCCCCGGCGCCACCAACCTGCTGACCGCAATCGCTGACGCCAACATGGACTCCATCCCCCTGGTCGCCATCACCGGTCAGGTTTCCACCAAGCTGCTCGGTACCGACGCATTCCAGGAAGCTGACATTGTCGGCATGGCAATGCCCATCTCCAAGCACTCCTTTATGATTACCGACGCACAGGACATCCCCCGTGCGCTCGCCGCAGCCTTCCACATCGCTTCCACCGGTCGCCCCGGCCCCGTGCTCGTGGACGTCACCAAGGACGCACAGGTTGGCATGATGGAATACCGCGGCATCCCCGAGGACCTCGAGCTGCGCGGCTACACCCCCGCAACCCGCGGCCACTCCAAGCAGATTCGCGAAGCCGCCAAGCTCATCACCGAGTCCAAGCGCCCCGTCTTCTACGTCGGCGGTGGCGTGGTGCGCGCTGGCGCATCCGACGAGCTGCACAAGCTGGCTAAGCTCATCGGCGCCCCCGTCGTCACCACCCTGAACGCTATCGGCGCGTTCCCCGAGTCCGACCCCCAGAACCTCGGCATGCCCGGCATGCACGGCACCGTTCCCGCAGTGACTGCCATGCAGAAGTCCGACCTGCTCATCACCCTGGGTGCCCGCTTCGACGACCGCGTGACCGGCCAGGTCGACACCTTCGCCCCCGAGGCCAAGGTCATTCACATCGACGTTGACCCCGCCGAGATCTCCAAGATTCGCTTCGCTGACGTCCCGATCGTTGGCGACCTGAAGTACGTGCTGCCCGAGCTGACCGAGCTGCTCTCCACCGAGTTCGCTCAGGAGCTGCCCAACCTGGGCGAGTGGTGGAACGAGCTGAACGAGATCCGCAAGGATTACCCGCTCGGCTATGAGAAGCCCTCCGACGGCCTGGGTTCGCCCGAGTACGTGCTGGAGCGCATTGGCGCCCTGACCGGCCCCGACGCCTACTACGTCACCGGCGTTGGCCAGCACCAGATGTGGGGTGCACACTACCTCAACCAGGAAAGCCCCCGCCACTTCATCAGCTCCGCAGGCCTCGGCACCATGGGTTACGGCGTTCCCGCCGGCATGGGTACCCAGGTGGCACACCCCAACTCCACCGTGTGGATTATCGACGGTGACGGCTGCTTCCAGATGACCAACCAGGAGCTGGCAACCTGCGCCCAGAACGGCATCCCCGTCAAGGTTGCCGTCATCAACAACTCCTCCCTCGGCATGGTGCGCCAGTGGCAGACTCTCTTCTACGATGAGCGCTACTCCAACACCGACCTGAAGGACGGCCACGGCACCGCACGCATCCCCGACTTCGTGAAGCTCGGTGAGGCCTACGGTTGCGCCACCTTCCGTTGCGAGCGCGACGAAGACGTGGACGCCACCATTAAGGCTGCCCTGGAGATCAATGACCGCCCCGTGGTCATTGACTTCACCGTCAGCCCCCACGCTCTGGTCTGGCCTATGGTCCCGGCAGGCGTTTCTAATGACAAGATTTGGATTGCGAAGAACACTTCGCCCGAGTTCGATCGTGAGGAAGAGAAGTAATGTCTCATCACACTCTGTCCGTTCTGGTAGAGGATAAGCCGGGCGTTCTCACCCGAGTCTCCGGCCTCTTCTCCCGTCGACTGTTCAACATCCTCTCGCTGGCCGTCGGCCCGACCGAGAACCCCGGTGTCTCCCGCATCACCGTCGTGACCGAGGGTGACGCCCACACCATCGAGCAGATTACCAAGCAGCTGAACAAGCTCGTGCACGTGCTCAAGGTCGTCGAGCTGCCCGCCGACTCCTCGACCCAGCGCGGCCACATCCTCATCAAGGTGAAGGCTGACGCCGTTGCACGTCTGCAGATTGTTCAGGCAGCTGACCTGTTCCGTGCCTCCGTCATCGACGTCTCTCCCGAGTCCGTGGTCATCGAGGCCACCGGTTCGGCAGAGAAGATTCACGCTCTGCTGGATGTCCTGGAGCCCTACGGTATTCGCGAGATTGTTCGCGCCGGTACCATCGCCCTCTCCCGTGGCCCCCGCGCCATGAGCGAGCGCATCTAACACCCGCACCGCGAGTATAGAACAACCCCGCACACGCGGGGAACAGATCGGGTATCGCATCGCTTCAGCCGGGAAACCGGCGGCGATGCGGTACCCGGCTCTATAGGGTTCGCGAACCTTCCGGATGCTTCAGATGCTGAGAAGTACTCTCGAGAACCCGAAACTAAACAGCTTTCAAGTAAAATAGTGAATGTTGAGCCCGGCCTGGGCCGCATATCATAAAGTACTTAGGAGAAGAAAAATGGCAGCAACCATTTTCTACAACGACGACGCAGACCTCTCTGTGATTCAGGGCCGCACCGTAGCAGTTATCGGTTACGGCTCTCAGGGTCACGCACACGCACTGAACCTGCGCGATTCCGGCGTGAAGGTCATTGTTGGCCTGCCCGAGGGCTCCAAGTCCCGCGCCAAGGCTGAGGCAGAGGGCCTCCGCGTTGCAACCGTCGCAGAGGCAGCAGCAGAAGCTGACGTCATCATGATCCTGACCCCGGACCAGGTCCAGGCAAAGGTCTACGCAGAGAGCATCGAGCCGAACCTGAAGCCCGGTGACGCACTGTTCTTCGCACACGGCTTCAACATCCGCTTCGGCTACATCACCGTTCCCGAGGGCGTCGACGTTGCCATGGTTGCCCCCAAGGGCCCCGGCCACATCGTGCGCCGCGAGTTCGAGGCTGGCCGCGGCGTTCCCGCCCTGGTTGCAGTCGAGAAGGACGCATCCGGCGAGGCACTCGCACTGGCCCTGTCCTACGCTAAGGCACTGGGTGCAACCCGTGCAGGCGTCATCAAGACCACCTTCACCGAAGAGACCGAGTCCGACCTGTTCGGTGAGCAGGCAGTTCTCTGCGGCTCCACCTCTCAGCTGGTTCAGTACGGCTTCGAGGTTCTGACCGAGGCTGGTTACCAGCCCGAGATCGCTTACTTCGAGGTTCTGCACGAGATGAAGCTCATCGTCGACCTGATGATTGAGGGCGGCATCGCCAAGCAGCGCTGGTCCATCTCCGACACCGCAGAGTACGGCGACTACGTCTCCGGCCCCCGCGTGATCTCCCCCGAGGTCAAGGAGAACATGAAGGCTGTCCTGGCAGACATCCAGAACGGCAGCTTCGCAAAGCGCTTCATGGACGACCAGGCAGCCGGCGCACCCGAGTTCAAGGAACTGCGCGCCAAGGGCGAGGCACACCCCATCGAGGCTACCGGCCGCAAGCTGCGTAAGCTCTTCGCATGGAACTCCGTTGACGACGACTACACCGAGGGTTCGGTCGCTCGCTAAGCGGTAGCCAAGCTATAGCTTTCTGAGAATCCGGCGTCGCGCCTCTCCTCCCGTGTGGGGGAGGGGCGGGGCGCCGGATTTCTGTCTAACGAGAGTCCCATGCCCCCCAACAGTATATGTGATGTAGTTCATGCTTCATTGGGTTGCGGGTGGGATGGAAAGCGCGTATAGTATTTTCTTGTTGCAAGGGAAACCTG
>NZ_KV814491.1:747285-747538 GCF_001813965.1 Rothia sp. HMSC072E10 | reverse complement strand
GATTCTTCGGAATCGGCGGGATTTTTGCGTTCCCCTTGAAATGCAGTCTTCATGGGTTGAGGAATCGGTGTTCGTCCTCGTTCCTACAGGGGACCTGTCCTCGCAGAGCTCGGACACCCTGATGTCACTACGGACGACACCGATTCCTCAGGTGGTTTCTGCGGGTTCGGCAGGGGTGCGTTATCCCGCCGGTTCGTTGGGTTGCGTGGTGGTTCAGTATGTGCGCCCCGTGCCTAGCGAACTGTGGCGGGGG
>NZ_KV814491.1:625844-747185 GCF_001813965.1 Rothia sp. HMSC072E10 | reverse complement strand
CGAACTGTGGCGGGGGAGGCTGTCGCGGTTTAGCGTGTTGCATGGTGGCTGGTGTTTTGCGTGTGGGGCGGGGGAGGCTGTCGCCTTTTAGCCTGTTGCGTGGTGGCTGGATGTTTGGGCTGGTGCGCCGTGTTTTCCGGAAGCGCCCTCAGGGTGTCACACGGACGCTCTCCGCAGCGAAGCAAGGAGGGGCGGAGCGTCCGGGTGACGGGTGCCCCTGCGTAGGCGCGGAGGAAACATACGGCGTGCTAGCCTCCACCCACACGCAATGAGTCAGTGCGTATCAGAGTGTAACCCCGGTGAGAGCCTAGCCTAAGACTGCGGTAAACTGAAAGCTATGACTGCAACTCCGTTCTACATCACCACCGCCATCTCCTACCCCAATGGCAACCCGCACATCGGCCACGCCTACGAAACCATCGCCGCTGACGTGCTGGCCCGCTTCAAGCGCCTCGACGGCTTCGACGTACGCTTCATGACCGGCACCGACGAGCACGGCCAGAAGATGCAGACCACCGCAGAGAAGCTCGGCAAAACCGCCAAGGAACTCGCCGACGAGAACTCCGCACGCTTCAAGGCCATGAACGACGCCCTGAACATCAGCTATGACCGCTTCATCCGCACCACCGACCCCGACCACTATGTAGCATCCCAGGCCATCTGGAAGCGTATGGAAGAGAACGGTGACATCTACCTCGGCAAGTACGCCGGCTGGTACTCCGTCCGCGACGAAGCCTACTACGCAGAAGACGAAACCGAGGTCCGCGACGGCCAGCGTTACGCCATTGCCACCGGCACCGAGGTCGAGTGGACCGAGGAAGAGTCCTACTTCTTCCGCCTCTCCAAGTACGGAGACAAGCTCCTGGAGCTCTACGCCAACGAAGGCTACGTCTACCCCGAATCCCGCCGCAACGAGCTGATCTCCTTCGTCAAGGGCGGCCTCAACGACCTGTCCATCTCCCGCACCACCTTCGACTGGGGTGTGCCCGTGCCTGGCAACGACAAGCACGTCATGTACGTGTGGGTCGACGCTCTCACCAACTACCTGACCGGCCTCGGCTACCCCGACACCGAGAACGAGCTGTTCACCAAGTACTGGCCCGCCGACCTGCACCTCATCGGTAAGGACATCACCCGATTCCACTCCATCTACTGGCCCGCATTCCTGTGGTCCGCCGGAATCGAACTGCCCAAGCGCGTCTTCGGCCACGGCTTCCTGCTCGTCAACGGCGAAAAGATGTCCAAGTCCGTCGGTAACGTCGTCGACCCCGCAAACCTTGTCAACGCGTTCGGCCTGGACGCTGTGCGCTTCTTCCTCATGCGCGAGGTTTCCTTCGGTCAGGACGGCTCCTACTCCGAAGAGTCCATCATCAACCGCATTAACTCCGACCTGGCCAACAACCTCGGCAACCTCGCCCAGCGTTCGCTGTCCATGGTCGCCAAGAACTGCGGCGGCGCTGTGCCTGAGCACGGCGAATTCACCGAGGCCGACCGCAAGATCCTCGACGAGGCGGCTGCCCTCTACGAGCCGGTTCGCGCCGACTTCGACGAGCAGGCCTTCCACCGCGCCCTCGAGCGCATCTGGACCGTGCTCGCAGACACCAACGCCTACTTCGCTGAGCAGGAGCCCTGGACCCTGCGCAAGAACGGCAAGCTTGAGCGCATGAACACCGTGCTGTACGTGACCCTCGAGGTCGTGCGCCAGGTTGCTCTGCTGCTGCAGCCCGTCATGCCCGACTCGACCGCCAAGCTGCTGACCCTGCTCGGCGTGCCCGAGGGTGAGTCTCGCCAGTTCGCGGCCCTCGGCACCGCGCTCGTGCCCGGCACCGAGCTGCCCGCACCCGCACCGGTGTTCCCGCGCTACGAGGCACCCAAGGCATAACAGCTGCCTGAACATCAGCGGACAGCGCCGTAACGGATAGCGCTGTAACGGATAGTCTATGAAAGCTCCCGGCTTCCCCACCCCAAATGGGGGAGGAGCCGGGGGCTTTTCGTGTACGCGCGTATGGAGAGGTACGGGCGCAGGGTAGAGACGGGACGCTGGTTGGGGCGCCACTCATCCTTAAGGATGAGGTCCGCGCCCCACCCAGCCCGCCTCAGACGCATCTCAGCCCGGGGGATTAGCGATAGCCTCTGCGTCCGCAGGTCAAGACCCGGTGAACACCCGCCAAAATCAACCTGGAGGATGAGAAAAACCCAGTAGTCAGCGCCATACTGCGTGAAATAATTGAACTATGACTACTACAACTCCTCACGCACAGACGGCACAGCCCGCCGTCTCCGCACGAAACCTTTCCAAAACCTACGGCATGGGTGAAGCCACCGTCCACGCCCTCAACAACGTCTCCGTCGACTTTGAGCAGGGCAAGTTCACCGCCATTATGGGCCCCTCCGGCTCGGGTAAGTCCACGCTGATGCAGACCATCGCAACCCTGGACACCCCCGACCCGAACCCGGCAACCTCGATTCGTATTGGTGGTACCGAGCTCTTCGGCCTGAAGGACAACGCCCTCACCGAATTCCGCCGCGAACACATCGGCTTCATCTTCCAGGCGTTCAACCTGGTGCCCACCCTCACCGCGGGCCAGAACATTGACCTGCCCCTGGGCCTCGCCGGTAAGAAGCCGGACCAGCAGTGGCGCGACTACCTGGTCAAGACCCTCGGCCTGGAAACCCGCCTCGACCACCGCCCCGAACAGCTCTCCGGCGGTCAGCAGCAGCGCGTCGCCATCGTGCGTGCACTGCTTGCACGCCCCGAAGTGGTCTTCGCCGACGAACCGACCGGTAACCTCGACTCCAACTCCGGCGCCGAGGTGCTGCGCCTGCTGCGTGCCGCCGCAACCGAGCACGCACAGACCATCCTCATGGTCACCCACGACGCAAGCGCTGCCTCCTACGCAGACCGCGTGGTCTTCATCAAGGACGGCATGGTCGCCGGCGAAATGATCGAACCCACCTACGACGCCGTCCTCGGCGCAATGGCACAGCTGGAAGGTCGATAAGCCGTGGCAACCACACTGAACACGGTGGCGCGCTCCAATCTGCGCGCCTCCAAAGGAAAATACATTCTCACGGGCATAGGCATCGCGATCTCATCCTTCTTCATCGCCGCCATTATGATGCTCACCAACTCGCTGCAGGCGACCGTCAACTCCTCCGTGGGTGACGTGCTCTCCCGCGCCGAAGCGGTTGTCGCCTCCGCCGCTACAACCAGCGACGGTCAAGACAGCACCTCTATCTACCTGACCCGTGACCAGATTCAGAAGGTAGAAAAGAGCGACCTGCTCTCCGGCTACTGGGTACAGTACGCTGTCTCGGGTAAGCTCGGCACCGGCGACCAGGCAACCCAGGTGCAGTACGACCAGCTGCCCGCCGACTCGAGTCTCTTCCCGTACAAGGTGCAGGGCAAAATCCCCAGTAGCGACCACGAAATCATGGTCTCTACCTACTTCGCGAAGAAGCACAACCTCTCGCTGAACGGCAAGGTCACCAGCACCGACGTTGTAGAATCCGTCAGCGCCCCCGGTACTGACAAGACCGCCGAATACACCGTCGTCGGTCTGTTCGACCCCGGTTTTGAAGGCTCCACCACCAATCAGGCTGTCTTCATTGGCGGCACCAGCCTCGGCGAAGCCACCCTGAAGGCAGCCGAGACAGAAAACAAGAGCTCGGCGGCAGGCTACCGGAACATGGCTGGCGCGAACCTCATCTACCTCAAGTTCAAGGACGGCGTAACCGACGCCAAGCTCAAGAGCCTGCAGGATACCCTCAGCAGCGGCGACGCCAAGAACGACCCGCGCGTCATGACCGGTCAGAAGCTGCTGGAGGACTACCAGAAGACCATCTCCACGGTCTTCACCTCCATTAGCGTGGTCCTGGGTGCCTTCGCAGCGCTGGCTCTGCTGGTCTCCTCGTTCGTCATCTCCAACACCTTCGCGGTGCTGGTCGGCCAGCGCATCCGCGAGCTCGCCCTGCTGCGCACCCTCGGTGCCCGCGGCGGCTCCCTCGTACGGATGCTACTCATCGAATCCATTACCGTGGGCGTGGTGTTCTCCCTCATCGGTGCACTGCTGACCTTCCCGGTCGGCATGCTGGTTGGTGCAAACCTCACCACCATCATGATCTCCTACTCGATTACCCCGATCCTGGTGAGTGTGCTCCTCTGCACCCTCGTCACGGTTCTGGCGTCGCTCTCCCCGGCACGAAGTGCCCTGCGCATCTCGCCCATTAGCGCGATGAGCGAGCACACCAACCTTGAGATGCGCAAGCCCGGCAAGGTCGGCCCAATCCTGGGTCTGGTCTTCGGTGCCGCAGGTATCGGCCTGGTTATGCTGGCTCAGAACCAGGGTTCCGGTGAGGGCGCCGGCAATAAGGCCATTGCCTTCATGATGGGGGCTGCGCTGCTGCTCGGTATTGCGGTCTTCCTCCTCACCCCGCTGGTACTGCCCCCGCTGGTACGTGCCCTCGGTAAGGTCACCCGCACCCAGACCGGCAAGCTGGCGCTCGCCAACGCGCTGCGTTCGCCCAAGCGCACCGTCTCCACCGGCCGCGCTGTGCTGGTGGGTACCCTGGTCGTGTCGACTGTGCTGACCGGTTACTCGGTGCTGAGCGCCTCGCTGACCAAGACCCTGGATCAGCAGTACCCGATTTCTGCGCAGGCGAAGTACAGCTCGTATGACCAGTCCGAGGCAGCCTCCACCGTGACCAAGGCGGAGGAAATCGCCTCCAAGGTCAAGGGCATTAAGAACGTTCAGGCATCCGCCGTCGGTTACGCAGCCGGTGTGGTCGACTACACCGTCGAATACGAGGGACAGACCGCCAACCAGAATTCCGACCTGGTGGCGCTAAGCTCCTCCGACCTGAAGGCAATCCTGCCCGACGAAAACTCGAACCTTGCCGACGACACCGTGCTCGTGCCGCAGGGCCTCTGGAAATCCGCAGGGCTGACCGAGTCCAGCCGTCTGAAGGCACACGGCCCGCTCGGCGAAGTGGAACTCAAGCCCGTCAGGTCCGCAACCAAGCAGAACCTGCTGATTGTCAACCCTGCCACCGCCGCCAAGCTGCAGGACGCCAAGAACCCGCAGAAGGTGGCCAACCCTGCCGCTGAGGAAGCTCAGAAGCGCATGGAAGAAGCAATCGCCAGCGGTGACAAAGAAGCTCAGACGAAGGCCGCTCACCTGACTGTCACCAGCCAGGCAACCGGTAACGACACCGTCGTTCTGGTGCGCGCCGCCTCCCCGCTGACCAGTAGCGAGAACGCGACCCTGCAGGCTGACCTGAACCGAGCCAGCCCGGACAGCTCCTTCACCGGTGGTCTGCAGGAACGTCAGACCTACGACCAGATACTGACCGTTATGCTGACCTTCACCCTGGTGATGCTCATGCTCGCAGTGGTCATCTCCATCATTGGTGTGGCGAACACGATGACCCTGTCGGTCAACGAACGCCGCCGCGAGAACGCGATGCTCCGCTCGCTGGGTCTGTCCCGCAAGCAGCTGCGCCGCATGATTTCCATTGAGGCGATTCTGATTACGCTCGCCGCAGTGGTGCTCGGTATGGTTTCCGGTGGTGTGATTGGTAGCCTCTCTGCGCAGATTATTATGTCTTCCATGAGTGCTTCCGCCCCGCTGGTGCTTGACCTGCCGTACGTCTGGTACGTGGTCATCCTCATTGTGGGTGTGCTCGCCGCGATGCTCGCTTCGGCTCTGCCGGCGGCTCGTTCGGCTCGCATGTCCCCGGTTGAGGGCATGCGCGGCTAACCCGCTGTACCTGGCATAGTCACAGTACCCGGCAAACCCGGATACTCGGCGTGAGATAGTAAAGCCCTGGAGGGTGCCTCGAAAAAAGGAGGTGCCCTCCGGGGCTTCACTGTGTCCTCTAGTTTGGCGTGCTCTCAGGCTCTTGGAGCTGACCTGTAGCCTGGCTTTGCGCGTATGATGGGTGTATGAGCACTAGCCACCCCAATCTGCGTCGCAGGTACACGCTACCCCATGAAGCGGAGGTTCTTCAGATCCTCCGTGACGCTGGTGTGCGCCGTGCCCGACTCTTCGGCAGCGCCGCCCGCGGTGAGCTGACCGAAACCAGCGACCTGGATTTTTTGGTGCAGATGCCGGGGGCGGCCCCTTTTGACGAGTTCATGCAGATGGTGGATGCTCAGCACCGCATTGAACAGCTGACCGGCCGTAGCGTTGATATGGTCACCCGGTTGCGCCCCCGCATCTATGCGGAGGCAGAACCGGACATGGTGGAGCTGCCGCTATAAGAAGTTGCCTGAGCTGATGAGCGACTTCGAACGAATCATCGACGAGATACAAGAAACCACTTAACTAAAGAGCCCCGGAGGGTGCCTCGACAAGGAGGCGCCCGCCGGGGCTTCACTGTGCCCTTATATAAGGGAGCGCTAGTGGGCTATACCCGCCTCATACGCCATAATGACCGCCTGCACACGATCACGCGCACCCAACTTCGCCAACACATGCGACACATGCGTCTTCACCGTCGCCTCCGAAAGCACCAGCTCCCGCGTAATCTCCGCATTCGACAAGCCGCGCGCAATCAAACCCAGCACCTCAAACTCACGCGGCGACAACTGCTCAATCAACTCACGATGCGGATAACCCTGCACAGTCTCAAAGCTTGCATGCTCAGCCGGAATAAACGTTGCCTTCGGAAGCTCAGAACCAGCAGCCGGGGGAGTAGCAGGAACAGACTCGGCAACAGTGCCGGTGGCAGAATCGGCAGGAGCGGTAGGAACAACAGGTGCGGGGGAGTCCAGCACCGGAATCATCTGCTCCAACAGGCGGCGAGTCGCAGACGGCGCAATCACCGCATCGCCGCGATGCACCGTACGAATCGCCTCCAGCAGCTGCTCCGGCGGGGTGTCCTTCAACAAGAAACCGCTCGCACCCGCACGCACCGCCGAATACACGTACTCATCAATATCGAAGGTCGTGAGCATGATAATGCGCACCCGCTCGTCCTCGGAAACTTCACGCTCGCCGTCACGCTCCAGAATACGGCGCGCCGCCTCCAGGCCGTCGCAGTGCGGCATGCGCACATCCATGAGGATGACCTGCGGCGCCTGCCCCTCAGACACCATGCGGTCAAAAACGTCAATTGCCGCCAGGCCGTCATCAGCTTCCATGACGACCTGCAGGTCTGGCTGGGAGTTGACGAGCATGCTCAAGCCGCCGCGCACTAGGCGCTGGTCGTCAACGAGCATCACGCGGATCGGCTGGGTGGTCTGTGGTGCAGAAGTCTGTGATGCAGAAGAGTACATAGTTTCAATCCTAGATTACGAGGTAGTAGAGGGCGCGGGTATTAGAGGTCTCGGTAGGGCAGCGCCGCCTCAACGAGCCAGCCGCCGTCAGGCTGCAGGCCGTAGGTGAGGGTGCCGTGGTAGAGGGCGATGCGCTCGCTCATGCCGCGCAGACCGTTACCGCTACCGGGTACAGGGCGGGCGATGTGCTGAGCCGCGGCAGAGGAAACCGGACCGTTCTGAACCCGCAACTGCAGGCCGTCCTTACCCCAGTGAATGGTGACGGTGGTTGCCGCGCCGGGGGAGTGCTTGAGCGCGTTGGTGAGCGCCTCCTGCACGGTGCGGTACGCCGCCAGCTCGGCACCCTGCGGTAGGGTGCGCGCCATGGTGCCGGTGATTCCGGTGAAGGTGACGGGTAGCCCGGCTCGGCGGCTCTGCTCCACGAGGGCCGGCACATCGCTGAGGGTGGGCACGGGTGCGTAGGCGGTTGCCTCGTCCGTGCGGAGTAGCCCGAGGAGGGAACGCATCTGCGTGAGGGAGTCGCGTGCCGTGTCTGCGATGAGTTCTAGGGTCTGCTCGGCAATATCCGGTTCGCTCTGCTGAGCCTGACCGGACTGCTCAGCCTGTTCAGTTTGCTGCTCTGCCTGCTGTGCCTGTTGTGTTTGCTGGGCGCGGGCGGTGCGTGCGGTGCGGGCGCTCGCGGCGGCGTAGCGTGCCCCGTCCGCCTGAGAAATAATGCTGGAGAGCGAGTGCGCCACGATATCGTGCATTTCGCGGGCGATGCGGGTGCGTTCGTCCTGCGCGGCGAGGCGGCGTTCCTGTGCCTGCTCGTATTCGAGGCGGCGGGCGCGTTCTTTGAATTCCTCACTGCGGAGTTCGCGCATGCGGCGGGAGTCGCCGAGGAACCAGAAGACGGTGAAGATGGAACCACAGAGCACGCCGAGCATCAGGCAGATGAAGATGCGGGCGGGTATGTCGTCCCAGTGGTAGAGGAACGAGAGCGAGGCCTGCACGGTGACGGCTAGTGCGCCGACCCAGCCGAGGATGAGGGCGCGGAAGCGGGCGCGGCGGGTCCAGTGTCTGCCGGTGTGGTAGGCGGCGAGGCTGACCGGCGGGTAGCAGGTGATGACGAGTGAGTCGGGGAAGGGGGTCACGAGGGTGAGACAGAGCGCCGCGATGACCACGTAGATGCTGCCGTAGGGGAAGCGGTAGCGGAAGTAGAGCGCGGTGGTGCTGCAGAGCGCGGAGATGAGCGGGATCCAGCCGTAGCCGTTGATGAAGGCAACGGAGAGTACGCAGCAGAAGAACTGCATGTGCGCGACGACGATGAAGTTCATCCAGCCGCGTTTGTCTCTGAGGTAGCTTTGCACGCGGCTGGAGGCGGTGATGGCGTCGGCGGGCAGGTCGTTGCTTTCTGAGCTGCCGCGGGTATGCGTTACGGCGTGGCCTGATTCGGCTGTCTCTGTGCTGTGCTGTGGGTTCTGCTGGGGTTCGGTGTGCTTGAGGGGCATGTGTCCAGTGTAGCGAGGGGGTGAGGGGAATATTGCGGGTATAGGAGGCCCACAAAATGCGCTGACGTGCACATAGTGCGTGTGGGTATATCTTTGCCTGTGTGTGATTCTGTGTGCGCGACACGCCGAAATACAGGATTATTTATGAGCTTCGCCACATTAAATCAGACTTTTCTCTCAATCACCGCTTGAGGGTTTGGGCTTATATGGGGTTTGAATTTAGGTGTATATCACTAAAAACTTTCTTAAGTAACCTATTTGGGTTGAAAAACCTTCAATCTTAACGGAGGGTTTTTGTTATAACCCCTCATCAGGGCTCTATTGAAAACCATTGCGGGGGTTGGATTTGGTGGGTATAGTTTTACCTGTATCGTCACCCGGCGTGTAGAAGGCTGAGCCCATCGGGCGCACCAAGGCCCCTTGTGGGACGCTCCCACGCGGAACGGTACAGCATTATGTTGTTATCATCCGGGGTCGGAATACTGTCCGGCTTTACTCGCTCAATCACTTTGGTGAATTGTCACCGTGCACGACGATGGGTGATAACTCTTATTCCTCAAATGACATCACTCTCGAAGGACATATATGTCTACTAACATTTCTCGCCGCAAGGTTGTTGCGGGCGCAGCATGGGCTGCTCCGGTTGTCGCGGCTTCTGCCGTTGTTCCGGCTTTCGCTTCCTCCACCGAATGCGAGTGGGCTTCCTCCGCTGCTTACAGCGCTAACGGTAACGCTTCGGGTGCTAAGGGCACCACTTCTTTCGTTGTTCCCGAGCGAGTCGACAAGATTAAGTTCGAGGTCGTCGGCGGTGCCGGTGGTACCAACTACCCCGATATGGCAGCAGGTTCCGGTGCTAAGGTCACCGGTATCATCGAGGTCAAGCCCGGCCAGACCGTTCAGCTCGTCGGCGCAGCCGGTGGTATCGGTAACAACCCCCTGACCCCCGCAGAGGGTGGCGAGGGCTACGGTAACGGCGGTTCCTCCAGCCTGCCCAACCCCGTCCCCTCCAGCATCATGCAGCAGGTCAACACTATTTGGCCCGCTAGCTCCCCCCTGAAGCGTATTACCTACTCCGCTTCCGGTGGTGGCTCCTCCGCTCTGGTCATCGACGGTACCCCCGTTGCAGTTGCAGGTGGCGGCGGTGGCGCTGGCTTCATCAACAACGGTGGCGCTAACAACAACCCCGACTACATGGAAGCTGGCGCAGTGACCGCTTCTTGGCAGTGGCCCGAAGGTGCAAAGCGCAACGGCAACATCATCTTCGGTTCCACCGGTGGCTCCGCTGACGGTGCATCGGGTTCTGCAGGTCAGGGTGGCTTCGGTATCTACGACGCTGACAGCTCCATCAAGGAAACCGTTGAAGCCGGTGAAGGTGGCGCAAACGGTATCGGTGGTAACGGTGGTTCCAAGACCGCTCTGCACACCGGCAAGTCCCCGAACGGCGTGCTGGGCTTCTACTCCACCAACAACCAGGAGATTTACCAGTCCTCCAAGTCCGGTAACCAGGGTGGCGAAGGCTTCAAGGGTAATGGTGGCAACGGTGTAGCATCCTACTCCTACCTGATCGACAACAACGATCGCACCAAGAAGGAAGAGGGTACCCACAAGGGTACCGGTTACGCTCTCGAGTACAAGTCCATCGGCTTCAACTTCAACGGCTACGAGTCCGTCATCTCCGCAGGTGGTGGCGCAGGCTACGGTGGCGGTGGCTCCGGTGCTTCCAGTTCCTCCTCCGCAATCGTTCTGACCCAGAAGTGGAACAACAACCCCAACGGTATCCGCCAGAACGTCTCCTTCGGCCAGCTCGGCGGCGGCGGCGGCGCAGGTGGCTCCTACGTTGCTCCCGGTGTTTCCGGCGGTGCTATCGAGTCCGCAGGCAACGCTCCGACCGATCGTGGCGCACGTGGCAACGGCTACGTCAAGGTCACCCTCTGCCAGCGCACCGCATAATTAGCGGTAACGTTTTAGGTACTCGACCCCACTCGGGGCAGAAATACCATCTCTTTTCCCCGGCTGATGATTCAGCCGGGGAAAAGAGTTTTAACCCTCCTGTTTCCCCTAGCCACGCTGCGGGTCTTCCCACCCGCCCGGAACGACCCGGACTCCGACGGCCCAGACTCTGAGAACCCGCCCGCGCACCCTACCGCCCGCCCGCGGCGCGTATTACGGTAGAGGCATGACTGAAGCACGTAGCATCGACCTCGCCGTCATCCCCGGCGACGGCATCGGCCCCGAAATCATTACCGAAGCCCAGCGCATCCTCACCCGCGCCTGCGAGCTCGAAAACATCACCGTCAACCCCACCCAGTACAAGCTCGGCGCCGAGCACTGGCTCGAAACCGGTGAGACCCTGCCCGAGTCCACCATGGAATCCCTCAAGCAGCACGACGCGATCCTCTTTGGCGCTATCGGTGCCGACCCGCGCAGCGGCAAGATTCCCTCCGGCCTCATCGAACGCGAAATGCTCCTGAAGCTGCGCTTCGCTTTCGACCACTACATCAACCTGCGCCCCTCCCGCCTGTACCCCGGCGCGGTCTCTCCGCTGGCCAACCCCGGCAACATCGACTTCGTCGTTGTGCGTGAAGGCACCGAAGGCCCCTACATCGGCAATGGCGGCGTCATCCGCGGCGGCACCCCCCACGAAATCGCCACCGAGGTCTCCCTCAACACCGCACACGGCGTGGAGCGCCTGATTCGCTACGCCTTCGAGCTGGCCTCCACCCGCCGCAAGAAGGTCACCCTCGTGCACAAGACCAACGTGCTCACCCACGCCGGTCGCCTCTACAACCGCTACTTCGCCGAAATCGCGTCTGAATTCCCCGAGGTTGAGACCGACTACCTGCACATTGACGCGACCACCATCTTCATGGTCACCGACCCCTCCCGCTTCGACGTGATCGTGACCGATAACCTTTTCGGCGACATCATCACCGACCTTGCCGGCGCGGTCACCGGCGGTATCGGCTACGCGGCAAGCGGCAACATTAACGCCGTCGGCGAGTTCCCCTCCATGTTCGAGCCCGTACACGGCTCGGCACCGGATATCGCCCGCCAGAACAAGGCCAACCCCACCGCCGCCATCCTCGCCGGCGCGATGCTGCTGCGCCACCTCGGCTACGATGCCGCCGCGGCCCGCATTGAGGACGCCGTCGAGGCGGACATGCGCGAGAACGGCGCCACTGTGCGTGGCACCGATCGGGTTGGCGCGGACGTGCTCGCACGCCTCGGCTAAGGTCAGCTGACTAAAACTCGCTTATGACAGCATGAGCGCTGAATAAAAACGCCAGGGAAGCCCGGAAGGAACGCACCTTCCGGGCTTTACCCGTACCAGGGGTACCCGAGCCGGTAGGGGAGAGGGGCCGAACGATTGCTCCGCCGCCGAAACCGGCCTGCCAAAATTAGCCCGCCGAACTGCTCACCGGAACTAGGCCGCCGAACCTGACCTGCGAAACCCACCTGTTCACATCCTGAATGGGGTAAAAGGTGCACATGCGGCAAAAGCATCTTTCCGGTACTCTAAAACAGTCGAGCACACCCGCCCGACCTCCTCGGCGGTGGATACCCTCCACCGCGTACCTTGATGCATCCACGCTGCTCGAAAGCACGAACCGTCCCCACGGATGCACCACCTGCCTCGACACCGCGCCCACCGCACACACCCCGGCGCATCAGCAGCCGCAGGCAGCCCCGGCCGCTCCCACCGTACGAGAGCGACCGAACTCGAAGAACGCAGAATGATGCATTAGACGAAGAGGAACGCAGAACGATGGCCATCGAATTCAGCCACGAAGCAAACCAGTCACCCGCCTCCGCCGAACGCCGCGAAGAAATCCTCAAGAACCCCGGCTTCGGCGACTACTTCACCGACCACATGGTCACCATCGGCTGGGAGGGTGACTACAAGACCGGCGGCACCTGGTACGACGCCCGAGTCCACCCCTACGGCCCGCTCGTTCTGGACCCCGCAGCATCCGTCTTCCACTACGGTCAGGAAATCTTCGAGGGCATTAAGGGCTACCGTCACGCCGACGGCTCCGTGTGGACCTTCCGCCCCGAAAAGAACGCCGCCCGCTTCGCGAACTCCGCGCACCGACTCTCCCTGCCGCAGCTGCCCGCCGAGACCTTCATTGAGTCCCTGCGCCAGCTCATCAAAGCCGACGAGGCATGGGTTCCCACCGGTGACGGCGAGGCCTTCTACTTCCGCCCCTTCATGATTGCCACCGAGGCGTTCCTCGGTGTTCGCCCGGCCCGCCACGTGCAGTACCACGTGATTGGCTCGCCCGCAGGTAACTACTTCGGCACCCCCGAGCCCGTGGACATTTGGCTCTCCACCACCTACGCCCGTGCGGGCGAAGGCGGCACCGGTGCGGCAAAGTGCGGCGGTAACTACGCAGCATCCATGATTGCCCAGACCGAGGGTGAAAAGCACGGCTGCAAGCAGGTTATCTTCAAGGACCCGCACCGCGGCGACGCCATCGAAGAGCTCGGCGGCATGAACGTGTTCTTCATCTTCGGCAAGGAAAACAAGATTGTCACCCCCGAGCTGACCGGCACCATCCTGGAGGGCGTGACCCGCTCCTCGCTGATTCAGCTCGCTAAGGACCGCGGCATGACCGTGGAGGAGCGCGCCATCACCCTCAACGAGTGGCGCGAGGGCGTGGCAAACGGCGACATTACCGAAATTTTCGCCTGCGGTACCGCAGCAGTGGTTGCCCCCATCGGCAAGCTCAAGGCCGAGGATTTTGAGATTCCGGCACCCACCGAGCACTTCGGTGAGATCTCCAAGAGCCTGCGCGAAGAACTCGTCGGTATTCAGCTGGGCACCGTTGAGGACCGCCACGGCTGGATGACCCGCCTCATCTAATCTTTCACGCGAAATCCCCGCGGGATGCGCTCCCACCCGGAACGCACCCGCGGGGATTCGCTGTGCCCGGCGCATAGCCGCGTGCGGCAACTATCTGCCGGGGCGCACATGCGGGGGAGGGGAACGCTAGGAGGGAGGCACCGGACTCGCCTAGTTGAATTACGTGCCCCGCCCCGCCTCCACGCTCATTCCGCGCCGCCGCCCACACCCTCGAAGGCTGGTACCCTAGAAAGTATGCGTATTGCACGATTTACCGTAAATAATGAGCTCCACTTCGGGCTGGTCGAAGGCGAAGCGGGCGAAGAGACCCTGCGCGTCATCGCCGGCGACCCCTTCTACTCGGGCGTCGAACCGACCGGCACGACCTACCCCATCGATCAGGTGCGTCTGCTCGCCCCGATCATTCCCCGCTCCAAGGTGATTGGAGCGATCGCAAACTGGGCAGGAACCGAGGCGCCCGCCTCCCCGCAGTTCTTCCTCAAGCCGAACACCACCGTGATTGGCCCCGGCGACCCAGTGAGCCTGCCCGAGTACTCCGAGGCCGTCAGCCCCGAGGGTGAGCTTGCCGTCATCATCGGCCGTATCGCCAAGTCCGTGCCGCTCGAGCGCGTGCACGAAGTCATCTTCGGCTACACCGTAGCCAACGACCTCACCGCCCGCGACCTGCTCGAAGACCGCCAGTGGACCCGCGCCAAGGGCTTCGACGGCGCCACCCCGCTCGGCCCCTGGATTGAAACCGACCTGGACACCGACTCGCTGAACATCACCACCTGGGTCGACGGCGACGTCGTGCAGGAGGGCAACACCTCCGAGATGCACTACTCCGTGGCCGAACAGGTGGCCGCAGCCTCCGAAATCTTCACCCTGCTGCCCGGCGACGTCATCCTCACCGGCACCCCCGCCGGCGTCAGCGTGCTGCGCGACGGCAACGAGGTCGAGGTCGAGGTCGAAGGCATCGGCTCCCTCGTCACCCGCGTGCGCGACTAAGCCGCCCGCGCCCCACACCATCTACCGTCCATCCTGAACACACCGTCAAGGAGACAACATGACCGAGTACCACGGTCCCGAACTCAACACCCCCGCAGACACCCGCGTGCGTTTCTGCCCCTCGCCCACCGGCACCCCGCACGTGGGCATGGTGCGCACCGCCCTCTTCAACTGGGCCTACGCACGCCACACCGGCGGTAAGCTCGTCTTCCGCATCGAGGACACCGACGCCGCACGCGACTCCGAAGAGTCGTTCAACCAGGTGCTCGACTCCCTGCACTGGCTCGGCATCAACTGGGACGAAGGCGTGGGCGTTGGCGGCCCGCACGAGCCCTACCGCCAGTCCGAGCGTAAGACCGCCGGCATCTACAACGAGATCTTCGAAAAGCTCGTTGAGGGCGGCTACGTGTACGAGGACTTCTCCACCCCCGACGAGGTGAAGGAGCGCCGCAAGGCCGCCGGCCAGGACCCGCAGCTCGGCTACGACAACTACGACCGCAACCTTACCGAGGAGCAGAAGGAAGCCTACCGCGCCGAGGGCCGCAAGCCCGTGTGGCGTCTGCGTATGCCCGACGAGGACATCACCTTCAACGACCTCGTTCGCGGTGAAATCACCTTTAAGGCCGGTACCGTGCCCGACTACGTGGTCGTCCGCTCCAACGGTGACCCGCTGTACCCCTTCGTGAACCCCGTGGACGACGCGCTCATGGGCATCACCCATGTGCTGCGCGGCGAGGACCTGCTCTCCTCCACCCCGCGTCAGATTGCGCTCTACCGCGCACTCATCGACACCGGCGTGACCACCTTCATCCCCGAGTTCGGCCACCTGCCCTACGTCATGGGCCAGGGCAACAAGAAGCTCTCCAAGCGCGACCCCGAGTCGAACCTCTTCCTGCTGCGCGATGCCGGCTTCATCAAGGAAGGCCTGCTGAACTACCTGTCCCTGCTGGGCTGGTCCCTCTCCGCAAACCAGGACGTCTTCAGCATCGACGAGCTCGTCGAGCACTTCGATGTGCACGACGTGGTGGCCAACCCCGCCCGCTTCGACGTGAAGAAGGCGGAGTCCATCAACGGTGACCACATCCGTGCCCTCGACCCCGAGGACTTCCGCAACCGCCTGATTCCGTACCTGCAGGCTGCCGGTGTGCTGGGCGAAACCCTCACCGAGCGCCAGGAGCAGGTGCTCACCGAGGCCGCACCCCTCGTCCAGGAGCGTATGCAGCTGCTCGGCGAGGCCCCCGGCCTGCTCGCCTTCCTCTTCAAGAGCGACGACGAGATTACCGTGGCGGACGACGCCCGCAAGCAGCTCAAGGAATCCGCACCGCAGGTGCTGGCCGCCGCTATCGAGGCCCTGGAGCCCCTCGAGGACTTCACCGCCGCCAACATCGAGGCAGCGCTGCGCTCGGCCATCGTCGACGGCCTGGAAATCAAGCCGCGCCTGGCCTTCGGCCCCGTGCGCATCGCAGTGTCCGGCGAGCGCATCTCCCCGCCGCTGTTCGAGTCCATGGAGATCCTGGGCAAGGACTCCTCCCTCGCACGCCTGCGCAAGCTGGCCGCTGAGCTGGGCTAACCATGAGTCGGCCGAATAACCAATCCATCATCGGCAAGGCGCTGTTCAAGGGCACCCTCATGGCGCTCACCAATGCCTGCATTATCTGGCTGATTTTGTACATCGCCAACATGGACAAGTCCGTCTTGATGGTGGTCGCTGTTGTCGTTGCGGCAGCCTTCGGATACGTGACTGCCTACTTAGAGGCGCGCGCCGCCCTGAACGCTCAAGAAGCTCAGGCACGGCACGCCCGCGGTGGCGACGTCAGCAGCTCCTCGTCTGACGGCGTAGACACTTCGGATTCTTCGGACTCTTCGGATTCCTCGCGTGAAGAGGATGACAAAGACGACTTCGTGGACCCGGGCCCCGACCCCTACGCCGGCGACTTCGACTCCGGCTCAAGTAGCTCCGACTACAGCAGCTCGGACTACAGCAGCTCGGACTCCGGCGGCGGCGATTCGGGCGGCGGCGACTCGGGCGGCGGCGACTAGCGCCTCCTGACACCTGCCTGAACGGCCGGATACTCGGCATGCTCGTAATGCTACACATTCCCCCTCTTGGCGGAGGGTTTACCGGAATATCTTCCGGGAAACCCTCCGCCGGGAGGGGAATTTTTGTTGGTCAAAGAAAAATTTTTGTGATGGATAATCCATCTATACTCGCTTGTCAATGTGTTTTTATGCGTAAATTTTGGGGCCTAGGATGCGCAAAGGAGAAAGCTTTGGGTTGCACACTCTGTCCGGTATCCGTATAGTTATATCCGTTGCCGCGACAAACAAAGTTTGAAGCGAAAACATGCGGTTGTAGCTCAGTTGGTAGAGCACCACCTTGCCAAGGTGGATGTCGCGAGTTCAAGTCTCGTCAACCGCTCCACTGAAAGCCTCGAGGTTCGCCTCGGGGCTTTTTCGTTGTCTTCAAAAGTTTTGTGTCTTAGTGAACAAATCTGCGAGGGGTGGGGGCGGGTGGAAGTGAAATCCCTGGAGAATGGCGAGGCGTTGAAGCGGGGGCGTGGGATGCGGTAATTCTGTGCCGGTCAATCCCGCACTAACCCTCTAACTTGTCCGAGGTGTTTTCCGAATCGGATACCTTGAGTTGATTTCTAGGTAGTGGCAGGGATTCAAAAAATCCTCAAAAATTTTGGTGGGCAAATCGTGCGGGGGAGGGGTGGAAACTGCGTTCTGGACCCTCCTTCGACTGCTTTGAGGGGCTAAAATCGGCTCCAGAGCCCTCTCTTTGAGGTTTTTTAAAGAATTTTTTGACCCCAAAAACCCCGGAATTCTGCGGAAGTAGCGGATACCAGGGTGAGAGTGTGAGGCAGGTTACCGTATTTTGGCTTGCGTGCCTCCCGAAAGCCCCGTATAGTTATTACTCGTTCCGGTGATGAGCCGAAAGGCGAAAGGCGGAACGGTAACTCAATAGAGTAATGGGATATGGTGTAATTGGCAACACGAAGGTTTCTGGTTCCTTTGTTCTAGGTTCGAGTCCTGGTATCCCAGCTAACCTCCATCTGGAGGTTGCGGCCCCATCGTATAGCGGCCTAGTACTCCGCCCTCTCACGGCGGCAACACCGGTTCAAATCCGGTTGGGGTCACCACTAGGAAAAAGCCTTGGTTCTTCGGAATCAAGGCTTTTTTATTTATGTCTTTATTCGTTAGAAGCGTTTGGCTTTGCGGTGCCGCCGTGAGCCTCTCACGGCGCCGCTCCTTACGTCGCGGCATTCGGACGCATAATGAATTCCCTCGCGCGCTCGGCATTATGCGCCCTCATCACCATACAAACCGGTTGGGGTCACCACTAGGAAAGAAGCTCTTCATCTTCGAATGAAGGGCTTTTTTGTTTATGTCTTTATTCGTTAGAACTCTCTGGCTCTGCGGTGCCGTTCCGATGGGAGAGGGCGGCAAAGTTTTTCAAAAAAAGTTGGTTCCTCAATTTGACCTCCCCTCAAACCGTCGGTATAGTCTTATCCGTAAGCGTGATTGGCGCAGTGGTAGCGCGCTTCGTTCACACCGAAGAGGTCACTGGTTCGAACCCAGTATCACGCACCAAAGAACCCCCGTTTCAAGGAACGGGGGTTTTATTGTGTCCACCCCGGCACACCCTCCACAAAGGCTCCGAAACCCCGCCGACCGCTCGGTCGCCCCGCCGAGGGAACGCCAACCCCGACACGGCCCCACCACGAACGAGGTACCCCCGTGACATCACCCGAACTCGCAACCTCCACCGACTACGGACGAATGTACTCCCGCAAGCGCGGGGGAGAACTGCTCGTGCCCTCCATTACCACCGTCATCGGCCAGCACGCCACCGACCTGAGCGGCTGGCACGGATACATGGCCGCCAAGGCCGCACTCGAAGACCAGCGCGCCTACCGCGCCTCCGGATCCCACGGCCTCAAGTTCGCCATTATCCGCGACGCCGCCAACGCCTCCGAACGATACCGCGACGCAGCCGCCGCCCGAGGCGACCGTGTGCACAACTACGCCGAAAACGTCGCCCTGCGCGCCATGGGACGCGACCACGACGTCGCCGGATGCCGCGAGCTGCTCATCGCTAACGGCGAGCAAGCCTACGCCGACCGCTTCGACGAGTGGTGGGAAGCCTTCAACCCCCGCCCCCTCGCCGCCGAAATCACCATCTGGAACGACACCGTCGGCTACGCTGGCACCCTCGACCTCGTTGCAGAAATTGCGGGCCGCACCTGCATCATCGACTACAAAACCAAGGGCACCGACAAGCGCGGCCGCGTCAAAGCGCTCGACGAGAAGGTCGTCATGCAGCTCGTCGCCGGCCTCAAAGCCGAAGAATCCCTCGTCGACCCCGACGCCGGCACCTGGGAACCCTGGAAGTACGGGGACGCGCCCGTGCTCATGGGCGTGGCCCTCGGTGAGACGCAGGTTCTGCCGCAGCAGGCGAACCCCGCCATCCTCGAACGTAACTGGTACAAGTTCTGCGCCCTGCGCCGCGTCTGGGAATTCGACCGTCAGGTGCAGGAATTCGAGGATCCCGCGCTCATGCCCGTGGTGCCGCCGCCCACCGAGCGACGCTCCGCCGCGTAGCATCGCGAGGCAAGGCCGACCGGAACGAACCCCCGGCCGCTCCGTTCAGCGCCCGCGGCGACGACCGGCCCGGGGGGGGGCGGCTCGGAGACTCCTCCCGGGGACTCAACCCGGAGACTCAACCCGGAGACTCAACCCGGAGACCTCGGCCCGACACCCTCTAGATTTACCCACCCCGATTCGGGGACAATGGGGGAGAGCCGCACCCCGCGGCACCCCACCGAATATCCGTTAGCACATTAGACCGGCCCGGCGCCGGCAGAGGAGAACTATGACCATTCTGAGCATCCGCACCGTGGGCGACCCGGTGCTGCGCAGCGTCTGCGAACCCATCACCGTCTTCGACGACGACCTGGCGCGACTCATCGACGACATGCTGGAAACCATGTACGACGTGGGCGGCGTGGGGCTCGCCGGACCGCAGATCGGCATCTCCAAGCAGATTTTCACCTTCGGCGGCATTGACGACCGCGAGGGCTACATCATTAACCCCGTGCTCGAGGTCGGCGAAGAAGACCAGGAAGGCGGCGAAGGCTGCCTGTCCGTGCCCGGCCAGAAGTCCGCGACCCCGCGCAAAAACTGGGCGCGCGTGACCGGCGTGGACCGCCACGGCGAACCCCTCGTGCTGGAGGGCGAAGGCCTGTTCGCCCGCATGCTGCAGCACGAGACCGACCACCTGCACGGCAAGTTGTTCATCGACCGCCTGATCGGCGAAGACCGTCGACGCGTGATGCGTGCCCTGCGCGCCGCAGACTACAACACTGTCGCCGCGAAGACCGTGACCGAGCGTGCAACCCGCGTGGGCGGCGCCTTTGGCGGCGGCGGCGCGTTTGGCGCCGGTTCTGCTGGTTCCTCCTTCGGTAGCTTCGGAAAGTAGGCTCACATGCTCAACATTATTTATGCCGGCACCCCCGACGTTGCCGTGCCCCCGCTCGACTACCTGGCGAACTCCGATAAGGTGCGCGTGGTCGGCGTGCTCACCCGCGAGGACGCCCCCGTGGGCCGCAAGCGCGTGCTCACCCCCTCCCCGGTCGCGCAGCGCGCCGAGGAGCTCGGCCTGCCCGTCGTGAAGGCAAACCGCTGGAACGACGAGGCCGCCGCAGCCCTCGCAGAGCTGAACGCCGACGCGGCCGCCGTTGTCGCCTACGGTGCGATGCTGCCGCTGTCCGCCCTGGAAACCCTGCGCTACGGCTGGGTCAACCTGCACTTCTCCAAGCTGCCCGCCTGGCGCGGTGCCGCCCCCGTGCAGCGCGCCCTCATGGCCGGCGAGCAGGAGATCTTCTCCACCACCTTCCTGCTCGAGGAGGGCCTGGACACCGGCCCCACCTTCGAACAGGAATCCACCCCCGTGGCCGCCGACGACACCGCCGGCAGCGTGCTGATGCGCCTGGCTACCAGCGGCGGCGCGTTGCTCGAGCGCACTTTTGAGCGCCTCGAAGCCGGCGAGCACGGCGCCGTGCAGGTCGAGGACGAGTCGGTCAGCTACGCCTCCAAGATGAGCATTGCCGACGGCCGCCTCACCTGGACCGAACCCGCCGAACAGATTCTGGCGCGCTACCGAGGCGTAACCCCCGAACCCGGAGCCTGGTGCGAACTGGGCGAAAACCGCTTCAAGATCGGCGGCCTCGCGGTTGCCGACGAGCGCCTGGTACAGTCCCTGACCGAGGCAAACGGCGGCCCCCTCGCACCCGGTGCGGTGCGTCTGCACGCGAAGAAAGTACTGGTCGGCACCGGTACCGAACCGCTGATGCTGCTGCAGGTTCAGCCTGCCGGTAAGAAAATGATGGACGCGCCCGCGTGGGCTCGCGGCGCTGGCAAGGACATGGCGGAAGGCCTGGTGGTACTCGCATGAGCAACGAAAAGCGCCCCTACAAGGGAGGACACGGCAAGCCCGGTCACGCTGGCAATGGCAAGCCTGGCAACGGCAAGTTCGGCCCGGACAAGTTCGGCCGCGGCGGCTTCAACCAGGCTGGCGACCAGGGTCAGGGCGGTGCGAAGCGTAAGCGCCGCCGCCGCTCCGGCTCGGGTAATGGCTCGGATGCTGGCGAGCAGAACCGCCAGCAGAAGTGGGATAACAACTCTCGCGGCGACAAGAAGCGCTTCGAAAACCGCGGCGAGAACCGCGCAGAATCCCGCACCGGTCGCCGCTTCGACGGCCTGACCAGTGTGGAGCGCGCCGAACGCCGTGCCAAGACCGCGCACGAGGACACCAAACGCGGTGGCGGCGGCACCTCCCAGCGCAATAAGAGCGGCCACGAACGCAACCGCCGCTCCATGTCCGCCCGCGAATTCTCCGCGGCGGCACCCTCCGCACGCTCGCGCACCGCAGACACCGCACGCGCCACCGTCTTCGAGGTGCTGCGCTCCGTGGCGGAATCCGACGCCTACGCGAACCTCGTGCTGCCCAAGGCGATTCGTAGCCACCGCCTCGACCACCGCGACGCGGGCTTCGCAACCGAGCTGACCTACGGCACGCTGCGCCACCAGGGCACCTACGACGCGATCCTGCGCCACTGCGTGGACCGCCCTCTCGAGAAGGTCGGCACGACCACGCTCATCGTGTTGCGCATGGGCGTGCACCAGCTGCTGAACATGCGCGTTCCCGCCCACGCTGCGCTGAACCAGAGCGTGTCCCTGGCACGCGAAAAGATCGGTGCGGGCCCGGCAAGCTTCATCAACGCGGTGCTCCGCCGCGTCTCCGAGCGAACCCCCGAAGAGTGGTACGAGCTCATCATCGAGGAGGCCAAGGACGACACCGAGCGCATGGCTCTGCTCGCCTCGCACCCCGCCTGGATTGTGCGTTCCATGCGTCAGGCACTCGTCGCGCACGGCCGCCCCGCCACCGAAATTGAGCAGCTACTTGAGGCCGATAACCTCGCCCCCGTGGTGAACCTGGTTGCGCTGCCCGGCCTGGGTAGCCTCGATGAGGCACGCGAACAGGGCGCCGTCGACGGCGAGCTGGTTGAAGGCTCGGCGCTGTACGCATCCGGCGACCTGGCCCGCCTGGAATCCGTACGTGAAGGCACCGTCCGCGCGCAGGATGCCGGCTCCCAGCTGGTAGCACGCGCGCTGGCCGCAGCCCCCCTGGACGGCCCCGACACCGCCTGGCTCGACCTGTGCGCGGGCCCCGGCGGCAAGGCGGCGCTCCTCGGTGCGCTCGGTATTCAGCGCGGCGCATCCCTGATTGCCAACGAGGCAGCTGCCCACCGCGCCCAGCTGGTGGAAGGCTCCCTGCGACCGCTGCCCGAGGGCAGCTACGCGGTGCTCACCGGCGACGGCCGCCAGATTCGCGAGACCCTGCGCAAGAACGCCTCCGACCTGCCCGGATCCATTGAGCCCGGTCAGCTTTTCGACCGCGTGATGGTGGATGTGCCCTGCTCCGGTCTGGGTGCCCTGCGCCGCCGCCCCGAGGCGCGCTGGCGCAAGTCCCCGCGCGATATTGCCGAGCTGCTGCCCCTACAGCGTCAGCTCCTGGATGCGGCCATCAGCGTGACCCGCCCCGGCGGCGTGATCGCCTACGTGACCTGTTCCCCGCACGCGGCGGAGACTCAGAACATCGTGGCCGAGGCGCTCGAAAGCGGTGCGGTGAGCCTGCTCGATTCGGCGGCCATCCTGCGCGAGGTGGCCCTGCACACCGAGGACGCGAACGGCGAGCCCGTGAGCGTGCTGGCGGGGGAGAAGGACCCCGGCCACACCCCCGAAATCAAGGTCAAGAAGGGCGCGCCGGTCGTGAACGCCTCGGCGACCACCGCGCAGCTGTGGCCGCACGTGCACGGGACCGACGCCATGTTCCTCGCTCTGCTGCGTAAGAACTAGGCTCCGGAAGCCTCGGGCGTAAACCTGGGCGTTTCAATCCCGCAGATCCGGAATTGCAGACCCGAACCCGCGCAAAATTAGACCGTCACTCGCCCCGCCCGGCCCATGCTCCATTCCCCGGAGCGCGGGCCGAGCGCGGGGGAGCGCAACGTAAGGACAACACAATGGGCATTGCCATTAACCCGTCGATTCTCTCGGCGGATTTCGCGAACCTGCAGCGCGAGCTCGAACGCATCTCTACCGCCGACGCCGCGCATATTGACGTAATGGACAACCACTTCGTGCCGAACCTCACCTGGGGCCCGCCGGTGGTCAAGCGTCTGCGCGAGGTATCGCCGGTGCCGTTCGACGTGCACCTGATGATTGAGGACGCCGACCGCTGGGCGCCCCAGTACGCCAGCATGGGCTGCGAGTCGGTGACCTTCCACGCGGAGGCCGCGATTGCCCCCATCAAGCTGGCGCGCACCCTGCGTGCCGAGGGCGCGAAGGCCGGCATGGCGCTGCGCCCCGCGACCGCCGTGGAACCCTACCTGGACATGCTCAGTGAGCTGGACATGCTGCTGATCATGACCGTGGAGCCCGGCTTCGGCGGCCAGGCTTTCCTGGACGTGACCCTGCCGAAGATTGCCCGCGCCGCCAAGGCGATTAAGGGTGCGAACCTGCCGGTGACCGTGCAGGTGGACGGCGGCATCACCGAGGAGACCATTCTGCGTGCGGCCGAGGCGGGTGCGACCTGCTTCGTGGCCGGTAGCTCGGTGTACGGCGTGGACGAGGCGCTGGGCGGTCCGGAGGCGGCCGTCGCCTCCCTGCGCGCGGCGGCCGCCTCGGTGCAGCGTTCCAAGACCGGATGCGGTTGCGGCCACTAGCGGCCCTCGCCGACGGCGGAACCCCGGAGCCCGCGCACCCCGCTCGTACCTAGAAGGCATCACCGAAACCACGTGCGCCCCGTCATGGGGAGTCGCCCCGTCGCGAACCCCGCGGCGGGGTGTTTGCGCGTTGTAAAGGGGCGGGGGAGAGGTACGTCTGCTCGCTCGCTCGATTATTTTGACACTCTGTCAGCAAAATTATGACAAATATATGAAAAGTAAAAACCTTGAAAATCCGCGGTAGGGCGGGTCGTTACGTCGGGAATGTATGCGAGACTCTGGACATCTTGAAGTGGCACTCAGATATCTGTAAGGTTAGGTATAGTTTAGTGATATCTAGGGAGAACTATGTCTTTCAACCGTTCCGAGCTGACCGACCCCGAGAACCAGGGCGCATCGGGCGTTAACCGCCGCGCCTTCTTCGGCCTGGCCCTCGCATCCTCCGCTGCCCTCGCCCTCGCGGCCTGCAGCAGCGAGACCACCACGACCACCACCTCCGGTGGCTCCGCATCGGGCGACTCGAACTCCGGTGGCACCCGCACCATCCAGGACGTCGATGACGAAAAGGTTGAGGTTCCCGCCAACCCCAAGAAGGTCATCGTGCTCTCCGAGCCGACCCTCGACGGCCTGCTGGCCCTGGGCGTGACTCCCGCCGGTTCCGTCTCCGGCCGCGGCCAGTCCGGCGTACCCAACTACCTCGCCGACCGCGCCAAGGACGTTCAGATTATCGGCACCGTTGCCCAGGTGAACTACGAACAGATCGGCAACCTCGACCCCGACCTGATTCTGGTCGACTCCACCGGCGTGGACAAGCGCTCTGAGGCCTTTGAAACCCTCAAGAAGATCGCCCCCGTGGTCTACTGCGGCTACGCCGGCGGCGACTGGCGCATCAACTTCCGCAACGTCGCCAACGCTATGAACATGGTCGACAAGGGTGAAGAGGTCATCAAGGCCTACGAGGCAAGCGCAGCGGCACTGAAGGAGCAGCTCGCCCCCAAGTACGGCGACAAGACCTTCTCCATCGTCCGCTGGGCGGGCAACGGCCCCGCCCTGATCCTCAAGGAACTGCCTGCCGGCCAGGTACTCAACGACCTGGGCCTCAAGCGCCCCGAGTCGCAGGACCGCAACGGCCAGGGCCACTCCGAACCGGTCTCTCTGGAGAACCTGGCAACCATCGACGCGGACTACATGTTCCTCGGCACCCTCGGCGGCGCAAGCCAGAAGAACCCGAACGCGCAGGGTACCGCAGGTCTGCAGGGCGCCGAAGAAGCACTGAATAAGGCGAAGGAAACCTCCGGCTTCACCAACCTGAAGGCAGTCAAGGACGACCACGTGATTCTCGTGGACGGCTCCAAGTGGACCTCCACCGGCGGCCCGCTGCTGCTCAACGGCATTATCGAGGACGTCAAGAAGGCCCTGCCCCTCTAAGCCCTCACCCCTCTCTGGCTTCCCGTAGCGGCTCCGTCGCTACGGGAAGCTTGCACGACTCACCACCTCGCAAGGAACAACCACCATGACCGATCACCGCCCCGCCCGTGCCGCCGCACGGTACGGCGCTGTCGTTGCGCTTGCCGGCGCGCTCGTGGCTCCCGGTGCGGCCCTGACGGCACCGACCGCATTCGCGGATTCCAAACTGCCGATTGGAATCGCCTCGGATCCGGCGGCCAGCCCCTCGGCCACCCCCAGCGCCGAGCCCAGCAAGACCGCGGACCCCACCCAGTCTGCTAGCCCGAGCCCCACCGCCGCGTCACCGAAGTCCACCGACTCCAAGCCCGCGAACCCCGCGAAGGCGACCGTGACCATCTCCACCGAGAAATGGCGCGAGGGTAAGCTCGTGATGCGCGGCGAGGGGTTTGTCAGTAACGCCCCCGGCCGCGGTGCCGTATTTGCGGTCAAGTTCCTGGACGCCCGCCCCGATGAGGCTCACCAGGCCATTAACCCCCTGACCAAGAAGGGCGGAAACTCGCCCGCGAACTTCATGGCAATCGCCAAGGAAGACGGCACCTTCGAGGTTGAGGTTCCCCTGCCCACCACCGAAAACACCGGTCTGAGTGCTGAAGAACTGGCTAAGGCAGGCTGGGCTACCGAAAATTCCGAGCACAACGTGCAGGTCCTCTCGGGCTCCCTGGGCGGAGCGGACGAGAACGACAACAACTACGACCGTGGTGTGTCTATTCGACAGAAGATTAAGCTCAGCGACACCGCCCCCGAGTACAAGCCCACCGAGGCACCCGAAGCGATTCACGCGACCGCGCTGACCGACGGCAAGGGCGTGCAGGTGCGCCGCGATGGCTCCACCGTGACCGTGACCGTTCCGGGCGCGGAACCGGGCACCTGGGTGTACGCCGCAACCTACCTGGGGGATTCCCCGCAGGCGCTGTACGCCTCCGGCTGGAAGCGCCTGGACGATAACCGCAGCTTCAGCTACGAAACCAGCGAGACCATGCCATCGGCAACCTACCGCGTGGTCGTGCACAACGGTAACCAGGGCGCCGAGAATGCCGTGCTCGGCTTTGCCGACATGACCGTCGAGCGTGCCGCGGCACCCCGCGAGGACGCATCCGATGACGACCTGGGATCCTACGAGGCAGAGCCGACGCTCGCCACGGTGGTCACCCCCGCCGAGACCGTCGTGAATCGCGTGCAGGCCAAAGCGAAGGAAAAAGCTCCCCAAAGCACCGCCGCGAAGCCCGAGGCTAAGGCGACCGCCAAGGCTACCAGCTCGCCTTCCGCCTCGCCGCGTTCGACCACCAGCGCCTCAGCCAGCCCCACGGCCCTGACCGCTCAGGGTCCGACCGTTGAGGGCACCGAGCTGACCGGCGCAACCAAGTGGTTCGTCAACAACGCGAATAATCTGCTGCTCTCCGCGGCCGGCCTGGTGATTCTGGCCCTGGCGCTGACCAGCCGACGCACGAACAAATAACCCCCCCCAAGAGCCCGGGACCGCTCCCGATAGGGCTCACCCGACCTCCGCCGCCTTTTTTCGAGAATGAACGCGGCGGAGCCGGACCAGAACCAACGGGGCGCCCGGCAACGGGACCGCCGGCCGCCCCGGAAAAATGTGAAAGGACCACCATGCGTGCACCTTTTTCGGCTGCCTCCTCGAAGGCACCCTTCACCCGCAAAGCCCTGACCGCCTGCGCCGCGGCCTCCCTGGCCCTGGGCCTGGGAATGGGTAGCGCCTCCGCCCTGCCCCCGGGCGGCGCGAAGGCTTCCACCCCCGGTACCTCCTCGACCGTCTCCTCCTCTGTGAGCGAGCACGGCGTGATTTCCTTTACCCTGAGCGGTTTCCCCGCGAACACCCAGGTGTCGGTGAAGGTTGACGACGGCAACCTGTGCCCCTCCGATGCGGCTCAGGGCGCCTGCGTGGTGCACCAGCAGATGAGCGATGGCAACGGTAACGTCTCCGGCTCCTTCGTTCTGCCGGATGTTGGCGCCGGCACTCACACCCTGCGATTCCTGGCTACGGGTGAGAAACACGATAAGGACGGCAAGTACCTGGGTACCGAGGCGTACAGCAACCGTAGCCCCGAGTTCACCGTGACCTCCGAGGGCGGCTCCGATTCGTCGAACTCCTCGAAGTCTTCCTCGCACCGCACTGGCTCCGAGGACTCCTCGAGCTCACAGGGCGATGAGTCGAACGGCGAGGTCGAGACCGTGTACACCGATGCCGAGGGCAACGTCATCTCCAAGGAGGAGTACGACCGCCTGAACGCGGAGGCCGGTTCGTCCGAGTCTGCTTCCGCATCGGCTGAGCCGAAGGAAACCGTGAAGGCTACCGCGAGCGCTTCGGCCTCCTCGAGCGCCCCCGCACGCGGTAGCGCCTCCGTACCGTCGGCCTCGGCATCCGCATCTTCTTCGAGCGTGAATAACGCCGAGAAGACCGTGCAGACCGTGACCTACGGCGCCGCATTCCCGTGGGTCGGCGTGATCGTCCTGGGCCTGAGCCTGGTCGCCGCCGCAGCCGTATTGGTGATTCGTAAGCGCTAACAACTCTGAACGTCGGAGGCGGGTGGGGGAGTGCCCCTCCCGCCCTCGGCGTTTTCTCGCGTCGGCACGCACCGTGCCTGCGTCCCCTGTTTTTGTCCTCATCGAGCATGTCTATAGGAGCAATGTGACCGTCAAGAGTGCATCGCCCAGGCCCGCTCCGCACGAGATGACGACGTCCCCGGCCCGCGTGAAGGATTCCGTGGTGCAGGGCCGAAAGCTGGGCCGCCGTCTGGCCTGGCTGGCCCTGCTGGCGCTCCTGCTGGTGGTCGCTGTGGTTGCCTCGTTGCTATTCGGGTCGAATAATTTGCCGCCGGATCAGGTGGTAGGTGTGTTGACCGGGAAAGCCTCGGAGGAGGCCCGGACCATCGTCATGGAGCAACGCGTTCCGCGTACCCTGGTAGGAATTATCGTGGGCGCGGCCCTGGCGATTGCGGGTTCGCTTATGCAATCCCTGACCCGCAACCCGCTGGCCGAGCCCGGCCTGATGGGCGTGAACGCCGGCGCCTCGGTGGCCGTCATCGGCTCCGTGGTGGCGTTTGGCGTGATGGGCATTTGGCAGTACATGATTGCCGCGACGATTGGTGGCGCGCTGGCCGCGATGCTGGTGTACACCCTGGGCCGCGGCCGTGACGGGTCGATCGTGAAGCTGGCGCTGGCGGGTGTGGCGATTTCTGCCGCGCTGTCGGCGCTCGCACAGGGCCTGCTGCTGGCCAATCAGGATGCGTACAACGAGTTCCGCCTGTGGGTTTCCGGTTCTCTGGAGGGCCGCGGCATGGATATCGTCTCGACCGTTGGCCCCGTGATTGCGGTGGGCGTGCTGATCGCCTTTGTGGTGGCCCCGGCCATTAACGCCCTGGGTATGGGCGAGGAGGCGGCCACGAGCCTGGGCGTGAGCGTGCGTACCACGCAGAACCTGACCCTGCTGTCGGTGACGGTGCTGGCCGGTGCCGCGACGGCCGCGGTGGGCCCCATCAGCTTTGTGGGTTTGGCGGTGCCGTTCGTGGTGCGCGCCCTGCTCGGTAACGATGTGCGCTGGGTGAACTACGGCTCGGCCCTGCTGGGGCCGGTGTGGCTGCTGGGCGCGGATATTCTGGCGCGCGTGCTGGTGGCCCCGCAGGAGACACAGGCGGGCATCGTGGCGACCCTGGCTGGTGCTCCGGTCTTCCTGTTCCTGATGACCCGTCGCAAGGTGGAGGCGCTCTGATGTCGAATAGTTCTGTTTCGGCGCGCTCCGCGTCGACTGTTTCCTCGGCTACTGTTTCCGCGGCTGCCGGGGCGGGGTATCCTCGCCGCGGTCGCGACCTGGGCGGTCGTCCCGTTCTGACCGTGCGCGGGCCGCTCAGCGCGCAGATTCCGTGGCGCGTGGTCATCCTGAACGTAATCCTGGTGGCGGCTATCGCTTCGCTGGCCTTCTGGGGCATGTTGCAGGGCGATTACAAGCTCGCCTCCGAGAAGGTCATCCCGGCGCTGCTGGGTGAGGGCAAGCCGATTGCGGTAACCTTTGCCCAGCAGCGTGCTGCGCGCATCGTGGCGGCCCTTCTGGTGGGTGCCGCGCTGGGCCTTTCCGGTTCGATCTTCCAGGTGATTTCGGGTAACGCCCTGGGCTCGCCGGATATTATCGGTTTCACGAACGGCGCCGCGACCGGTGCCCTGCTGCAGATTATTGTGTTCAACTCCGGGCCCGTGGAGGTGGCGCTGGGCGCGGTGATTGGCGGCCTGGCGACCTCGATTCTGGTGTGGCTGATGACGCGCAATACGGGTCTGCACGGTTTCCGCCTGGTGCTGGTGGGTATCGGCGTGGGTTCGACCCTGGCGGCCTTCAATGCGCTGCTGGTCGTGCGCGCCTCCCTGACGCAGGCGCAGACGGCGGCCTCGTGGCTGGCCGGCTCGCTGAACGATATGACCTGGGAGCGCACGTACTCGCTGCTGGGCCTGCTGCTGGTCGTGACTCCGTTGCTGCTGATGCTGGTTCGCCCGCTGGGAGCCATTCGTTTTGGTGATCAGGTGGCCTCCGGCCTGGGTGTGAGCGTGAACTCCTACCGCGTCGCAGCCCTCTTCATCGGTGTGCTTTTGGTCTCATTGGCGACCGCGACGACCGGACCCATCGCCTTCGTGGCCCTGGCCGCGCCGCACATCGCGAAGAGCCTGGGACGCATCGGCGGGGTGGGTTTCACCTCCTCGGCGCTCATGGGTGCGCTCATGGTGCTCGGTTCCGACCTCATCGGTCGATTCGCTATTCCGGGCCGCATCATTCAGGTGGGTGTGGTGACCGGCGCTATTGGCGGTCTCTACCTGATTTATCTGATTTATCGTGAAAGGACGAGGAGCTAGTGAGCACGAAGACTAGCGTGACCAGCCGCCTTGAGGGCGAGCAGATGGTGGTGGCCTACGGCGAGCACACGGTGCTCAACGGGGTGGACTTTCAGGTTCCCGAGGGTGAGCTGACCGTTATCCTGGGCCCGAATGCCTGCGGTAAATCGACGACCCTGAAAGCTCTGGCCCGCGTGAATCCGCTGAAGGAAGGCGAGGTGCGCCTGGACGGCACGCCGCTGCCGCAGATGAAGTCCCGGGCCATCGCCAAGATTCTGGCGATGCTCCCGCAGACCCCGGAGGCGCCCAGCGGCGTGACCGTGGCGGATGTGGTGGCGCGCGGACGTTACCCGCACCAATCGCTGCTGCGTTCCTGGTCCGAGGAGGATGAGCAGGCCTGCGTGGAGGCGATGAAGGCCGCGAACGTCCTGGAACTTGCGGAGCGTCCGATTGAGGCGCTCTCGGGCGGTCAGCGTCAGCGCGTGTGGATCGCCATGACCCTCGCGCAGCAGACCCCGCTGATTCTGCTCGATGAGCCGACGACCTACCTGGACATCACGCACCAGATTGAAGTGCTGAACCTGACCAAGAAATTGCACGCCGAGGGTCGAACTGTTGCCGTGGTGTTGCATGACCTGAACCTCGCTTTCAGGTATGCTACTCATGTTGTGTTAATGAAGCAGGGACGGATTATCGCTCAAGGTGATCCTCGTGCAATAATTACACCGGAACTAATTCAGGAAGTTTTTGATCTTCAATCGATCATTATTCCTGATCCGTGTACTGGAACTCCTTTGGTGATTCCGAAGGAACACCAGGACATCCATATCGCCGCCGACGCTATTTCGGCGGCCCGCGAAAGCGAATAGTTTTCGCCCCTAAGCCGCGTGGGAGTTGGCGCCACCCGTATCTATACGGGAGGAAAAGCCGGGCATTGCGCTCTGCAGCTAGCGAGAGGATCTGAGGGACCCAGGATCCCCCGCGCGTAGGGCGCCTACCCGGTGCTCGCCCGTCTTTGACGCATGAACGGACCCGAGCACTGGGTAGGTTCCATCTCTCATGGGAATCCCCTGAGTAAGGCACCGAGACTGCCGCATGAGGCGTACATTGTTGCGTTTGATGCACGGTCTCGGTGCCTTATTTGTTTCTGTGCCCTATGCGATTGCCCCCGCGGCTCTTTCGGGGCGTTTTTCTCTCTCAGATGACGTCATATTTTTGTTCGCTATTTCGCTCAGGTTTGGGTTAGGGATACCATAGAGTGAGGTAGGGGAGGCTAACCAATATTGATGTTCCTCCTCACCGCTAAAGGAGTACTACATCACGCTACGTTGCTCACGCGCAATATCACCGATGAGGAGGCATGGACAGGGACCGCACGACCCCGAATCCGAAAGCACCATGGAGAGCGCAACCACCACGCAGACTGACACCGCCCCGGCAGACACCACGCTGACCGCCACCCCGCAGGCCGCCGAGAAGGCCTCCGCACAGCAGGTTCGTCCGACCCCTCCCAAGACCCCGCGCCCCGAGCCGGCACCGCGTGTAGACAGTCCCCTCATCACCGCCCTGATTGCCGAGGCCGTGAGCCCCGAAGAGCTGAACGCCCGCATCGTCGAGGTCGTCTCCGAGGGCACCCCCATTATCGAGCCGGTGTACCGCGAAGACGGCACCGTCAACGAGAACGAGCGCATCGTCACCTTCCTGTACCTCAACGAGCAGGCGGAGCAGGTGCTCATGTTCATCAACCGCCTCACCGATGAGAAGAACCTTGACCGCTCCCTCATGAGCCGCATCGAAGGCACCGGATGGTGGCAGCTGAGCATGCAGATGAAGACCACCTGGCGCGCCTCCTACAACTTCCTGCCCGCGCTGCCGGGGGAGCGTCCCGTCTGGCTGGGCGATGACGACCAGGTGCGCCTGCGCGCCGCCCTGGATTCCGGTGAGGGCGACCCGCTGAACCCCGAGACCGTGTGCAACCGCGTCGGTCGATGCATGGGTGTGGTGCAGCTTGAGCACGCGCCGGTGCAGGAGTTCATCCTGACTCAGGAAGAGATTGACGCGCTGCCCGCCCCCGAGTGGATGCAGACCTCTGACGGCCACCAGTACGTACTCGGCCGCGTGGGCGACCCCGCCCCGGACGCGCCGCTGTTCATCCAATTTGATGGTGAGATGTGGTTCAGCCAGGGCATGGAGCGCACCCTCAACCGCGCCCACGAGGCGGGCCGTATTCCGGCGATGCACGTGTTCTTCCTGCACTCTGGCGGCCGTGAGAACCGCTGGAAGGAGCTGAACGGCGACAACCCGATTGCCGACTACCTGGTGGATATTGCGTTCCCGCACCTGGAGGCGGTGCACGGTATTAAGACCGACCCGCAGAACATTGTGATTAACGGCCAGTCGCTGGGTGGTCTGTCCTCCCTGCTAGCGGTTCTGAGCCGCCCGGAGGCGTTTGGCGGCGCGATTGCGCAGTCCTCGTCGCTGTGGCAGCCGCAGGTCATGGACCGCCTGGACGAGCTGGAGGCGGCGGGTGAGATTGACCGTCTGCGCCACCTGTACCTTGAGATTGAGGTGGGGGAGCAGGAGTGGATTCTGGTACCGCCTCACCGTGAGTTGAAGGCGCGTCTGGAAAAGCTGGGCCTGGAAAATGCGCGTTGCACGACCTTCAACGGTGGTCACGATTATGCGTGCTGGCGCGGTGCCATTGTGCCGGCCCTGGAACGTATCATTGATGCTCATCAGCGGAATATTGAACGCAGCGAGCAGGACCGCGAGGAAGACCTGCGACAAGCCGCGTAGGGCTGCACCCTCGTAAAGACAGCCCCGTCCCGCATCGTGCTCATCGTAGAGAACACCCTGAAGACCGAAACACAGAAATCGAGAGAAGATGACCGTAGAACGTAGCCCCCTGGCCCCCACACCGCTCATCCCCGAGTCTTTTGCCGCGAAGTACCGCGAGGCCGGCTACTGGATTGACCAGACCATTCCCGAGTTCCTGCTGGACGCCTGCCGCGCGAAGCCGCACTTCCCGGCGCTGGTGGCGCTTTCGCACGCGCAGCTCGATGAGAACGGTAAGCCCCAGCAGATTCGCCTCTCCTACGGTGAGCTGGAGGCGGCAGGCCGTGCCGCTGCGGCGCGCCTCGTGAAGGCGGGCGTGCAGCCGGGTGACCGCGTGCTGCTGCAGCTGGGTAACACCGCCGAGTACCTGGTGTACCTGCTGGGTATTTTCTGGGCGGCGGCGCTGCCGGTGTTCTGCCTGCCGCAGCACCGCACCACCGAGCTCGTGCACTTCGCGACCCGCACCGATGCGGCGGCGCACGTGTTCTCTTCGCTGACCCCCGGCACGGATTTCATTGCACTGCACGAGGACGTTGCCGCCGAGCTGCGCAAGAACTCCCTGGAGCCGCCGGTTGCTATTGACGTTGCCGAGCCGCTGACCCCGCTGACCGAAGAGGAGCTCGCTGAAGAGTTCGTGCCCGGCGTCATCCAGAACACCGAGAAGACCCTCGCGAGCGAGCAGGTGGCGTTTCTGCAGCTCTCCGGCGGTACGACCGGCATTTCGAAGCTGATTCCCCGTACCCACGCCGCCTACCTGTACTCGGTGCGCGGCTCGGTGGATATCTGCAAGCTGAACAACAACACGACCATGCTCGTGGTGCTGCCCGCCGCGCATAACTTCACGATGAGCTCGCCCGGCATCCTGGGCGTCATGTGCGCCTCCGGCAAGCTGGTGTTTGCGGCGGATCCGTCCCCGCAGACCGCGTTCCACCTCATCGAGATGGAGGGTGTGACCACCTCCGCGCTGGTGCCGCCGCTGGCTCAGGCGTGGGTCGCCTCCGCGGAGAAGCGCGGCGTGTCCCTGCCGTCCCTACAGACCCTGCAGGTGGGCGGCTCGAAGCTGGCACCGGCGGTTGCGGGCAAGATTGAGTCCGTGCTCGGCTGCACCGTTCAGCAGGTGTTCGGCATGGCTGAGGGCCTGGTGAACTACACCCGCTCGACCGACATGATTGAGCTACGCCTGCGAACCCAGGGCTACCCGATTAGCCCCGACGACGAAATCCTGATTGTTGACGATCAGGACCAGCCGGTCAAGCGCGGCGAGAGCGGCCACCTGCTCACCCGCGGCCCGTACACGATTCGCGGCTACTACCTGGAGGAGAACGCGAACCGCTACGGCTTCACCGAGGACGGCTTCTACCGCACCGGCGACATTGTGCGCTTGGTTGCCGGCAAGTACCTTGAGGTGACCGGCCGCGCGAAGGACCAGATTAACCGCAACGGCGAGAAGATTGCCGTGGACGAAATTGAAGAGCTGGCGCTGACCCACCCCGACGTTTTTGACGCCGTGGTTCTGGGCATCCCGGACGAAACCGTGGGCGAGCGCGTGGGCCTGGTCATTGTGCCGAAGGAAGGCGCCGACCTGGGCGAAAACCCGCGCCGCACGATGCACGAGTTCTTCACCTCGAAGAAGCTCGCCGACTTCAAGATTCCCGAGCGCGTGCAGGTTCTGCAGGAGCTGCCCACCACGAACGTGGGTAAGATTTCTCGCCGCGAACTGCGCGCCAAGCTTGCCGAAATTTTCGGCTAGGCACTTTTCGGCTAAGCCGGCTACGCCCCGTTTCTTTGAGGGATTTTGACCGATCCCGACCGACCCCGAAGAGGAGAAAAATGTCCGCAACCGAGACCCTGCGCCCCATCCTGGCGAAGTACATTGTCGAGCCCGATTCCCTGCAGGCCGCGTTCGACGAGCCGACCACCGAGCTGTTCTCGCTGGGCCTGGATTCGATGGGTTCCTTCGCCCTGCTCGATGACCTGGCTGCCGAGGGCGCCGTCATCGAGTTTACCGAGCTGGTGGAGAACCCGACCGTGGAGTTCATCGTCTCCCGCCTGGGCTAAGCCTTACCGCACCCCGGGTGCCTGCCTGCCGGTATTGCAGGCGGGTGCCCGGGGTGTTCTTTCGGTGTTCTACTTTCACCGTTTCGGCTGATTTCAGCTGAGAATGGCGGGGGGGGAGCCCCCCCCACCTT
The DNA here is from genome assembly GCF_001813965.1 of Rothia sp. HMSC072E10. Taxonomy (NCBI): domain Bacteria; kingdom Bacillati; phylum Actinomycetota; class Actinomycetes; order Micrococcales; family Micrococcaceae; genus Rothia; species Rothia sp. HMSC072E10. Next base: position 711,954 of record NZ_KV814491.1, on the reverse strand, counting down.
CACACACACCTCATCCCTAATCCAGACCCCTGTTCCAGACCTTGAGAGGCCACCATGGGCGTAGCTGATACTACCGCACCCGCTAGATTCGGGACTGCTTCCGACCTTCGCACCGCCGCGAACCCCTCCGCACAGCACAGCGCTGACAGCCCCTGGCTGCCGCTGACCACTAACGCACGCGGCATCTACTTCGCCGCCGCGATTGACCCGACGAACCCCTGCTACAACACCGCGGAGGTTCTGCAATGCCCCGCAGATACCGACCTCGCCCTGCTGCGTGAGGCTTTTGAACAGCTCTACCGCGAGAACGAGGGCTTCCGCGTGCGCACCCGCATCGCCGATGGTGCCGCCTCCCAGCAGATTCTGCCGCTTGAGGTGTTCCTTGCGGGTATTGACCTGCTCGTGGACGGGGGTGAACTGGATGAGAGCGAGCTGAACGGCACCGCCGAGGCCAGCACCGCGGAGGCGGGGGAGGAGAATGCCTCTGACCTGCCTGACTCTGATTTGCCCGCGCCGGTGCGCGCCTGGGCGCAGCGCCTGCTCGCCCAGCCCCTCGCCACCGATGAGGGCGTGACCGTGCGCAGCGCAGTGGCGTGTTACGGCGGGTTCCTCTGGGTGTACCATTCCTTCTCCCACGTGGTTGCCGACGGGTTTGCCGCGTTCAACGGCCTCTCCCGCGTGGCGGCGATATACCGTGCCCTGTCCGCCGGTCAGCCGGTTCCGGCAACCCGCCGCATGAGCCTGCAGCAGCTGCTCGATGCCGACGATGCCGCCTCCACCGCCCGTGACGAAGACGTCGCCTTCTGGGAGGCGAGCGGCGCCCTGGAGCAGGAAGACACCTCCCTGGCGGGCCGTACCGCCTCCCCGTCGGCGCAGTCTGTGCGCCTGGCGTTCAGCATTGATACGCCCACCCAGCAGGCTCTACTGGATGCGGCAAAGCAGCACGCCGTCTCCTGGCCCGTGTTGGCGACCGCCGCCGTCGGCTCGTACCTGGCGCGTGTGGGCGGCTACCCGCAGGCTTCGTTCGGCGTGCCGCAGATGAACCGCATGTTCGCCCGCACCCTGCCGGAGGCGACTCGCGCCCTGGGCACGGTGAGCGCGCAGACCGGCTGTACCGCGGTGAACGTGCTGCCGGTGCAGGTTGCGGCGACCGGCCCTATCGCGGAGTCCCTGCACTCAGTGAAGGAACAGTACGCCCGCAACGCGGAGCATCCGCTGGCTCGTCAGGAAGACCTCGAGCGTACCGCGCGTAATGCCCAGTCCAGGCTGTTTGGTGCGCAGATTAACGTGGTGCCCTTTGACGCGGTGCTGCCGCTGGCGGCACCCTCCAAGGACGAGTCCGGATCCGCGGTACCGACCGCGCGCATTCACAATATCTCTGCCGGTCCGGTTGCCGATGCGACCTTCACCCTGCGCGGCATGCCCGGCCGCGGCAACAGCATCTCCTGCGAGATTGACATGAACCCGGCGCTCTACACCGCTGAGGAGCTGGAACGTCACGCCGCCCGCCTGAGCGAGTGGCTACCCGCCTACGCGGCGGAGGCGCAGCGCGAGGACGCCTCCCTGAACAATCTCGGCTTGGCGACCGAGGCGGAGCTTGCGACCCTGCGCGAGCTGACCGCCCCGGCGCTTACCGACCACCCGCTGGAGTACAAGACCCTGCTGGGTCGCTTCCGTGATGCGGTGGCGGCGCATCCGCAGGCGCTCGCCGTGCTGGATTCTGCCCCCGCGCCCGGTGAGGTGCTCACCCCCGAGTCGGAGCGCGCCTACGCTTTTGACCGCGCCCTCACCTACGCCGAGCTGGACGAGCGCGCCCGTGCGCTTGCCGCGCAGCTGCTGGACTGGGGCGTTCGCCCTTCCGACGCGGTGGGTCTGCGTGTGCACCGCGGTGCCGAGCAGTACGTGGCGCTGTACGCCCTGCTGTACGCTGGCGCCACCTACGTGCCGGTGCTTCCTGACCTGCCCGCCGAGCGTGTGGGCGTGATGATGGAGGACGCCGAATGTTCCCTGCTGTTGCACGGCCCCGGTCTGCAGCCGCTGAGCGCGGAAGAGCTGAACCCGCAGGAACCGCAGCGTCACGCAAATCTGCCCCAGTACGTACTGTCTGAGCAGACCCTGCCGCTGCTGAGCGCAGAGGAGCCCACCCGGGCTCCCTCCTCTGCACCCGCCGCAGAGGAGCTTCCGGGCGTCAAAACCGGCCTGGACGAGGACGCTTACGTGCTCTTCACCTCCGGCTCTACGGGCAGGCCTAAGGGCGTTGCCATCAGCCACCGCGCGATTGATAACCGCCTGCGCTGGCAGCAGCACCAGATTCCGGTGGAGGAGGGCGACCGCGTTCTGCACAAGACCCCCATCTCCTTTGACGTGCATGTGTGGGAGCTGTACTGGCCTCTCGCCGAGGGCGCCGCCGTGGTCATTGCCGCCCCGGAGGGTCACCGCGACCCCGCCTACCTGGCGCGCGTGATTGCCGAGCAGTCTGTCACGGCGGTGCACTTTGTGCCGACCATGCTGTCGGCGCTGACCTCTTCGCCGGCGGCGCGCCGCATCCTGGCTGATGCTGGCTTCGGTCAGGACCGAGAGCAGCCCCTGCGCTACGTGGTCTGCTCGGGTGAGGCGCTGCAGAAGGACCAGGTGCAGGCTGCGGGCGAGGTCCTGGGCGTGTACCCGCTGAACCTGTACGGCCCGACCGAGGCGGCGGTGGACGTGACCTTCTGGGAGACCTCCACCGACCCGCAGCGCGAGAGCGTGCCCATTGGCGAGCCGGTCTGGAACACCGGCACCCTGATTCTTGACCCGACCGGCCACCCCGTGCCGGTGGGCGTGACGGGTGAACTGCACCTGTCGGGTGTGCAGCTGGCGCGCGGCTACAAGAACAACCCGCAGGCGACCGCGGCGGCTTTCGTGGAGCAGGCTCCTGCCGGTGCGCTCGCGCTGCTGAACGGTGAGAGTCAGCGCCTGTATCGTACGGGCGATTTGGCGTGCTGGGAGATTCTTCCCGATGGTCGCGCCGTCATTGGCTACCGCGGCCGCACGGACTATCAGATTAAGGTGCGCGGTCAGCGCCTGGAGCTGGGCGATATTGAGATGGCTCTTGCCGCGGTTGAGGGTGTGAGCGCTTCGGTGGCTCTGCTGTACCGCGGCCTGCGTGAGCCTGCCCTGGCGGCGGTGCTGGAGGTCGGCGATGTGCCCGCTGAGCGTGCCGAGCAGCTGGTGGAGGCGGCGCGCGAGCATTGCGCGCAGGTTCTGCCGGACTACATGGTTCCGACCCTGTGGCATACCCTGCCTGCTCTGCCGGTGAGCCCCTCCGGTAAGGCGGATCGCAAGCTGTTGGCGTCCCTGGACCTGACCCCGCAGACTTCCGATGCCGAGGGCCCGCACGGTCTGCTGGAGCAGCAGCTGTGCTCGATTATTGCCGGTGTGCTGGGTCGTGAGCGTTTCGGTGTGGATGAGGATTTCTTCGCCTCGGGTGGTCATTCGCTGGCGGCTCTTGAGGTGATTGCCGCGGTTGAGGAGCAGCTGGGCCTGAGCGTGAGCATTGGTGCGCTGTTTGCACATCCGACCGTGCAGGCTTTGGCGGCGTCCATTGCGGGCGAGCGCGGCGAGGGTGCCGAGTTCGCGCCGGTTCTGCCCCTACGCGAACACGTTGTGACTCAGCGTGAGCAGCCCGTTGTTCCCGATACTACCGATGCCCCCGCGCCGCTGTTTATCCTGCCGCCTGCGGGTGGTTTGGGCTGGTGCTATGCGGGGTACCTCTCGCATCTTCCGGCTCAGCAGGGTGTGTATGCTGTGCAGGCTGAGGCGTTCTCTGACCCGCAGGCTGGGTTTGCGTCGAGCCTGCAGGAGCTGGCTGAGGGCTACCTGAAGCTGATTGAGAAGACTCTGGCGGAGCGTTCGTTGCCGCGTCGTTTTGCGTTGATGGGCTGGTCTGTGGGCGGTACTGCCGCGGTGCAGGTGGCGGCTCTGGCGCAGGCTGCGGGTGCGCAGGTTGAGCGCGTCATCCTGTTGGACGCGTATCCTTCGGAGCAGTGGCAGGGCGTGCCTGCGCCGGATGAGCAGGATAGCTTCCGTGCGCTGTTGCGTATGGGCGGTTTGCCGGAGCCTGCCGCCGATGAGCGGCTTGACCTGCCGGGTACGTTGGAGCGTTTGCAGCGGGCGGGTTCGGCGATGGGTTACCTACCGGAGGAGAAGCTGGGCGTGTGCCTGGGTAGTATGCGTGCTTCGGCGGCACTGATGCGTGGTGCTGAGCAGGCGTTCTTTGAAGGAGACGTGTTGCTGGTGGGTGTGCCGCATGAGGATCAGCCGTACCTGGATGCGGAGGGGTGGTCGGCGCATGCGTCGTCGTTCCGTGCGGTGCTGCTGGAGGGTACGCACCCTGACCTGGTGAATCCGACGCGTCTGGCGGAGGTGACCGGCCACTTCGCCGGCTAGCCTCACCGGTGCCCCAATAACTGATTTAGCCCGGAGGTAATAGTCGTTACCTCCGGGCTACATCAGTTAAAACATGCAGTTGAGTTAAAACACGAAAGCCCCCGGTTGATGAATCATCAATCGGGGGCGTCGTTTAGCTTCTAACGCAGAACCGGGGTTCTACCGCTAAATGCTTAGTGCTGCTCCAGCTCGGAGTTAGCGTTCACGTTGAGCAGGTCGTACTTAGCGAATGCCTTCGCGGGAACGTCTGCTGCAACCTCGCCGCGCTTTGCCAGCATCTGCAGGGTGCGGACAACAACCGACTCTGCATCGATGTGGAAGAAGCGACGTGCACCCGGGCGGGTGTCTGCGAAGCCGAAGCCGTCGGCACCCAGGGTTGCGAAGTCGTTCGGAACGAACTGGCGGATCTGGTCGGGAACATCCGAGGTGTAGTCGGTGGTCGCGATGATCGGGCCAGCGGCACCTGCCAGCTTCTGGGTCACGTAGGGAACGCGAGCGGGCTGGTTCGGGTTCAGCAGAGCCTCTTCCTCAGCGGCAACGCCGTCGCGGCGCAGCTCGGTCCACGAGGTGACGGACCAGAGGTCTGCGGAGACGCCCCAGTCCTCAGCCAGCAGCTTCTGAGCCTTCTCAGCCCACGGAACAGCAACGCCGGATGCCAGCAGCTGTGCCTTGGGGCCGGAGGTCAGCGGGGACTCGCTGATCTTGTGGATACCCTTGATGATGCCCTCAACGTCAACGTTTGCCGGCTCAGCAGGCTGGTGAATCGGCTCGTTGTACACGGTCAGGTAGTACATGACGTTGTGGTCTTCGTCCTTGGTACCGTACATCTGCTCGATACCGCGCTCCACGATGTGAGCAATCTCGTAGCCGTATGCCGGGTCGTAGATCTTGAAGGCCGGGTTGGTGGAGGCCAGAATCGGGGAGTGGCCGTCGTTGTGCTGCAGACCCTCACCGGACAGGGTGGTACGACCAGCGGTTGCACCGATGACGAAGCCGCGGCACATCTGGTCGGCAGCAGCCCAGAAGCCGTCGCCGGTGCGCTGGAAGCCGAACATCGAGTAGAAGATGTAAATCGGGATCATCGGCTCGCCGTGGGTGTCGTAGGACGAACCCAGAGCGATGAATGCAGCGGTTGCGCCTGCCTCGTTAATACCCACGTGAACGATCTGGCCCTCGGGGGACTCGGTGTAGGTGAGCATGAGCTGGTGGTCAACGGGCACGTAGTTCTGGCCGTTGGGGTTGTACAGCTTAGCCGAGGGGAAGAAGGAGTCCATACCGAAGGTACGTGCCTCATCGGGGGTGATGGGGGCGATACGGTGACCGAAGCCCTTCACGCGCATGAGGTCCTTCATCAGGCGGACGAACGCCATGGTGGTAGCAGCGGTCTGCTTGCCGGAGCCCTTCTTGGTCTGTGCGTAGACCTTGGACTCGGGCAGGGTAATCTCAGGCTGGGTGTTTGCACGGCCAGGGATGTAACCGCCGAGTTCCTTGCGGCGTGCCTGCATGTACTGCAGTGCCGGGTGGTTTGCCTCGGGCAGGTAGTACGGCGGGTTGTACAGATCCTTCTCCAGCTCCTCGTCGGAGATGGGGATGTTCAGGTGGTCACGGAAGCCCTTCAGTGCTTCCATGGTGAACTTCTTGATCTGGTGGGTGGAGTTACGTGCCTCGAAGTAGGGGCCGAGCTCCGCACCCTTAATGGACTGTGCCAGGATGACGGTGGGCTTGCCCTTGGTCTCCATAGCTTCCTTGTAGGCTGCGTAGAGCTTCTTGTCGTCGTGGCCACCCAGGCGCAGGTTGAAAATCTGCTCGTCGGTCAGGTCTGCAACGAGTTCCTTGGTTTCGGGGTACTTGCCGAAGAAGTGCTCGCGGATGTAGCCACCGTCTTCGCCACGGAAGGTCTGGTAGTCACCGTCGAGGGTCTCGTTCATCAGCTGGATGAGCTTGCCGCTCTTGTCCTTCTTGAGCAGCTCGTCGTAGTCGGAGCCCCACAGGACCTTGATGACGTGCCAGCCTGCGCCGCGGAAGAATGCCTCGAGCTCCTGAACGATCTTGCCGTTACCGCGAACGGGGCCGTCCAGACGCTGCAGGTTGCAGTTGACGACGAAGGTCAGGTTGTCCAGGTGCTCGTTTGCAGCCAGCTGCAGTGCACCACGCGACTCGGGCTCGTCCATCTCGCCGTCGCCCAGGAATGCCCAGACGTGCTGCTCGGAGGTGTCCTTAATCTTGTGGTTGTGCAGGTACTTGTTGAAGGATGCCTGGTGGATAGCGTTCAGGGGGCCCAGACCCATGGAAACGGTCGGGAACTGCCAGAACTCGGGCATGCAACGGGGGTGCGGGTACGAAGGAATACCGTTTGCGCCCTTGGTCTTCTCCTGGCGGAAGCCGTCCATCTGCTCTTCGGTCAGGACGCCTTCAACGAAGCCGCGAGCGTAAACGCCGGGGGAGGAGTGACCCTGGAAGAACACCTGGTCGCCGCCACCGGGGTGGTTACGGCCGCGGAAGAAGTGGTTCTGGCCCATTTCGTAGAGGTCAGCGACACCCGCGAAGGTGGAGATGTGACCGCCCACGCCGATGCCCTTCTTCTGGGCACGCTGCACCATGATTGCTGCGTTCCAACGGATCCATGCGCGGTACTGGCGCTCGAGTTCCTCATCGCCGGGGTACTCGGGCTGCTGATCAACGGGAATGGTGTTGATGTAGTCGGTCTTGACTAGAGTCGGGATCTTAACACCCTTCTCGCCAGCTTCCTTGAGCAGTGCGCGGAGGATGTACTCTGCGCGCTCGGTGCCGTGGGTCTTGATCAGGTCTTCGAGGGATTCAGCCCACTCCTGGGTCTCTTCGACGTCGATGTCCTTCAGGCCATCGAGAAGGGTGCTCAGGGAGTGCTCGTTCGGTACGTTAGCCAAACTAATCCAACCTCTCTTCTGTGCGGTTGTTCAGATGGTTCATGACGCGATTCTGCGTCGTTTGAATCATCTCTATGTTTAAGCGCGACAGACCGTTAGACCTGCTGCGCTTCTTTCTCTACTATTTTAGACCTAAAAATGACCTTCATGGCATCAAAATGATGTTTTTGTGATGTTGGTTTCGCGCTCTGGGTATCATTGCTGAAAACGGGGCTCAAAAGAGGGGGTGTTAAGGTCTAAGTGAACCTATATATCAAGGGAAAACGGGTGATATGGAATTGCCGCGAAGTACCGCTTTTTACCGGGATTTTGGTTGGGGTGAAGGTGTTGTGTTCCGTGGGGTTGTGTGGGGTTGAGTAGGACGCAATGAATCCTGGTTCGCGAGCCGGTCAAAAACGGTGAGATGTATAACACGCTTAGATGGTTTGCGTACCCAGAAGCCGGTCTGTATAGTATTACCTTGTGTTCGGCTGACATTCGCTCAGTAAGAACTACGGGTCTTTAGCTCAGCTGGTAGAGCGCCACGTTTACACCGTGGATGTCATCGGTTCGATCCCGGTAGGACCCACAGCTAACCCCGGTACCGCACGGTACCGGGGTTTTGTTTACCTTCAGCGGTTTACCCACCCGGGCCGTATTCCCCTGCGCGTATCCCGATGCGTGCCCCGGTGCATTTCTCCAAGAGTGAGAAGAACAGCCCATCAGGGCTTAAAAGTACACTCTACCTGTATATAGCCTGTCCTCAGCGCGTATCCTTATATACATGACTGAAAACAAGAAGGCACAGATTGGTGTTACCGGCCTTGCTGTCATGGGCGCAAACCTCGCCCGCAACCTGGCACGCAACGGTTACACCGTGGCACTGCACAACCGTTCCGCTGAGAAGACCGACGCCCTGCTCGCCGAGCACGGTGCAGAGGGTGACTTCATCCGCACCGAGTCCCTGCAGGAACTCGTCGACTCCCTCGAATCTCCCCGCCGCATCCTGATCATGGTGATGGCGGGCGCACCCGTCGACTCCGTGATCGAGCAGCTCACCCCCCTGCTGGACGAGGGTGACATCATCATCGACGGCGGCAACTCCCACTTCCCCGACACTATCCGCCGCGAGCGCGCACTGGCCGAGAAGGGCCTGCACTTCGTGGGCGTCGGCGTGTCCGGCGGCGAAGAGGGCGCCCTCTGGGGCCCCTCCATGATGCCCGGCGGCTCCGCCGAGTCCTACAAGCACATCGGCCCCATGCTCGAGAAGATTGCCGCTAAGGCTCCCCAGGACGGCGCACCCTGTTGCGCATGGATCTCCACCGACGGCTCCGGCCACTTCGTGAAGATGGTCCACAACGGTATCGAGTACGCCGACATGCAGGTGATTGGCGAGGCCTACGACCTGCTGCGTTCCGTGGCCGGCATTGAACCCGCCGAGCAGGCAGAGATTTTCAAGGCCTGGAACAAGACCGAGCTGAACTCCTACCTGATCGAAATCACCTCCGAGGTGCTCGCACAGGTGGACGCCAAGACCGGCAAGCCTCTGGTCGACGTAATCGTTGACGCCGCCGGCCAGAAGGGTACCGGCCTGTGGACCGCTAAGGCCGGCCTGGACCTCGGTTCCCCCGTCTCCGCCATCGCAGAGTCCGTTTTCGCCCGCGCCCTGTCCTCCGTCGATCGTGAGCAGCGCGAGCAGGCTCAGCGCGAGCTGCCCGCCGGCCTGATTGCCACCACCGGTGTGGGCGCAGGCGACCCCGAGTTCGTTGAGGACGTGCGCCGCGCACTCTTCGCATCCAAGCTCGTTGCCTACGCACAGGGCATGGACCTGCTCACCCGCGCAGGCAAGGAGTACGGCTGGGACCTGAAGCTGGACACCATCGCATCGCTGTGGCGTGCAGGCTGCATCATCCGCGCCGAGCTGCTGGGCGACATCATGGCTGCCTACGCAGGCGAAGCACCCGCGAACATGCTGCTGGCACCCGCCTTCAAGAACCTCATGGAGGAGCTCGTTCCTTCCTGGCGTCGCGTGGTGGCTAAGGCAACCGCACTGGGCATCCCCGTGCCGGTGTTCGCTTCCGCCCTGTCCTACTACGACGGCCTGCGCCGCCACCGCCTGCCCGCCGCCCTGATTCAGGGCCAGCGCGACTTCTTCGGTGCGCACACCTACGGTCGTATCGACGAAGAGGGCGCCTTCCACACCATGTGGAGCGGTGACCGTTCCGAGGTGAACGCAGCGGATATCCACGTTCACTAAGCTCCCGTAGCTGACCGCGAAAGGCCCGCCCCGGCCGGATTTCACATCCGGTCGGGGCGGGCCTTTGCTATGTCTTCTTGATGTCTCGGCTATGCGCCGTTGTTCACGGCGCCGAAGAGCACCGCAGGGAGCCTCTCAACGCGCCGCTACGGGCGCAGAAAGCGGGGAGGAGCTCTAAATCCACATCGCCGGGTCGATGTACGCCACGGCGTCCACCAGGGGCTTCTTCTTCTCGGGGGTGCGCGGGCGGTGCTTCGCGGGAATACCGGTAATAATCGAATCGGCCGGGTGATCGTTGACGACCACGGCGTTCGCACCAATCGCGCTATCGGAGCCGATCTCCACCGGCCCCAGCACCTTCGCGCCGGCACCAATGGTCACGCGGTCACCAATCGTGGGGTGACGCTTCACCTTCTCCAAGGAACGACCACCCAGGGTCACACCGTGGTAGAGCATCACGTCGTCGCCAACCTCAGCGGTCTCACCAATCACGATCCCCATGCCGTGATCGATGAAGAAGCGGCGGCCAATCGTGGCGCCCGGGTGAATCTCCACGCCGGTCAGAAAACGAGCAAACTGCGAGAGAGTACGAGCCAGCGCCTTCGTCTCATCCTTCTGCCAGAGCTTATGCGTGAGGCGGTGCGCCCAGATGGCGTGCATGCCCGAATAGTTCAGAGCGATCTCGACAGCGCCACGGGCAGCGGGGTCGTGCTGGCGGACGTTCTCAATATCTTCACGCAGGCGCGCAATAAAACTCATGGGGTTCCCTTTCCCTCAACGGTCGTGCTCTGTGTGTGCGACCTTTCCAAAGGTACCAACAACGGTGCTCATTCACCTATTCCCGAACTCTGTCGTCGTCATAGTGAGCGCTCTCTTTAACATCTCGGTCACAATTGCGTGCGGAACGTAATATTCGGGCTCGGGCGGGCCCTAAGCGGGGGAGCATCGCGGGGGAACGCAAACGCTCCGCCCCGGCGTGCAACCGGGACGGAGCGTCGAACACCGCGTACTGTTCTAGACGGCGGCCCCACGGGGGCCGAAGACCGGGGTCTACTAGCCGCGGATGTCCTCGTAGAGGGCGGTGGAGATGTAACGCTCACCGAAGTCGGGAACGATAGCCACGATCAGCTTGTCCTTGTTCTCGGACTTCTTGGCCTCTTCCAGAGCTGCCCAGACGGCCGCGCCGGAGGAGATGCCGCCCAGGATACCTTCCTGGGTGGCCAGCTGGCGGGAGGTGCGCATAGCGTCCTCAGCGCTGACGGCGGTCACGGAGTCGTAGATGCCTCGGTCCAGGGTCTCGGGAACGAAGTTGGCGCCCAGGCCCTGAATCTTGTGGGGGCCAACGCGACCCTCGGAGAGCAGCGGGGAGTCCTTGGGCTCCACGGCGACAACCTTAATGTTGGGGTTCTGCTCCTTCAGGTACTTACCCGAACCGGAGATGGTGCCACCGGTACCGATGCCGGCCACGAAAATGTCGACCTTGCCGTCGGTTGCTTCCCAAATCTCGGGGCCGGTGGTCTTGTAGTGAATGGCGGGGTTAGCCTCGTTGGAGAACTGCGAAGCCAGGATAGCGTTCTCGGTGTTGGCAACGATTTCCTTAGCCTTCTCCACAGCGCCGCGCATACCCTCGGTACCGGGGGTCAGCACGATCTGCGCACCGTATGCGCGCAGCAGGACGCGGCGCTCAGCGGACATGGTCTCGGGCATGGTCAGGATGACGCGGTAGCCACGAGCCGCACCGACCATGGCCAGGGCGATACCGGTGTTACCGGAGGTGCCCTCGACGATGGTGCCGCCGGGCTTCAGAGCGCCGGACTCCTCGGCGGCGTCGATGATGGCGCGGCCGATACGGTCCTTGACGGAACCTGCGGGGTTGTAGAACTCGAGCTTGACGGCGACGTTACCGGGCAGGCCCTCGTCCAGACGGTTCAGGCGGACCAGGGGAGTCTCGCCGATAGCCTCGACGATGCTGTTGACAATCTTTGCCATGGAGGTGCTCCTTCTGAGCATGGGGGAGGGGACTACCGGAATAGCTGGGCCTCCCCAGTGAATAATTTGGGTACGTGGACACTCTACTACTCGGCGGCGGCAGGTTTAAACCTGCGGTCACAGTTCGTAACATGACTTTTCGTGACCGGGAAGCCTGCACGAGCGCGCATCAACGGGGTGCCCCGGCGGTGCCTCCACGCCGGATCCCTCGAGGCTTCCGCTGGATGCGTCGCCTCAACCTATGCCGTGACCGGAACCTCGGCGGGTACCTTGAGTGGGCAAAAAGAAAAGCACCGCGCCTCACCTTTGTCCTAAAGGCCCTCCCTCACGGAGAATGCGCGGTGCTTTCTTGAAACATTATGTAGCCCAAAAAGACAACCTCTGTATACAAGAGTAGTGGTGAACCCCGTTCACCGCAAGTCTAGGCGGGCCATTTTATTGCTACTGGATGAAAAAATATTTGCGGCTCGCGTTACGGCTCCTGTTACGGAGGGCGCAAACCTCTCACATACACTCCGCGGACGGCCCAAAAAGCGCATCCGCGGAGCGCCCCCGGAACGATCCTTCGAGTGAACAACCGGTCCGAGAGCGAGGACAAACGCGAGGGCAAACCGACTAGTTGATGTCCATGTGGAGGTCCCACTTATTGTTCAGGTAGCGGCCCACGGCCTCACCGAACATCTTCACGTGACGCTTATCAGCCGCCACGGTCTGCTCCTTGCCGTCCTTGAACAGCTTCTCACCCAGATCCACGTTCAGGGTCACGGTCCAGTTGTACGCACCCTGAGCCAGAACCGGCTGTTTGGTTTCAATGGTCAGGGTAGCGGTCGGGTTCACGTACCAGGTCTTCTTCGCATCAATACCGGACTTGGTGGAATCTGCGTACTTCTTCATCGCGGCCAGGGTCTCCTGGTCGGTACTGACCTCGTTCATGTAGTGCATATCGCCGGTGCGCAGCAGGTACTCAAACGCCGCACCAAAGTAAGCCAGCGCCGAGGCAAAACCGGCCACCGAATTCTGGTGCATGGTCTCCGGCACGACCGGGGAGGGAACATTCTGCGGCGGGTGCTCAGCGTTACCCGGCTGGTACTCACCGTGGTCTTCCATCTTCTCCAGCTTTGCTACACCGCGGTAGTCCTTATCGTCGTTGGGTAGCGGCGAGTTCGTTGCGGTCGCCGATGCGCTCGCCGAGGGCGAAGCGGAAGCGCTCGGAGAGGCAGTCTCGGAGGCACTAGCCGAAGCAGTCGTCTCGGAGGTAGCGGAGGGGGAATCAGAGGGGGATGCGGAGGCCTCGGAGGAAGCCTTCGAACCGCAGGCCGCCAGTAGCGCCATGGAGCTGACGCCCAGCACACCCAGCGCCGCGCGGCGGGTCAGAATCTCAGACATAGTGATACCTTTCAAACATTCGGTGATTGCAACCAGTTTAACCGCAAACGCGCCTCAATACAGAGTCCAGACCGGCCCGAAGACGCGGCCGCGTGAGAAGTATCTCGTTCGGCGAGGAACGAACGAAAGCCCGGCCAAACGGCGAACCAGCTCACGAACGCGGGACGCAATCCGGGCTAGGGCTGGCCAGGGCTGGCTCGAGCTAGGAAGCGGAAGGAGAGCCCGCCGCGGAGCTCTCCACGGCGGAACCCGCAGAGGCGCTGGCCGAACCCGCAGGGGTACCGGCAGAAGCCGAAGCCGCACCTCCCTGCAGCGCGGCACCGTACGCAACGCTCAGCTCCCACGTCTTCGAATCGGCGTGGTAGCGTCCGCGGAAGTCGCACTCCTGAACCGTCACCTGAGAAGCAGGGCCCGCGGCGGAAGGAGAAGCCGAAGCCGTGGTAGCCTCACCGGAAACCAGCGCGTCCTCGGAAGGCTCGGTAGCCTCGGCCGATGCGGAGGCGCTCGCAGAAGCAACCACCGGCTGCACCTTGCCCTCGGCCACCGCCTCCGTGCCAAAGTCAAGGGTGTACTGACCCTTGAAGAGCAGGTTGCCGTCACTCATGATGGACGGCTGCGCGCTCGAAAGAGCGTAAGAAGCCGAGGGGTTCACGTACCAGGAGCCCTTCTCAACACCCGCCAGAATCGACGCCGAGAGGGCGTCCACCTCGGATCGGGTCTTCGAAGCCAGGGTGATACCCGTCGAGAACGCCTCAGTGCTACCGGTCTTCACCAGGTAATCCATCGCCGCCGCAAAGTATGCAATGGCCTCGTGAAAACCCGTCACCGTATTCATCGAAAGCGCGTCGGTCACCTGCGGCTTAGGCGCGTTACGCGGCGGATGATCAACGGTGCCCGGCTCATAGTCCAGAGCACCCTCAAAGTGGGTGTACTCCACCGTTCCGGAGTAGTTCTTACCGTCGTCGGTGTAACCGTTCGGGTTAGCGCTCGACTTCGAGCCCGAAAGGCTACCGCCCTGGTTACCGCTTCTCTGCGACCCCGAATTTGAGGAACCGCAAGCGCTCAGCAGGAGCGCGGCGGCGGCTGACCCCGAAAGGCCCAGACCCGCGTGAATGAGGGAACGACGGGAGACACCGCGCGAAACCCGAGCGGACGCGGGGGAAACGGAAGAATCGGAAGGAAAAGTCATCAGAAATACACCTCACGTAGATGGGGTATGGGGGCGTGACGGAATGATCCATAATTACAGGCCCCGACTAGAAGTCATGCCCTAACCCGACGGGCAGGTTAGGGCATGGGCGCCATTCGGCAAAGATTTAGAGCTTATCATCGGAACCGCTACCACCGGAGCTACCGGTGTTGCTGTTGCCGGAACCGTCGTTACCGCCGGTCTGCGAGCCCGCGCCGCCACTTGCCGGCGCCGAGGCCTGAACCTCGTACTCGTCCTGGATAGTCAGAGCCCAGTCGTTCTCCTGGCGCACGCCCGTGACAACCAGACCGCGCTCAATGCGACGTTCCTTCTCGGAAATCGACACCGGGGCACCATCCAAGACCATGGTCGGGCCCAGATCAATCACCAAGTCGAAGGTCCACTGAACGCTCTTCTTCACCAGGGTCGGAAGGGCCGTGTAGGCCTTCAGAGTCACCTTCGGCGATACGTACCAGTCGCGTGCCTGGGTGCTTGCGTTGCCCTCGTCCATGAACATCGAAAGGGAAGAAATAAACTTCTCATCGACCTTCGATTCGCGCAGGGGAGCGGGGTCACCGGTCAGCACCAGGTAGTTGATGGCCGCGTAGACAAAACCGATTGAATCGTACAGGCCCTGCATCGAGTTCTGCGCCGCGCTCTCGGGACGCTTGGGCACCGGCACGTTCTGCGCCGGGGCAGACTCCGTGGCCGCCACGAATTCGCCCTTGGACTCGAAGTGATCGAAGGTTACCTCACCGCTAAAATCGGTGCGAGCCGACGCGGAGGGAGTCACCACCGGCTCATCGGGGTCAGCCGACGCGGAGGGGTTGGAGCTACCACCGCAGGCGGCCAGCAGAGCACTCAGCGACACGCCCGCAACGCCAACACCGGCATACCGCAGGGCGGCTCGTCGGCTCAGACCGGACGCGGAACGGGGGGACTGCCCGGAGGCATGGGGGAAAAGTGCCACGGAGTACCTTTCGCGTGAAACTCTCGTACGAGAGGAGTGAAGGAGTGAGAGGAAAGCCCGTCGCCGACGGCGCGAGATGCCGGATGGCCGTACCGAATCGTCGTCGAACGAGACAGTCCTAAGTATAACGCGCACGCGCACCCGCGGCCGGGCACATCACCAACGCGCGGGGGGTGATATGCCGCCCATCGTAGGCTCGGGTCCATCCACACTCCGACCCGTGTAACGTCGGTGGGGTGGCCGGGACTTGCGGACCACTCGCTCGTTCGTCCTCTCGGCGGGCTATCGAGCCGCCGGAGCCTCGGCCGCAGCGGGGTTGGCAGCGGCGGCATCGCCCGCAGGATGATCCGCGGCACCACCGGCGGTCGGAGCCGCGGGGTTCTGCTGAGTCGGGTTTTGCTGGGCCGGATTCTGCTGGGCGGGGGCCTCAGCGCTCTGCTGACCGGCCGGAGCCGCGGGGGTCGCAACATTCTGGGCGGGGGCGTTCTGTGCACCACCATTCTGGGCGCCGGTGTTAGCCGCGCCGTTCTGAGCGCCACCCTGGCCGGCGGGGGCCGGCGCGTTCTGTGCACCACCGTTCTGGGCACCACCGTTCTGTGCACCACCGTTCTGGGGCGTGCCGTTCTGCGCGCCGGTATTCGCACCGCTTCGCGCGGAACCACCCGCGTTGGCGCCAGAACCGGCGTTGGAACCCGAACCGGTGTGAGCCGCCGCGGTGCTGTCATCGGTCACCGTCGGCGTGTAGGTCGAGGAGGGCTGCGGGCGCGAGGTGTGCGTCGGCTTCGGCGTCATCGACGGATCGTATTGCTGCGCCGAAATCACCGTCCAGCGCTTCGCCTCTTCGTCGTACTCGGCGTAGAGGGCCGTGATGTCCTGCGCCTCGGTGTTCTCGAGAGGCTTGGTCGTATTGGTGGCCTTTTCCACCACCAGACCGTGCTCCTGCGTCACCGAGCAGGCCCACGAGTACTTCGTGCCGCGCGTAACCGGCTGCTTTTCGGTCAGACGGTAGGTCCAGCCGCCGTCCACAAGCCAGTTCGTGCCCGGTGCGTAGAAGGCGCGTAGCTTCTCGAGCGAGGCGCGCTGCGGGGCGTTGTCGGGATGCACAACCTGCAGGGCCGGACCCGTGTCACCCGTGGTGCGCGCATAGTTCACGGCCGCCGCGAAGTACGCGAAGGTCGCGCGCAGGCCGCGAGCGTTCTTGTCGTACATGGTCTCATCCTCGATGGGAATCGGCACCGAGCTCGCCTTGGCATCCACCGAAGCCGGGCCCGCGGTCGGCTCGATCGTGTACACCTCGCCGGTGGTCGGGTCGGTGCTACTGATCGCGGAGGCGCCGTGGCCCGGAACGAACTTGGTCCACTTCAGCTCGCCGGAGAGGTTATCGTACGCGCCGGCAATCGTGGCGGAGGCGGTGGCGGAGGCGGTGGCCGTCGAAGTGCTCTTCGACCCGCAGGCGGCAAGCATCGCGCCCAGGGCTGCGGTGCCCGTGACGGCGAAGAAGCGGCGGCGGCTGTGAATCATGATGATCCCCTCGAACATGATGTGAAACGGAAGTATCGGTGGTGTGTTGTGAGGCCCGCACGCGATGCCCCCGTCGATGCTGAAGGAAGCACAGGCGCGAAGCCCGTATAGCCCTAAGCCTATAGAGTTCGCGCCCGGCACACAAATAAACCCCCACGTCCGTGCCCTATGTCACCTGCAACGGGAGGATTTACTTGGAGCCCTGAAGATATCGGGTGGCCTTCGCCGTGGCCTGCGCTGAGGGGGTCGCGTTAGGGGCTGGCTGAGCACTCGAACCGGTCGAGGGAGTGGCGATCGCGCTGGGGGAAGCCTGCGGATCCTCCAGCATCTGCCAACCCTCCTCGCCAAAGTACACGTAGACATCAGCCTGAGGCTTGTGACCGTACACCTTGGTGAGAAGCTCACGCTGAAGCGTCTCGTGGTTGAAGAGGAACGCCGACTCATCCACCTTGAGCGTGGCCTTCCAGCAGTACACGTCTGCCGTCGAAACGGGAACCGGCTGGGCGCTGTCCAGGTTGATGCACAGGGGAGCGTTGCTCTTCGACACAAGCCAACCGATGTTGTAGCGGTAAATATCGCGGTACATGTTGGTCATGTGGTTGAACCGTTCCTGGCCGGGCAGATCCATGAAGGGTTCGGTGTCGCCGGTAAGGAACATGTAGTTCTGTGCGGCGCTCCAGTACTGCAGGAACGAGTGCAGACCCTCGACGCTGCGCTCACCCAACTCCTCGGGTTTGCGGGGGCGGGGAACGTTGACGGCGCGGTGGCTGAGCGTTCCGGAGGAGAAGACACCCTCGCGCTCAAAATAGCGGTCGGGGAGAATCACGGGGCCGCGACCGTCCAACGCCGAAGCCGGCAGCGGCTCGGCGCGACGAATACTGCGAGAAACGGCAGCCGAGGTCGGGCTGGTCGAAGCGGTGGGCTCGGGTACCGAGTCGTCCGACGCCTTACCGGTGGACTCCTTAATATCGGAAGAGGAAGCGCCGCAGGCAGTTGCGAGTACGCTAAACGCCGCCCCGGAGGAGAGCGCCAGAAGGTGGCGGCGAGAGAGCGATTCGGGCATGCAGACCTTTCGCAGTGAGAGTACATGGGCAGGTTGAGACCCCTCGACTCAGCGGGCCGGTGAGAACCTCGCGGTGAACCGTAGGGGAATCGGGTGTGCGCCGGACGGTTATAAACCGGTGCGCACTATATGCGCGGGAGGGCAAACGCGGGAGTGAACCGCGACCCGACCCGAAAAGTAAATGCGTCGTGTCAGACGATTTTAGGGACTTTTTTGGGGCCCTCACGCAGGTATATGCCTCTCAGCGTAAAAAGTTATCAAATCTTTATTTTTCTCCTTTCAATAGGGCGGGAACGAACGAACCAATGTGTTCGGAACAACCCCTATAAAATTGCCCCGCTGACCTCCATAACGGTGTGACGGCGCCAGCTGTGGGACAATAACGCTGTGACTACCACCGACTATGCGCAGCTCAAAGCAGCGCGCGAACTCCTCACTCGCATCCCCCTCTCACTGGACATCGACCCCGAAGAAACCGGCCTTCCTCGGGAGGGGCACGACGGCGCTCGCGAGGCCGCCTCCGCAACGATAGACACCGCCTCCGCCCGGGCCCTGATCGCCTCCATGACCCGGCAGCTTGACGACTACATTCTGCCCCGCAGCGCCAGCATGGACAGCCCGCTTACCATCGTGGTCGGCGGCTCCACCGGCGCCGGCAAGTCCACCCTGGTCAACACTCTGTTGGGTGAGCCCCTCACCCAATCCGGCGCGATTCGACCCACCACCCGCCACCCCGTGCTGCTCTACCGCGCCGAAGACGAGGCCGCCCTGGCCCCCGACCGTTTTCTGCCGACCCTGCCGCGTACCCGCACCTCCGGCATGAACGCCGGATCGCAGGCACTACCCGGCCTCGACCCGAAGATTGCGCGCGCCCTCATTCCTATTACTACCTCGGCGCTGCCGCAGGGCATTGCGCTCATTGACGCGCCCGACATCGACTCGGTCTCCGAAGAGAACCGCACCCTCGCCAAGGAACTGCTCTCCGCAGCAGACCTGTGGCTCTTCGTCACCACCGCCAACCGCTACGCCGACGCCGTGCCCTGGGAACTGCTCCACGCGGCGGCCGCGCGCTCCATCGCAATCGCCGTGGTGCTCAACCGCGTGCCCGAAGGCGACGAAGAAGCCATCGAGACCGACCTGCGCCGCATGCTCCGCGAGGCCGGGATCGAGGCCGTGCTGATCCACACCGTGACCGAGCAGCCGCGCGACGATCGAGGGCTTATCAACCCCATCAGCCTGGCCCCGCTCACCCTGTGGATTCGCGAGCTCGGGGCCGACGCGCCCGCCCGCGCCGCCATCGCCCGCACGACGCTTGCAGGAACCGTCGAGACGCTCGCCCGGAACCTGCGCACTCTTGCCCTCGAGCAGGAGGGGCAGCAGGCCTCCCACCGCGCCCTGGCCCTGGTCGCCTCCGAAGAGTACGAAAAGGCCCTGGCGGGTATCGACGCGGCGCTCTCGGACGGCTCGCTGCTACGTGGCGAGGTGCTCTCGCGCTGGCACGACTTCGTGGGCACCGGCGACTTCTTCCGCTCTCTGGACAGCACCATCGGCCGCCTGCGCGACCGTGTGGGCTCGGCGCTGCGGGGCCAACCTGCCGCCGCGCAGAAGGTCGAGGACGCTCTCGAAAGCGGCATCTACGCCGTGGTCGTGGACGCCGCCTCCCGAGCCTCCGAAGGCACCCGCGCCCGCTGGCGTTCAACCCGCGCCGGCCGCTCCCTGCTGCACCGGCTGGACGCGGCCCCCGACCCGACCGCCGGCGCCACGCCCGAGGAAGAGTTCTCGGCCGCCGTGGCCGCGGAAATCCGCCTCTGGCAGGCCTCGGTGCTCGACATGATCCGCGAGGAGGGCGCCGGCAAGCGCCAGCGCGCCCGATTCCTCTCGCTGAGCGTCAACGCCGTGGCCGTGCTCATGATGGTCGCCGCGTTCAGCCTCACGGGAGGTCTCACCGGCGTGGAGGTCGGCATCGCCGGCGGTAGCGGCGTGGTCGGCGCCAAGCTCCTCGAATCCATCTTCGGCGAGGACGCCGTGCGCCGCATGGCCACCCGGGCCCGCACCGACCTGCTCGAACGCATGGGTGCCCTGCTGCGCGAGCACGGACGCCCCTTCACCGAATTGCTGGCGGAAACCGAACCCGAAGTACCCGCCGAAACGGTCTGGGACGCGGCCCGCAGCGTGCACTCGCTTGCCGAGGCCATGACCGCCGAGAGCGCCTAGCCACAGGAACCACCGGTAACCTCTTCCCGGCAGCGGTTCTTAGCTCCCAGCCAACACCCACCAGACCTTCCAGAAAGCCCACTATGACCACCCACAACCCCCGAGGTAACCGCCCGAACCCGCCGGCGGAACCCCAGGCTCCCCGGGCCGTCTCAACCTTTGCCCGGGCCGTCGCGAGCCTCAACGACGCGCTGGACTACGGGCGCGACCGCATCCCCGAATCCGTGGTGCTCGAGGCATCCGAGGCCCTCGAACGTCTGAGCCGCCGCCGCGAGCTCTCCACCGAGCACACCATCATCGGTTTCTTCGGCGCGACCGGCAGCGGCAAGTCCACGCTCTTCAACGCCGTGGCGGGGTACCCCATCGCCCGCTCGGCGCCCACGCGCCCCACGACCTCCGCGGTGCAGGCCGCCGTCTGGGGTGCCGAGGACAGCGACGAACTGCTGGACTGGCTGGGCATCGAGAACCGCGTGTACCCCCAGAGCACGGAATTTATCCGGGACGTCGAGGGGCAGACGCAGAGCGCCGCGAGCTCGCAGCCCGCCCCCAACGCGGTGACCGAGCCGGCCCCGGGCCTCTTCAACCGCATCCGACGCATGGTGGGCCGCGGCGAAACCCGCACCCGCACCGGCGGCCTAATTCTGCTGGACATGCCCGACTTCGATTCCGTCACCACCGCCAACCGCGAGCTTGCCGCCCGCATGATGCGCTACGTGGATGTGCTCGTCTGGGTTGTCGACCCCCAGAAGTACGCCGATGCGGTGATTCACAGCGAGTTCATGGTGCCGCTGGCCGCCTCCGGCGCGCAGACCCTCTGCGTTCTCAACCAGGCCGATAAGCTTGAGCCTTCCGAGGTGCCCGCCGTGCTGGCCTCCCTGACGCACCTGATGCAGGCCGAAGGTACCGACCGGCACCTGCTGGCTCCTCCCCTGGCCGTCTCGGCCCGAACCGGTGAGGGAATGGACGCGCTCCGCGATCTGCTGGCTCAGGTGGCCGCCGCGAAGAGTGCCTCGCTGCAGAGCACGGACGCCCAGCTGCACGCCATCGCCAACGATTTGCGCGCCTACGCCGGGGGAGAGGGGACGGTCCTGGCCGGAACCTACGCGCTGAACGCCGAGCGGGAGCTGACGCAGGCCTGCTACGATGCGAGCCCCGCCGCCCAGGTTTTGGAGGCGGCCACCGAGTCGTACCGCCGTGCGGGCCGCACCCGCACCGGCTGGATTGCCACGCGCTGGGTGGGACGTCTGAAGGCCGACCCCCTGCGCCGCCTTCACCTCGGAACCGGTTCCGAGGGAAAGAACGGCACAAAGAGCGACGCGAAGGGCGGGCGCGAGAAGGGTGCCGGGGCCTCGAACCCCGGGATGCTGGGCGGCTCCGCCCAGGATTCCGCGCCCGAGCTCGTGGCTCCCTCGCTGCCCCCGCTGAGCGCCGCGCAGAAGGCAAACATGGCCAACGCGGTGCGCCGCTACGGCTCGCGCATGGGACAGAACGTGAGTGAACCCTGGAAGCGTTCCCTCGGCGAGGCAGCCCTCTCGCGGGAGTCCGAGCTGCCGACCCTGATTGAGCGTGACATCGCGCGCATCGACTACACGCGCGGCCGCCAGCGTGCCCCGTGGGCGGTCTTCAACGTGTTGCAGTGGCTGGCCCTGCTCAGTGCCCTGGTGGGCGTGGCCTGGCTGACCCTCATCGCGGGGCTGGGCTATCTGCAGATTCAGCTGCCGCCGCCTCCCGCCCCCGAGGGGTTCCCGGTGCCCCTGCCGACCCTGCTCGTCATCCTGGGCGTGTTGCTGGGCATTGCCGCCGCCGGACTGGGGCGGCTACTGACGGCCTGGGGTGCCCGACGCTACGCTCGCCGCCTGCGCGTCCGCCTGAACGCTGGGGTCGAGGAGGCGGTCCGCTCCTGCGTCATCGAGCCCGTGCGGGCGGAGGCTCAGCGCCTGCAGGCCTACCGTTCGGCGCTCGAGATCCGGCCCTAGCGGGATAGTCGGGACCTCTCAGGCCGGCGCCTATACCAGGGGGTGCTGACTCGGAGCCCAGCCCCGGCGCGCGCCAGCCCGAATACAAATAGTCCCTCCCCGCCGGAAAAGGTGGGGAGGGACTATTAGTCTGCACGATGCTGTTTCTGCGAGGTGCCGCTGAAACTAGCCGACCTCGTTGGGGTCGGCGGGGGTCTCCGCCTCGCTGTCAACGTGTTCGTGCGAGGCCGAAAGCTCGCGCAGGCCCTCGGTGATGGCGTGCGCGGCCTTGAAGACCAGCTCGGGGTAGTTGCGGTTGGGCTGACGGGTCATGCGGTCGATCGGGCCCGAGATGGACACGGCCGCAATCACTTTGCCGCCGGGTGCGCGCACAGGGGCCGAAACCGAGGCGGTGCCGCGTTCGCGCTCGCCCACGGACTGTGCCCAGCCGATGCGGCGCACGGCCGCGAGCATGGCGGCGCTGAAGTGGGCGTCGCGCAGGCCCTCGACGATGCGGTTCTGGTCTTCCCACGCCAGCAGCACCTGTGCGGCGGAGCCGGCCTGCATGGACAGCTGGGTACCCAGGGGGATGGACTCGTGCATGCCGGAGGGGCGGGGAGCGGTCGCGACGCATACGCGCCAATCGCCCTGACGGCGGTACAGCTGGGTGGACTCGTCGGCGTCGATGCTGAGCTGCTGCAGAATCGGGTTGGCCACGGTGGTGAGCTCGTCAGAGATCGTGGCGGAGGCCAGCTCGGTCAGGCGCGGGCCGAGCATGAAGCGGCCCTGCACGTCGCGGGCCACGAGGCGGTGGTGGGCCAGGGCCACGGCGAGGCGGTGCGCGGTGGGGCGTGCCAGGCCGGTGGCCTTGACGAGATCGCCCAGGGAGACGGGGCCGGCCTCGAGGCAGTCGAGGATGAGCGTGGCCTTGTCGAGCACACCCACGCCGGAGGAACCGTGGGAGTGTACCTCTACCACTTGCTCATCTGCGTTCATGTGCTCGGGCGGCTTGACGGGGTCGATGATCGGTGCGTTGTGTTGTGTGGATGCGTTGACGTGACGCATTCCGTGTGCGCTGAAACGTGATGCGGAAGGAGTCATTCCTTCATTCTATCTCAGAATATGAAAGATAACCCGGACTTCATGGACTCTTTGGGATGCAGAGCTGAAGATGGAATCACCCCCTACGGGATAAATTATGAACTTTTCATAATAAGTGTTTGTGTGGGTTTATGGGTGAAAATATGCGAAAAGACGCAGAAAAATGCGAATAATCCCGCAAAATTACCCTGGAGTCATAGAGTAAACCCACATAAAAACACTCGCGAGTTCGGGGTGTTTCTAGGCCGTCTCACAGGCTAAGAACTCATGAAAATTTATGCGACACGCCGTAGGGAAATACCGATTTGAGGGTCCCATCGGGTACATAATCCGCCCCTCAACTCCGCAAACTTGCGGTACGCACCACACCGAACGCATCCACCGTAGGAACGCATCAAGCAGGAGAAAGCATGACTAGCGAACAGAACGCAACCACCGCGGGCACCCGTCCGCGCACCCTGGCAGAAAAAGTCTGGGACGCCCACGTTGTCGTCCCCGGCGAAAACGGCAAGCCCGACCTGCTCTACATCGACCTGCAGCTACTGCACGAAGTGACCTCGCCCCAGGCATTCGAAGGCCTGCGCATCGAGAACCGCCCCCTGCGCCGCCTCGACCTGACCATCGCCACCGAGGATCACAACCCCCCCACCGACAACATCTTCGGCACCATCGCCGACCTGACCAGCCGCACCCAGATTGAGACCTTGCGCCGCAACGCCAAGGAATTTGGCGTGCGCATCCACTCCCTGGGCGACAAAGAACAGGGTATCGTGCACGTGGTCGGCCCGCAGCTCGGCCTGACCATGCCCGGCATGACCATCGTCTGCGGTGACTCCCACACCTCCACCCACGGCGCGTTCGGTGCGCTGGCCTTCGGTATCGGCACCTCCGAGGTGGAGCACGTCATGGCCACCCAGACCCTGCCCCTGGCACGCTTCAAGACCATGGCCATCAACGTTGAGGGCACCCTCAAGCCCGGCGTGACCGCTAAGGACATCATCCTCGCCGTCATCGCGCAGATCGGCACCGGCGGTGGCCAGGGCTACGTGCTCGAGTACCGCGGCTCCGCCATCCGCTCCCTCTCCATGGAGGGCCGCATGACCATGTGCAACATGTCCATCGAGGCGGGTGCACGCGCCGGTATGGTCGCCCCCGACGAGACCACCTTCGAGTACATCAAGGGCCGCCCGCACGCCCCCAAGGGTGAAGAGTGGGACAAGGCCGTGGAGTACTGGAAGACCCTGCCCACCGACGAGGGCGCCGTCTTCGACAAGGAAATCTTCATCAACGCCGACGAGCTCGAGCCCTTTGTTACCTGGGGCACCAACCCCGGCCAGGGCGTGCCGCTGAGCCAGTCCGTGCCGTCCCCCGACGACTTTGAGGACGAGAACGACAAGGTTGCCGCAACCCGCGCCCTCGAGTATATGGGTCTGGAGGCAGGTACCCCCATGAAGGAAATCCCCGTGGACGTCGTCTTCCTGGGCTCCTGCACTAACTCCCGCATCGAGGACCTGCGCGCCGCGGCCGACATCGTGCGCGGCCGCACCATCGCCGAGAACGTGCGCATGATGGTCGTGCCCGGCTCCCAGAAGGTGCGCGCACAGGCCGAAGAAGAGGGCCTGGACAAGGTCTTCAAGGACTTCGGCGCCGATTGGCGATTCGCCGGCTGCTCCATGTGCCTGGGCATGAACCCCGACCAGCTGGCCCCCGGCGAGCGCTGCGCCTCCACCTCGAACCGTAACTTTGAAGGACGCCAGGGCAAGGGCGGCCGCACCCACCTGGTCTCCCCGGTGGTTGCCGCCGCAACCGCCGTGCGCGGTACCCTGTCCGCACCGTCCGACGTTCTGGCGTAATACGCCACCGACGCTATAAAGGAGAGCCATTATGGAACCCATTATTAAGCACACCGGTATCGGCGTACCGCTGCGTTCTTCGAATGTTGATACCGACCAGATTATCCCCGCGGTCTACCTCAAGCGCGTGACCAAGACCGGCTTCGACGACGCGCTCTTCGCCAACTGGCGCAAGGACCCCGAGTTCATCCTGAACCAGGAGCCCTACAAGCACGGTAGCGTTCTGGTGGCCGGCCCCGACTTCGGCACCGGTTCCTCGCGTGAGCACGCCGTGTGGGCGTTGCGCGACTACGGTTTCAAGGTTGTTATCTCCGCTCGTTTTGCCGATATTTTCCGCGGTAACTCGGGCAAGCAGGGCCTGGTGACCGCCCAGGTCGCCCAGGATGACATCGAGCTGATTTGGAAGGCCCTGGAGCACGAGCCCGGCACCGAAATCACGGTCGACCTGGAGTCGAAGACCGTGACCGTGGGTGCGCTGGTCGTTCCCTTCGAGATTGACGACTACGTGCGCTGGCGCCTCATGGAGGGCCTGGACGACATCGGCCTGACCCTGCAGAACATTGACGCCATCGAGGCGTACGAGGCGAAGCGCCCCTCCTGGATGCCGCGCACTCAGGAGCTCTAAACGCCTTCACCTCGCTGCCGCGAGAGTACCGAATAGCTAAAAGCTCGGGGCGGTCACCGAAAAGGTGACCGCCCCGAGCTTTTGTCATGCGCGTGGAATACCTCGGAATAGCGTTAGGCGGCCTCTCCCGTGATGGGGGAAGCGAGGGATGCGTTCTCCGAGCAGTTGTACAGCTGCACCGAGCCGGGGGAGCGCACGCCCACCTGCGAGTTCGCGTTCTTTGCGGTAGACAGGCTGAAGTCGCTCACCAGCTCGTGGTTGATGTAGCTGCCGCCCGCACCGCCGCCGCTGCTCATCGCGGTGACGGAGGTGATGCTGCCTCCCTCACCGAACTGCACCTGGCGGCCGAAGACGTCATCAAAGTAGGTGGCGGCCGTCCAGATGTTCAGGGCCGCGCCGCCGCCGCCGTATCCAGCGCCGCCACCCGAGGCGATGCTGGTCAGGCTGAACCTATCCTGATCGTGGGCGATGAGGGCACCAGAGCCGCCTCGACCCTTGTACCCGGAGGTAGCCTCGGAGCCTCCGGTGCCCTTGACACCGGTGACCACGGAGTCGCCGTCGTAGCTGTAGTAGGGCGGGAACTCGACGTTTTCAAACCAGGGGGTCTTCATGTCCTTGAGCGTCAGCTGGCGATCGGCGCCGAGTACGCCGATGAGTGCCTCTCCGGTCGTGCCGGGTACGCCCGCGCGGCCCGGGGTGCCTCCGGTGACGCTGATGCGCAGGTTCATGTCTTCGTCCCAGGTGGTGACGGGGTGGAGAATCTGGTAGGGTCTCGCCATGAGCATGCCGCCCTGGCCGTCGTTATCCTGGCTCGCGTCGGCCCCGGCGTTGCCGCCGCCGATAGCGGTACCGGCACCATCCGCGGCAATGCGCATGGCCGGGTTGAGCTGGTCATCGGGGGCTTCCGAAAAGACCGCGAAGTGGCTTGCGAGGGTCGCGAACTGCGCACCGCCTCCGCCAGCGCCGGCCACGGCTACCACGGTGACGGTGCCATTGCGAACCAGCTCGATAGCGGAGGAGCCACCGCCGGAGGCTCCGTAGACGATGCCGGAGGTGCTTTCGGGGGTCTGGGCCTTGCCGATTTGCGTGCTGGAGCCGGTGGAGTCGCCGCCCGCCGCGTAACCGCCGCCGCCGAGTGCGGGGCGGGTGCCGGATGCGGCACCGACGCCGCCGTTGCCGGCCCAGACGCGCAGGATATCGCCCTCCGAGACCTTCAGGATGCCGCTGAGCTGGGCACCCGCGCCTCCGCCGATGAGGTAGGAGTCAGTCTCTTGGGCAAGGTACGAGGGGGTAAAGGAGGAGGTGGCTCCGCCTGCGCCGCCAATCAGGTCGAAACGAACGCGGCCGGTGCCCTGCGGAACGATCCATTCGCTGTAGGCCCCCTTCACGTCGTCGTAGCCGGTGGTCGTGGGCTTGAGGGAGAGGGCGGGGGTGCAGGCCTCGACGCTAGCTGCCCACGCCGGGATGGCGGAGCTTGCGAGAATGACGGGGGTGCTCCAGGCGGCTCCCCGAACGAGGTTGCGGCGCGACATCTTCGGCGATGCTACGGCTCGGGTGCCGGTGGTTCGGGAGTCAGCGTGATGCACGGTGGTGTGTGATTTGTGATGGTAGTTCATTGGATTCTTTCGGTGTGTAGCGCGCAGGTGCGGCTGCGCACGTTATTGTAGGGGCGAAACGCGAGTAAGGTTCAAGTTCCGGGTTATGTTCAGGGTTTTCGACGATATATTTAGCCCCAATCCCGTATTTATTTGCGGTGTGATGAATTTTCAGGTATGTTAAATTATTTTTTCACGCGTTTCTCAAGTATTTTTCGGGGCGAGGCCTTGACCGCACCCATGCGCCTCAGAAACGTCAAGCGTCGAACCCGCGAGGTGGTATCCGCGCCGCCAAGCACCACAATCTGTCTGGCGGGGTGGGGAGCGAGGTTGGCGTAGCGTCGCGTATCAGAGGTGCACTCTCCGCATAGTGGGCCCACTACGGGGGAACGTCCTTCCTTGTTTGGAGCACCTTTACACTGGGGCTTAGAATAATGATGAATATATGCGCCCGTTTCACCTTCGCGCTCGAAGGCACGGCACGTACACAACGCTGGCGCAGTTACACACGGTTTTCCGGTTCGGGTCGCACCGACCGACGCTCCAAAGGATTTTTAATGACTGAGAACATCAGCAAGCTTCGCATCGAAGGTGGCACCCCGCTCGTCGGTGAGGTTCACGTACGCGGCGCCAAGAACCTGGTGCCCAAGGCGATGGTCGCAGCACTACACGGTTCAACCCCCTCGACCCTGCGCAACGTCCCCGACCTGAGCGACGTGGAGATCGTTACCACCCTGGTCGAACTGCACGGTGCGAAGGTTGACTACGATCCCGAGTCCGGTGTTCTCACCCTCAACCCCGCCCAGGACGCGACCACCGCGGCCAAGAACGCGGAGGAGATTCAGCTCTTCGGTGGTAACTCGCGTATTCCGATTCTGATGGTGGGCCCGCTGCTGCATACCCTGGGCACCGCGCGCATCCCCAACCTGGGCGGCTGCAAGATCGGTGACCGCCCCATCGACTACCACATGGCCGCGCTGCGTAAGTTCGGCGCCGTCGTCGAGAAGGACGACGAGACCGGCACCACCCTGATCGTGCCTGAAGATGGCCTGAAGGGCGCCGAGATCGTGCTGAACTACCCCTCCGTGGGCGCTACCGAGCAGGTTCTGCTCACCGGCGTGCGCGCCAAGGGCAAGACCGTTCTGCGCAACGCCGCGATTGAGCCCGAGATTATTGACCTCATCGCCGTGCTGCAGAAGATGGGCGCCATCATCTTCATCAACGAGGACCGCACCATCGTCATCGAGGGCGTGGACGAGCTGACCGGCTACGACCACACCTCCCTGCCCGACCGCAACGAGTCTGCTTCCTGGGCCTCCGCGGCCCTGGCCACCGGCGGCGACATCTTCGTGCGCGGCGCGGCTCAGAAGGACATGACCGCGTTCCTGAACCAGTTCCGCAAGATGGGCGGCCTGTACGAGGTGACCAACGAGGGTATCCGCTTCACCCCCCCCGCCCGCCGCACCCCCGGCGCAGAGCTCAAGCCCATCGTCTTTGAAACCAACGTGCACCCCGGCTTCATGACCGACTGGCAGCAGCCGCTCGTCGTGGCGCTGACCCAGGCCAAGGGCGCCTCCATCGTGCACGAGACCGTGTACGAGGAGCGCTTCGGCTTTACCAACGCCCTCAAGCAGATGGGCGCCGACATTGTGGTGATGCGCGATTGCGTGGGCGGTGCACCCTGCCGCTTCGAGGGTAAGGGCTACGGCCACTCCGCCATCATCTCCGGCCCCACCCCGCTGACCGGTGCCGACATCGAGGTTCCCGACCTGCGCGGCGGCTTCTCCCACATCATCGCGGCGCTGACCGCCAAGGGTACCTCCCACGTGAGCGGTGTTGAGCTGATTGCCCGCGGCTACGAGAACTTTGAGCAGAAGCTCAAGAACCTGGGCGCAAACTTTGAGGTGCTCAAGCGCAAGGCTTCCAAGGCCCCCAAGCCGGACGCCGCCATCGTCGTGGTGGAGCCCGAGGAAGTTGAGGTTCAGGGCTAATGAGCGGGCAGCAGGGAAAGAAGGCACTGCCGGAAATTGAACCCACCGCCTACGGCGATGCGCTCTACAAGGTACTCGGTAATGCAGCGCGCGGGGTGTATAAGCTCATCGCGCGCGTCGAAATTACCGGCCGCGAGAACCTGCCGAAGAATGGCGGGTACATCATCGTTGCCAACCACACGACCGAGCTTGACCCGGTCACCGTGGCTTTCCCTGCTTTCGTTGAGGGCGCCCTGCCGCGCTTCTTGGCGAAGGACTCGCTCTTCCGCGCTCCCGTGCTCGGCTACATCATGCGCAAGCTCGCGCACATCCCCGTGGTGCGCGGCTCGGTGGATGCCCGCAAGTCACTGATTACCGCTCGCAAGGTCGTGGAGGCCGGCGGCGCCGTCGTGATTTTCCCCGAGGGCACCACCACCCACGATCCGCAGCTGTGGCCCATGCAGGCACGCACCGGTGCGGCTCGTCTGGCCCTGTCCACCGGCGCGCCCGTCTACCCGGTGGCGCACTGGGGTGACGAGCAGATTCTCGGTTACGTGGATGAGCCCGGCGAGGACGGTCGCGTGAAGGAAAAGCGCAAGGTTTCGCTCTTCCCCCGCAAGACCGTGCGAGTAAAGGTCGGACCGGCCCTCGACATCGCCTCCCTCGTGGCTGACCCCAGCCCGGAGGCGAAGCACACTCGCACCGAACTGGGCGTGGTCACCGACGCCATGCTGGACGCTATTACCGCCGAGCTGGAGGAAATCCGCGGAGAGAAGGCCCCCGAGGGACGCTGGAACCCGCGCACTAAGCGCCGCGAAGCCCCCGGCACCCCCTCGGGTCCGGTCGGCGGCGCCCTCGGCGAACCGGACGCGAAGTAGACCTTCGCCCCGGCCGCCCGCACGATCCCGGCTCGCACCCTCCCCTTACCAGCCACACCTATGCCCGCACCCCGCATCCGTGGGGAAGCGCGAGAGAGACAGGTTCCCATGAGCTTCTTTGGACGAACCCCGGCACCGAGCCCCGAGTTCACCCTCTCACCCACCGTGGAATCCATTGCGATTCTCGGCGCGGGTAGCTGGGGCACGGCCTTCGCCAAGATCGCGGCGGACGCCGCTCGCGAGCGCGGCGACGACACCCGCGTGACCCTCATCGGTCGCGACGAGCAGGCCATGGCCGAGTGCGAACGCACCCGCGAGAACTCCCGCTACTTCCCGGGCATTAAGCTCCCCGACAACCTGCACTTCACCGCGGACGCGCCCTCGGCGCTGACCGGGGCGGACCTGGTGGTCCTGGCTCTGCCGGCACAGGTTTTGCGCTCGCAGTTGCAGAACTACGCCCGCTTCATCGAACCGGATGCGTTGCTGGTCTCCCTGGCCAAGGGCCTGGAAACCGGCACAGGTCTGCGCATGTCGCAGGTCATTACCGAGGAGCTGGAGGAGGCCCTCGCGATGCGCGGCGCGGATGTGCGCGCGATCGGCCACATTCCGCACCGCGTGTGCGTGCTCTCGGGACCGAACCTGGCCACTGAGATTATGGGGGAGGAGCCCACGGCATCCGTCGTGGCGGCCCGCACCCTGCCCGTGGCCGAGGCCGTAGCCCGGGCCATTGCCTGCGGCTACTTCCGCCCCTACACCAACACGGACGTGGTCGGCACCGAAATCGGCGGCCTGGTCAAGAACGTGATTGCCCTCTGCGTGGGTATCTGCGAGGGCCGCAACTACGGCGATAATTCGAAGGCCTCCATCATGACGCGCGGCCTGGCGGAGATTACCCGCCTGGCGGTGGCGCTGGGTGGCGAGGCCTCGACCATGAGCGGACTGGCCGGCATGGGCGACCTGATCGCCACCTGCTCCTCACCACTGTCCCGTAACCACACGGCCGGCCGCCTGTTGGCCGAGGGGGTTGCCCCCGACCGCCTGCACGAGCACATGAGTCAGACGGCCGAGTCGATTAAGTCGGCTCCCGTGGTGGCCGAGCTGGCTCGCCGCCACGGTGTGGAAATGCCCATCGTGGAGGCCGTGGTGGCGGTGCTTTCGGGCCGCATCAGCATCGAGGACCTCGCCCCGAAGCTGCTGGGGCGCCGCCTCAAGCACGAGGGCCACTAGGGTTAAAGCTTTCTGATGTGCTGGCACCCCTTGATTCGGGTTGTGTGCCAGGACATACTAGAAGAAGATTGAATGTAAACATCCAAGGACGGATACCGTTGCGGAAAACCGGTGCGTGAGAAACGCATCAGTGACCGCGACGGTATTCGTGCGTTAGGATTATTGATGCATTGCCGTTCCACCTTCCGGACCTAATGGTAGGGGAACATTGACTAGGAGAAACACATGACCGAGAAGAAGACCGTCGCCCTGCTGTGCGGTGGCCGCTCCTCCGAGCACCCCATTTCGCTCATTACCGCCGCTGGCGTGCTGAGCGCTATTGACCGCACCGCCTACGACGTCATCACTATCGGCATTACCCGTGACGGCCGCTGGTACCTGACCGACGAGCAGCAGCTTGCCGAGCTGACTGCCGGCACTCGCGGTACCGCGGAGTTCCCCGAGGGTACCCAGCAGGTATTCCTGCCGATGGGCACCGGCGATTCCCGCCTGACCCTGGTGGACGCTGAGGGCAACGTTACCCGCACCGCGCCGGTGGACGTTGTGTTCCCGCTGCTGCACGGCCCCTTCGGTGAGGACGGCACCGTGCAGGGTCTGCTGGAGATGGCTGACCTGCACTACGTGGGTTGCGGCGTGACCGCCTCGGCCCTGGGCATGGATAAGCACTTCATGAAGGTTGCCTTCGAGTCCGCCGGCCTGGAGGTCGGCCCCTACGAGGTCGTGACCAACCGCCAGTGGGAGCACGAGGACCGCGAGCAGATTCTGGAGCGCGTGCTGAAGCTGGGCTTCCCCATGTTCGTGAAGCCGACCCGCGCAGGTTCCTCCTTCGGCATCACCAAGGTGGATTCGGTGGAGGAGCTCGTGCCCGCCATCGAGGAGGCTCGCCGTCACGACCCGAAGATCATCATCGAGGCCGGCATCGTGGGCCGCGAGATTGAGTGCGCCGTGCTCGACGGCCACCACGGCGAGATGCCGCGCGCATCCTACCCCGGCGAAATTGAGGTTGTGGATCAGGATCACGGTTTCTACGATTTCGAGGCGAAGTACGTTTCTGAGTCTTCCGCTGTGACCGTGTGCCCGGCGAACCTGCCGCAGGATGTGCAGGAGCGCCTGCGCGAGCTGGCTGTGAAGGCGTTCCTGGCACTGGACGGCGAGGGTCTGTCTCGTGCGGACTTCTTCTACACCGAGGACGGCCGCCTGGTCATCAACGAGGTGAACACCATGCCCGGCTTCACCCCGATTTCGATGTACAAGACCATGTGGGAGAACACCGGTATTTCCTACACCGACCTGATTAGCGAGCTGCTGACCCTGGCGATGGAACGCCCCCTGGGCCTGCGCTAGTTTCTGCATTAGCCGGGGCGCCGTATTCTGTCTTACGTACGGTGCCCCGGCTTGTGTGCGCTCTCTCGGAGCCATCGCGCCCCACCGGCCGAGCCGCAGGGGGATTCTCAGGATACATGAGAGACGTTCTAATTTCTCTGGTGCGAAAAATCACTTGACGGTTATACTTTTAGGATGCCTTTGCGATTTATCGAGTAAAAGTGCATACCGATTAGGGGTAACGCAAATTTTCTCGCAAGTGAATGTAGCGCCCGCAAAGGGTAATAAACCCGGATAAGCGGTCGTAAAAATTCATGACAAGCCCCGAAGACATACCCAAAGCGATAAGATAGACAGGAAAGAATCCGCTAATTCGGTAGAATAACTGATGGTGTTCCGTCGCTCACTGATGGGATACCTATTCACTCACGAAATATCAGAAAGTCAAGGACAACCTTTTGGGAAAACGAAACCGTAAGGTGGTCTCTGCGAGTCTGGCGACAGCACTGGTTGCTTCCGGAAGCCCCTTTGTAGCCTCGTTTGCGCAGGATATACAGGATGCCGCCCAGGTACCGGTGCACCCCGAAAACGCTGCAGACCAAACCCTAGACCCCGCCGTTGACGAACATTCGCAGACTACAGTTCCTACCCTAGCTACGGTGAGTGCATGGCCTACCACTGAAGCTACTTCCTCCGCGACGGCCGATGCTGAGGCATCCCCTCGCGCTACTTCTGATGCCCAGCCGACCCCGTCCGAGAGTGCTGAGCCGACCAAGGAGGCCGCTCCGGCACCTTCTGAGAGTGCGGACCCCACCCCCGAGCCTTCTAAGAGCGCCGAGCCGACCCCGGAGCCTTCGAAGAGCGCCGAGCCGACTCCGGAACCGTCGAAGACTGCCGAGCCCACCCCCGAGCCGTCGAAGACTGCTGAGCCCACTCCGGAGCCTTCGAAGAGCGCCGAGCCCACCCCCGAGCCGTCGAAGAGCGCCGAGCCGACCCCGGAGCCGTC
This sequence comes from Rothia sp. HMSC072E10, assembly GCF_001813965.1. NCBI lineage: Bacteria > Bacillati > Actinomycetota > Actinomycetes > Micrococcales > Micrococcaceae > Rothia > Rothia sp. HMSC072E10. The sequence continues at coordinate 678,519 of NZ_KV814491.1, read as the reverse complement.
GAAGAGCGCCGAGCCGACCCCGGAGCCGTCGAAGAGCGCCGAGCCCACCCCGGAACCTTCGAAGACTGCTGAGCCCACTCCGGAGCCTTCTAAGAGCGCCGAGCCGACCCCGGAACCGTCGAAGACTGCTGAGCCCACCCCCGAGCCTTCGAAGAGTGCCGAGCCGACTCCGGAACCCACTCAGGATCCGACCCCCGAGCCGACACCGGAGCCTACTCAGGATCCGACTCCTGAACCGACCCAGGACCCGACTCCTGAACCGACCCAGGACCCCATCCCTGAACCGACTCAGGACCCCGTCCCCGAGCCGTCCAAGGAACCCACGAAGGACGCAGACCCGAACCCGGTTAAGGACCCCACTCAGGAACCTAAGCAACAGCCGGTTGTCCCCGTGCCCAATCCGGAGCCCACGAAGAACGTTTCCCAGGATCCGGTGGTTCCCGTTATCCCCGTGATTTCTGACGAACCCAGGGATAACACCCCGAACCAACCGGTGGCTCCTCCGGAGACAGAGCCCGTGGCGCCGGCGCCCTCGGTGGACCGTGAGGTTATTGCGCCGACCAGGCGTCAAGAGGACACCGTCATCTCCATCGAGGTGGTGCGCCCGAGCACTTCGTCGGCATCGAGCGAGTCCGCAAAGCCGACCCCGATTGGTGACACCGATGAGGATCCGTTGCCCTCCGGCTCCACCACGCTGGGACGCATCGCGGCGAACAATGGTTCGCAGGATTCCATCCCCGGTGCAGCCGATTGGGTGGCCGGTTACCTTTCGCGTAATAAGTCCGAGGATGACCGAACTGCAGAGGCCAGCCCCTCGAAGTCGCCCAGCTCGGCGGCAGCATCGAAGTCGCCCAGCTCCTCCGCGTCCGCTACCGCCAGCCGCTCCGCCAAGAGCGTGACCAAGGCCGACGGCGCGAACGCCTCGCAGGAGCAGGCCGTGAAGAATGCCGACGCGGACGACTCGGGCCTGTCCGGCATCGCGCCGCTGATTCTCTTCTCGCTCATCGGCATCGTGCTGATTGCCCTGGCAATCCGCTACTTCAGCCAGGGAAGCTAAGACTCCCGAACGGGTAGAGACCAGGCCGTCATTCTCCCTAGTGAGAAAAGCAGCCGCGAGCTAACGCGTAGCGCAGAATACGCGATAATTAAGGGTGTGAATCCTCAAACATCTAGTGAAACGCGGGACCATCCCACGCGCGAGACGCCTCTCGCGCAGCTGGGAGAGTCCCGCGTTCTGCGCGCCTTCATGCCCATTATCGAGGCGCATAACGAACGAGTGACCGATGCACTCCGCGCATCGGGGCGCACCGAAGCGCTCGAGGTGGGACCCGGAGACGACTGCGCCGTGCTGACCCCCTCGACCGAGCGGACCGTGGTCACCACCGATACCCTCGTGCAAAACCAAGACTTTATGGACCCCTGGCTCGGGGGCTTCGACGGAACCCGTAGTGGCGGGTACGAGGTCGGCCGCAAATCGGCCACGCAAAACCTGGCCGACGTCGCCGCCATGGGCGCGCGGCCCGTGAGCCTCTTCGCATCCCTGAGCCTGCCGGGTGAAACCCCCTACGGCTGGGTCGAGGACTTCGCCCGGGGACTCGTGGACGGCGTGCGCGCCTGCGGAGCTGAAGACTGCACAATCGCCGGGGGCGACATGGGTGCCTCCGGCGAGATTTCGGTAACCGTCACCGCCCTGGGCCGCACCGACAGGCCCGTGCTGCGCTCCGGCGCGCAGGCGGGTGACACGCTTGCGCTGGCCGGGCGTACCGGCTGGGCCGACGCCGGGTTGCGGCTGCTCCTCAACCCGCTATCCCGCCCCGCCATGGTGCTGCTGAAGGGCATCGCGAACGGCGGGCTGTCCCACGATCCGCTCCCCGAAATTCCCCTGTCCGAGGGGCTTTTGGACCTCATCGGAACCCTGAATAGCGCCGAAGCTGCCGAAATGCTCGAGGCCTGCGAACGTGCCATTGATGCGCAGATGCGCCCGGTCAGCCCGGTGCCCCTGGGCGAGGCGGCGCGCGATGCGGGCGCGAACGCCATGCTGGACGTTTCCGATGGGCTCGTCAAGGATTCGGGCCGGATCGCCCGCGCATCCGGCGTGCAGATTCACCTGGACGAGGCCGCCGTGGATGCGCTTGCCTCGCCCCTGTTGCCCGTGGCCCGTCTGTTGCTGACCATCGTCGAACACAACGAGGGGGCCGAGAGTCCCGCCTCCCTGGCCAGGGCCTTCGTGCTCGGCGGGGGAGAGGATCACGGCTTGCTGGCGGCCTTCCCCGCGGAGGTGCCCGAGGGCTTTACGACCCTGGGCTCGTGCCGCGTGGACCGCGCGGGCCGAGCCCACAGTGCGGATCCCCTGGCCGGTGGGCACTACGGTGCGGGGCATCGCGGGTCGCTCGCGGCCGGTGCCGTGCTCATGAACGGCGTGCCCCTGAGCGAGCTGGGCTGGGAACACTACGGGGCCTAGCGCGAGCCGGGACCCGCGGGTTCTTAGACTCTTGGGTTTCGCGGAAAATACCGTACATTTAATCGAAAATTCTATTAGAATAGAAATACGAAGCAGGGGTGTGGGTGCTAAAGTGACGCCCACCCGCCGACCTGCGAATTACCGCAATTAGCCGTGGCGCGGGCCAGCCCTGGCGCGCGTGGGCTCGCGGAAACACCAGAAACCGGAACCGCAGGAGGGGAGCATGAGGACAGAACGTGAAGACTCGCGGGGCACCCGGCCCGCCGGAACCCGCGGTGATGCCCGTCCCGGGGGCCTTTCTGAGGGGCCGAATAGCGCTTCTGCACCGACCGGCCCCGAGCGCAATGATTCACTGCGCGAGGCCCGCGAGGTGTACCGCCGCGCCTGCATGCGAGCCTATCGATTCGGTATCGCCTGGTCCGCGAGCGCCCGGGCCGTGGTGGACCACTACCGCGAACCCCTCAACGAGCTCAACGGCTTTCCCGTGCCCGACCACGACACCGGGTCGAACCTGGCCCACACCCTGCGCACGCTCACCGAGGAATTCGACCGGGGCATGGAGGAACTCCTCTTCGAGGACCCCGCTGACCGCGAGGACGTGCCCGGGCTGGCCCACCTGTGGGTGCGCCTGGGCGGAATCTACGAGCGCGCCATCGTGAGCGCCTCGCGGATGGCCCGCGGCAACTCCGGAACGCTGCTCTGCGCCTGGGGCTTGGAAGCCGTGCGCAGCTACTGGGGCCTGCCCGGCAACCTTGCTCAGGAACTGGGTCCGGAGGCTGAGGAACTGCCCCTGCTGAGCGCCCTCGCCCGAGATGAGGAGCGGGTGCGCGCGGCTCACGCGGCCGCTTCGGGAAGCGGAGACCTCGAGGCGCCCCGCGGTTTTGACTACGCGGTGGCCGAGGCCCGCGCCATGGCCTGCGCCGCCGAGCGCGTGCGCGCGAGCGTGGGGGAGCAGATGGTGCCCTCCACGATGCTTTCCGTCATGGTGGAGCTGGCCAGCCTGGGGCTGTACTACCCCGAGGGGGAGAACGCCCCCGAGAAACTTGCGCACGGCGCTGATGAACCCGAAGCTGGCGAGCCCGGAGCTAACGGGGCGAATGGTGCCGAGGCGGAGGATGCCGAGAGTGCAGAAACCCCTCTGAACCGCGCCCGCCGCGCCGCCATGCTGAGAGCCCTGGAACGCACCGCCGAGCATCCGCCCGCACCGCACCTGGCCGGAAGCGTGGACGCCGGCGCCCTCGGCTTCTACCTGGCCGTTGTGCACGCCAACCCGAGGTGGGAGGGCGCAACCCTGAGCGAGGAGGAGGTCCGGAGTATGCTGACCCCCGCCTCCGCGGCACCCGCACAGGTCGCCCCCGCCCCGGGTGCGAAGACTCCCGCAGAGGAGGGGGAGAGCGGCTGGGAACTCATGGGTACCCTGCGCTGCGAACCCCTCGCGATGGCTCAGCTGCGTCTCGAGCTGGAGGGCATGGGCGATAGCCTGCTCATCACCCCGCTGGATATGGCCGCAGGCCTCTGGGCCGTGCACGTGCACGTGCCCGAGGTGGAACCGGCACGCCGGCTCGTGACCTCATACGGGGAGTGGTCGGACGAGCGCATCTCCTCGCTCGCGGACGGGCACCACGCGGAGAGCTGCAGATGAGCCCGCGCCGCACCCCAAAGCACAGCCCCGAACAGGAGGCCCTGGACCTGGGCATTTTCGGGGCTGAGCCTGTCGCGCCCGTCGAACCCACCGATCCTGTTGTACCCGCCGAGAAGGCTGAACCCGCTGCGCTCGCCGAACCTCACAAGAGGGAACGCGGGGTGCCCCTCCTCAGCGACGAACAGCTGCGCACCACGGCCGAGCTGACCGTCCGTGACCTTGCCTCCTTCGCCCGCGGCGAGGCGAGCCGCGAGGAGCTGAGCGAACGGGCCGCGCGTCGAACCAGCGCACCCTACCGTAAGGCGCTCAGGGCGCTCAAACATTCGCTGGGCCCCGCCGCGCACGCCATGACCGACGATGCGCTCTACGAGCTCGTGGATATCGCGCTGGCCGCCCGGCAGACGGCTCAGCCGGAGACGACTCAACCGGAGGAGCCCACGCCGAAGAAGCCGGCACGGAAGGCACCCGCCCGAAAGAAACCGGCGCAGAAAGAACTAGCTCAGAAAGCCTCCGCGAAGAAGGCCCCGGCTGAACGGAAAGCTGCGGTTGAACGGAGGGCCCCGGCTGAGAAATCGACCTCCGCATCAGTTGCCGCGGAGGCCAAAAGTCGTGCCCTGGCGCGCTACGCCGCCGAGGACAGCCTCGAGAACACGCCCCTCAAAAAGTACCTGCCCGCCCCCAGCGCCAAGGCCATCGCCACGCACCTGGGAATCACCACGGTCGGCCAGATGCTCGAATACTTCCCGCGCAAGTACCTGCCGCGCGGTGAGCTCAGCTCCTTTGCCGAACTCGTTGAGGGGCAGGACGTCACCATCATTGCGCGCGTGGTGCACGTGAGCACCCGAACCATGGCGGCCCGCCGCGGCAAAATCACCGAGGTGACCATCACCGACCGGCTCGCCGACTCCTCCGCACACGAGGAGAGCGGCTTCGGCGGCATCGTGTCCGTGACTCCCGGCCGCGCCAACGCCTCCGCCCCGGGCACCTCCTCCCGGGGGGCATCCAGGCTGGGTCTGCGCTGGCAGGCAACCGGCCAGCACAACCCGCGCATCGACTCCCTCGCCGCGCCCGCATCCTACACGGGCTACGCCGACTCCTACGGGCAGGACGACTTTACCCGCCCCGAGCAGGGCGGCCTCTTTGGCGTGCCCGCACCCGCGCCGCTCATCGGCGCGCAGATGAAGCTTTCCTTCTTCAACGCCTGGACCGCCGCCCGCGAAATTCGCGAGGGCGAAACCATGATGTTCTCCGGTAAAGTCGGCATCTACCGCGGCGAGTACACGCTCACCAACCCGCACTACGCCCTGCTCTCGAAGGACGCCTCCGGCTCCGAGATGAACGAGGCCGCCACCGCCCCCGTGCCCGTCTACCGGGCCCCCGCCAAGCTGCCCACCGACCGCATCGCCGGGTACATGGAGCAGCTGCTAGAGAAGGTTCCGCTCAAGGAGCTCGAGGACCCGGTACCCTACGCGATTCGTCGCGCCCGCAAGGTGCCCTCCCTCGCCTGGACCTACCGCGCCCTGCACACCCCCGACACCGAGGACACGTGGCGTGCCGCCCAGGCGCAGATGCGCTACCGTGAGGCCTTCGTGCTGCAGAGCGCCCTGGCGCGCCTGCACTCGGCCCGAGCAGCGCACCGCACGCAGGCCCGGCCGCCCATCAAGGACGGCCTGGCCGATCGCCTGCTCGAGGTGCTGCCCTACGAGCTGACCGAGGGGCAGCGGAAGGTGGGGGAGGAAATCTCCGCCGACCTCGCGAGCGAATCGCCCATGAACCGCCTGCTGCAGGGTGATGTGGGCTCCGGCAAAACCGTGGTGGCACTGCGCGCCATGCTGCAGGTGGCCGATGCGGGCGGCCAGTCCGCGATGCTCGCCCCGACCGAGGTGCTCGCCGAGCAGCACCTGCGTTCGGTGCTGGACATCCTGGGGGATATGGCCGCGCCCGAGGACTCTGACGGCTCTGCCGGAGGAATCCCCGAAGGGACTGTGCGCGTGCGCCTGCTGACCGCCTCCATGGGCACCCGCGCCAAGCGCCAGGTGCTGAAGGAGCTCGCCGACGGCACCGCGCAGATTGTGATTGGTACGCACGCCCTGCTCTCCGACGACGTGCGCTTCAACGACCTGGGCCTGGTCGTGGTGGACGAGCAGCACCGCTTCGGCGTGGAGCAGCGCGACGGCCTGCGCGGCCCCGACGGCGCCCTGCCGCACCGGCTGGTCATGACCGCGACGCCCATTCCGCGCACCGTCGCCATGACGGTGTTCGGCGACCTGGATGTGTCCGTGCTGGACACCCTGCCCGCCGGCCGCCAGAAGATTTCGACCCACGTGGTGCCCCTCGCCGAGAAGCCCGCCTGGGCCTCCCGCCTGTGGCAGCGCGCCCGCGAAGAAATCGACGCGGGGCACCAGGTGTATGTTGTCGTACCCAAAATCGGGGAGGACGGCGACGGCCTGGAGGAGGGCGCCGCGTTCTTCGGCGCCTCCGTCCCGACCGTTGCAGGAACCCCGGGCCTGGGTGGTCGGGCCAGTAGCGACGGCAAGGTGCAACTGACCTCCGTGGCCTCCATGCACGCTTACCTGAGCGCCGAGGATTCCCTCGTCGGCGTGCGCATCGGCACCCTGCACGGCCGCATGGACCCGGCGGAGAAGACCGCCGTCATGACCGCCTTCGAGCGCGGCGAGATTGACCTGCTCATCAGCACCACCGTCATCGAGGTGGGTGTGAACGTCCCGAACGCCACGCTCATGATCATCATGGACGCCGACCGCTTCGGCATCTCGGGTCTGCACCAGCTGCGCGGTCGTGTGGGTCGCGGCGGCTACGCGGGCACCTGCCTGCTGGTGACCCGCCAGGAGGAGGGCGGCGTGTCCCGCGAGCGTCTGGATGCGGTTGCCTCCACCACGGACGGCTTTGAGCTCTCCCGCATCGACCTGGCGCAGCGCCGTGAGGGTGATATTCTGGGTGCTGCACAATCGGGCTCGAAGAGCACCCTGCGGTTCCTGCGGGCGCTCGCCGATGCCGACATTATTGAGCGTGCCCGCGAGGATGCCCGCTCGGTGGTTGAGAAGGACCCGACGCTGGCTAAGCACCCGTCGCTGGCCCGCACGATTGACCGTGCCCTGGACGCTGACCGCGAGGCCTTCCTCGGCAGGGGATAGGTGCTCGGGGAATGGGGAGCACACTCTGCCCACTGTTCGCTAAAACCGTGCCCGCCCAAACCGTAACTGCACCACACCGCCGTTACCTAGTTAGTCAACTACTTCAGAGGAGAGACCCTATGAGCCGCATTATTGCCGGTGCCGCCGGAGGCGTGCGCCTGGCCTCGGTGCCGGGGGACAACACACGCCCCACCACGGACCGGGTGAAAGAATCCCTCTTCTCCAAGCTGGAGAGCTACGACCTGCTGCGCGACGCCCGCGTACTGGATGCCTTTGGTGGCTCGGGTGCGCTCGGATGCGAGGCGCTTTCCCGCGGGGCGGCCTCCGTGACCCTGCTGGACACCTACCCGAAGGCGGTTGCGGTGATTCGTCGCAACGTCGAGGCGGTGCAGAAGGCGATGGGCGGCAAAGCTGCCGGTTCTGCGGCGCGCGTGCAGCAGTCTCAGGCGCTGAGCTACGTGCAGACCGCATCGGGCCCGTGGGACCTGGTGTTTGTGGACCCGCCCTACGCCATGCCGAACGAGCAGGTGCGCGAGCTCATGCGGGCGCTGACCCCCAAGCTCGCCCCGGGTGCCGTCGTGGTGGTGGAGCGTTCTTCGCGCGATGCGGAACCCGAGTGGGGCGGCGAGCTGCACTGCTTCTCGACCCGCCAGCACGGCGAGACGGTGCTCTACTACGTTGAGCCCGAAGAGCCGGCCGACGGAGACGATCCCGCCGACGACTCTGCCGACGAAACAACCCCTCACCACTTCGACACCGCGGAGGTTACCGCATGATTGCCCTGTGCCCCGGATCCTTTGACCCCGTGCACCACGGTCACCTGGAAATCATTGCCCGGGCCGCCGAGCTCTTCGATGAAGTCATCGTGGGCGTGGCCCATAACAGCGCCAAGAAGTACCGCTTCTCCCTCGAGGAGCGCGTGCGGCTCGTGGAGGAATCCCTGCGCGAGCTCGGCATTGAGGGCGTGAGCGTGGAACCGATTCCGCCGGGCGTGCTGCTGGCCGAGTACGCGGCCGAGCGCGGCGCGAAGGTGCTGGTCAAGGGCCTGCGTTCGGCGACGGACTACAGCTACGAGGCTCCGATGGCGAGCATGAATCGTCACCTGGCGCGCGTGGAGACCGTGTTCCTGGCGGGTGAGGACCGCTACGGGGCGGTGTCCTCGACCATTATTCGCGAGGTGGCTTCGCTGGGCGGTGACGTGACCCCCTTCGTGCCGGAGGCGGTGGCCCGCGCCCTGAAGAGCGCCTAGTAGAGAGCCCCGCAAAACCGGCGGGCGCACCCGCCCGACACGCCCGCCGACATGCCCATCGGTACGGCTCCCGCACCGCCGACCGGGCGCTTAACCGCCTCTGCAACGTCCCCGGCCGGCCGGTTAAGCGCCGCGCGGCGCCTCCTTGAGGAGATATTTAAGAGGTGAGCGCCACTTAATTGGATTTAAAAGAGCCTTAATCTTGATTAACCGCGCGAACCACCCCTAAAATGGGACTTTGGTTTATACATTTCGTAAGGAGAAACGCCATTTCACGTGCAGACGCATCGCCGCTGGTGGTATCGGTTACTAACCTGATGCACCGTCCCGGCACCATGGAAACCCTCACCGAGGTCGTGCCTGCACCGGCAGACCTGGGTAACGCGCTCATCGGCGTGGAAGAGGGTTCGGATATTGACCTCGATATTCGTATGGAGTCTGTTGTTGATGGTATCCTAGTTACCGGCTCCGTTGTCGTGGATGTACACGGCGAGTGTAGCCTCTGCTTGGATCCGATTGATTACGAGATGTCGGCCAATATTCAAGAGCTTTTCGTCTTTGAGAAGGCCCCGGCTGGCGGCCCCGAAGACGAAGTAGATGAGCAGTACGCCGTTGAGGATGATTCGATCGACCTTGAACCGGCACTGCGGGACGCAGTAATCCTTCAACTGCCGTTCCAGCCTGTTTGTAGGGACACCTGCCAGGGTCTGTGCGCCGATTGCGGTGCGCGCCTGGAGGATGACCCCGGGCATCATCACGAGGTGTTGGATCCGCGCTGGTCGGCCCTGCAGGGCCTGCTCGGCGCAGATACCGAAAACTAAATTGTTGTTACTAGAGATTGTGAGATAGCTGTGGCTGTTCCCAAGCGCAAGATGTCCCGCGCTAACACCCGCGCACGCCGTTCCCAGTGGAAGGCATCCGTGCCCCAGCTGGTTAAGACCGTTGAAAACGGTCGCGTGACCTACAGCCTGCCCCACCAGGCAAAGGTTGTAACCGACGCTGCAGGCAACGCCCTGTTCCTGGAGTACAAGGGCCGTAAGGTTGCAGACGCCTAAGAAGCGGTGAATCCTTATGACTGAATTTCCTAGTGTTGATACTAGGGAGTTGCGTAAACGTCTCGGGGTCGATATCGACGCCGAGACGTTTTTGCTATCCCTAACCCACCGCTCCTACGCCTTCGAGAACCCCGGGGTGGAGCACAACGAACGCCTGGAGTTCCTGGGCGATTCGGTGCTTTCCCTGGCGATCGCTGAAGAAGTGTACCGACGCTACCCCGAGCTACCCGAGGGTGAGCTCGTGAAGCTGCACCATGTGGTGGTGTCTACGGTGGCGTTGGCGAAGGTAGCGCGCGACCTGGACCTGGGCAGGTACATCCTGCTCGGTAAGGGCGAGATTCACACCGGCGGCGCCGATAAGGACTCGATCCTTGCCGACACCATGGAAGCGATTTTTGGCCTGACCTACCTGCAGTGCGGTCGCGAGGCAGCCCGCGAGCTGGTTCTGCGCCTAATCGCGCCGCTGCTCGACGACGAGAAGGTGCTGAACTCCGGCCGCGATTGGAAGACCGACCTGCTGAACCTCGCCACCGCCCGCGGCTGGGGGGACGTCAGCTATGAAGTCACCGGTGAGGGTCCCGACCACGCGCGCGTGTACACCGCGGTCGCAATCGTGGCGCACCAGAAGACGGGCATCGGCGTGGGCCCGAGCAAGAAGGAAGCGGAACGCCTGGCCGCCGAGCAGGCGTACCGGGTTCTGGTTTAGGCTCATTCAAGTATCCTGCAGGCCTGTTAGCTCTGCGGGCTCTTGATTCTGTAGCCCCGCTGATTGGAGGGAACCATGCCCGAACTGCCCGAGGTAGAAACCGTTCGCGCAGGTCTAGCCGACCATTCGCTGGGCCGCCCCGTGCAGGCGGTGCGCGTGGTCGATGCACGTTCGCTACGTAGACACCTGCCCGGTCCCGCCCAGTTCGAGGCGGCGCTCACCGGCAGGACGCTGCGCGGTGCCTACCGTCGCGGCAAGTACCTGTGGCTGACCCTGAGCGAGCCGGACGGTGCGCTCGCCAATGAGGCGCTCGTGGTGCATCTGGGCATGAGCGGTCAGCTGCTCGTGCGCGATGAGCCGGGCGATGATTCCGGTAGCGACTCGGGTAATGATTCGGAGGCTCGCGCGGCCTTTGATGAGCAGCCGCGGCACCTGCGCGTGGCACTGGAACTGGGGCCCGCGGAAGCCAGGCCCGAAGAAACCTCCGAGGGGGAGGGACGCACCGGGCAGCGCTTGCTCTTCGTGGACCAGCGCATCTTCGGCGGCATGTTCCTCAGCCCGCTGGTACCGGACGTACCCGCAGCGGTTGCAACGAATAAAGCAGCGCCGGGTGAAGTACCGGAGCATTTTCTAGTACCGGAGGCAGTCAAGCACATTGCCCGCGACCCGCTGGACGAATTCTTCGACCCCGTGGCGGTGCGCCGCAAGTTCCTGCGCACCTCCAGCGGCATTAAAAAGGTGCTGCTGGACCAGTCGGTGATCTCCGGGGTGGGTAATATTTACGCTGACGAGGCGCTGTGGCGTGCGCGGCTGCACTACGCGAAGCCCGCACGCACCCTGAGCGCCGCGCAGACCCGCGACCTGCTGGCTGCAGTGACGGACGTGCTCCGCGAGTCCCTAGCGGCTGGTGGCACAAGCTTCGACGCCCTGTATGTGAACGTGCTGGGCGAGTCGGGCTACTTCGAGCGCTCGCTGAATGCCTACGGGCGAGCCGGGGAGCCCTGTCACCGGTGCGCGGAGGCGGGCCGCACCTCCCTGATGGTGCGTGAGCCGTTCCAGAATCGTTCGTCCTATCGTTGCCCGCACTGCCAGCGGGCGCCGCGCTCACGCTAACCTCACACGTTGATATTCCTATCTGTGACCGACGATATGGAAATGACGAGTGCTTATACACCAAAATATTATTCGGTGTACGCTAAATATAATTGGACGGTCGGCAAGGTGTACTGCCCAGACTATCTGACATTTTGAATTTCAACACCGAAAGGATGTGAAAACCATGCGCTCTGTTTTTGATGTCTCACTCGACATCCTAAAGGTCTCCGGTCAGGAGAGCCTGCCGACACTCACCCTGCAGAAGCTGGTCTTCTACACCTACGGGTGGTACGCTCACCTGACTGGTTCGCGGCTTTTTGAGCAGTCTTTCTACGCGATGCCCATGGGACCCGTGGTAGGTGAGCTGCTGACCGCTCACGCTCGTCGGCTCGATGTTGACCGCGATGTCTTAGAGCTGGGTCGGGAACTTTTGGAGGACGAGCCTCAGCCTGAAGATCCTTACTACGTCCAGATTATTGAGGCCGTTTGGGGGTACTACGGTCAATTTTCGCGTTGGGAACTGGTCCATATGACCCATGAAGAGCAGGTTTGGCGGGACGCTTGGGATTCACGCCGTGAGGGCTCCCGACGTGCTCCTCTGGAAGCAACGGATATTATTGATTACTTTGCCTTGAAGCGCGATATTCCTGAAGCCCTGCGTGCCCAACTACCGGATCCTCTCGTTGAGTGTCTTACTGAGAACGAATGGGCATATCTAGAGGCCGTTCCGGTCGTTGCTCACGCCCCTTTCCTTGAGCGTCTCGTGACGCGAGCTAACTAACGGCCGGGTGTCATGAACTATTCCGTTAGAAAGCTTGACGAGGAACACTACCTGGAATTTTTTGAGACTACCACGAGCTCGGGAGAAGGCACCGAATTAGGCGACTGGTTGCAAACCAAAGCTCGGGAGTACCAGAAACTCCACCGGAGCGTCGTATGGATCATGGGGGACGCAGATGATCCGGAGGACGTGATTGGATACTTTACGCTAAGTGGTTACCAGATTACAGGTGGGTCCCTCACGAAGCGTCTGCGCTCTGGCATTGAGCCGAGCCAGACCCATCCCGCACACCTTTTAGGAAAATTCGCCCTACGTACTGAGGGTCAAGGTAAAGGCATGGGGGAATTGCTCATGCTGGAGGTCTTCCGTAAATATCGTGATGTGGTTGCTATCTCTGGAAGCCGCTTCCTTTGCTTACACGTGCGGAACGAGGAACTCGAAAAGTACTACGAAGGGCGCTACGGATTCAGCACGGTAAGTGATGGATGCGGGTACCCAAAACTCATGGTGATAAGCACCGAGGCGGTGTTGGATCTACTTCGCAGGGTTGAAGAAAGTGGTAAAGAAAGCTACCCGAGTTAATCAATGTTAGCCGCGGCTGTACCTATCGCCTGCACCTAGCGGCTGTACCTGTCTCCGTAGAAAGCCCCCAGGCGCTCGTAGCCCTCCTCAATCGACACGGCGGGCTCCCACTGCAGCAGCTCGCGGGTGCGGCGCTGATCGAACCAGTGTGCCGTCGAGAGCTGCTCGGCAAGGAACTCCGTCATCGGCGGCTCATCGCCGGCCGTCACGTTCTTCGGCAGACGCTCCCACACGCGCTCGATTACGCGCCCGGCCAGGGCCGCAACCTTCGCGGGCACCGAGAAGCGCGGGGCGGGAACGCCCACCGCCTCGCAGAAACCTCCGAGTAGCTCAGAGATAGTGCGCGGCTGGCCGTTCGTGACCACCAGCGCCCGGCCCGCAAAGGCGTCGAGGCGCTGGTAGCCGCGCACCAGTGCATCCGCGGCGTTATCAATGTAGAGCGTGTCAATTAGGCCCGTACCGCCCGAAAGCAGCGGCAGGCGCCCGGCGGCGGAACGCTCCAGAATACGCTCCACCAGCTGGGTATCGCCCGGACCCCACATCAGGTGCGGGCGCAACGCGCCGGTGTGCATGACCCCGCCCGAGGGCAGGGGCGTGCCGTTCGCCGCCAGAACCAGCAGCTCGGCGGCCGCCTTGGAACGGGCGTAGTTGCCGCGCGCGTGCTCCGGGGATGCCACGCCGGCGCCGTCACCCACGATGGAAGATCCCGCGTGCGCCACCGAGGGCGAAGAAATGTACAGGAAGGTGCGCACCGAGTGGTTCACGGCGGCCTGTAGCATGACGCGGGTTCCGCCAATATTAATGCGCTCGTAGTCGGCCCACTCGCCGCTGACCGAAACCTTCGCGGCCGCGTGCACCACGCCGTCCACGCCGGTCATGGCCTCGTCGACGACCTTTTCGTTCGTGATGTCGCCGCGCACCTGCTCAAAGCGGGGGCGAATCGAATCGGGTAGCAGGGCCGCGATGCCCGAGTCGCCGCGCTGCAGAACGCGCACATCGTAACCGACGCGCAGCAGCTCCAGCACGCTCTCACGACCCAGCAGACCCGACGCACCTGTGAAGAGGATGCGCTCGCCAATACGCGGCGCGAAGTCCGACTCCTCGACGGCGCGCAGGGAACGCGGCGCGGGGTCGCTGTAGCGGGCGGCCAGGGGGCGCGCCGGCTTACGGAAACGAGCCGTGGGGGAGGCCGCCGTGTGCGCGGTCGACAGGCGGGACGCAGCCTCGCGAGAAGAGGACCCACGAGAAGAACGAGGGGACATCATGCTCCTTAGAAAGTAAAGACCCGGCGGATTTACGCCCCGGCGAGGACCTTTGCCGCCCACTCGCCCAGGGCGGGGCGGTCAATCTTCGAATTGTGGCGAATATCGGTCGGATGCTCGTGCACCACCAGCACGGCGGCCACCTCCACGCCGGTATCCTCGGCGACCTTTCGGCGCACCAGCTGGGAGAGCTCGAAGGGTGCCACGCCCTCCGCGATGGGGAAGCGGCCCACGCCGGGCACGCGATCGAGCAGGGCGCGCTTGAATGCGGAGGCCGACTGACGCGCCTCCAGTACGGCAGTATTTGCGGACGCCTCAATGACCAGCACCGGGGCGGCGGTTCCGGCGGGGCCCACCGCAACCAGGGCGGCGCGGCGCACCTCCGGCAGGGACTCGGCGGACTGCTCGGCGGCCACCGGGGTCAGCACGCCCTGGGAGGTCAGCAACACGTGGGCGAGGCGGCCCTCAACCCACAGGCGGCCCGAAGCGTCCAGGTGACCGACATCACCGGTGTGATGCCAACCCGGGGTGCTAATGGATTGCTCCTCGGTGACCCACAGCGTGTCGTAGCGGTCCTTCACGTGCGGTGCCGAGACCAGAATCTCGCCGGTCACACCGGGCTCGTGGGTCATTTGCGAATCGACCGAACCGTCCTGCAGCAGCGGTGCAATAGCCACCGCCGCGCCGTACACCGCGAAGCCCACGCACACGCCGTCACGGGCGAACGGGTCGAGCACCTCACCGGCGGCGTTCGGGGTGCCCTCGGCAATCGCCTGGCGAATCATCTCGAAGGACACATCGGTCACCGGCAGACCCTCGGTCATACCGTACGGGGTGTGCAGGGAGGCGTTCGGCACCAGGGCCGACAGCGCCTCCAGCAGGGGCACGGGAATCGGCGCGCCAGCACTCAGCACCGTCTGAACCTTAGCCAACGCCGCACGTTGCTCAGCGTTCAGCTCGTCGGCGGTCGCCACTACGTTCACCAGGGCGGCGGGGGAGGCGAACACGACCGACGCGTCGATGGCCGCCGCGGCCGAGGCCAGGGCAGAGGCCGTCAGGGTCTTCGGGCGGGTCACGTCCATGGTCGGGGTCACGCTGGTCGCGCCCAGGGCCGGGCCCAGCAGGGCAAAGGGCGCGAAGCCGGCCACCAGGCCGCTACCGGGTGCGAAGCCGTAGGTGTTTGCGATGGCGTCGCGCATACCCGCCAGCTGACGCTGCGTGTACACCACGCCCTTGGCCGGGCCGGTCGAACCGGAGGTGTACAGCACCGCCGCGTCAGCATCCGGAACGGGGGAGGGGAACTCCACCACGGTCGGGGTGGGGATGGGCTCGCCGAGTCGTCCCTCGGCGGAGGCAGCGAACACGGAACCGGATACGCCCAGTAGCTTCTCCTGCGCGGCACCCAGCGGCTCCACCGAGATGCGCTTGCCCGGCCAGAGCAGGGTGCGGGCGGCGGTCAGCGCGGCGGGAATACCGATCAGGAAGCTCGGGTTGGCGCCCTTCAGCGCGCGGGTCAGGCCCGCCAAGCCCAGGCCGGTGTCGGCCACGACGATGACCGCGCCGAGCTTCAGGCAGGCGTAGATCAGGGTGGTCAGGCGTGCACCGGGCGGCACCATGAGGTTCACGCGGTCGCCCGGGCGCACGCCCAGGGCGTGAAGGCGGGCCGCGGCGGCGTTGACCTGGCGGTTCAGCCCGGCCCAGGTGAGGGTCACGCTCACGGTGGTGCCATCGCCCTTGGGGTCCATGTCCACCACGGCCACGGAGGTGTCGTCGGCGCGCTCGGTGAGGGCCGCGAGCATGGGGCGGAACGCCGCGGGAACAGCGCCCTCAGTAATAGCGCCCTCGCCGGTAGTCAGACCGTGGCGGCGCGCGCGGGCGGCACGATGCTCCGCCTCAACGTTGTGCGGGGGCACCAGAGCGCCATCCTCCCTTGTGCCGAAGGTCTGCGCAAGCCACGAAATCATGGGGGAGGCAATATCGTAATCCTCAATGACCAGGTGCGAGGCCTTCTCGTAGCGGTGCACCTTCGCCTGCGGCATGCGCTCCATCAGGTCGAAGAGGTAGCGGCGCTGGAACACCGGATCCTTCGTGCCCCACTGGAAGAACGCGGGCACGTCCAGGTCACGAATCTGCTCGGCAATGCGCTGCATGGGCGCGTACGAGGGCACATCGGTGCCGGTCGGAATATCGCCCACGAAGTTGCGCACGCCCTCGCGCCAGGCCGGGTGGGCGTAGGGGGCGCGGTAGGTACGGTAAATCGCCTCGTTCAGCGGGCTCGGGTACAGGCGCTTGGGCTGCTTACCCATCGGCTGCGGCAGGGGGCCGCCCGCGGGGCCAGCGCCGGGGGTTCCGGGCTCGGGCAGGCGGCCCTCGTTCTGGGCCAGGCCCAGGGTCACATCAATAAACGCGGTGGAATCACGGGTGCCCAGCTCGTGCACGCCCAACGCCAGGCGCAGGGCGGCGGGAATGTTCTCAATGCCGTCGTGGTACACCGCGGTGTTGGTCAGCAGCACGCCCGAGAGAAGGTTGCGGTGCTCCAGGGCCCAGCCAAAGGAAATGAGGCCGCCCCAGTCGTGGGCGAGGGTCACGACCGGCTGATCGGTCTGATCCAGGCCAAGGGCCTTCGTAAAGTCGCCCAGGTCGGCGATGCGGTCCTCCAGGCTGCGGCGCTCGCCCTCCAGGTCCAGGTGGGTGCGCTCCGAGAAGCCCATGTCAATCTGGTCGACCGCCACCACGCGCCACGGGGTGCGCTCGTTCACGCCCGCATCCAGCACGGTGCGCCACAGGTACGACCAGGTCGGGTTGCCGTGCACGCACAGAATCGTGCCGATGGGCTCCAGTCCGCGTTCGGCGAGCACCGGTAGGTTGTCCAGGTAGTGCCAGCGGCGCGCGTCCGCCTGCTTTGCCCGCCGCTCAATGGGGGCGGTGGTGGGCACCTCCAGCCGGTGGGAGTAGCGCGGGTCCACGCCCGCCCACTCCTCCGGGTTGTAGGGAGGCTGGGTCTTGGGGAAGTTCAGGTGACGCATACTGGGGGTCCTTCCGGCCGAGGGCTTCGGCGGTTAGCGGAATCGGTGAGGGGATGCCGGTTGGGGGCGGCGAACGGGCTGAAGGGCCCGCGGGGGTGAGTCGCTACCACTGAATCTCGAGCAGGGCGGTGTTCAGGCCCGAACCCACGCCCATGCACAGAATACGGTCGCCCTCCCTATAGGTGGGGGCGCACTCGGCCAGGGTCATCGGCAGCGCCGCGGCGGCCACGTTGCCCCACTTCGGGAAGGTCAGGGGGATACGGTCGCGCTCGATGCCGACCGCCTCGATAATGGCGTTCGTGTGGGCGTTCGAAATCTGGTGGGTCACGTAGGAGGTCATGTCGTTCCACTCCCAGCCGTCCTCGTGCGCCTGCTCCCAGGCCTGCGCCACGAGCTCCAGGCCGTGCCTGAGCAGGCCCTCGGCGTCGGTGTTCATACCCTGATCGGCCTCGCCGCCGATGCACAGGTTGCGGTGCTCGGTGCCCGCGCGGGACACCGAACCGACGATGCGGTGGCCCTCCGGATGACGGTCAGCGCGACCAATCACGGCCGCCGCCGCACCCGAACCGAGGGTCAGGGTCGCAAACTGAGCCAGCACATCCTCGCGGGTCGAATCGGGGTTATTCAGGATGCGCACCGCGGTACGGTGCCACGGGGAGGGGTCCTCGCCAGCCACAATCAGGGCGTAGTCGATAGCGCCCGCGTCAATCATGGTGGAGGCGACGGTCATCGCGTTCACGAAGCCCAGGCATGCGTTCGTAATATCGAAGTTCAGGGCGTGACGCGGCAGGTCCAGGCGGTCGTGCACACCCACCGAAACGGCGGGCTCAAAGTTATCGCGAGTCACCGAGGCGTTAATCAGCAGGCCAATCTGGGAGCGGTCAATACCCGCCTGTTCGATAGCCTTCTCGGCTGCGGCGACCACGCCGTCCTCGAAGGTCTGGCCCTCGGCCCAGCCGCGGCGGGTGCTAATGCCGGCAAGGCGCTCGAGCAGGCCCTTGGGCATCTTCAGACGCTTGTAGGTATCGGCCAGCTGCTCGTCAAAATAGTCGCTCGTGACAATCTCGGGCGGTAGCTCGTGGGCGATGGAGAGCAGCGCGGCGTTGGAATGACGAATGTCGGAGTTTGTGCCGACCTTATCGGCGGGTGCATTCAACATGTGGGCCTTTGAGGTAGAAGTCAGTGGGTGCATACGCAAAAGCGGGGAGGCGTGCTGCTTCCCCGCAGATGTCATATGCTTCTTTCCAATGTACCGCATGGCGCGGAGGAGACCCCCACTTATTTCTCGTTCTGGACGGCCCCGTTCACCGCGCGCGTAAGCCCCGGGTGGGCCCCGCACCGCGTACACTAGAGGGATGCCGCCCACACACCCGAAAGGCCCGACCTGCGGGTTCGAGCTGCAGGTTCGAGCCGATGGGCTTCGCCGCGGCGGCGCTCCGATTCCGGCACCTTCCTCTGCAGAAAGGCCCCTTGTGCACCTGATGTCGCTGACCCTGCGCGGGTTCAAGTCTTTCGCCTCGGCCACGACCTTCGAGTTCGCTCCCGGCATTAACGCCGTGGTGGGCCCGAACGGCTCCGGCAAATCCAATGTGCTGGATGCGCTCGCCTGGGTCATGGGCGAGCAGGGCGCCAAGAGCCTGCGCGGCGGCAGCATGAAGGACGTCATCTTTGCCGGCTCGGGCGACGGCGTGCGGCGCGCGCCCCTGGGCCGCGCCAAGGTAACGCTGACCTTCGATAATTCGGACGGCACCCTCAGTATTCCCGCCGATCGGGTGCAGATTTCACGCACCATGTTCCGTTCGGGCGGCAGCGAGTACGAGATTAACGGTTCCCCGGCGCGCCTGAGCGATATCCAGGACCTGCTGTCGGAGGCCGGCCTGGGTCAGGACATGCACGTGCTCGTGGGCCAGGGCCAGCTGGATGCGGTCCTGCACGCAACCTCGCAGCAACGCCGCGACATGATTGAGCAGGCGGCCGGAGTGGTGAAGTACCGCCGCCGCCAGGAGAAGACCAGCCGCAAACTGGAGTCGGTGGCCTCTAACCTGACGCGCCTGAGCGACCTGGCGAGCGAGCTGGACTCGCAGCTTCAGCCGCTGAGCGACCAGGCCGAGTCCGCCGCGACCGCGCGGCAGCTGCAGGGGCGCATCCGCCAGCTGGAATCGGTGCTTCTGGCCCGTCAGCTGGGCGTTCTGCGCGCCGAGCAAGAGCAAGCCGCCACCGCCGAGGCGCAGGGCACCCGCCGCGCCGAGGGCCTGAGCGAACAACTGCGGGCGGCCCGCGAGGCGGCCGAGGCACATCGCGAGGGGCAGCTTCGACTCACCGCAGAGGTGACGGCGGCCCAGGCCGCGGTGTCTTCCCTGCGCGAGTCTGCGGCGCGCACCCGCTCGGTGCAGTCCATCGCCGCCGAGCGCGTGCGCACCTACCGCGTGGAGCTGACGGAGGCGACCGCCGCCGCCCGCGCCGGATACGAGCGCGCCCTGGAGGCGCTGGAGGAGCGCCGCGAGGAGTCCGAGCGCGCCACCGAGCAGTACGCCGGCTTTGAGGAGCGCTACGCGGAGGCCCTCGCCCGGGTGGAGCGTGCCGCCGAGGCCGTGGAGGGTTGCGAGCGGAGCACCGGGGAGGCAGCGCACCGCCGGGCCCGCGCGCAGGAACAGCTGGATGCGGCCCGCGCCGAGGCCGTGGAGGCGACCCGCGCCTACGCGGCGGCCTCCGAGCGTGCCGCGACCCTGCGTGAGGCGCTGGGGCAGAGCCTGGGTGAGGACCCTGCCGGGGATGCCGCGTCGAATGTTGTCGCTCCAGGCGAGGACGAGTTCGATCCCGAAACCGGCGAGCTACTGGAGCACGCCGAACCGGCCGATTCCGGGGCGCCCGCCGCGGGTGCCCTGCGCGTGCTCAACGCCGTGCAGATTGACCCCGAGTACGCTCGCGCGGCGGCCTGCGCCCTGAGCGCCCTGGCCACGGCTGCACTCACCGAGTCCTCCGCTGCCCCCGGCCGTTCCCACCTGCGCGGGGAGGCCCCCTCGCACGAGCGAGTCCCCGCCGCTTCGCTTCCCGAGCTTCACGCGGAGCGCCTGGCCGAGCTGGGCGTGCGCGCGGCCCTCGAGGTCGTCGAGCCCCTGAACGAGGAGGCCGCCGCGCTGAGTGGCATCGACGGCGAGACCCTGCGGGTTGTGGTTGCCGCCCTGCGTGAGCGCCTGGCCGGGACCCTCTTCGCCCCGAGCCCCAAGGCGGCCGAGGCTGCCCTGCGCCTGCTGACCGCCGAAAATCCCTCGCACCCCGAAACCCCCGAAGACTCCAACGACTCCGAAAACCTCGAAAGCTCCGAGAGTGACACCTCGACCCCCGAGGGAGAAACCGCCGGCCGGGACGTTTTCTGGCGCGTCTTTGACGCACGCGGAGTCGAGTACACCCGCTACAGCCTGCTCTACCCGGCCGAGGGCGTGAGCGCCCTGGAGCTGGCCGCGGCCCACCGGGAGGCCGAGCGCGCAGTGGCCCTCACCCGCGCCTCCCTGGACGATGCCGAGGCCGCCGTGGCCCGCGCCCGCGCCGCATCGGAATCCGCGGTCGAGGACGAGCGAGAGGCTGCCAAGGCCGCCGGCGTGGCCGCCGCCGACCACGCCCGCGCCCGCGCGGAGGCCGAGTCCCTGAAGGACTCCGCGCTGAACGTTCAGAACGAGCGCGCCCGCCACGTCGAGCGACTGGCCGCCGCCGAGCGTGCCGTGAGCGAGGCGGAGTCCGCCTACCGCGCCGCCCGCACCCGCGAGGACGAGTATCTGGCCGGCACGGGGGAGCAAGCCCCCGCCGCCACGGTGGAGCGCCGTGCCCGCCGACTGCTCGAGGTGCTCTCCGCCGAGGTGACCGAGCGCGAGGGGCAGCTGCGCGAGCTGAGCGCCGAGCTGGAGAAGACCCGCGAGAGCGCCCTCGCCGCCGATGAGGAGGTGCGCGACCTGCAGTCGAGCCACGCCGCGGCCCTGACCCTGCTGGCCCGCACCCAGACCGAGGCGGCCCGCGTGCAGGAGCGCCTGCAGGCCCTGGCCGAGCGGGTGCGCCTGCAGACGGGCGTGAGCCTGGAACAGCTGGGGGAGGACTACTCCGAGCAGCTGCCCGTGGACATCTCCGAAAATATCGAAAGCTTCGCGGGGGCGCCCGAAAATACCGCAGAAAAGGAAGCGACCGAAAATACCGAAAGCGCCGCAAAGAATGTAGAAAATGCCGACTGCGCGGAAAACCCCGAGGACGAGCCCTCCGAACGCGAGATCCCCACCGCCGTTGTGCGCGCCCGCCTGGAGGCGACCCGCGCCGAGCTCACCGCCCTGGGCGCCATCAACCCGCTGGCTCTGGAGGAGTACGAGGCCCTCTCCGAGCGCCACGCCTACCTGAACCAGCAGATTGACGACCTGAAGGCGACTCGCCGCGACCTCAACACGGTCATGGACGAGGTGAGTTCCCACATCGCTGAGGTCTTCACCGCCGCGCTGGAGGACATCAACACGCACTACCGCCGCATCTTCGCGACGCTCTTCCCCGGCGGCGAGGGCCACCTGGAGCTCGACGACCCCGCCGACCCGCTGAACGCCGGCGTGGAGATTCACGCCCGCCCGGCCGGCAAGAAGGTCAAGCGACTCTCCCTGCTTTCGGGCGGCGAGCGCTCGCTGGCCTCGCTGGCCCTGCTGATTGCGATTTATATGTCGCGCCCCTCGCCCTTCTACGCCCTCGACGAGGTGGAGGCCGCCCTGGACGACCGCAACCTCTCGCGCCTGCTGCAGGTGCTGGGCGAGCTGGGGGAGCGCTCCCAGCTGATTGTGGTGACGCACCAGAAGCGCACGATGCAGATGGCGCAGACCCTGTACGGGGTGTCGATGCGCGAGGGCGTCTCCGCCGTACTGTCTCAGGATATGGAAGAGCTGCGCGAATTGCTCTAGGTTTCCTTCGGAATGGACCCGCTTGGGGCCTTATCACGCCCCTCGGCGACATTCGGGCAGGCGCGCCCGGGGTACTATTGAAAATTATGGGTGAACGCCCGCCGGCACGCTTTCTTTAAGCATTTCGGATTTTTTCCGCGCATTTCTTAAAACGGCGCGGGAAAACCCGTACACGCCCGCCGGGCTCGCCCCGTTCAGGCCCGATGCGCCGCCCCCGCCCCCGCGGGCCCGCGAGATTCGCGCATCCGGCATCAACCATCCAGGGAAGGAATAGTGATGAGCGAAAACCTGGCAGATGCTTTCCTCAACGGTAAGTCGTTGAAGAACGCCCCCGGCCCCTACTTTGGTGAGTACGGCGGGCGGTGGATGCCCGAGTCGCTGATTGCCGCCATGGATGAGCTGGAAACCACCTTTAACGAGGCGAAGAACGATCCCGAGTTCCTGGCCGAGTTCAAGCGCCTCTCCGCCGAGTACTCGAACCGTCCGTCGCTGCTGACCGAGGTTCCGAAGTTCTCGGAGCACGCCGGTGCCCGCGTCTTCCTCAAGCGCGAGGACCTGAACCACACCGGTAGCCACAAGATCAACAACGTGCTGGGCCAGGCTCTGCTGGCCAAGCGCATGGGTAAGACCCGCCTGATTGCTGAGACCGGTGCCGGCCAGCACGGCGTGGCCACCGCGACCGCCGCAGCCCTGTTCGGCATGGAGTGCGTGGTGTACATGGGGGAGGAAGACACCGAGCGCCAGGCCCTGAACGTTGCCCGCATGCAGCTGCTGGGCGCGAAGGTGATTGCGGTGCAGAACGGCTCCCGCACCCTGAAGGACGCCATTAACGAGGCGTTGCGCGATTGGGTTGCGAACGTCGAGAACACCCACTACCTGCTGGGTACCGCCGCCGGTGCGCACCCGTTCCCGGCGATGGTGCGTTTCTTCCACGACGCCATCGGCACGGAGGCGCGCGAGCAGATTCAGCAGCTAACCGGTCGCCTGCCCGACGGCCTGGCCGCCTGCGTGGGCGGCGGTTCGAACGCGATTGGCCTGTTCCACGCGTTCCTGGACGACCCTTCGGTCGAGATTTACGGCTTTGAGGCCGGCGGCGACGGCGTGGAGACCGGCCGTCACGCGGCGACCATCACCCTGGGCCGCCCGGGCATGCTGCACGGCGCGATGACCTACCTGATGCAGGACGAGGACGGCCAGACCATCGAGTCCCACTCGATTTCGGCTGGCCTGGACTACCCGGGTGTGGGCCCGGAGCACTCGTACCTCTCCGATATTGGCCGCGTGACCTACGAGCCGGTGACCGACACCGAGGCCATGGATGCGCTGAGCCTGCTCTGCCGCACCGAGGGCATCATCCCGGCGATTGAGTCTTCGCACGCCCTGGCCGGCGCACTGCGCGTGTGCCAGCGCTGGGCCGCCGAGGACCCGGAGGCCGCCCGCGAGAAGACCATGATTGTGTGCCTGTCGGGCCGCGGCGATAAGGACATGGAGACCGCTCAGAAGTGGTTCGGCCTGGGTAAGGCCATCCCGTCCTCGACCCTGATGACCGGTAACAAGGAGGCCGCCGCCTCCGCTGAAAAGAACGCCCAGACCGAGAGCGAGGCTAAGTAATGAGCTACCAGGACTTCATTCCCCACGCCGCCCCCTACGAGGTGGTGGACGGTACCTTCCCTCCCGCTAACTCCGATTCGCCCCTGGCCGCTCGTCTCGCGCAGTGCGAGGCCGAGGGCCGTGCGGCCCTGATTGGCTACCTGCCGGTGGGTTTCCCCACCCTGGAGGAGTCCATTGACGCGGCGATTGCCCTGGGCAACAACGGCGCCGACATCATCGAGCTGGGCGTTCCCTACTCCGACCCGGTGATGGACGGTCCGGTGATTCAGAAGGCGACCGGCCAGGCTCTGGAGAACGGCTTCAAGCTTTCCCAGCTCTTTGAGGCGGTCCGCCGCATTACCGAGGCCACCGACGCGGTGGTCGTGGTGATGACCTATTGGAACCCGGTTCTGGCGTACGGCGTGAAGAATTTTGCGCGTGACCTGGCGGCTGCCGGTGGCGCGGGCATGATTACCCCCGACCTGGTGCCCGATGAGGCGTCGGCCTGGTTCGCCGCTTCCGCCGAGTATGGACTGGACCGTATCTTCCTGGCCGCGCTGTCCTCCTCGCCGGAGCGTCTGGCAACCGTGGCGAAGGCCTCGAGCGGCTTCGTGTACGCGGTGTCGGTCATGGGCGTGACCGGTGCCCGCGCCTCCGTGTCGGAGGCAGCCCGCATCCTGGTGGCGGATATCAAGGCCGCCGGCGCGAAGCGCGCGTGTGTGGGCCTGGGCGTTTCGACCCGCGCTCACGTGGAGGAGATTGGCGCCTACGCGGACGGTGTGATCGTCGGTACCGCGCTGGTGAAGGCCCTGGCCTCCGGCGGCGTGGATGCGGTAGCCCGCCTGACCCGCGAGCTGGCGGGGCGTGAGGCTTAATGTCGGCCCTGCTTTCGGCGGTGGCCCTGCCGGCGCTGTCGATTCCTTCCCCTAGCGTCTCGTACCTGCAGCTGGGCCCGTTTCGTGTGCATTTCTACGCTCTGTGCATTCTGACCGGTATGGCGGTGTGCCTGTGGCTGGGCGCCCGCCGTTGGAAGGCGGCGGGTGGTACCCCTGAGCGCGTCTTTGACGTGGCGATGTGGGCCATCCCGGCCGGCATCGTGGGTGCCCGCGCCTACCACGTGCTGATTACCGACCCGGGTAGCTACTTCGGCCCGAATGTCGCTGATCCGTGGGCCTTTCTGAAGATTTGGGAGGGCGGCATCGGCATCATGGGTGCCGTGTCGGTGGGCGCGCTGGGCGCCTGGTACGGTTGCCGCCGCTACGGCATGAACTTCGCGGCCTTCGCGGATGCGGTGGCCCCCGGCATCCTGCTGGCCCAGGCCTTTGGCCGCTGGGGCAACTGGTTCAACCAGGAGCTGTTCGGCAAGCCGACGACCCTGCCGTGGGGCCTGGAGATTAGCACCTCGAGCGGTAATTTTCCCTCGCAGTATCCGGCCGGCACGCTGTTCCACCCGACGTTCCTGTACGAGTCGCTGTGGAACCTGCTGGGCGTGGCGCTGCTGCTGTGGCTGGGTCGTAAGGGCGTGCTGAAGCTGGGTCGTAAGGGCGTGCTGAAGCTGGGTCAGACTCTGTGGCTGTACGTGTTCTACTACGGCGTGGGTCGCCTCTTCATTGAGATGTTCCTGCGTATTGATACCTCGGAGATGCTCTGGGGCGTTCGTATTCACGTGTGGACTGCTCTGCTACTGGTTCTGCTGGGTGCCGCGGGCTTTGTGGTGGCCGGTCGTCGCGCGGCGGCGAAGGCCGCCGCGGGTGTTGAGCCCGGCCCCGTGGAGGTTGCTCCGAAGCGTTCGGAGAAGAAGGCCGATGATGCCGAGGACTCTGCGAGCGCCGAAGACTCCGACGATTCCGAGGGGAAGTCGGAGGCCGCCGAAAAGGCCGGGAAGTCGGAGGACACCGCGTCCAGCTGATGCTCTCGGTAACCGATAATTCATGCTGAAAACCGCCGGATGGGGGAGCACCCCGTCCGGCGGTTTTCTGTCTTTCAGCTCCCGTGCCTGACCCCGTTTTGGCCCCCCTACCTGCGTTCTGCTCTCGTGGAGCTCCCAACTCTGCTTCCACACCGCAGAGGGTTTTCGGCGACTTGTGAAAACAGGGGCCTGAGAAGGCATAATAGAGGAACCACGGTAATACGTGCTCGCATGGGGGGCATAGCCTCTGGGAATCGGCCCCTTCCGCGCGGCACGCACCGCGCTCAGAATCATTCACTCAACTACAGGACACATATCGTGAGCTCTTCTTCCGGCGATTCTTCACGCCCAATTTCTCCCTCCTCCCGTTCGGGCCTGACCCGTCGTCGTCTCGTGGCCGGTGCGGCCTGGGCCGCCCCCGCCGTCGCGGCTTCGACCCTGGTTCCCGCTTTTGCCGCCTCCCCCGAGGAAGGCGAATGTACCGGCCCCTACGAGGATTCCACCCTGATTACCGCCGGTGACGGCGTGAAGAAGGTTGCCGTTCTGACCGTGCCCGCGGGTGCCCGACGCATGCGTTTCACCGTGATTGGCGGTGCCGGCGGCACGAACTACGCCGTTGCGGACGCCGGTTCGGGTGCCCTGGTAGAGGGATCCATGCCGGTGCGCGGCGGCCAGGTGATTACCCTGACGGCCGGTTCGGGCGGCATCGGTAACGGTGAGCTGACCCCGGCCGAGGGCGGTGACGGCTACGGCGTGGGCGGCTCCTCGAAGGCTTCCTCCCCGGTCCCTGCGGATGTGGTCGCCGCGATTGAGAGCCTGACCGGCCGCACCGGTGGTGTGATGGGACATGGCGGCATGAACGCCGTGCTTTATTCCTCCTCGGGCGGCGGTTCTTCCGCGATTGAGGTGGACGGTGTGCCGATGATTGTCGCCGGCGGTGGCGGCGGCGCGGGAACTCTGGCCACGTACGCGACGGATCTGCCGAGCCCCGCGAAGCCGGGTGCGCTGCAGGCGACGGCTTACTACTCCCTGGATAGCTCCGGTGGCCGCCACCAGTTCAGCACCGGCGGAGGCGCCGGTTCCAGCGACGGCGACGGTTCCCCGGGTTTCGTGGGTTTCACCTCGTACACGGCGCAGTCGGTGCCGCTGCTGAAGGTGAACCCCGGTTCGGGCGCTATGAACGGCATGGGCGGTGGTGGCGGTGAGAAGCTGGATCCGCCGACCTCCGACGGTTCCGTGATTGGCTTCTCGAGCACCTCCACGCAGAAGCTGGTGAGCAGCGCGGCGGCGGGTGAGACCGGCCCGAGCGGTTTCCGCGCGAAGGGCGCGGATGGCGTGGTCAGCTATTCGTACCAGTGGGACCAGACCCCCGCGGGCACCGACGCGTCCCCCTCGAATGCGGGCGCGATGTTTAACGGCTACCAGTCGGTGGTATCCGGAGGCGGCGGTGCCGGGTACGGCGGCGGCGGTTCGGGTGCGGCGCTGAGCGTCTCGGCCCGCGTGGTTTCGCAGAAGTGGAATAACGATCCGGCGCGTTCCCGCTACGCGGTGGGTACGGTGCAGCTGGCCGGCGGTGGTGCAGGCGGTGGAACCTACATGGATACGACCGCGTACGTGAGTGACCTGGGCTGGGCCATGAACGCCCCGAGCGCCTCGGGTGAGCGCGGTGCCGGTTCGGTCGAGGTTGCTTTCTGCTTCTAAATGCCGCTAGGAACCGTATAGGTGCGGGTTGAACCCTACCTTTAGGGTACTGTGCGCACCAAACTTAATATTTAAATTTTTTCTGAGTGCCTCCCAGACCGCTGGTTTGGGAGGCATTCTCATCTTCTGTGTTGCTTTGTCATAGCGTCATTTCAACCTTTGGCGGTTTAGCGCATTAGTCGGAATGGACCTTATCGAAAACATATCAACATTGGTTTGCAGATTCCTAAACATCCCCTTCGTCATATTTGGGAAGGGTCCTTCCGATTGGCGGCTCGTCATTTTACGGTGGAAGTGTCAAGAATACGCGCACCTGCGCCGCTGGTATACGGTCCGTGTGCGGTCAACGATGACTAAGGAGTTTTAGGTCATGTGCAAGGAAACCATGAAGGCTGTTGTTGTTCCCGAGAAGGTTGATGGCTCGGTTGAGGTTCGTGAGGTTCCCGTCCCGGCCGTGGGTCACGGCCAGGCGCTCGTGAAGATTGAGTATTCGGGCGTGTGCCACACCGACCTTCACGTGGCCTTGGGCGACTTCGGTGAGGTGCCCGGCCGCATCCTCGGCCACGAGGGTATCGGCGTGGTCGTTGAGGTCGGCGAAGGCGTCGAGTCCCTGAAGGTGGGCGACCGCGTGTCGGTGGCTTGGTTCTTTGAGGGCTGCGGCCACTGCGAGTACTGCACCTCGGGCCGCGAGACCCTGTGCCGTTCGGTCAAGAACGCCGGCTACACCGTCGACGGCGGCATGAGCGAGTACACCCTGGTGCCCGCCGACTACGCGGTCAAGGTGCCCGAGGGCCTGGACCCGGCGCAGGCTAGCTCGATTACCTGCGCGGGTGTGACCACCTACAAGGCCATTAAGGAATCGCTGGTTCGCCCGGGCCAGTGGCTGGTCGCCTACGGTGCTGGCGGTCTGGGTAACCTTGCCGTTCAGTACGCTAAGAAGGTCTTCGGTGCCAAGGTTATCGCCGTTGATATCAACGACGACAAGCTTGCTCTGGCCCGCGAGACCGGTGCCGACTACGTGATCAACGGCCGCGAGGTGCAGGACGTTCCGGCCCGTATTCGTGAGCTGACCGACGGTGGCGCCCACGCCGCCGTGGTGACCGCAGTGTCGAAGGTCGCCTTCAACCAAGCGGTGGAGTCGGTGCGCGCGGGTGGTTCCGTGGTGGCCGTGGGCCTGCCCTCCGAGATGATGGAGCTGTCCATCGTGAAGATTATTCTGGACGGCATCCGCGTGGTGGGCTCGCTCGTGGGTACCCGTCAGGATTTGGCGGAGGCCTTCCAGTTTGGTGCCGACGGCATCGTGGTTCCCGTCGTGAAGCTGCGCCCCGTGGACGAGGCACCGGAGGTCTTCAAGGAGATGGCCGCCGGCACGATTACCGGCCGCATGGTGCTGGATTTCGCAAGCCTCTAGGAGGTGCGAGCCCGGTGCGTGCGGCGTGAGCCGCGGCTGATCGGGCGATGAAGCGTCTAGGGCGCATCCCGTGTAGCGGGGGAGTAGGGGTACTTTCTCGCGGTGCATACGGCACGGGGTGCGCCCTAGTGTGCGTTGCGCTCCGGGGCTTTCCGCAGCCTGTGGCAAGGGTTTCCGTAAGAGAGATTTCTGGCTGGAAAAGCTTGGCGTTACCGCTGAGAGTGCGAAACACCTAAACGTAATATATCCATAAAATTATTTTGAAATAATCGAGGATTATCTCAAAAACTCCAGTAAATCACCCGAAAAATATGCACTATTAGACATCCAAAGGATTCAAAATATATTTTTATCAGGTAAACTTTCAATCAACGGTTGAGACGTAATATTTTCCGAAATGATGGGCGGAAAGCCCTCCTTCGACCTATCCTTGAATGAGGGACACGGCGTGTGAAGGAACCGCCCTCCTAGATATCGGTTCCTTCCCCGGAACGCCGCATCCCGGGTGAATTTCAGCATCTTCGTACCGTGCCGTCATTCGCCATGAGTCCTACTTCCGGTCAGGCTGCCCCTCTAGACACCTCCTGGGACTAGGCCTCACAGCGGTTAGTGTGGGCCCCACGGACGTAGTCAAGGGGGATTGCGTTCGCCACACTAATCCAGGGCCCGCCTCGCGAGATGACTCAACTACCTTCTCGGGTACGACATAAACTTACCTGCCGGCACGGGTAACATGACCGGGTTTCTCTACTCACTCGGTAACCCACCCCGCTCGCGGCAGTGTGTAACCCTTCTGCCCACACTCGGCAGAGGCTTAGCATCCTCGGAGCGGAAACGGCGAGGGGCACCTTCTGTGGCAGAAGGTGCCCCTCGTTCTCTATATCCGTGATGTTTGCTAGGGCGTAGGCCTAGTAGATGCCACGCTGAGCGGTCCAGCGGATTGTACCGCGCTCAAAATCCATGTAGTACACCCCGTTCGCGTAGGACTCGTTGCCGCGAGCCGCACCGTAACGAGCCGTGTTGCGAGCCCAGTGGTTGTAGATCGCGCCGTTACCGTTGGTCTCGTAGGCGCCGTACGCATCCGACCAGAGCAGCATCTTGCCGGAGGCGAAGCGCACCTGCGCGCCCGTGGAGTTAGCGGTCTCGTCGGTCGCCGGGGCGCCCCAGGCATTGCGGTGCTCCAGGAAACGGTAGTAGAACGCGCCGCCGGTACGCAGAAGGTGGGTGCCGGTCTTCGCGCTCCACACGAAGGTGCGACGGCCGGAGAACTCCTGCTTGGCGATGCCGCCGCCCAGGTTCTCCTCATCCGTGGTGGGGGCACCCTGGGCACCGGAATTGCGCCAGGCCCAATAGATGCCGCCGCGCTCGTTGAGCGTATGGGTTCCGGTGCTCTCGGTCCAGTAGGCGCCCTCCCCGTTGGCGAAAGAGACCGCCACGGTCTGGAAGCGTCCCCCCTCATCGGTGGTCAGGCCGCGGTAGCGGGCCACGTTAGAGCGGAACTTGTGATCGAGGCCGCCGTCGGTCACCACCCAGTGGGTCCCGTTCGCGTTCGTCCAGTAGATGGTCTTGCGGTTGCTGAACTTCTGGGCATACACGCCGTAGCCCAGGCTATACTCGCCGCCGACCGGGTTGCCGTAGAAGCTTCGGTTACGGTTCCAGGCCACGCCAATGCCGGTGCGAATATCAATCGAACCGGTCGGGGTGACGACCACGTTCGGGTTCTGGGTCGGCTGGTTGTCCTTGGCCCAGTTGCGGTGTTCAGCCTTCGGGTTCTTCGCCAGGACCTTCAGGTCCTCGACGCTGCCGGGGAAGAAGTTAGAGTCACCCACGAACGGGCCCGAGTCGGTGAACTGCCAGATGTCGTAACCGTTCCAGCCGGCGGGAATACGACCCACGACCGTGGAGTAGCTGGCCAGGTGCAGCGGCAGGGAGCCGAACTCCTGCGAGCCCACGCACTGGGACCACCAGGAGGTTGCGGTGTACACCATGGGCGCGCGACCGGTCAGCGCGCGGTAGGTGTCCACGAAGTCGCGGATCCAGGCGGTCAGCTGCGCCGCGGTCATGTTGTAGCAGGTGTTGCCGTAGGTGGGGTAGGGGTTGAACTCGATGTCCAGCAGGCCCGGGAGAGTCTTGCCGTCGTCGGTCCAGCCGCCGCCGTTCTGCACGAAGTAGCGGGCCTGATCGGCACCGGAGGAAGTGCGGGGGTTGGCGAAGTGGTAGGCGCCGTGCACCATGCCGACGGAGGCCGAGCCGCTGTACTGCTGCCCGAAGTAGGGGTTGGTGTAGTACGCGCCCTCGGTGGCCTTCACATAGGCGAATCGGGAACCGGCCGCCCAGGCGCTTGCCCAGTCCACGTTCTGCTGGTGCGAGGAGACGTCCATGCCGAGGGTGCCACCGCTGGGGGTCCAGGCGGAGCGGCCCGGGGCCAGCGCCTGTGCTGAAGAGCTACCCGCGGCGAGCCCACTCAGGGTTGCCGTGGGAGCGGAGGTTGCGCCGGTGCGGGCATTAGCGGTGCCCATGCGTTCGCGCTCGCCGGCACCCATGGCGGGGTTGTCGCGTTCAACCTGTGCGGGGTCCGGGGCGGGTGCGTAGGTGAGGTTCTCGTACGAGGTGTTCGCATCGACGGGCTGTGCGCTGGCGGTAGCCGCGGGGCTTGTGGAAGCCTCGGGGGCCGCGAAGGCCGCCGGAACTGCGGTCAGAGAGGACGCCAGGAGGGAGAGGGCACCGGCCGATGCCATGAGGGAGCGGGCTGCCGCGGAGCGCCCGGCAGTCTGGAATATCTTCATATTTATGCCTGTGTTTGAGTTGACTGTGAATGGTGTGGTTCCGGCGCGCGGTAGAACAGCATGACACGGAACGAACGAATCGTTCTGTAGTGTGCGTTCGGGTACGGTCGCCGGTGATGTGAGTGAAATGGCGGCCGCGTTCGGGCGCGACAATCCGTTGAAGGCACAGTGGTCCCTCGTGGATTCGTGGTTGGATTCTGCCACCGGAAGAAGATGCGCCACCGCGGGGTGGCTGGCCGGTGATGGGGTGGCAGGCGCCGACGGGCACAGCTAAAAGGGTACGGTACGCGCGCCGCGAAACGCAATGTTTCCGAGGGGTTTTGGACGGTTATTTTTTCGTCCGTGCGCATTTTTCGGCGTCGTGCGGAGGAGGGGGTACCTCGGGCCGGTGGAGAGGGCATGAAAGAAGGGGTGGGCCGCACACACAAAGACCCACCCCTCGGTTTCCGGGTACTGTTTTTGGCGCGGCCTCGCACCGGTACCCGGAGTTTCATGGTCGATGCAGGAGAGATGAAGTCATCGACCACTCTATGGTGCCAATCGGCACGTTTTGAATCGCGTATCCCTCACCCGAACGCATCCGTCTCAACCGTTGAACGGGATACCCGGTGCGTTCGAGCGGGGTACACACGAAAGCTAAGCGATTCCTCAGAACGGCTACGTTAGCGCAATCCTAGAGGAACTTGGCAATGTCCTCGACCAGAGGCTTGAGGCTCTCGCGGTCGATATACTCTGCCTTACCGGTCTTGTAGCATTCGAGCATCTGCTTGATGCCCTCGTTGGGGTTCGGGTTCGCCATGAGCCATGCGCGGACCGGGCCCTTCAGGGCGGTCTTGTGAGCCAGCGAAATCTTATCGAAGTCGATGCCGCCACGCAGGTGGTAAACGGGACGACCCTCGGTCAGCTCGGGGGTGTAGCTCTTGGCTACGGCCTTGTCCAGCAGCTTCTTCGAGTACTCGCCGGTGAAGGACACGGTGAAGAACGCGGTGCGGTTCTTCTTCGGGGCGATAACCGGCAAAATCTTCTTGCGAAGGGCCGGGGCACCGTTGAGGAATCCACCGTAGTCGCTACCGGCAATCACGAAGGCATCGAATGCCTCTGCCTGCTCGGGGGTGACCTTGGAGGCGGGGACAGTCTCAACCTCGGGGGCCTGCGGGAGTGCACGCAGATCTTCTGCCAGCCAGGTGGCGTACTGCTCGGTGTAGCCGTAGGTGGAGCCGAAGATAATCAGCACGCGAGTAGTCATCTGTGAACCTTCCAGATATATTTCGCATTTCAAATACTAATTATTGCTTCCAATATATGCTAGGCGCGCGAAAATGTGAAATCGCCTAGCCTTGGAAGCCTCATATATTTTCTCATAGGTCCTCACAAGAAGGGACCCTGAGCTCACAAACACGCCCGAAGGTTAATGGGCGTGACCAATTGTTACATTGCTTATCTTCTCTTGGTGGGGAGTGCCTCAAATGCCGTATACCGCGACTTTGCGCGGAAGGGATGCCGGGGGTGTGCGGGAGAAGATTTTGGGGTGCGAGGTGAAACACTAATTCCCCGTCAGAAAGACCGAAATAGGCATACCCAAGAGGCTGTAAAACCCCTATAATTGAGAAAGAATCCTACGCCTTCGGCATGTTCCATTTTGTTGGAAAGCGTGGGAATGAGTGGGAAATCAGTAGTGACCTTCCCCGAAAAACCGGCGTTTCCCCTCATGGGGTGCGCGAAACAACACACAAAGGTTAGGTACATGAGGCGCGCAAAAATCGTTGCAACCATCGGTCCGGCAATCGAATCTCCCGAGAAGATCTCCGAGGCAATCAAGGCTGGCCTGAACGTCGCCCGTCTGAACATGAGCCACGGTGACCACGCCGAGCATCAGGCACGCTACAACACCATCCGCGAAGAGTCCGCAAAGCTCGGTAAGGACGTTGCTATCCTTGCCGACCTGCAGGGCCCCAAGATTCGCCTCGAGCGCTTCGCAAACGGTAAGGAATACCTTGAGCCCGGCGCCGATTTCACCATTACCTCCGAAGACGTTGAGGGTACCGCAGAAATTTGCGGCACCACTTACAAGGGTCTGCCTGGCGACGTAAAGCTCGGCGACAAGCTCCTGCTCGACGACGGCAAGATTCGCCTCGAGGCTATCGAGGTGACCCCCACCCGCGTGCGCACCCGCGTCATCGTGGGCGGCCCCATCTCCAACAACAAGGGCATCAACCTGCCCGGCGCTGCGGTCTCTCTGCCCGCACTGACCGAGAAGGACGCCAACGACCTGCGCTTCGCCCTGAAGATGGGTGCGGACATCATTGCACTCTCCTTCGTCCGTACCGGTGCAGACGTTGAGCCCGTCCACAAGATCATGGAGGAAGAGGGTATCCGCGTACCCGTCATCGCCAAGATCGAGAAGCCCCAGGCAGTGGACAACCTGCAGGACATCATCGACAAGTTCGACGGCATCATGGTTGCTCGTGGTGACCTCGGTGTTGAGCTGCCCTTCTCCGAGGTTCCCCTCGTTCAGAAGAAGGCTATCGACATGGCACGCCGCTGGGCAAAGCCCGTTATCGTGGCAACCCAGGTGCTC
The DNA here is from genome assembly GCF_001813965.1 of Rothia sp. HMSC072E10. Classification (NCBI taxonomy): domain Bacteria; kingdom Bacillati; phylum Actinomycetota; class Actinomycetes; order Micrococcales; family Micrococcaceae; genus Rothia; species Rothia sp. HMSC072E10. The sequence continues at coordinate 644,608 of NZ_KV814491.1, read as the reverse complement.
GAGTCCATGACCGACAACCCCGTCCCCACCCGTGCAGAGGTTTCTGACTGCGCTAACGCAATCCTCGACGGTGCAGACGCCGTGATGCTCTCCGGTGAGACCTCGGTCGGTAAGTACCCGATCCTGACCCTGCAGGCTATGGCCGAGATCGTCAAGGATACCGAAAAGGGCGGCCTGTACCGCGTGCCCGAACTGGACCGCAAGCCCCGCACCCGCGGCGGCGCAATCACCCGTGCTGCAGTGAACATCGCCGATCAGCTGGATGCAAAGCTCATCGTGACCTTCACCCAGTCCGGTGACTCCGCACGCCGTCTGGCACGTCTGCGTCCCGAGACCCCCGTGGTTGCATTCACCACCAGCTCGAAGGTTCGTTCCTTCCTGTCCATGCTGTGGGGTGTTGAAGCTGAGCAGGTTGAGATGATTACTGATCAGGAAGCTATCTTTACCTTCGTGGACGAGTACCTGCTCAAGAACGGCCTGGCAGAAGCCGGCGACCTGGTCGTCGTGGCTGCCGGTGCTCCCGCGGGTCGCGCCGGTACCACCAACATGGTTCAGGTACACCGCGTTTCCGGTGCAGACGGTGAGCGCGAAACCCTGCGTCCTTACGAGGAGAACGAGGTCAAGCGCTAAGCCGCTGACTATTCTTTCCGATGCGTAGCTGAGGCCACCCCTCGTAGGTTGCGCTAAGGTGTATGAAACCGCCGCCCGGTCGTGAACTATCACGGCTGGGCGGCGGTTTTGTTATGGGGATGAGGTAGCTTGCGCGGCAACGCTGGGATGCGCGGGTATAGAAAAAGCGGCGGGAAAGCTTCAAACTTTCCCGCCGCTTTTGCGTTGGTGCCCGAGGTGGGACTCGAACCCACACTCCGAAGAACCTGATTTTGAGTCAGGCGCGTCTGCCAATTCCGCCACTCGGGCGCATCGCACGCGGAGCGCGACACTTCTAAGATTCTAACCCAGGCGGTCTAGAAAATCTAATTATTAGCGGGACGCGGGGGAGCGGAAAAGAGCAGCCCCGACCTCATTGCGGGCAGTCCCGAGCGCCGGGTGAACGTCTGGCAACCCGCACGCCGAAGACGGCCTCGGATGCGCTCGCCGGCGGCCCTTTGCTGAGCTCGCGGTGAACCCCGCGCGTTATCCACAGGCATAAGCGGGGGAGAAAGCGCGCATCCTGTATCCTTAAGGACTGACTAACCATCCCCGCACGCCCCCGCGGTGGGGCCACCTCAACGTTAAGAAAGTGATCACGGATCGTGTTCAATTCTCTCTCCGACCGCTTGACGGCAACCTTTAAGAACCTGCGCGGCAAGGGCCGCCTCTCCGAGGCAGACATTGATGCAACCGTCCGCGAAATCCGTCGCGCCCTGCTCGACGCCGACGTCGCGGTGCCCGTGGTCCGCGAGTTCGTCGCCCATGTGAAGGAGCGCGCCCTCGGCGCGGAAGTTTCCGAGGCGCTCAACCCCTCCCAGCAGATCGTCAAGATCGTGAACGACGAGCTGGTGAGCATCCTGGGCGGCTCTACCCGCCGCATCAATATGGCCAAGAGCGGCCCGACTATCATCATGCTCGCGGGTCTGCAGGGTGCCGGTAAGACCACCCTGGCCGGCAAGCTGGCCTATTGGCTCAAGGGCCAGGGTCACACCCCCATGCTGATTGCCTCCGACCTGCAGCGCCCCAACGCGGTGACCCAGCTGAAGGTCGTCGGCGAGCGCGCGGGCGTGCCCGTCTACGCACCGCACCCCGGCGTGACCAGCGAGTTTGACGTGCCCACCGGCGACCCCGTGCAGGTGGCGCGTGACGGTGTGGCCGAGGCTCGCGCCAAGCTGCACGACGTGGTGATTGTCGATACCGCGGGTCGTCTGGGTGTTGACGCCGAGCTCATGCAGCAGGCACGCAATATCCGCGACGCCATTGAGCCGAACGAAGTTCTGTTCGTCATCGACGCGATGATCGGTCAGGACGCCGTGAACACCGCCAACGCCTTCAACGAGGGCGTGGACTTCACCGGTGTTGTCCTGTCCAAGCTGGATGGCGACGCCCGCGGTGGTGCGGCCCTGTCGGTGGCTTCGGTGACCGGCAAGCCGATTATGTTCGCCTCCACCGGTGAGAACGTGACCGACTTTGAGCAGTTCCACCCGGACCGTATGGCAAGCCGCATCCTGGATATGGGTGACATCCTGACCCTGATCGAGCAGGCCGAGGCTCAGTGGGATAAGGCCGAAGCCGACCGCATGGCGAAGAAGTTCATCGACCAGGAAGACTTCACCTTCGAGGACTTCCTGGCTCAGATGCAGCAGATTCGTAAGCTTGGCTCCATGAAGAAGCTGCTCATGATGATGCCCGGCGCGGCTCAGATGCGTCAGCAGCTCGAGGCCTTTGACGAGCGCGAGATTGACCGCGTGGAGGCGATTGTTCGCTCCATGACCCCGCACGAGCGCGTGGCTCCGCGCATCATTAACGGTTCTCGCCGTGCCCGTATCGCTAAGGGTGCGGGCGTGACCGTGTCTGAGGTGAACCAGCTGATGGAGCGATTCGCCCAGGCTCAGAAGATGATGAAGAAGCTCGCTTCGGGCAAGATGCCCGGCATGCCCGGCGGTATGCAGATGCCCGGTATGGCGGCAGCGGCCGGTGGTGCTCGCAAGAACGCGAAGAACAACAAGAAGAAGAAGGCCCGCTCCGGCAACCCGCAGAAGCGTGCGGCCCAGGAGGCGGCAGCAGCTAAGGCGCAGCAGGCACGCGCCGGTGCTGCCTTCGGTCAGCAGGCTCAGAACCAGGAAATGGATCTGTCCAGTATGAACCTGCCGAAGGGCTTCGAGAAGTTCCTGCAGTAGTAGCAGACGCAACCCCGCAAGGGGCGGTACGGGTGCGCATCGACTTTACGGTGCGCACCCGTACCGGTATGGCGCCCGATGAGGGGGCCGAAGGGAGGGACAATGACTCAGAACGAGCAGAACGGGGAGCGCGAGAACCCGCGTACCGGCGAGACCCAGTACGGCGAGACCCAGTACGGCGAGATTCAGCCTGACAAAGCCCAGCACGGCGAGGTGCGAGGACTGTCTGGCGGAGGCTCCCTGCCCGAAAGCGTCCCGGCTCGTGATACCGCGGGGGAGGTCGCCTCGGACGAGACGGAGTCGGAACTCGGAGCGGTGCTCGAGCCCTCGTTTGACGGCCACGGCGAACAGCTGCCCGGGCTCCCCGGATACATTCCTCTCTGGGTGCGTCTTGCCCTGGACTACGGTGAGAACTCCGCCGACGTCACCGGCGATCTCGTTTACTCCAGCGAGAGCGACGAACCGGCCGTCGACGACGTGACCGCTACCCTGCTGCGGCTTATCCGCGAGGCACGCAGTATGCACGGAACCGACCGGGACTCCGCGGCGGACTCCTGGCAGGACCGCAGCCGGGTGGACCGCATCGCCGCCGACCTGGAGAGCGAGGAGTGGACCGTCGACAAGCTCTCGGGCCTGTGGGATAGCGCCCCCGCGCCCTCCGACCCGGACGAATCCGTGAGCCCTGAACGCTCGGGCGAGGGCGGCGAAACCGAACCGCGGGGCGAGGAGCCTAGTGACCGGAACCTTGAGCTGGAGGAAAAGATTCAGCGCCGCCGCATCATGGCGCGCTCCACCACTGACGAGGAGCTGATTGCCGCCCTCATCGAGGCCACGGCCGGCGACTCCGAGCTCATCGCCTACGAGCTGGGTGAGACGCAGGTGCAGCTCCACGTGCTTTGCGCGGTGGACTCCGAGGGGTACCTGAACGTTCTGGAGGTGGCAGACGGCACGCTGAGCCTGGGCGCCCCCATCGAGGATTACGTGGCCCAGCTGGTTGAGAAGCTCCCTGTCACCGGTGCCGCTATGGAGGGCGAGGCGACCGAATGGGAGGCGCTGCCCGGCACCGTGCAGGAGCTGGAGTTCTACGTGGACGGCGACGCCGCCATGCTCGTCGACCTGCCCATCGACATGATTACGGGCCTTCTCCTGGCCTACCTTCCGGCCGGTACTCGGCAGGTGGTGGCCGCCCCGGCGGGGGAGTGGACCCTCATCTCGGCCGACCCGGTGGACCTTATGGCCCTGCTGGGGCTGCTGAGCTGCAACGCCCTGATCGTTGAGGGTAACGTGAACCAGCAGCACCTGGTGGTCTGCGAAGAACCCGCCCTCGAGCCCTACTCCGATGACGAGTGGTACCTGGAGGCTTTCGGCGAGCCTCGCGAGAGCATTGTGGAGGAGTTCCGCTGGCAGCGCGTGCCCAAGCGCCTGAACCGCGCCTTCAGCGTGGAGGAGCTGGCCCGTTACGACGGCCTGCTGGAGGATTTGCTCGCGGGTCTTCCCGGAACGGCTCCGGAGCTTGCCGGCTCGAAAATTTTTGGTTCCGATGAGGAAGAGCTTGCGCAGAGCATCGCCAATGTGATGGCGTTGTTCGGTGTTGAGGCTGAGTCTACGACCGGCCGCCGCCTGAACGCGTACCTTCGCGATACGAGCAACACCCTGGCGCTGGAATCGGTCCTGCAGCTTCTGGGCGTGCCCACCGAGCTGGCGCTGGTGCCGACCGCCGGCTTTGACGTGGCCTCGATTAGCACGGCCCGTATCTTCGGCTCCGAGGATGAGGAGCTCGCACAGCCCGCCGGTTCTGCTGAATCAGCTGATGCGGCTGAAGCTACTGATGAGGCGCAGGCATCTGAAGCTGTGGACGTTACCTTCCCGCTGGAAGACTCCGTTGCCGAGGCTACCTTCTCCGAGAACACTATCTCTGGGAGCCCTGTCTCTGAGGACACTGCCGCGGAGGATGATTCCTTCGAGGACGACGAGGAGATTGAACCCTACCCGGATGGCTACACCTCGCCTCTGGAGCGTAGCTATCAGCTGGTGGCGACCGGTCGCCGAGTAACCCTCGCCGAGTGGATGGACGCCATCAATAACGGGCACATTCCCTACGAGTACACCCATATGGGTTCGCCGGAGGGATCGGCCCCGGACTCTTTCGTGGAGGCTGAAGAAGGACGCTTGTCCCTCGACAGTGCCATGCGCGAGGCCGACCCCGTGTCGCACGAGGAGCCGCACGAAGCATCGGTAATCCAGCGGGCTTCCGAGGGTTCCGCCGCGCTCGCGAATGATGCCGCGGCGAGCGATGAGCCTGCGCCGAGCACACCCCAAGACCCGGCGCCCCAGCCCCCTGCGCTGCAGGGCCCTTTCGTACAGGGCTCTGCTCCGCGTTCGCGCCGCAAGCGCCTGACCCCGGAGCAGATTCGCGCGAAGACCCGCCGCGTGGGGCTTGCCCTGGGTGCGGACGTTACCGCTCAGAGCGCTATCGCCATGACCCTGGCGGCCGTGGCGCGTCGCCGCCGCGCTCAGGGTAGGGCGAGCCGCAAGTTCTCGGTGGCTGCGGCACTCTTTGCCCTGAACGCCACGGTTGAATCCGCGCTGATTCCGGCCGTCGTGCGTTCCTTCGAACGTACCCAGCTGGAGAAGCACGGCCACGAGGGTCGCCCCGCCGCGACCCCCGCGGAGGTCGTGCATCCTGGTGAGAGCGGGCGGGAACACCACCCCGCCAAGCGCACCCTGATTGACGAGCTGCGCGAGGGCAACTACCGTACCGCGGAAGAACCCGGGGAAGAATCGAACCCGAACCCGAGCCTGCGCGAGCGAGTCCGGAACATGGTGCGTCGCGTGCGCGCGCCGAAAGAACGTTAAGGAGAACTACGATGAGGGATACCTACCTGAGCGATGAAGAGCTGAAGGCTTTTATCGCGACCCTGCCCACGCGCCGCCTGGCGGCTGGTGCTCTGATCCGCAACGAGCGTGGCGAGATGCTGCTGGTCAAGCCGAACTATAAGGACGGCTGGATTCTGCCCGGCGGCACCGTGGAGGCTGGTGAGGCCCCCAAGCCCGGTTGTGAGCGCGAAATCGTGGAGGAGCTGGGCCTGGACCTGAAGCTGGGCCGCGTGCTGCTGATTTTCCACGGCTTGGCCCTGGGTGTGTGGGGTGACTCCACCTACTACATGTATGACGGTGGCGTGATTGCGGCGGATACGAAGATTACCCTGCAGGACGCCGAGCTGGTGACCTACGAGTGGGTGGCCCCCGAGAACCTGGAGGGCTACGTGCGTCCATCGATGGTGCACCGCCTGCGCGAGTGCTACCGGGCCTTGGATACGGGGGAGACCCTGGAGATGAGCAACCTCGACTAGCGGGGCTTGCGGGCCCCTCCGCCAGCCTTTTGCGGGCAATGGAGGGGCCCGCGGCGATTAACTGCAATTAAATGTGCACGGTCGCTAGCTTAAAATCTCGGGCTCTGATACCCTAACTGAGTACCCGGCGACGCGCGACCCCTCTCTTCGCGCGCCGTTGTGTCCATAGAGGCGCCGTGAATGGCCCGCCCCACGGGTGCTGAACCGCGTGCCTCGCACCAAATTATGAAACAGGAGTAACCACTAAAGTGGCTGTTAAGATTCGTCTCAAGCGTATGGGTAAGATCCGCGATCCTCGTTACCGCGTTGTGGTCGCTGATTCGCGCGTCAAGCGCGACGGTAAGACCATCGAGGAGATTGGTATTTACCACCCGACCGAGCACCCCTCGCGTATCGAGATCAACTCTGAGCGTGTTCAGTACTGGCTCTCCGTCGGCGCACAGCCGACCGAGCAGGTTCTGGCTCTGCTGAAGCTCTCGGGCGACTGGGCTGCATTCAAGGGCGAGAAGGCAGAGTCCAAGGTTCTGCCCGTCGAGGCTAAGGCTGAGTTCGTTGTTCCCGAGAAGGGTTCCGTGATCCTGCCCGAGGCTATCACCCCCAAGGCTGAGAAGGCTGAAGAGGCTGCTGAGGAAGCAGCTCCCGAGGCTGAGGCTGAGGAAGCAGCTGAGTAATCATGTTGGCTGACGCACTCGAACACCTGGTTCGAGGGATTGTCGATCGTCCGGAGGACGTGAAGGTGCGCCTGCGCACCCAGCGTCACCGCGAGACCCTTGAGGTTCGTGTGCATCCGGATGACCTGGGCCGAGTCATTGGCCGGTCCGGTCGCACCGCCAAGAGCATCCGTCTGGTGATGGACGCTATTTCTGATGGCGAGCCGATGCGTATCGACATTATCGACACCGACAAGAAGCGACGCTAGCTCGTAACGTTTGAAGCGCCCCCGCTTCCGGATTTCCGGAGGCGGGGGCGTTCGCGTACCCGGACTCTGTTCGCGAGCGCTCACCCCGGTCGCCGCGGAGGGGGGGCGAGGCGGCAGAGTGCGTCCGCCCGGGGTGCCCGGTAGAATAGTGGGAGCCGTGCAGACGCGCGGCATAGGTTCGACTTGTACCCAGCGGAGGAAAATTATGCAGGTTGTGGTGGCTCGTATCGGTAAGCCGCACGGTATTCGCGGCGAGGTGACGGTTCAGCTTTTCACCGACGCCCCGCAGGAGCGTTTTGCCCGCGGTGAGGTGCTCGGCGTTGAGAATTTCAAGCCCGGTTCAGCCGCCGCGTCGGTGGCCCCCGCCGGCGAGCTGACCGTGGCCGGTGCCCGCTGGAACAAGAAGATTCTGGTGGTCCGCTTTGACGAGGTGACCACCCGCAACCAGGCGGAGGAGCTGCGCGGCACCCGCCTGGTCTACGAGGTTCCCGAGGACGACGGCGAGGAAGAGGGCTTCTACGAGCAGGAGCTCGTGAACCTGCCCGTGTACCTGCTGGCGGATGTGCCCGAGGGTGAGAGCCCCGTGGATAACCCGGCCGTGGGCGAGCCGCTGGGCAAGGTGACCGGGCTGCAGACCATGCCGGTCCAGGACCTGCTGCTCATTAAGCTGGCTCGTTCGCCGCGCCTGGCCTCCGGCGCGGGCGAGGAAATCATGATTCCCTTCGTCGAGGAGATTGTGCCCGAGGTGGTTCCCTCCACCGAGGAGGAGCCCGGCTTCGTGCTGTTGACCCCTCCGGCGGGTCTGATTGACCTGGTTGAGGAGGCCGACCAGGCCACCGAACGGGCGGGGGAGTAGTCCGTGCGCTACGACGTGGTCACGATTTTCCCCGAGTACCTGGAACCGCTGAAGCTGTCCCTGCTGGGCAAGGCGCGCGAGAAGGGCCTGGTGGACCTGCACCTGCACGACCTGCGCGATTACACCTTTGACCGTCACCGCACGGTGGATGACACCCCGTACGGCGGTGGCGCGGGCATGGTCATGAAGCCCGAGCCGTGGGGCCTGGCCCTGGACGAGGTGCTGGCCGCCTCCCCGCTGCAGACTGCCACCGAAGACTCTGCTGAGGGTGCCGACCCCGCCGCAGATACCCGCCCGCTGCTCATCGTTCCGTCCCCGGCGGGTGCCGTCTTCGACCAGGCGATGGCGTACGAGCTGGCGGAGGAGAAGCATATTGTCTTCGCTCCGGCGCGCTACGAGGGCATTGACGAGCGTGTGCTGGACTGGGCGCAGGAGGGCTTCCGCGTGATGCCCGTGTCCCTGGGCGACTACGTGCTCTACGGCGGTGAGGTCGCGGTCATGGCGATGATTGAGGCCATTACTCGACTGATTCCCGGCGCGATGGGCAACCCCGCCTCCCTCGAGGAGGAGTCGCACACGGGCGGTCTGCTGGAGTACCCTGTGTACACGAAGCCCGCCGTGTGGCGCGACCGTGAGGTGCCGGAGGTGCTGCTCTCGGGTAATCACGGTGCGATTGCGCGTTGGCGTCGTGACCGTCAGATTGAGCGCACCCTGGAGCGCCGCCCGGACCTGCTGGAGGCGTATCCGGTGGAGCAGTGGGATAAGAAGGATCGCCGCTTCCTGGCCGAGCGCGGGGTGCATTTTGCGAACCCGGCGAAGGCGGCTCAGAAGAAGACGAAGCAGCAGAAGGACGCCGCCGAGGCTGCCTCCTCGGAGCCCGCATCGTCTGAGGCTTCGGCTCCCGAGGCGGGCGCCGCATCCTAGCCCGGTTGCACGGAGTGCATCCGAGCGGCGGGTTTTTGCGGGCCGTCGGCACCCGGAGTGCTGAGGCGCTTATCGCGGTAAAAGCCCAGGTCAAGGCTTGATTGAGGGAATAATCAACGTATGACGCGAGAAAATCAACCGAGTTGATATACGTTCAACGAAAGATTCCGTGAATCCTCAATCAAAATATGACACTTTAATGCAAAAAGGTTATGATTATCCCGAGAACAGACTTCTCCCGTGCCGGTAGTGCGGGCGAAGCATGTAATCCCCACTCGGTCGAACTGCATGATTCGGCTGAGTTTCACCTCGGGGGTAGATGACGCCATCACGCGGGTGCATCCTCTGCATGGGATGCCCGGTCTGAGAACTTCATTCATCCCAGTGTTAATCAGTGGTGCATGGTATAAGCACCCCGCACTTTATGGGATGGGAGCTTGGTGGTTCGAGCGTTCATCGTGGTTGATGACCCTCCGTCGCGCGGGTAAAAGTACCTATGCTTACGGGTGGGCATCCAATGGTCCGGATTGGATGCCCACCCGTTCCGCTTTTTAAACCCTCCGCTTTACCCCGCCCGCGCGCGCCCGGTTGCCCAGCACGCGCATCCGGCGGCCCTCAGCGTTTCTCGGGTACGGGGCGCTCGCGAAATTCGATGGGGCGCTTCGCCTTGGGCAGTGAGTACATGACGCGCAGGTAGGCATCCTCCACAAGTTCGGCAAGCACCCGCTCGGTCACGCCCTCACCGGCACCCACCGAAATCCAGTGTCGCTTGTTCATATGCCAGGCCGGAATGATGGAGGGGTAGATGCGCCGCAGCACCTCGGATTCCTCGGGGTCGGTCTTGAGGTTCGCAATGGGGTAGCCGATGCCCTCGGTGTACATGGCGAACATCTTGCCGCCGATGCGGTACACCGTGTGTTCGGGCCCGAACGGCTGGTCGGAGGTTGCCAACGGCATGGCGAGCGCGAGGCGGTGCAGAACCGGCTGAAGGGACTCGGCGGTGAGCTCTCCACCTGCTCCGCCTGCTCCGGGGGCTCCGAAGGTTTCGGGCTCCCCGGGGACGGAATCCGTGACCCCCTCCGGGGTGCGAGCGGGGGAGCGGTCGATGCTCTCGGGGCGATACTGTCGGGTACTCATACTTTCGAGTCTAGTGCCCTTCGCCAAATCTCTCGTAACGCCCGGCGAATCCACGCTAAAATAGGTAACTATGGCTGAATTTATTTATCAGATGATCAAGGCCCGCAAGACCGTGGGCGACAAGGTCATCCTTAACGACGTGACGATGTCGTTCTTCCCCGGCGCCAAGATCGGTATGGTTGGCCCGAACGGCGCGGGTAAGTCGACCATCCTCAAGATTATGGCTGGCCTCGACCAGCCCTCCAACGGCGAGGCACGCCTGACCCCCGGCTACACCGTGGGTATCCTGCTGCAGGAGCCGCCGCTGAACGAAGAGAAGACCGTTCTGGGCAACGTTGAGGAGGGCGTGGGCGAGATTAAGGCCAAGCTCGACCGCTTCAACGAGATTTCCGCCCTCATGGCTGAGCCCGACGCCGACTTTGACGCCCTCATGGAGGAAATGGGTCAGCTGCAGGAGGCTATCGACGCCGCCAACGCGTGGGACCTGGACTCCCAGCTGGAGCAGGCTATGGAGGCGCTGCGCTGCCCGCCTGCCGACACGCCCGTCACCCACCTCTCCGGTGGTGAGCGCCGCCGCGTGGCACTGTGCAAGCTGCTGTTGCAGAAGCCCGACCTGCTGCTGCTCGACGAGCCCACCAACCACCTGGACGCAGAGTCCGTGCTCTGGCTGGAGCAGCACCTGCAGTCCTACGAGGGCGCCGTCATCGCCGTGACCCACGACCGTTACTTCCTCGACCACGTGGCCGAGTGGATTGCCGAGGTTGACCGCGGTAACCTCTACCCCTACGAGGGCAACTACTCCACCTACCTGGAGAAGAAGCGCTCCCGCCTTGAGGTTCAGGGCAAGAAGGACGCCAAGCTCGCCAAGCGCCTGAGCGAGGAACTGGACTGGGTTCGCTCGAACTCGAAGGGCCGCCAGGCCAAGTCGAAGGCCCGTCTGGCCCGCTACGAGGAAATGGCTGCGGAGGCTGAGAAGACCCGCAAGCTTGACTTCGAAGAGATCCAGATTCCGCCGGGACCCCGCCTGGGTAACGTGGTTATCGAGGCTGAGAACCTGCAGAAGGGCTTCGACGGCCGCTCCCTGATTAACGGCCTGTCCTTCTCCCTGCCCCGTAACGGCATCGTCGGTGTGATTGGTCCTAACGGTGTGGGTAAGTCCACCCTGTTCAAGACCATCGTGGGCCTGGAGCCCCTCGACGGCGGCACCCTGAAGGTCGGCGAGACCGTGAAGATCTCGTACGTCGACCAGAACCGTGCCAACATCGACCCGGAGAAGACCCTCTGGGAGGTCGTCTCCGACGGTCTGGACTACATTCAGGTCGGCAACGTTGAGATGCCCTCGCGTGCGTACGTCTCCGCGTTCGGCTTCAAGGGCCCGGACCAGCAGAAGAAGGCCGGCGTGCTCTCCGGTGGTGAGCGCAACCGCCTGAACCTGGCGCTGACCCTCAAGCAGGGCGGTAACCTGCTGCTGCTCGACGAGCCCACTAACGACCTGGACGTTGAGACCCTCGCATCCCTGGAAAATGCGCTGCTGGAATTCCCCGGCTGCGCCGTGGTCGTCTCTCACGACCGTTGGTTCCTGGACCGCGTGGCAACCCACATCCTGGCGTGGGAGGGCACCGACGAGAACCCGGATCAGTGGTACTGGTTCGAGGGTAACTTCGAGTCCTACGAGAAGAACAAGATTGAGCGCCTCGGCCCCGAGGCCGCCAAGCCGCACCGCGTGGTGCACCGCAAGCTGACCCGATAGGGTTTGAACCGGTAGCGAGCCCCGCCTCCGAGCTGTTGAAGCACGGGGAGGCGGGGCTTCGCTGTACCCGCTGGATGCTGTATGCACTGGATGCCGTATGCGCTGGCGAGGGGAGGAGCATGTGTTCACCGGTAGAAATAGTTCGCCCAGTAGTGACCGGTACGTCATAGCAGAGTACATATTCGCGGTTTAATGGACGTGTATAACTAACGCATTTGATACGAAGGGTAGAGTGTCATGCTTTCAAAATATAACTGGATGTCCTTAGCCACCGGTCTGCTGCTGGTCGCAACGGCAATCTATATGTTCGCCAACCCCGCCACCCCTCTGGCTGTTCTGGGTTTCGTATTCTCGATTGCGGTGCTGCTCGGTGGCGTGTTTGAGCTGGTCCGCTACTTTGGCGCGTTGAAGCCGGCACGTACCGGCTGGGACCTGGTTAACGGCATCCTGACCGTGGTGGTTGGTCTGATTCTGCTGAGCGCTTCGGCTGGTGCGCAGGCGACGTACATTCCGACCATTGTGGGTGTGTGGCTGATTGCGTGGGCACTGATTCGTCTGATGACTGCTCAGGGCCTGAAGTACCTGAGCTTCGCCGCCGGACGCCACCTGCAGTTCTCTGCTATCGGTACCCTGATCCTGGGTTTGCTCGTGCTGCTGTTCCCGATGTTTTTCGGTACGGTGGCGGTCTGGGGAATTGCCCTGGTGCTGCTGCTAATCGGCCTCGTGTTCGTGGGTGACTTCTTCGTTTCCCGCCGCGCCAAGCGCACCGTGCACATTTCCCCGGACGGCGTGATTGACGTCGAAGCTCACTAAGAGCTTCCCGGCTGCATCTAGCTAGAACATAAGAAAGACCGTGTGAGACAACCACCTCACACGGTCTTTCTGTATGCTCTGACGTTTTGAGCTGTTGCGGTGCCGATACTCTAGCGGTATTCGGGCAGGCGGAACATCATTTCCTGCGCCACGGTCGCCACCAGCTCACCGGAACGATTGAAAATCGAACCCTGCGCGAGCATCCTGCCACCCTGCGCGCTCGGGGAATCCAGCACGTACAGCAGCCACTCGTCGGCGCGCGCCGGGCGGTGGAACCATATCGCGTGATCCAGCGAGGCGCTCTTCAGACCCGGCTCCAGCCAGAACTTGCCGTGACGGCGCAGGGCAGGCTCCAGCGGCAGGTAGTCCGAAGCGTAGGCGATCGCGGCGCGGTGCTCCGCATCCGAAGCCTCGGAACCATCAGCGTGCACCAGGCGGTCAAAGGTCTTGAACCACACGCAGGCACGCGGCTCCGTCGAGGAGGAATCCGGCTGAGTGTACAGCGGCGCATCCACGTGGCGCATATCAATCGGGCGCTCCCACGCCACCGCCTGCGCAATCGGATGCGGCAGCTCGCCCAGGTAGTCGCTGACCTTCGGCAGGGACTCGGGGTCCGGAACCTCCGGCATGGTCACCGCGGTGTGCTCGGGGCCGCGGCTCTCAGCCTGGAAAGACATAATCGCCGAGAACATGGGTGCCTCATCCTGGAACACCTGCACGCGGCGGGTCGAGAAGGAGCGGCTATCGTTCAGGCGCTGCGTGGAGAAGAACAGCTCCCGCTCAATATCCCCGGGGCGCAGGAAGTACGCGTGGATGGAGTGCAGGGCCTTCCCTTCAACCGTACGGTCTGCGGCAATGATCGACTGGGCGAGCACCTGGCCGCCAAAGGTACGAGGCTGCTCGCGGGTGAGCGTCACGCCGCTGAGTGCCTCATCGCTGCCGAAGGAGGCGGGGGCCGCCTCGACGGGGGAGAGGTCCAGCATCCGCATGAGGTTCTGAGTCACAGTGGGCTTAGTCATGCTTTCATTTTCCCACGTTTTCAGAGGGGCCGAAGGTGGCGTAGAGTGGGAAGGCACACTCTGAGACGCGCGCGGCCTGCAACCGACCGCCTCGGAGCGAAGAGATAGAGAATAACCCAAGGAGCTACGATGAGCACCCCGTCCGAGAAGAACCCCGCACCCGCCGCTGAAGACGGCACCCGCGCCCCCATCGAGCTCAAGTACAACCCCCACGAAGGCGTGGAGGAACCCTATCTGATCCTGCCCGGAGGCGCGCACGGCGCCGCCGTGGTGAAGGACCTGGCCACCTACATCTCCCGCGCTCTGGCCGTAAACCCGGATGCGGCGATCCGCCTGACCGCCCGCGGCCGCGTGCTGGCCGTCTTCGCCTGCTCCCTGGAGCCCGAGGACGCTTCCTCGATCGCGCCCGTCATCATGGGGATGCGCGCCCTGCACCTCGCCGCCGAATCCGCCCTGGATATGACGGTCCGGGCCCAGGCCCTGCAGGAACGTCTGGCTCGGCTGCAGAAGCAAGCCGAACAGCAGGGAGCCGAGCAGCAGAGCGCCGAGGGGCAGCAGAACCCCGAGCTCGTGCTCTACATGCCCCCGGTGACCGTCAACGCCGGCTGGACCGGTAAGGCAGCCCCCGTGCGCGGCTGGTCCGAGGTGGGCACCGTGCCGGCCGAGGAGTTTGCCCGAGCCACCGCCGAGGGCCTGGAAGCCGTGGACCGCGCCCTGCCCGAGAACCCGGGGGCTGCGGTTCTGACGACGGTACGCTCTCGCATCTGGTCCTCGCCCATGGTGCTGGAGTACCTGCCTGCCTTTGACGGCGTGCAGGTTCCCACCGGTGCCGCCTTTGCCCTGCGCGTGTACGGTTTCATCCCCGAGGGCTTTACCGGTGAGCTTCCCGTCTTCGCCGCCCGCGTGGGCTCGGACGAGTGGCTGCGCATCGTGGCACCGGCCGGCATGGTGCTGGTGCGCCGTGGCTCCGGTTCCCTGCTCTAGTTCCTCGCTCTAGGGCGCATAATCGTCGTATTCGGGCCCGTAGCGCCCGCTTCTGTCCTTCACCTCCCTCGCGGACCCCGGTCTGCAAGGGGGTGAGATGCGTCCAAAAAGCGATCAGCACGGCTTAATATATGACCGCTGACGAGACAAAACTTTACGGAAAGAGGTAATCTAGAAAGGCTACACCCGCACCGGGGTGTGGCAAACGCACCGATAAACCAGCCACACCGCACGGGAATCTTCCGCCGCGCCGTCACCGGGCGCATCCTCCCGCGCGGGTTGAAAGTGAGACCCCTCATGGACCTGATTGCAGTCGATATCGACGGCACTCTTGCCAGCAACCGAGACCAGATGGATAAGTATCTGAGCGGTTTCTTCACCAGCTACCGCCGCTTTTTCAAGGCCATCCGCCACGCCACCGTGAACGTTGAGGTGGCCGATAGCGTACGCGATATGGCGGAACAGACCGGCGCTCAGATTGCCGTGATTACCGGCCGCGACGGCACCTACATGAAGGAACTGAACGAGTTCATCGCCCGCGCCGACATCAACCCCAAGTACGTGATTGCCAAGCCCGGCCGCGACCAGTCCGACACTGCCGCCTGGAAGAGCTCCATCCTGGATTCCCTGGAGGCAGACGGCCACCGCATCATCCACGCCTTTGAAGATAACGAGCACGAGGTGTACCTGCGCCGAGGCATCCCCGTGACCTGGGTGGCCCCGATTCGCGACTACGTGGGCGAGTGGCATTACGAGCCCGTGGGCATCGACCCCGTCGCCTGGGCCGCCGAACAGCGTGAGAAGCAGGCCGCCCGCGAGCGCCAGCAGCGCCGCCTGGCCGACGGCGTGCGCGCCCACGAACGCGCCGAGGCACAGAAGGACCAGCGCCTGGCTGCGTAGACCTCCTCGGTTTATAGGTCTCGGCCATAACCCGGACGCATCGGAGGGCGGCTCCTGACGAGCCCTGCATGAACCCTCCCAATAATTGACCGTAGCGTGAGGCGCCGGAAAGATAGGTTCTTTCCGGCGCCTCACGCTATGCAAAAGAAGATGCGGGGTTAGGAAGCCAGCAACTCGCGTATCCGCGCGGCGAAGGGGGCCGCCATCTTGTACTGCGTTTCGTCCTTCAGGTGCAGGCCGTCGGCCATATCGCCCTCGGCCAGGTACAGGGTCAGCCAGTCCGAGGTGTCCATGAAGAGCACGCCGGTCTGCTGAGCCACGACCTTCGCCGCCTCGTTGGCCGTGTGACGCTTGTGGGCCTTCTGCGGATCGGGCGCGGCGGACTCGCTCATCGACACCACGCCGCCGAGCACAATCTTCGAGGAAGGGTACATGCGTTGCAGCTGCTGGATGACCCGTGTCTGGCGGTCCTGCGTCTGCTCCGTAGCCTTCGCCTCATCCTCGTCGACGTACATGTCGTTGCCGGACGCATCCAGGTAAATCACGCCGGGGGCGCCGCCGGGCAGGGCCCAGACGCTCTCCATCACGCCCTGGTAGTAGGAGGGGCAGGCGCCGGGGCGGGAGGCCACGAAGCCAACGCCGCCGCACCGGAACATGTGGGAGGTGAAGCCCGCCTCGGAAAGGCCCAGGCCAACCCACGAGGTCGGCAGAACCTGCGAGTCACCGATGACGAGGGCGTCCTGCGCGCCCAGAGTCGTGGTGCTTCGGGGCACGTTCATCGCGGTGTCCCAGTAGAGTTCGGCCTTCTCGAAGGTCGTGTAGATGATTCCGTTCTCGGAGCGCCAGCCGGTCGGCAGCCCCTCGAGGCTGGCAAAATCGCTGTACTCGCGCTGCTTCCACCAGTGCGCGTAGATGCCGGAGTGCATGGCCACCGCGCCATGGGCTGCGGTATGCATGACCACGCCGCCCTGGTACTGCTGCACCGTGACGTCGGCGGCATCCTGGGAGGTGGTAAAGGGCTTCTGCGCCTCGCCCACCGGGTGCGCGCCCTCCGCCCCGAAGGCCTCCTGCGCGACCCGGTCCATCTGCTGCGCCACGGTTTCGGGGGTGGGTTCCGCCGAGGGGCTCTCGGTGGGGCTTGCCACTGGGTCCGTCGAGGCGACGACCGGGGATTCCGGGTTGAGCGCGTGGGCGGTGGCCGCGGATGCGTTGGGGGTGCTGGAGCCCTCGACGGCGTAGAGGCCGAGGGAACCTAATGCGAAGACGCCGAGGACGGCGCCTACCGTGGTGACGCGTTTGAAATGGGGCCGGGTAGAAGACATACCTACAGTGTACGGTAGGTTCAACCCCAAGTGGAGAGCTTTTCCGAGGGGTTTAAGCAAAAACACTGAAAAATATGCACCCGAGTGCCGATAATTTGTGTGCCCCGGTTTCGGCTCCTTCCCGATCCGAATCCAATCGGCCCCGCCCCGTTTCCCGGCTCGGTGCCGGGAGCCGACGCTCTCTCGGGCACGGAAACACCCCCTCCGCCCCGGCATCGTGCGGATGCCTGGGGGAGAGGGGGTGTCTCGGGTGCGGCGTGCACCGAGCGACTCGGGGAGCCGCTCACGCGCACCGCCGCGCCAACGGGTCGATGCCTAAAGCAACGCCACTAGATATCGGCGGCCTGAACCTTCAGTGCACGAGCCACGCCGTCGCGCGCCTCCGCAATCTGGCGGTACAGAGCCGCAGCATCCTCGGGCAGAGAAGCCAGGTACGCCTCGGTACGCTCCAGCAGCTCAGCGGTCGGCACGCTCGGGTACATACCACCAATAATCTGCATGGAAATCTCGTGCGAACGCGAACGCCAGATGCCCTCAATCTGCTCGAAGTACGGCTCATCGTACTGGGCAATCAGCTCAGGCTTGCAGGACTTGAAACCGGAAATAGCGTAACGCTGAATCATGTTCGACAGCTCGCCGGTCACCATGATCTTGTTCCAGTACTCAGCCTTAGCCTCGGCGGTCGGAATCGATGCGTACGCCTGGGCTGCGTACTGCTGGCCGTTAGCGGTGTTGTCGTTCTCCAGCTCCTCGGCAATCTGCTCGGCGGAGAAGCGGCCACCGGTTGCCAGTCGGCACACCAGGTTCCAGCGCAGGTCGGCGTCAATGTCCAGGCCCTCAAGGGTCAGTTCGCCCTCGAAGAGGCGCTGCACGTTGTCGTACTGCTCCTCGGTGCGGGTCTGGTTGATGAACGCCTGCAGCAGCTGCAGCTGAGCATCCGAGTCGGGCTCAGCGGCCTTGGCCAGCTCCCAGAGACGGTCAGCTGCACGGTGGCGGGTCTCCTCGCGAGCCTCAGGAGCCACGAAGGAGTGCAGGGTAGCGGACAGGTTGTTAATCTGGGTGCGCAGAGCGGTGGAGTTGGTCTCCTTACCGATGTTGTTCAGCACCAGGTCAACGTACTTGCGGGCCGGCATCTGAGCGTCACGCACGGTGTCCCAGAGCGAACCCCAGACCACGCCGCGAGCCACGGAGGAATCGATGTCGCCCAGGTGCTTGATGGCGGTCTCGATGGAGCGCCCGTCCAGGCGAATCTTGGCGTAGGCCAGGTCCTCATCGTTCAGCAGCAGCAGGTCGGGGCGCTTCTTGCCTACAGCCTCCTCGACCACGGTCAGCTCGCCGTCGATGTCCAGCTCGATGCGGTCGGTGCGGGTCAGCTTGCCGTCCACCAGGTTGTAGAAACCAATCACAGCGCGGTGCGGGCGCAGGGTCTCGAAGCCCTCGGCGTAGGACTGGCGGATGCCCAGCGAAGAAATGTTGCCCGCCTCGTCATTCTCAACCTCAACAGCCAGAGTGTTTACGCCGGCGGTCTCAAGCCACTTGGCGCTCCAGGCGCGCACGTCGCGGCCGGAGGTGCGCTCCAGCTCCACCAGCAGGTCGTCCAGCACGGTGTTGCCCCAGCTGTGCTTATCGAAGTACACCTTCAGTGCGGCCATGAAGTTCTCCTGGCCAACCCAAGCCACCATCTGACGCAGCACCGAGGCACCCTTCGCGTAGGTGATGCCGTCGAAGTTCACCTGAACGTCGGCGAGGTCGCGAATCTCGGCCACAATCGGGTGGGTCGAGGACAGCTGATCCTGACGGTAGGCCCAGGTCTTCTCCGAAGCGGAGAAGGTAGCCCACGCCTCCTTGGCATAGCGGGTGTTCTCCGCGGCGGCCAGGGTAGACATGAACTCCGCGAAGGACTCGTTCAGCCACAGGTCGTTCCACCACTTCATGGTGACCAGGTCGCCGAACCAC
>NZ_KV814491.1:613631-625744 GCF_001813965.1 Rothia sp. HMSC072E10 | reverse complement strand
ACCACTTCATGGTGACCAGGTCGCCGAACCACATATGAGCCAGCTCGTGCAGAACGGTGATAGCGCGGCGCTCACGCAGAGCCTCCGCAACCTTGGAACGGAAGACGTAGGTCTCCAGGTAGGTCACGCAGCCCGCGTTCTCCATCGCGCCGGCGTTGAATTCGGGCACGAACAGCTGGTCGTACTTCTCGAAGGGGTAGGGGGTCTTGAACTGCTCTTCGTAGAACTCGAAGCCCTGGCGGGTCAGCTCAAACATGTCCTCGGCATCAACGAAGGGCATGAGGGACTTACGGGCGTACACGCCCAGCGGAATCACGCGACCCTCGGAGTTAGTCAGCTCGCTCGTGATCTTCTCGTAGGGGCCGGCCACGATTGCGGTGATGTACGAGGACATGCGCGGGGTCGGCTTGAAGTACCAGGTGTTGGCGCGGCCGCAACCGCAGTCCTTCGGCTCAACCTTCACCTCGGGCTGGTTCGACACAACCACCCAGTGCGAGGGCACGCGCACCTCAAACTCGAAGGTGGCCTTCAGATCGGGCTGCTCGAAGACGGGGAACACGCGGCGGGAGTCCGGCACCTCAAACTGGGAGTACAGGTAAATCTCGCCGTCGGCGGGGTCCACAAAGCGGTGCAGACCCTCACCGGTGTTGGTGTAGAACATCTCGGCTTCGATCTTCAGAACGTTCTCGGCGGCCAGGTTCGGCAGCTGGATGCGCTCGCCGTCAGCCAGGTCGGTGCTGAGCTCTTCGCCATTGAGGTTAATAGACTTGACCGAGGAGGTGATGGCGTCGATAAAGGTCGAGGCACCTTCCTGAGCGTCGAAGCGGATTTCAACGTTCGAGGTGAAGACATCCTGATCGGTGCGCAGGTCGAGGAAGATATGGTAAGAGTGAACGCGCTTGATAATGGATGCGCGCTCAATCGCCTCATCGCGGGTTAGGTTTAGGCCGGGCATTGGATTCCCTCTCCATAGAAGTGACACGGCGGACGGTGGCGCGGCGTGCCGTCCTGACACGCCGACGCGGTGCCCGGGCGTGCGCATCCGCCGCGCCGTTGAACTCGCTTAATGCTGTCGGGGCTTGCCGGGGTTGCGTCTGAGCGCTGCGGGTGGTGTTTTCTCGCGGGCGCTACGCATCGGGACACCGCAAAGTGCCATATCCCACAGTTTACCGTATGCGGGCGGTGCGGGCGGGGTTCCCCATTACCCGAACCCGCGCGAATTCGCTACAGTTAGTAGGTACAGACTAAGAGAAACCCCGAACCGAATCGGGGGAAAACATCCCAACTGAGGATGCGAGGCGTGCCTCGGCCCGGCTTTGCCGCCCCGAGCCGCACGCAACACCACACCAGGAGAGCACCATGCGCGTACACATCGCAACCGACCACGCAGGCCTCGAACTGAGCCACTACCTGATCGAGTCCCTCACCGCCGAGGGCTACGAGATGATTGACCACGGCCCCGCCGACTACGACCCGCTGGACGACTACCCCTCGTTCTGCATCAACGCCGCCCTGGGCGTGAAGCGCGACCGTGAGGCCGGCCTGGACTCTCTCGGCATCGTGCTGGGCGGCAGTGGTAACGGCGAACAGATGGCCGCCAACAAGGTGGAGGGCATCCGCGCGGCCCTGGCCTGGAACCACGACACTGCGGCCTTGGCCCGCGAGCACAACAACGCGCAGGTGGTAGCCGTGGGCGGCCGCCAGCACAGCAAGGAAGAAGCACTGGAAATCATCAAGGTCTTCCTGGCTACCCCCTGGACCAACGAGGAGCGTCACGCACGCCGCATCGGCCAGCTGGCCGAGTACGAGCAGACCGGCGCGATTGCCGGCAAGCAGATTGACGCCGCCTAAAGTTTTGAACGCCTTTGGTGCATAGCGCAGGCTATGCGCCAAAGGCGTTTTCACGCCCCGTTTTTCACGACCCCCGATTTCTGTCGGGCCCACCCGCACTATTCCGCAAATACCGTGAGGAGCTACCGTGCCCGAAGGCCATTCCATCCACCGCATCGCCCGCCAAATCAGTGACGTGTTCACCGGCGAGCGCGTGCGCGTCAGCTCCCCGCAGGGACGCTTCACCGATGGGGCGGCCCTGCTGGACGGGCACGTTATCGCCGGCGCCTACGCGCACGGCAAGCACCTGTTCGTCACCTTCGATAACGAGCTGACCCTGAACGTGCACCTGGGCATCTACGGCAACTGGACCTTCGGGGGCGACGAGACGTTTACGGGTGCTTCGAGCATCGGCGCGCCCCGCAAGATTGGTGAGAAGGAATACGCGGCGGGGGAGGAGCGGCCCTACGCCGGTCCTCCCGAACCGAAGAGCACCGTGCGTTGCCGCATCGTTTCGGAGCACGGCTGGGCCGACCTGGTTGGGCCCACCATTTGCCGCGTGCTCACCCCGGAGGAGGTGCGCACCGTCCGCTCCAAGCTGGGCCCGGACCCGCTCAACTCCGACGCCGACCCCGAACGCTTCTACCGCGCGGCCCGCAAGAGCGGACGCCCCATCGGCGTGATCCTCATGGACCAGGCCGCCATTTCGGGCGTGGGCAATATCTTCCGCGCCGAGTCGCTCTACCGCCAGGAAATTGACCCGCTGCGCCCCGGCAAGAGCCTGAGCGACGACGAGCTCAAGCGCCTCTGGGAAGACAATAAGCACCTGCTCGTCATTGGCGTGCGCGTGGGTCGCATCATCACCACCGAGCCCGAGGACCGCCCCGGTATTCCCGAAACTGAGGCCTGGCCCGAGCACGCGAACTACGTGTACAAGCACCAGGGCGAGGCGTGCCCGCGATGCGGCACCACCATCCGCATGGAAGAAATCGCCGGACGCAAGCTCTACTGGTGCCCCGGCTGCCAGGTCTAAATTCTGTGCTGCCAGCGCTAATGTCTGAATATATCGAGCCCCTGAGAAGGTTCTCGGAGGCTCCGAGCGCGCGAGGGAATGCATTTTCGCCCGGAAGCGATTCCCGGAGATTAGTTCTCGAGGGGATGACGGGCTGGAGTCTAAAAGTTTCGAAAGCTTTCGGAACTTTTAGACGTAAGCGATTCCCGGCATCCCCGAGCGGGATTTGTGGAGGGGATGACGAGCTGGAGCGTGCGGATTCCGAGCGCGCGAGGAAACAAATCCGCATGCGGAAGGGATTCCCGTCATCCCCTCGAGGGAAAAAGAAAAGGGCCTCGACGCGAAAGCGTCGAGACCCTAAACCTCGAGGGGATGACGGGAATCGAACCCGCGTAATCAGTTTGGAAGACTGAGGCTTTACCATTAAGCTACATCCCCGCATGGAACCTGACCATAGTATCGGTGTGGGGTGGAACCTGTCAAACCCGAGGCGTGAGAGTGTTGCTTGAACCCGCGCCGCATCCGCCGTTCTGTTGGGCATTTAGCGGGAAAACAGGTAAACTAGGACATTGACTGTGTTAAACGCTCCGGTGTTTAACGCGGTTAGTTTCACGGGGCGTGGCGTAGCTTGGCTAACGCGCCTGCTTTGGGAGCAGGAGATCGCAGGTTCGAATCCTGTCGCCCCGACGTGAAACGGTTGCCGCGACGCTACAGGGTCGTGGCGCTCTTTCCACTAAGCAACAGCGGCACGCCCGAGACCCGTGCCGTACCGAACGATATGAGGAGATCACGGACGTGAAGACCGCCGTCGAGAAGCTCAACCCGACCCTCGCAAAGATTGAGGTCGAGGTTCCCTTCGTAGAATTCAAGCCCTACCTGGACCGCACCTACAAGAACCTGGCTGGCCAGATTAGCGTTCCCGGCTTCCGCAAGGGCAAGCTGCCCAAGCAGCTCATCGAGCAGCGCGCGGGCTTCGACTACATCGTTGAGGCATCCCTGAACGACGCCCTGAACGACTACTACGCACAGGCACTGGGCGAGAACGACCTCTCCCCCCTGGCACAGCCCGAGCTGGACGTTCAGTCCCAGCCCACCACCGAGGACCGCGAAGCTGACATCAAGCTGACCATCACCGTGACCGTCCGCCCCGAGATCGAGCTGCCCAACTACGAGGGCATCGAGGTTGAGGTGGACGAGGTTGAGGTGACCCCCGAGGACGAGGTTCAGGCACTGGACGCTCTGCGCGAGCGCTTCGGCACCCTGAAGACCGTCGAGCGCCCCGCCGCCGACAAGGACTTCGTGACCATCGACATCGCCGCAGAGATCGACGGCGAGCAGGTGGACGCAGCTAACGACCTGTCCTACCAGATCGGTTCCGGCACCATGCTCGAGGGCATCGACGAGGCCCTGACCGGCCTGTCCGCTGGCGAGGACGCAACTTTCGAGACCAAGCTCTCCGGCGGCGAGCACGCCGGCGAGGAAGCCGTCATCAAGGTCAAGCTGACCGCCGTCAAGGAGCGCGAGCTGCCCGAGGCTGACGACGAGTTCGCACAGCTGGCTTCCGAGTTCGACACCATCGAAGAGCTGAAGGAAGACATCAAGAAGCAGGTTGCCGAGGCTAAGGTTGCCGAGCAGGGCACCCAGGCGCGCGACAAGGTCCTGACCAAGCTCGTTGAGCTGGTCGAGGTCCCCGTCCCCGAGAAGGTCATCGAGGATCAGCTGGAGCAGCACTTCAACGCTCCCAACGCTGAGCCCGGCCACGACACCGAGGAGCACCGCGCCGAGGTTCGCGAGAACACCGAGACCGCCTTCAAGAACGAGATGGTTCTGGACGCCCTCGCCGACGCTCTGGAAGTGACCGTCGACCAGGCCGAGATGATTAACTACATCATCACCATGAGCTCTCAGTACGGTATGGATCCGAACCAGTTCGCACAGATGCTGGACGGTTCCGGCCAGGCTGGCGCACTGGTCGGCGAGGTTCGCCGTTCCAAGGCTCTGGCTGAGGTCCTGAAGACCGCAGTGGTCAAGGACTCCAAGGGCAACACCGTTGACCTGTCCAAGTTCCTGGGCCAGGGTGAAGAGGCAGCTGCCTAATCCCTCCCACGAATAGCTTGCGCGTGGTGCTTGCGGGGTAGCCTCCGCGGGCGCGTTGGCGCGCATATCGCATCGCCTCGGCGGGTGCTCACCGGTTTCGGTGGGTGCCCGCCGAGGCGTTTCTGTGCCTGCCCCGCAATCGTGTGCTTCCCGAGAGCGGCCTCGGGGCGGGCCGGTTACCGTCCCGGCAGGTGTGAGCTTCACCCCCTGGCGAACGGGCGACGCGCGGGGAGCGGGGGAGAGGCAACTATCGGTAAGGTAGTAGCAACGAAACTTTTCGCGTGCGCTTCGGCGCGCACTGTGCGCAAAGATGCCGCGAAGTCCCTAAGAGAAGAAGAGGAAGAATGTCCAGCTACATGCCTCTGCCCATCGGCGCCTCCCAGGCGGCCGGCGTGGCGCCCTCGCCGTCGATGGCAACCCCCATCGTTGGCGCCCAGGAAGATTACGTGTACAACAGCCTCCTGAAGGAGCGCATCATCTGGCTCGGCTCCGAGGTGCGCGACTCGAACGCTAACCTCATCTGCTCGCAGATGCTGCTGCTCTCGGCGGAGGACCCCGAGGCGGACATCTACCTGTACATCAACTCGCCCGGCGGCTCCGTGACCGCCGGTATGGCAATCTACGACACCATGCAGCTCATCCCGAACGACGTGGTGACCGTGGTGACCGGCATGGCGGCCTCCATGGGTCAGTTCCTGCTCACCGCGGGCACCATCGGCAAGCGCTACGCAACCCCGAACGCCCGCATCCTGATGCACCAGCCCCTCGGCGGCATCGGCGGTACCGCATCCGACATTCGCACCCAGGCCGAGCTGATTCTGGACATGAAGAAGCGCCTGGCAGAGATTACCGCGGAGCGCACCGGTAAGAGCCTGGAAACCATCCTGAAGGACAACGACCGCGATAACTGGTTCAACGCGGAAGAAGGCCTGGAATACGGCTTCTTCGATCACATTGCCACCACCGCCGGTAAGCTGCCCGAGTCGAAGAACGCATAAGGGAGATGCACATGAACTACCTGCCGAACGATATCACCACCTCGGCGCCGGCTATGCCGAGCAACCGCTACGTGCTCCCCAGCTTCGAGGAGCGCACCCCCTACGGTTACAAGCGTCAGGACCCGTACGCAAAGCTGTTCGAGGACCGCATCATCTTCCTGGGCACCCAGGTGGACGACGCCTCCGCAGACGACATCATGGCTCAGCTGCTCGTGCTGGAGGCGCAGGACCCCGAGCGTGACATCACCCTGTACATCAACTCGCCCGGCGGTTCCTTCACCGCGATGACCGCCATCTACGACACGATGCAGTTCATCCGCCCCGAGATTCAGACCGTGTGCCTGGGCCAGGCGGCTTCGGCTGCGGCCGTGCTACTGGCCGCCGGCACCCCCGGCAAGCGTCTGGCACTGCCGAATGCTCGTGTGCTGATTCACCAGCCGGCCCTGAGCGGCCAGCAGGGTGGTCAGGCCTCCGACATCGAGATTCACGCGAACGAGGTTATGCGTATGCGCGAGTGGACCGCCCAGACCCTGGCACTGCACTCGGGCAAGACCTACGAGGAAGTTGACCGCTCCATCGAGCGTGACAACATTCTGACCGCCGCCGGTGCGCTGGAGTACGGCCTGGTCGACAAGGTCCTGGAGTCTCGTAAGCTGCGTAAGCCCGCGACCAACACCGCTATTTCCCACACCTAAGCCGCCACCGGGCTCGATGGCTCGCCGAACGAGTATCGGGCGCGATGAACGGTAACCGCTGTGAGAGAGGGACGGAACGGTTCCCGAAACCCTAGCGCCGTGCAGGCGTGGGGGTTCGGGCGCCGTTCCGTCCCTTAGCTTTATGCGACGTATTGTGACGGATGCCGCAACGAAACACGGGGATGTTTCTAGGCCATCGAGCGGCTCCTCTAGCCCCGCCGAAACCCCCGCGCAACGGGGTCGGTCAAGGAACGCCCCTAAACGTCATATTTGACCCGGTTCGTCATATGGGTACCGACTATCTTCTTCGGGGGTCGTAATTCTGAGTTCCGGGGTGAACTCCGGTAGCCTAGAGAGGTAGAGATCATCTCTCACCGTGAAGAGCGCCCGGCCCCTCCGTGCGCTGCTCCGAGAGACGACCACACGAATGAAAGGGGATTCTCGTGGCAACAGACATTACTTTGCCCCCCGAGCCGCCCAACGCCAGCATGCGGTGCTCCTTCTGTAAGAAGACGCGCGCACAAGTATTCAAGATTGTGCTCGGGCCGAATGTCTCCATCTGCGATGAATGTGTGGAGCTCTGTGAAGAGATTCTGGCCGACGAGCGTCTGAAGGCAAACGCTCCGGTGGCCCCCGCATCCCCCAAGCAACTAGCCACCCCGCGCGAGATCTATAGCCACCTCAACGATTACGTCATCGGTCAGGACGCCGCGAAGCGCACCCTGGCGGTGGCGGTGTACAACCACTACAAGCGTATTCACGACCTGGACAACCCGGTACTGACCTCCCGCACGCTCTCGGCGACGGCGGGGGAGCAGGTGGAGCTGGGCAAGTCCAATATTCTGATGCTCGGCCCGACCGGCTGCGGCAAAACCTACCTGGCCTCCACCCTGGCGAAGAAGCTGGATGTGCCTTTCGCCCTGGTCGACGCGACCACCCTCACCGAGGCGGGTTACGTGGGTGACGACGTGGAGAATATTCTGCTGCGCCTCATCAACGCCGCCGACGGTGACGTGGCGAAGGCTCAGCGCGGCATTATCTACATTGACGAGATCGACAAGATTGCTCGCAAGGGTGGCGAGAACCTCTCCATCACCCGTGACGTGTCCGGTGAGGGCGTGCAGCAGGCGCTGCTGAAGATTATTGAGGGCACCGTGGCGACCGTACCGCCGGAGGGCGGACGCAAGCACCCGGCCCACGCAAACATTGAGATCGATACCTCCAATATTCTCTTCATCGTGGCTGGTGCCTTCGACAATATTGACGACCGCATCGCGGCCCGCGTGGGTGCCGGCGGCATCGGTTTCGGTGCCGACCTGGGCGGTACGGTGAGGGACCCTCTCGAGCAGATTATGCCCGAGGACCTGGCCCACTACGGCATCATCCCCGAGCTGATTGGACGCCTGCCGGTCATCTCGACCCTGAGCGAGCTCAACGAAGAAGAGCTGGCTCGAGTGCTGACCGAGCCGAAGAACGCACTGCTCAAGCAGTACCGTCACCTCTTCGCCCTGGACGGCGTGGAACTGATTATTGACGATGCGGCAATCGCAGCTATCGCCCGCCTTGCCGCCGAGCGCGGTACCGGCGCCCGCGGTCTGCGCTCCATGATGGAGCAGATCCTGCAACCGGTCATGTTCGAGATTCCGGACCGCACCGACGTAACGTCCATCGTGATTGGTGAGGACACCGTGCTCAACGGCGCGGAGCCCCGCTACGTACTGCAGGTCCCCGACCCGGGAACCGAGACTACCCGCACCGCGAAGGGGGACGCGAAGACCGCCTCCCTGAAGGCCGCGAAGGCCGGGCGCAAGGTGGCCTAATCGAATACTTCCGGCCGAAGAGGCCAGGGAATAAAGAAGCCGTCGCCCCGGTTATACGGGGTGACGGCTCACTAGCAGGTGCCGCACTTAGAGACCGCGGGCCTGGCTGGTGCAGATATCAAAGGTGAACACAGGGTGCCGGGCCGCACGGGCGGTACGCGCATCCGTACAAGAGAGGAACACCCATGGCTGAGAACGCCCCCGCACAGGTTGATTTCTGGTTCGATCCGATTTGCCCCTGGTGCTGGATTACCTCCCGCTGGATTGGCGAGGTGCAGAAGGTCCGCAATATTGAGGTGACCTGGCGTCCCTTCTCCCTGTCCATGCACAACCAGGGCCGCGACCTGCCCGCCGACTACCAGGCAGCGATGGACCGGTCCTGGGCGCCGACCCGCCTCATTACCGCTGTGCGTGAGCTGCACGGCAACGAGGTCATCAAGCCCCTCTACGACGCTCTGGGCGAGCAGATTCACCACAACAAGAACAAGGCTGATTCCTACCGCGACGCAATCGTCAAGGCGCTGGAAGAGGTCAACCTGCCCGCAGAGCTGGCGGATGTGGCCTTCACCGACAAGTACGACGAGCAGATGCGCGCTTCCCTGGACCTCGCCCTGAAGACCGTGGGCGGCACCGATGTAGGTGTTCCGCTGATTTCCATCAACGGCACCGCCTTCTTCGGCCCGGTCATCTCCCCGAGCCCCGCCGGTGAAGAGGCTGGTAAGCTCTTCGACGGCGCCCTGGCGCTGGCTTCCTACCCCGGCTTCTTTGAGCTCAAGCGCCCCCGTAACGTGGGCCCGATTTTCCATGGCGAAAAGGGTGAAGCCTAAACACAGCGGGAACTGAGGCACGAAACTCCGAGGCTCGAAACGCCGGGGACTGAAGCCCCAAGACTCGAAAACCCCGAGCTCGGCAGAGCCCCTCGGCGATAGAGCCTCAACAGAGCATAAAAGTACCGCCCGGTCACACTGACCGGGCGGTACTTTCTGTCTAACGGTGCCGAATTGCCGGATGCGGGTCAGGCTTGGCGGCTTCGGTTTTCAGAAGCCGTCTTTCGTGCTTTCTGAGCCTTGCGCTTAGCCCTGCGCTCCAGAACCTTCGGGTGCGTCGCGCGCTGCACAATCTTCGTGTCGCGCATGTGGAAGGTGCGGGTCGCGGTGTACTGGACCGCCTCGTCCGAGGTGAACGCCAACATTGCGAACACCGCAACGCCCAGCTGGAAGAAAATCGTGGACAGCAGCAGGGAGTGGTGCCCCCACAGCACGCCGCCGGTAATCGCCGCGAAGTTCAATGCCGTCAACAGCAGAGCCAATCGACGAGCCTTCGACGAGCCGCGCAGCGTGCTCCACAGCAGGAAGAGGTGGACCGCAGAATAGACGGCTACGAAGCCCACCAACACCGCGCTGGTGATGGTCAGCAGCACGTCGCTATCCACCTGATCGAATAGGCTCAGCAAATCAAGATCGTCGCCGGATCCTTCCTCGAGGAGCTTGGCTCGCAGGGCCGGTCGGCTGAGCGCCAGAATGACGCTGTTGACAATATCGGCGAGGGTCACGGCGATGAGCATACCCGAACCGACCAGCAGACTCAGCGGCATGCGGTAGGCCAGGTCGTGGGCGCTGGAGAGGTGAATTTCTTCCTGCTCCTGTGGCTCCAGTCCCTCATTGTTCAGCACGATGACCGGGAGCGCGCCGTCCGTGCGGATCGCGTCGCCGCCGCCGTTGCGGGCGTGATAGCCGGAGGAGAAATCGTGCAGAATCTCAACGTGAGTTTCCGGGTGAGCGTACTGAATGGACTCCACAATGTAGTCGCGTTCAAAGTCGGTTTCACCGTCAATGCGGTGTGTGACCTGCAGGGTGAAGAAGCTGAAACCCACACCGGAGTCGTAGGTGCCCGCCGCTAACCAATCCACCTGGTGACCGCCAGGCAGAAGCCAGCCGTCCGGGGTTTTCCAGAAGCGCACGTGGTGGCGTTTCTCGGGGTTGCCGTCCACTTCCTTCTGGTAGGCGAAAGCCTGCGTCTTACCAAAAATTTTCAGCGGGGAGACGGGCGCCTCCGAGTAGGAACGGCGGGTGATGGTGGAGATAATAATCTTCCAGGAGGAGACGAGGGTGACGTTCTCAGCGCGGGTCCAGCCGGCGTCCTGCATGACCTGGTGAATCTGCTCCTCGGTACCAATCAGACCGATATTGACCGGGTCACCGAGCCGACCGTCCGGGGTGCGGGTGCGCCCAATAAAGTAGTCGGGCACGTATATGCGGGTCATGATCGCATGAAAACGCGGTAGCGTCAGGTACGCGGTGACTGCCCAGAAAATGAAGGCAATGGGGAAACCCCAGAAAGAATGGCCAACCGTATTCGCCAGAATCATGAAGGTCAGCACGACGGAGGCCACACCGGCAAAGATGAAGAAGAGGGTATCCCAGAAATCGACCCACAAGCTGCGCGGGACGAGGTTTTGCGCCGTGCCGCGCGCATCAATATCACCGCGGTAGACGGGTGGGGAGGTGACCGGCGGCGCAACTTCGCTACGTGTGGGACGTAGGATGCGTTTCGGGTGGGACATGCGCGCCCTTTCTGTGCGCTGAACTGGTGCCAGAAAACTATACCAAAAGCTCGTTGCGCGGGAGCCTCGGTTGCGGAAGGCCCACGGAGGAGAATGGCCCGAGGTCTTTTCCGGAGGGGGGCTAGTTGAGGGGGAAGCCGTCCTGCACAATTGCCCGGTCTGCGGCAATGGTTGTCTCGTGGCGCAGCATGTCTCGACCCTCACGCATGAGGCGCACCCACTTGCGGGTTAGCTCTTCCAGCTCGGCGGCGCTCAGGGTGCCGGAGGCGATACTGGCCTCATCAGCGGCGGCGGAGTAGGTGATGTGTTCGTGCCAGAGCTCATAGACCTCGTTGGTGTAAGAATCGTGGAGCGTCTGAGCGTGTTCGCGTGCCTGGCGGATGTATTCGCCGAGGACGGAGAGGTAGCGCTGGAGCTGGTCCTGGCTCGGGGTGTCGGTTGAGGGGGCGTCAGCCGTTACCGGGGTGGGAGAGCTCTGCCTCGCGGGTGAGGGGGCGGAGTAGTTCGCCTGCCTCGCAGGGGTGTGTTCTGATGCTGAATGGGGAATCATGAGCGGTCGTACGCGCTAGCCATGGCGCGCGGGTAGGGTCGGGATGCGACATCGCACCCCGGCGGTGGGTAGTGGTGTGGCTGGTCGGCTTATTGGCTCGTACCGGTGGCGTGCGCTCGCTGAAGTGAAGTGAATTGAGGGGAACCCTCGCAAACCATCATACAAAAAAGTGACCGTCAATCTAATAAGGTTGATTAGCGGTTGGGGGACCCAAAAAATATGCACACAAACGCAATAATCTGCAATGAGAGGGTTTCAACCCCACATAATAGGGAGGGGAGAAGGGCTATCTGGGAGATAAATCCCCAGGTCCAGGGGATTCGGCGGGGGATTCGGGGGTGTTATAGCTGAGGCGCACGGAGCCGGAAGGCCTGCATTGCGAGTGGTCGTTGAGAACGAGATTTTATGCATGAAAAAATAACAAATTTCCTTTCGGCTGAAAGAAAAGAATAGAGCAATAGGGGCTCCGCTGGCATCGGTGCCCACCGGAGTTGCACGGAGTGTAGATAAGCGAGGCGGGGAGGTACCGAAATTACGGTACCTCCCCG
>NZ_KV814491.1:608008-613531 GCF_001813965.1 Rothia sp. HMSC072E10 | reverse complement strand
GCGGGGAGGTACCGAAATTACGGTACCTCCCCGCCTCGCGTTATTCACCATCGGTGCTTAGAAGGATCCGCGTCTCCGCGCAGGCTGAGCGTTGCGCAATAAGCGACGACGAATCGCGGATGCATCGCCTACTCGGCGGCTTCCTCCACCACGAGCACCACATCGCGAACCTCCAGCTCGCCCTCGGCTGCCACCAGGGAGAGCTCGCGTGCGTTACCGGCGGCCTTCAGGTCGCCCAGGCCGGCCTCGATGCGGTCCAGCTGCGCCTGCGGAGCCGCGATGGTAGCGGACTCAACCTCGGTGCGCTGCTTGACCTTCGCGTCGCTCTTTGCCTTGCGCAGGCCGCCCAGGGCCTCAGCAACATCCGGCAGGATCTGCTTGAGCGAATCAATCTGAGCCGGGTTGGCATCAGCCAGGACCCACTGGGCCGAAATGCCGGCGGTCGGGTTCTGAGCGGAGTACTCAGCCAGCAGGGTGCCCTCCAGGATGGGCAGCGCCTGCGGCCACTCGGCGCGGTGCACGCTACCCGCACGCCACCAGGACCAAATCTCTTCGGTCACGAAGGGCAGGAAGGGCGCGAACAGGCGCAGCAGAGCGTCCAGGGTGGTGGCCAGAGCGGCCAGAACCGAAGCCTGCTCCTCCTCGCCGCGAGCACCGTAGGCACGGTCCTTAATCAGCTCGACGAAGTCGTCGGTGAAGGACCAGAAGAAGCTCTCGCAAATCTGCAGGGCACGAGCGTACTCGTACTTCTCAAATGCTGCGGTTGCCTCTTCAATCAGGTACGCCAGGCGAGCCAGCAGGGAGCGATCCAGGGCGTTGATGAGCACGCGACCCTGAGCCTGCGAGGTGATGACGGACTTCTCGGTTGCACCCAGGTTCAGCACGAACTTGGAGGCGTTGAGCAGCTTGATCGCCAGGCGGCGACCAATCTTCATCTGACCCTCGTCGTAGGCGGTGTCGGCACCCAGGCGAGCGGAAGCCGCCCAGTAGCGCACAGCATCCGAACCGTACTTCTCCAGAACCTCGTTCGGAACCACGACGTTGCCCTTGGACTTGGACATCTTCTTGCGGTCCGGGTCGAGAATCCAACCGGAAAGCGCGGTGTTGTACCACGGTACGGAGGAGGCCAGAGTCTCGGAACGCACGGCGGTGGAGAACAGCCAGGTGCGGATGATGTCGTGACCCTGCGGGCGCAGATCCATGGGGAAGGTCTTTGCGTGCAGGTCCGGGTTCACGCCCCAACCGGTTGCAATCTGCGGGGTCAGGGAGGAGGTGGCCCAGGTGTCCAGAACATCCGGGTCGGCCACGAAGCCGCCGGCCACGCCGCGCTGATCCTCGGTGTAACCGGGAGCGGTCTGCGAGGCGGGGTCTACCGGGAGCATATCCTCGGTGGGCAGAATCGGGTTCTCGTAGTCGGGCTCGCCCTCGGCGTCCAGCGGGTACCAGACGGGGAAGGGAACACCGAAGAAGCGCTGGCGAGAAATCAGCCAGTCGCCGTTCAGACCCTCAACCCAGTTCTCGTAGCGGCTACGCATGAAGGAGGGGTGCCAGTTGATCTCGCGGCCGCGCTCGATGAGCTTCTCGCGGCGGTCGGCGTCGCGGCCACCGTTGCGGATGTACCACTGGCGCGATGCGACGATCTCGAGGGGCTTGTCGCCCTTTTCGTAGAACTTCACCGGGTGGGTAATCGGCTTGGGGTCGCCGTCCATCTCGCCGGCCTCAACCAGCATCTCCACGACGGTCTTCTGCGCGGTGAAGACGGTGGTGCCTGCCATGCGCTCGTAGCGCTCGCGGCCCTCGGCGGAGGTAATCCACTCGGGAACCTCGCGGGAGAAGCGGCCGTCGCGGCCGATGAGCGCGCGGGTATCCAGCTGCAGCTCGCGCCACCAGGTGACGTCGGTGGTGTCACCGAAGGTACAAATCATGGCGATACCGGCGCCCTTGTCGGGCTGTGCCAGCGGGTGAGCCTTGATTTCGACCTCGACGCCGAACAGCGGGGAGGTGACGGTGGTGCCGAAGAGCGACTGGTAGCGCTCGTCGTCGGGGTGCGCCACGAGGGCCACGCAGGAGGGCAGCAGCTCGGGGCGGGTGGTCTCAATCCAGACCTTCTCGCCGTTGGGGCGGTGGAAGCTGATGCGGTGGTACGCGCCGGGGCGTTCCTTATCTTCTAGCTCGGCCTGGGCGACCGCGGTACGGAAGGTGACGTCCCACATGGTGGGGGCCTCTGCCATGTAGGCGTTGCCTGCTTCCAGGTCCTTCAGGAAGGCGAGCTGGGAAACCTTGCGGGAGTGCGCGTCGATGGTGCGGTAGGTACGCGACCAGTCCACGGACAGACCCAGGGTGGTGAAGAGGTTCTCGAAGACCTTCTCATCCTCAACCGCGAGTTCTTCGCAGAGCTCGATGAAGTTGTTGCGGGAGATGCGCGGCCACTTTGCCTGGCTGCGGTCAGGCTTGGGGGTGCCGTCTGCCTTCCAGGTGATCAGGTCACGGAAGGAATCGTTATCGGGCACGGAGGGGTCGCAGAGAACGCCGTAGTAGTTCTGAACGCGGCGTTCGGTGGGCAGACCGTTGTCGTCCCAGCCGAGGGGGTAGAACACGTTCTTGCCGGTCATGCGCTGGTAGCGTGCAATGACGTCGGTCTGGGTGTAGGAGAACATGTGACCCACGTGCAGGGAGCCGGATGCGGTCGGCGGCGGGGTGTCGATGGAGTAGACCTGCTCGCGAGTGGTGTTCTCGTCGAATGCGTAGGTCTTCTCATCGGCCCAGCGCTTCGAAAGCTTCTCTTCGAGGCCTTCGAGGGCGGGGCGGTCGGGAACGTTAATCTGTACGGGCGAGTCTGAGCCCAAAATGTTTTCAGCCATAAGGGCTATTTTCTCATATTCACGGCGTTCTCTCAGCTTTCAGCGCCGGCCGTGCGCCGAGGATGTGGTGAGTCACGGCCTCGATGGCCGTTCGCGGGGTGCTTCGAGGGGTTGTCAGGGGCGTTCGTAGCGGGTGATGGCTTCTTCGAGGCGGCGCAGAAGCCGGTCGTATCGCGGGGCGAAACGTGCGCGACGCAGGGCAACGGCGGGTCCGCGGGAGTGGATGAGCTCATCCCAGGAGGCGGGGTCCAGGTAGGTCTGCCCCAGGAGTAGATGTACCTCGATGGGGTAGGGGGTCCCTGTGGAAGCTCGGTACGTGGCGGCTCGCTGCTGTAATTCTCGGCGGCGGGTTCGGAGGTCAGTGATGCGGTGGCGTTGAGATTTCACGGTGGTGCGGTAGATAGGGGTGGTGGCGGGGGAGAAGCCTCGGAAGCGCTGCTCGGAAATGCTACAGGAATAGGTCATTAATACCCGAAGATAAATGTGTTCCGCGGATCATTTCAACACGTGACCCGACCCTATGCAGGCATCATTCGGGGGCGTAGACTGAAATAGTACCAATCCTGAGGAGGCATTGATGAGTACGTTTAGTTTCTTTGGTTTGGGTGCTTTCGAGACCGCCGTTCTACTGATTCAGGTGGTACTGGTGGCGGCATGCATCGGGCACCTTAGCTTGCGAAGCGGCTATGGGGAGGCGCGCATGCGCTTCGTTCTTCCCATTATCGCTTTCGTGCCGGGTGCCGCGATTCTCTATCTCATGTCTGCACGCGAGGGTACGGTTCCCCCGGACACCGTGAAGACCGGTAGTAGCTCGCCCGTGTACTTTGAGCACCGCCTCGGCTACCGCGATGGTGGCCGTAGCCGCTGGGGTCTTCCCCGTCGCCGCAAGTAATCGGGGGGGCGACGAGGTTCTTTTGAGCCGTGAAAACCTTGAGCTGTGAAAACCTTGAGCTGTGAAAACCTTGAGCCGTGAAAACCGAAAAAACCAAAAATGTATGCCCGGTGTGTTTAGTTGTGGAGCACGACCGGGCATCGTTTTATTAGGATAAAGATATGACTAAGAACACTTACATTCCTCCATCTCCCTTTCGCTCCTGGGCCGGAGACGGCAAAGTGGCCGTGGTGACCGGCGCGTCCAGCGGAATTGGTCGAGCTACCGTGCATCAGCTGGTTGCCACCGGGTGGATGGTGTACGCTCTGGCTCGCCGCACCGACCGTCTTTACACCCTGCAGCAGGAGACCGGGGCGCATCCGGTCACCTGCGACGTAACCAACGAGACCGCCGTTGCTTTTGCCGCCGAGCAGATCCTGGGTGAGCAGGGAACCGTTGACGCCCTAGTCAATATTGCCGGGGGAGCCATCGGCCTGGATCCCGTCTCGGAGGGTAAGCCCGAAGATTACCTGCAGATGTACCGCATGAACGTGCTGGGAATCCTGAATACGGTCCGCGCCTTCAGCGGGGCACTGCGCCAGAATGGTCACGGCACGATTCTGAATCTGACCTCCACCGCTGCCGAGCATGGGTACGAGGGCGGCGCCGGGTATAACGCCGCAAAGTTTGGCGCTCGCGGCCTGACCGAGGCGCTCCGCCTGGAGGAGGCGGAACATAACGTGCGCGTCATCGAGATTTGCCCCGGCATGGTGCACACCGAAGAGTTCTCCCTGAACCGCCTGGGTTCGCAGGAGGCCGCTGACCGCGTGTATGAGGGCGTACCGAATCCGCTTACCGCCGAGGACGTAGCGCAGACCGTAACCTTTGCGCTCAACGTTCCGCACCACGTTAACCTGGACCGCATTACCCTGCGCCCGGTGGCTCAGGCCAGCCAGTTCAAGGTGATTCGCGCCGAGGGGTAGCGTGCCATCGGCCCTCTCTGCAACCCCTCATTGAGAAGTTCTGCGGATAATACGCGCATAACCCCGTTTGGGGGATGGGTGAAAGCTCACTCCCCGAAGCGGGGTTTTCTCAGGTAGTTATAAGGTTTTCCCTCACGGAATAATGCATAGGTTCGTTAAACGTCAGCAAAAGGGAAGTTTAAGAATCGTCATATCCTGATACGGAGAACTCAAGTAAGCGAATTGGTATGTATGCAATCTCTTTATAGGGGAGTGTTTTATAACGATTTGATAACACTTGAATAGAGGATGCGATAGGGTGCCGGTAAGAACAGGGGCGAATGTTAGCCTTTTAGCATCACACCCATATTGAACACCCGATGGCCTTCGAAGAGGGGGGCGCATATTCCCGGGGTTCACCACCGATGATTCAGAGATCGAGGAACAATGTCGAAGACTACCCGTCGCGTCTACAAGATTGCAGCAGCGGCAGCCTTTACCGCAGGCTCCGTTGCCGCTATTCCGGCAACCTTTGCGGCTGAGGCTCCCGCAGACCAGAGCGGTACGACTGTTGCCGTCACGCAGCACCCCAACGGTGAGGTAAACGTAGAGGTTACTGCCCCGGCCCCGGCTTCTACCGAAGCACCGAAGACTGAGGCTCCGGCGCCGGCTGCTACCGAGGCTCCGAAGACCGAGGCACCGAAGGCTGAGGCACCGGCCCCGGCCGCTACCGAAGCACCGAAGGCTGAGGCCCCGGCGCCGGCTGCTACCGAGGCTCCGAAGACTGAAGCACCCAAGGCTGAGGCACCGGCCCCGGCCGCTACCGAAG
>NZ_KV814491.1:548221-607908 GCF_001813965.1 Rothia sp. HMSC072E10 | reverse complement strand
CTGAGGCACCGGCCCCGGCCGCTACCGAAGCACCCAAGGCTGAGGCACCGGCCCCCGCTGCTACCGAGGCACCGAAGACTGAAGCACCCAAGGCCGAGACCCCTGCCCCGGCCGCTACCGAAGCACCGAAGGCCGAGACCCCTGCCCCTGCTGCTACCGAGGCACCCAAGGCTGAGACCCCGGCCCCCGCTGCTACCGAGGCACCGAAGACCGAGGAAACCCCGAAGGCAGATCCCAAGACCGAGCAGGCCAATCCCGCCATCGAGATTGAGGAAACCGACTTCCCCGCAGACGCCACCATCAATACCATTACGGTTCGTGCATCCGGTTTCCAGGGGGCCAAGGTGGGTGCCTCTGTTAACGTGAGCATCTACGCTCTGGACGCTAACCAGCAGATTACCGGTGAACCGATTGCAACCATCACCGTTGACGCTGGACAGATCAAGGATGGCGCATTCAACGCTTCCCTCAGCGTTCCCGCAGCCCAGCTTCCCGCCGGCGCATCCTACGCTCTGGTTGCTGTCAGCAACCCCCAGGCTCAGCCCGCCGAGAAGCTGGTGGCTCTTTCCTCCTTCAAGGTAACCGAGACTACCACTCCGCGTGCTCAGACCCCCAAGGCAGACGAGACCCCCGCCCCGGAAACCCCCAAGGCGGACGAGACTCCGGCTCCCGAGACTCCGACTCCGGAGACCCCTAAGGCTGATGAGACTCCCGCCCCCGAGACTCCGGCTCCGGAGACCCCTAAGGCTGATGAGACTCCCGCCCCGGAAACCCCCAAGGCAGAGACTCCCAAGGCTGACGAGACTCCGGCTCCCGAGACCCCGGCAGTACCTGAACCCCAGAACGCGACCCTCACCACCGAGAGCGCAAGCCTGGACCCGAACGACGAGTACAACGTGGTGACTGTCAATGGCGCGGGCTTCACCCACGAATCTGCTTCCCGCGGCGTGCAGGTGGCCATCTACCGCCTGGATGCCGACGGCAACATCACCGGTGAGGCTCTGGCCGTTCAGGATGTGCCCGCATCCGAGATTATGGAGGGCACCTTCACCGCTAAGCTTTCCGTGCGTGCCGATCGTCTGCTGCCCGGCTACGTGTACGCGCTCGTGGCTACCAGCGACCCGAACGGCCTGGTACATCAGGTGGCTGTCACCACCGCCTCCGTGAGCGATGCGGACCACCCGGCCCCCACGGTGCCCGCGGCAAGCAACGACGATAACACCACCGTTCGCGATAACGGCGACGGCACCACCAGCGTCTTCACCGCGGAAATGAGCGAGGACGGTTCCGTGACCGTGACCGAGACCCGCGTTCCCTCCTCGCAGGCCCCCAAGGCCAAGGTTGGTAACACCCCGGTGACCGCTTCTTCCCAGAGTGGCCACACCGTGAGCGCTCGCGATACCGCCGGCCGCACCACTTCGGATAGCTCTTCGAAGCCGCAGCTGGCTCACACCGGCGCTGAAGGTGTCGCAGGTATTGCCGGTGTCGGCGCCGCAGCGCTGATCGCCGGTGCTGCGCTGATGCTTCTGCGTCGCCGCAGCCTCTAGGGTTGATCCTTTCGCGTAACGCCGTATGAAACGTCCTCGCGGTTTCCTCGGGATTAAAATAATCTCGGGAGACCGCGAGGACGTTTCTGTGTGTTCAGAATAGTGAGGGCGCACGATGCGGCGCTCCACGGAACGTTGCAGCCGCAATGGACGGACAGACCGGTGTCGATTTGTTCATGACAGGGTTCCCGCGCTCGCGGGGGTGGGGGTTTATCGGTTCCGAGCGTCCCGGAAGTGAAAGCCTCGAATATCGTTAGTGCCCCCGGCCTGGGCACCAAACGGGGATCTCTGGCCACGGAAATTTGTGTGAACATCGGCGACATTGCGCCTAAGCCCGTCTCCATTGATTTTGAGCACGCGGCCGCAATGGGTGTCGCGGCCCTGACCGTGGGAGGCGCCTTCCGCCATATTGGCGTGGGTGAGGGCGATACGGTGGTTATCTCCGCGGCTTCGGGCGGAATTGGGTCCGTCGCCGTGCAGTATGCCGTGGCTCTCGGTGCACGCGTCATTGGCATTGCGGGGGCCGCGAATGCCGAGTTTATCAGGTCGTTGGGGGCCGTGCCGGTTGCTTATGGCGAGGGCGTGGGGGAACGAGTGCTCAAGGCGGCCGAGGGTCGCGTGACAAAGTTCCTGGACTGCTACGGTGGCGACTACGTGACCCTAGCCTTTTCGCTGGGGTTGAAGGGCAAGGACATGGGAACCCTCGTTCCCTCGCCCAAGGTCATGATTAGGGGAGCACAGTTTACGGGCCCCCGCCATTCGGAACACGGGGACTTCGAGACCCTAGCCGAGCTGGTCGCCGATGGGAAGGTGTCAATTCGCTTGGATCGCGTGTACGGGTTCACGATTGAGGATGTCCGTGCGGCCTACCGCGATTTGCAGGCCGGTCACACGCGTGGCAAGAGAGTCATTCGCATCGCCGGTGAATAGGGGATTGGCGCTACTGATTGATGCGAGACCTCAAAAACCTTACACCCGAAAGAAAATAACTATATGTGCATAAATGTGCACATATAGCACTGTAGAGTCTACCTATTTACGTTCGCTTTAAACCCTCACCTTGAAGGGAGAGTTGAGGTATTTTACCTAGTCGATATGTTTTGCGGATGATTAGTGGGGGAGATTTGGGTAAAAAACCCGTTTTGTGGTTCATTGCATAAAAAAATAGTTGGCTCGTAAAGCGTATTGGGCCTCAAGAGGCTTTTTCTATTGATAGTGTGGAACTACCGATAAATAGAGCGATTCCCCTCGCGCGGACTTCCACCTCAGATGGAGATTGAGAGTTTTACCTCTCGGAACCCATCGCCCATGCCGAGGAGACCCCTATCGCAAGGTTACCAACCTCGCGAAGGAACCAACCGTACATCTTCCCGCCGGGAATTGAGGCGTCGTTGTCGCGTAAAGGGTATCGTTCACACTCACAGAAAAGGTGTGTTTCATGCCCGATCCCGCTCACTCAAAGACCCGAGCAACGGCCGCCATTGCGGCCTCCGTTCTGACCGCCGGCACCGGTGCGGCCCAGGCCGCGATTCCAGTGCACAATGCGGGCGGCCTTTCCTCCTCTAGCGTTCAGCAGAACCGCGCCCAACATTCTGACCGCGATGTGCGCCCCTCGGTGCAGGTCGAACAGGGTGCTGCTATCAACCCCGCGCGTTCCCAGAGCATCACCGTTAGCGGTAGTGGTTTTCTGGGCGAGGACGTTGAGAAGCATGGCATCGCCGTGTACGTCAGTGAGTACCGCAAGTACCCCCTGGCTGCCCTGAGCCGTGCCCGTGCGGTGACCATGACCCTCGTCCCCGTCTCCGATGTGCACGAGGGTAGCTTTAGCACCCAGCTCACCCTGCCTGCGGGAATCCTCGACCCCAACCAGCAGTACGTGGTGGCAACCGCCGTCGTCAACCCCGATCTCGGCTATTCCGTCGAAGACACCTCCTACAATTCATGGACGCCCCTGGAGGTGCAGCCTGCGGATACTCAGGACGAGCCGCTCAATGCCCAGATCCTGTCGGGTCAGTTGGAAATTCCGCAGGAGCAGAACCTGATCGTCTACAAGGCCACCGGCCTGGGCGATGCGCAGGCCTTCGAGATCATGACCTCGATTTACGCCGTTGATGAGCAGGGCAATCGCCACGTACTGGCTGCCTCCCCGGCACGAGCCGATGTTGTCAACGGCACGCTTCTGGATGGCATCGAGGTACCCGGTGCGCGCCTAGCCGTTCTGCAAGATGTGCATCCCGATCTGCGCTACGTGCTGAACGTTGAAATTGCCCCTTCGGCTTCCCGAGGCCTAGCAGCTCAGAGTGTCGAGATTCCCTTCATCAATGGCTGGAGCGTTGCTGAGACTGCAGTCGCGGAGCCTGCCGACGAAGAGGTTGAAGCGGTTGAAGCGCAGGCGGAAGAGACCCCGGCGGCCCCTCGCCCCGCGACCTCCGAGCCGGAAGCTTCTGAGGCTTCCATTGTTCCCGCTGAGGAACAGGACCCCGTGCTCCCGGAAACCGACCCTCGACGCCACTACGACCTGCCGCGTAACACTCAGTTCGACCGGGTGCGCGACGCCTCGGCAGACCGCGCGGAGGAGCAGGAGTCAGCCGAATCGACGAATCATTCATCCGTGGCCGTGGGTGCTCGCCTGCGCGTGGAAGAGACCGCAGTCCCCGAGAATGACTCGGAAAAGACGCTCACTTTCACCGGTGAAGGTCTCGAAGGTTCCGGTCCCGTGGCCCTGCAGGTGCACGCGCTGGATTCTAACGGCCGAACCGCCGGTGAGGCCATTGCCTCCGGGGAAGCTCGTGTGGAGGATGGTTCCTTCTCCGCGCAGCTTCAGGTGCCGGGCAACGCCCTGAAGCCGGGTACGACCTACCGGGTAAGCGCAGTCTACGAGGATTCCCGAGGAACCGTGCAGATCGTGACCGGCGGCTTCACAGTGGAGCGTGACGGCGTGGATGCTTCGCGTCCTTCCGACTCGCTGCCTGCCGAGCAGACCGAAGCGCCGGCAACTGAGGAGCCGAGCTACGGTGACTCTGTTGCTGAAAAGCCGACGGAGGAGAAGCCCTCGGTTACTCCCTCCGATAGCGCCCCGGCACCGGCCGAAGAGTCGAAGGAGTCCGCTCCTGTGGCTGTCGCATCCGAGGCTCCTGTATCCCACGAGTCGGCTTCGCCCAAATCTGCTCCGGTTACCGAGGGTGCTACCGGCGGCGCTACCGACCGTGCCGGACAGAAGCCTCAGAAGGCTACGGCTTCGACCTCCAAGGGTGAGCGTGAGCAGCTGGCTGCAACGGGTACCTCCGGGATGCTGACGATTAGCGCGGTAGGGTCGCTCTCTCTGGTTGCGGGAGCCTTCCTGACCCGCCGTGGCCGCCGTGATGTGCAACTCACTTCCCGCTCCTAAAATGCTGATAAATACCCTCTCACAAGCCATAACGTGAGATAAGACGAGGGGATGCTTCTTTGTAACAAAAGAGGCGTCCCCTCGTCTTTAACTTTTTCTAAGGTTATACCTATAATTTAGAGTGCATTGACCGGCGGTACTGCCACTCTCTCTATGCTCCGCCCTCGCGGAGCAAAACGCGTTCTGAAACGCACATGGTCACCGATAAGAGAGGCCGCCTCCCCGCTCTCACTTCCGAACTTCTGAGCGTGGGGGATTGCACAACCTATCGCTCACTTACTCACTCACGAAAAAGGTGACCATGTTTACCACGCAGCGAACTGCTCGCGGCGCGGCCCTCGTAGCATCTGCAGCCCTCGGGCTGGGAGGTACGCTGGCCCCTGCAACTTTGGCCCCCGCTTCCTTCGTATCGTCCGCCCATGCACAGCCGCATGGTGCGACTCCCTCTGCGAAGACTCCTGAACCCCACGCTACGAACGTTGATGTTTTCATCATGGATTTGCTAGGCCAGAGTGAGGATTACATCCTGATTGGTCTGGGCGGGGTGAAGTCTCTCGACCACGTGCAGGTGCGCCTGGTGGCAGTTACTATGGAGGGTCTGGAAGTTGCCTCGATGGTGGTCCCCGCCTCGCAGCTGACCGTGTCAAAGAATGATGACGGCTATCTCGATGTGAGTATTCATCAGCGCCTAAATATTGAACAGGCCTACATGGTGGAGGTTACCGACCTTCAGACCGGCAACTCCTCTTTCGTTGAGCTGAGCCCCGAATACGGTGAGAGTGTTGAGGGTCTTCTCGCCTCACGTCAGAATCTTTTCTTCCCCGATACCCCGGGTGTACAGCGTGCACCCATCAATGCGGTGAGCCCCGTGCCCCATCCTGTGCCGAATCCCGAGCCTTCGAAGGATGAGCGAGAGGAGCGTCCGCAGCCCACGGCCGCTCCGGCCCCGGCTCCGGTTACCTCGGAGAGCGCCTCGCCAACCCCCTCCGCTACTGCATCTGAGAAACCCGGTGATGTGGGGGAGCCCCGTAGTTCCGAATCTACCACCGACGTTTCTGATACGCCCAAGCCCGAGGGGGACCGTATCCTGGTGCATAACCGCTCCTCGAATCAGGTCCCCGCAGACACCCGCGAGGCCATTCTTGAGATTTCCACCGCGGAGCTGCGAGGCTCAAGCGATCTTCAGACGATTC
Source organism: Rothia sp. HMSC072E10 (assembly GCF_001813965.1). NCBI lineage: Bacteria > Bacillati > Actinomycetota > Actinomycetes > Micrococcales > Micrococcaceae > Rothia > Rothia sp. HMSC072E10. Next base: position 601,780 of record NZ_KV814491.1, on the reverse strand, counting down.
GCACGCGCGTCAAGAACGTGGGGGAGAGCTCCCTGGGCTATGACGTCATGGTCTTCGAGATGCCTGCCGACGGGGGAGCCGTCGGCGCACCCCTGGCCACGACCCACGTGAGCCCCGAGCAGGTCAGGGACGGCGCGTTCTCGGCTGATTTGAAGGTCCCCGGAACCTCACTCGTTGGCGGTAAGCGGTACCGGGTGGTGGCGGTGGGGGGCGAGTCTCCCGATGAGCTGAGGCTCGTGGCAACCTCTGCCTTCAGCGTGAGCATTATTCAGCGCGCCAGCTCGGCGGATTCAACTGCAGACGCCAACAATCAGCCTAGGCGCACTGTGGTTCATTCTTCGAGTGAGCAGCTGCCGGCAGATATCTCCTCACCGAGTGATGCTTCACCCTCTGCGGTTGAATCTTCGTCGGCTCGAGGAATCGCTGGGGAAACCGTTCCCCATATTCCTTCGACAGATGTCGCTCTGAATCATGTGGCTCATGCCCATGCCTCGGCTGCGCGGGCAACCCCGCAGGCTCATGCGGTCACGAGTAACCCCGTTACCGCATCGAACGTCACCCCGGTCATGTCGGGATACGCAGCCTTTATTGGCGGACGCACCATCGTGAATCTGATGGGGTATCAGACCTCAGCGGGAAGCACTGAGAGCGTTGCCCCTGCCACACGGGAAGGTTCTCGCCTGAGCTCCGACGGGTTCTACACGCGAAGCACGAAAGCTCGCGGTGGTTCCGATTCTCAGAAACTGGAGGCAAGCGCTTCGGAAGATGTACCCCTGCCGGAGGGTACCGTGCCGCTGGGAATTGCGCTGGCCGGTTCGGTTGTCTTCGTGGGTAGCGCCGTGGTGGTGAACCGGTATCGTCGTCGGGCGGAGGCCTCTGCTGAAGCGGTGGCAACTGAGACGATGGACGCGAACGCATAGGCGCGGGGGAGTAGAAAATTTACCTCGAAGGGCGCCCCGTGGCGGTGATGCGTAGCATTACCGACCGCGGGGCGTCTTTGCACTATGTGAGATGTGTGTCGCATTATGCAATGGATTTTTGTCAAATCTTGTACGGCATGTAAATGATTTTGATTGTTTATAGGAGGTGGATTTGCGGGCCCCCGGTGCGAACGTTTATGCGTTATAACACCGTGAGCGGCCTGTGTTCAGGGCTTGGATTGGACACTATATGTCGTGCACCTGGGCTTTTACGGCGATTGAAATAATTGTTTGCGGGGTGTTCAGCCCTCCCTCTAAACATTCGCATTTTTCGATAACGATGTTTTATGGGGTGGCCATACAGTGTTTTACTCTGAGGTGCATATACTGCCTAATAATAAGCACACAAATGCAATGAATTTAAAATCTTAATACTCGTGTTAGGCTGGGATGTAACCGATGTACCGGCACGCATAATTATTGCATTAGAGGGGCTTGTGGTGAGCTACTCCTTATCAGCGCGTTGTGCGTCCGCTTCGATTGAAATGGCACTATTATGATCACTCAACGACCTCGAACTTTCCGCGCCCTGACGCTTTCCGTTTTAGCAACTACGGGTATGTTTGTGTTACCCAATGCTTCCGCGGTGGAGGGAACCGGTTTTTCTGTCGATCAGCAGTGTATTATTACTATTCTCAATTCGGAGAATCCTCAGAATTGTCCCTCGCAAGATTTCGACCTTGAACTCGATACGCTTGAGGTTCTAATTCATTCTGTGGAACAGAACCGGGTGACCCTCAATCTGCAACCTCTCTACGAAGAGAAGTACATCAATGATTCGAGCCGCTATCTCGTGGCCGTTCAGTACTACACCCTCTCCGGTAAAGCATCCGGAGAGGTAGTCACTTATACTCCCCAGCAGCTGAGCGCAGTGAAAGCCCAGGATGGCTCTACCCTTCTGACGCTCACGCTACCGAGTACGCCGAAGGAAGGCTACTACACCATCTCCGTCCTCGACATAGACAGCTTCGATGAGGGATACGGGGAGTTCAAAATTACTGCCGGCTCGCTTATTCCCCATACCGTTCCTGCCGGTGACGGGGACGTCGACAGTGACTCGTCGGGAATCCGTCTTGACGACGAAACGCAAAAGATTCTGGCTAAAGCGCGTGAAGAGGCCCGTTATCCGCAGCCCTCGATTTCGTCTACCCCGAAAGCGGCGGGCGATCTGGAGCACGGCACTCAGATTGTGAGTGAGGTACCCGGAGGCCTGACCTCCTCCCGAGACACCGCGAACCTGAACGCTCCAACGCTGAACGTTCGCTACGCCGAGCTGCGTTCTGACGCAGAGACGAAGCCCGTGACCGTTGTCGGAAAGAACCTGCCCGCCCGAGAGAACGGGTACGACCTGATAGTCCTTGAGACCGATATGCAGGGTAATCCCCGAGGCGATGCCGTCTCGTACACCCACGTGGACGCTGCACACATCGCCGGAGGAGAACTCGAGGTGGCTGTTGGCGTTCCGGGGTCGCTTCTCAAGACCGATTCGGTCTATACCGCGTACCTGGTGTACGTCGATGAGCAGAACAACGACACCGCTGTGGCCTCAGTTCGGTTTAAGGTGAGTGCCGGAAAATCGCAGGATACCGCGGAATCCTCCGCCACTCGCCGCGATGAAACGGGCGCTACTTCAACGTCCACTACCGCGAATAGCGATAACTCCGCGAGCGCCTCCTCCCATACTTCTTCTAATGCAGCCGACGGTAGCTCGAACGCTTCCCGTTCTAGCGGGGCCGGTTCCACCGCAACCCGTGAGAGTCAGGCGCGTGCCGAGCGCCGTCAGCAGGGGCTTCAGGCTCTGGCGCAAGCGCGCACTATGGCGCCCCAGACCAATGCATCCGCCGGGCAGTCACCCCTGACCTCGGCATACGCCGCGGGGTCCGATACCGCAACGCCTAATGGGGAGGACGGCGCCTCCGTAAAGAGCGGATCGGCATCTGCCGTGCAGCCCGTGACCCCTACCGATGGCGCCAAGGGACTAACCCCCACCCGTCAGACGGAGGGTAATTCCCGTTCCGCTGAGGTTAACGCCCCTATCTCTCAGGTGCACTCCGGGTCGACCGCGGGGCAGCAGGAAGGCGTGAAAGCGGCGTCCTCTTCGGAACACGTTATGGAGGAAGCCTCCGACTATAGGGTGACCTTCTGGACCGTAGGGCTGGTGGGATTGGGCCTGGTGGCGGGCGCCGTATGGATGGCCATTCGGAGGAATGCCTTCTCCCTGTCTCGGGTGTTCCACCGGTAAACACCTACGGGACTTGCTGACTCCCCCGAGCGTAAAGACAGCGTTTAGGGGAGTCAAAATACCCTTGAGTGAATAAACCTCGGAGTTCATGGTAGGGTTGAGGAAGCCGATATATAGACGTGGACTCCTCCTTACCCTGACCCCACATCTCAGTGGTCATATGGCGTGGATGCCACCGGACAGATACTCTGTCCAGGGCTCGGTCGATTACCCCGTGTGGGATTGGAAGAATAATCGGGGATGGGAGCACCTCGTTAAACACCACGAAAAGACACATTGCATGAGCACATTATCTATAAAACGCCGTGTAGTTGCCGTTGCGACCCTTGCTGCGGGACTGCAGAGTGGGGTGCTTGCCCCATCCATGGCCGCCGATACTGTTGCCGACCCTACGCCCTCTTTACACGATGTCGCTGGAGTAGGCGACTCGGACGACCCCATAACGCAACGTCGCGAGGGGGAATCGAACGTCGACTTCGATGGCCCTAACGAGGGCGATATCCACCTGACCATTCACCGTGAGAACGGTGCTGCCCTGCTCGTTTGGTCGGGTTTCCCTCAAGGGGTCTCTGCCGAGAGCGTGCTGGTAGAAGTTACTTCGTGCACCTCGACGGAGGAATGCACCCACCGTTTTGTCTTCCCGACCGAAGGGGGTTCCCCCGGGGAAGTAGCGCTTCTGCTTGATTTGCCCGCTGGGGGAACGTTCTACGTCATCACCCTGACGGATGCGGCCTACGGCATCACGCGCGTAGATTTTCTGACGCTAGATCGCGACACCCTGGTGGAGGTCCCCTCCGATCCTCGGTATTCTACTCAGCCGGGAGTTACCCCGCCCCACGGCGAGGATGCGTCCTCGAAGGGCCCCTCAGCAACCGACTCCACGCCGGTAGAGAAGAAAGAAACCCCGGAGTCTCCCTCGCCGCAGCCCAGCCCCACGCATATTCCTTCTACCGTAGCCCCCACTCCTCAGCCGGTGGTGACCCAGTCCCCGAACGTCACAAAGGAACCGGAGCATATTCAGCTGATTAACTCCGAAACGACAGAGGATCAGGCAAATAGGCAGAATCACCGAGACAGTCCTCGCCTGACAATCCAGAACTCCCAGGTTAACTCGAGCGATTCGGTAAAGCCCGTTACGGTGCGCGGCAAGAACTTTGCAACGAATGACAACGGGTATGACCTGATGCTCATGGAGCTCGACGGTGATGGGCATACGGTGGGTGACGCCCTAGCTATTGTGAGGGTGAACCCTTCGGACCTCTCCTCCGGAAGTTTTGAGGCGGTGCTGGGTGTACCCGGCGCCTCCCTGCAGACCGGCCGCACCTACTTGGTAGTGGCAATAGACGCCACCAGCGGTGGAGATGTCCAGGTCAGCACGGTACGCTTCACCGTCTCTCGGGGGAGTAGCGCTACCGGAAGTTCCCAGGGGGAAAGCGGCGACACCTCCACTGATGATTCCTCGGATTCTTCATCCTCAGCAGTGGCTGGCACCTCTTCTGCGGCCCCCTCAACGGCCTCGAGCGGTGAGGAACAGAATGCCGTGAAAGTGGCTGACGGGAATAAGACGAAGATCCGAGGCGTACGTTCTGCAACCGCCTTGGCCGGGGACCGGAAGGACCCCACCATCTCTGTCGAAGAGGGGACGGAGGCCGTTGCCCGCCCCGCTGCCTCTTCTTCATCTGCGCTAGGCTACCGCACACGCGATGCACAGGACGAGCAGGCTACCGCTCGTACGAGTGCGCCCGCAGAAACCGAGCCCGCTACCCAATCGCGACGGTCTTCGACGCTGGATGGTTCCTCCTCGCAGGTGCGTTCCGAGCAGAAGGGCCGTGACGGGGTGAAGGCCTCAGAAGCCGATTTGGCCCATGGCATGATGGCCTCCTCATCTGCACTGGCCGTACTATTGGCCATCGGTGGTGGAATGGTTCTGGGTGCTTTGGGTATGACCTGGGCCCATTCCTCGCGCCGCAAATAAGGCTTTCAGGAGCTGAGGGTGACGGGGCGTAAATTCCGGTTGCCGCCGGTGACTCGCCGGGCGTGGGCGCTCAGCAGTGCTGTCACCTCAACTGCTTTCGGGCCTCGAGTTTGCCTCGCCAGCCCCCGCTGTCTCACTCGATTTGAGTGGGGCAGCGGGGGCTTTTGCGGCTCATAGATTTGTGTGGGCCGGGTATTTTGCCCCGGGAATTTTTTACAATGGGAGCATGACTGTTTTGAATGTTCTCGCGACCTCTCACGGTACCGACTCCGCTGCCGGCCGTGAAGCCATCGCCCTGATTCGCGAACAGGTGCGTTCCCTGCTGGACCAGCGTACTGACGGCGTGGAATACCGCGTGCACGAGGCTTACGTTGATGTCGAATCGCCCAGCGTGGATGATGCTGCGGCGGCTCTGCCCAAGGACGAGCCCTGCGTTATTGTCCCGATTCTGCTCTCCACCGGGTTCCATACCCAGGTGGATTTGCGCCGGGCAGCCCGCGCGAGCGGTATCGAACGTATCGTAATCGCCGAGTCTCTTGGTCCCGATTCCCGTCTGGCTCGCCTGGCTCGGACCCGCCTTGAAGAGGCCGGCTGGACCCCCGAGAACGATTCCGTCGTGGTGCAGGGTGCCGCCGGCTCCTCCCGCGCCGATGGCCGCGCCGATATGGAGCGTGCCGCCGAGTTGCTCTCCGAGGCCTTGGGAACCCAGGTTCAGCACGGCTTCATTGCCTCCATTGACCCGAAGTTCCACGAGGTGGTGGCCGAGTATAAGCCGGAGTTCGCCGCAACCTACCTGCTGGCGGAGGGTTTCTTTGCCGGTAAGATGCGCCGTGACGCCGCTTCGACCGGCCTGCCGGCGAAGGTTGCCGCGCCGCTGGTGAACGCACAGGACCCTGCATCCGCCAGGGTGGTGGCCGAGTGCTTTGTCAATCGCATGGATGAGGCGCTTGCCGCCTAAGAACTATTTGGGCTCGTTCCGCGCGAAAGGCCTCCGCTTCCTCAAAGGAAGCGGAGGCCTTTCGTCAATTTGAATTGTCTATGAGCCGTCCGAATTAGTTGGCCAGCAGGTAGACATCGCCGTCACGAACCTCAACGGGGTACACGTTGAGGGAGTAGGAGGAGTCCGAGAGGCACTCACCGTTGGTCAGATCGTAGACCTCCTTGTAGAGGGGGGAGGTAATGGTCGAGTGGCCGTTCTTCTCGCCGATAATGCCGCGGGCCAGAACGAGTGCCTGGCTGTGCGGGTCGAGGTGATCGCTGGCGTAGATGCCGTGCTTGGTCTTGTAGATGGCGTACTGATGGTTGTCGACCAGAGCGACTTCGCCCCAGTTCTCTTCAAGATCGGATTCGGCGCAGATGCGGACCCAGTTATCGGCCATGGGGTTTTCCTTTCGAAACGGTGTGTGTCGCGCGGGGGCGAGCTCAATCACGGTTTGGGCGTAATTGCGATTCACGTGTTCTTTGTTTGGAGTTTACCCTATGAAACCCACATTGGGAAATGGGGCACGCGAGAAAGCTAAAGGTTATTTTCACCCTAAAATACAACCCTAAATTTTATAGATTAGCCTTACCTAAATCCGCTGCTGCCGGAGGTATGTATGCCCTCATCTGGGCTGTTATTTCGCGGAAGTTTTTCAGAATTTTTTCTCACAAAATGCTGATTTTGGCTATCCGTACCCTGCGCTACCATGTACGATGAAAGTCGTAGCTCGGAATCGCTTTTGAGCACCTGAAGAAAACAACATAATCCCACATAAAAATGTTTCGTAATTTTCAGGAGTTGCAGAAGATAAGAGGTTTCGCGGGGCCTTGCGCTCCGTTGGTACGACCCCCTTATCTTGGCAAATCCGGGATTTCCGTGTTGCGGCATGTGCGCCGCAAATAAGTTACGGGACGAATCCCAGGGACATAATCGCCGCCCGCGGCGAGGATGCAGAGCTATCGCATCGCAAACTAGGAAAGGAAAATCTATGTCGAACACCCCCCGCAACATTCTCGTTGTCGGTGCAGGACCCGCCGCATGGCGTTTTGTTCGCGCATACCACGAGGGCGCAGAGGCAGCCGGTCGTGCCGCAGACACCATCACCGTGCTGAACGATGAGCCCTACACCCCTTACGACCGCGTTGCCATTGAGCAGCTCTTCAAGGACCCCGAGAAGGATCTAACCCTCGGCGATCCGGAGCTGTGGAACGCTGAGAACATCAACCTGGTCAACAACTGCCATGCCGAGAAGCTGGACCGTAACCGCCGCGTCGTCACCGACACCGAGGGTAACGAGTACCCCTACGACGTTCTGATTTTTGCAACCGGTTCCCGCGCGGTTCGCATCCCCATTCTCAACTCGGACGCAGCACACGTCTTCCGCACCGTCGATGATGTGAAGAACATGGTTTCCGAGGTCAACCGCCTGCAGTCCACCCTGGGCCGCGCACCCCGCGGCATCGTTGTCGGTGGCGGTCTGCTCGGTCTCGAGGCTGCTGAGGGCCTGAAGGAACTCGGCGCGGAGCCCACCATTCTGGACGTGGCTCCCTGGCTGCTCTCCGTCGAGGTGGACCAGGGCGGCGGTTACGCCGTGAACGCCCAGATCAAGGCAACCGGCATTGATATTGAGACCGGCGTGTTCATCTCCGGCATCAACAAGGATGCCGACGGTAACGTCGTCTCCGTCTCCATCGCAGACTCTCCCTCCGAGGACGCAAACATCCGCACCCTGCCCGCCGACATGGTGGTCTTCGGTGCCGGTATTCGCCCCAATGACGAGCTGGCTAGTGCCGCCGACATGCACATGGGCGAGCGCGGCGGTATCGTCGTCAACGACGCCTGCCACACCTCCGACGAGCACATCTGGGCTATCGGTGAGGTTGCTTGCGTGCTGGGCCGCACCTGGGGTCTGGTTGCACCGGCTAACGCTATGGCCGACGCAGTGGCAGCCAACCTGCTCAACGACAACGAAGAGGCAAAGGTCGAGGAATTCGACATCGCCACCAAGCTGAAGTTCTCCGGCGTTCAGGTGGCCGGTTTCGGTGACCGCCGTGGTACCACCGAGGGCTGCCTCGAGGTTCTGTTCGCTGACCCCGCTCGCGGCATGTACCAGAAGATCGTGACCAGCGGCGACGCCAAGACCCTGCTGGGTGGCGTGTTCGTCGGTGACACCGCCCCCTTCGACTCCCTGAAGCCCCTGCTGGGTCGCGAGCTGCCCGCCGAGCCGAACGTCTACCTGACCGCAGCTGGCGGCGGCGACGGCATCCCCGACACCGAACTGCCCGACGACGCAATCCTGTGTTCCTGCAACAACATCAGCTTCGGCACCGTGCGTGAGGCCATCGTTGACGGTAACCACGACGTGGCATCCCTGAAGGCCTGCACCACCGCCGGTACCCAGTGTGGTTCCTGCGTGCCCATGCTGCAGAAGACCCTCGAGCAGCAGATGAAGAAGATGGGCCTGACCGTCTCCAAGGCCCTGTGTGAGCACTTCGACTTCTCCCGTGCGGAGCTGGCCGAGGCCGTGCGTCTGACCAACCTGGACGACTTCGACTCCGTGATTGCTCGCTTCGGTCACGGCGGCGACGGCTGTGCCATCTGTAAGCCGACCGTTGCATCGATCCTCTCCTCCTTCCGCAACTCCTACGTGCTGGACTCCGGCCGCGGTGGTCTGCAGGAGACCAACGACCGCGCACTGGCAAACATGCAGAAGGACGGCACTTACTCCGTCGTCCCGCGTATTCCCGCCGGCGAGATTCCCGCCAAGAAGCTGGCCGTCATCGCCGAGGTTGCCGAGGAGTTCGGCCTGTACACCAAGATTACCGGTGCACAGCGTATCGGTATGTACGGTGCCCGCCTCGAGCAGCTGCCCTACATCTGGGAACGTCTGGTCGACGCTGGCTTCGAATCCGGTCAGGCCTACGGTAAGTCCCTGCGTAACGTGAAGTCCTGCCTGGGCTCGAGCTGGTGCCGCTTCGGCGTTCAGGACTCCGTCGGTATGGCAGTCCACCTGGAGAACCGCTACCGCGGCCTGCGCTCCCCGCACAAGTTCAAGTTCGGTGTCTCCGGTTGTAACCGCGAGTGTGCCGAGGCTCAGGGCAAGGACGTCGGTCTGATTGCAACCAGCAACGGCTGGAACCTGTACCTGGGCGGTAACGGTGGCGCAACCCCCGCCCACGGCCGCCTCTTCGTCAAGGACGCTTCCAGCGAGGACGTCGTGCGCTACATCGACCGCTACCTGATGTACTACATCCGTACCGCGGACAAGCTGCAGCGTACCGCTCGCTGGCTTGAGGACCTGGACGAGGAGCACGGCGACGGTCTGGCACACCTGCAGTCCGTCCTCATTGAGGACTCCCTGGGCGTGTGCGAGGACCTCGAGCGCGACATGCAGCGTCACGTGGATTCCTACGAGGACGAGTGGGCCGCAACCCTGAAGGACGAGCGTCGTCTGCGCCGCTTCCGCGCCTTCATCAACGAGCCCAACGGCAGCGACGAGGCATCGCACCTGTTCGTGCTGGAGCGCGAGCAGATTCGCCCCGCAACCCCCGAGGAGATTGCGGCTGTCAAGGCTGGCGAGTCCAACACCGTTCTGGTGACCGGTACCAAGATTCCCGTGGGTAAGCCCAGTGACCTCAACCCGGTTCCGGCAGCCTAGTATGGGCCCGAAGATTCCGCCGTTCCCGCCCCGCGAGTTCGCCACGATTGACGAGGTGCTCGCGGGCGGGGCGCCCGGTCACAGCCTGGATGACAGCGTGACCGAGCGCGGTATCGCCCTGCCCGGTGAGCGCGCCGAGCACCCCGGCAAGGTCTACATTGTCGGTGGCGGCCCCGGCGCCGTCGACCTGCTGACCCTGCGCGCTGTGCGTGCTCTGGGTGAGGCGGACGTGGTCCTGCTGGATCACCTCGCCCCGCAGGAGTACGGCGAGTACGCCCCCAACGCCCTCATCGTCGATGTGGGCAAGGTGCCCGGTAAGCACGCTGTTCCGCAGTCCCGCATCCAGCAACTCATGATTGACTACGCGCTTTCGGGTAAGACCGTGGTGCGTCTGAAGGGCGGCGACCCGTACGTGTACGGTCGCGGCGCCGAAGAGCTGGATGCGTGCATCGCGGCGGGCCTGGAGGCCGAGGTGATCCCCGGTATCACCAGCGCTATCGCCGTTCCCGGACGTGCCGGTATCCCGGTGACCCTGCGCCGCGTGTCCTCGATCTTCACCGTGGTATCCGGCCATTCGGGTCTTTCCGAGGATGACCTGGCTGCGGTCGAGGCAACTCTGCGTGCCTCCGGCACCGTGGTGTTGCTGATGGGCGTGCGCACCCTGCCCGATACGGTGGCGTCTCTGCTCTCTCGTGGGATTGAGGGCGAGATGCCGTTGGCGACCATCGAAAACGGGTTCTCCGAGAACGAGCGGGTTACCGTGACGACCCTGGAGAATGCGAAGGCCGATTGCGCCCGAGTGAAGCCGCCCGCCATCACCGTGATTGGCGAGGTTGTGTACTACGCCCGCGATAATCAGAACCGTTTCGTGAGCGAGGTTCACGAGCGTCTGCGCGAGCGTGCCACCTCGTAACGTTCCGCTGTGTTCATGCTCCGTTTGTACTCCCGGTGCGATGCCCGCCGCGGGGGAGGAGCGTGAGGCATCAAGGCATAGCCCCGCGTCCCTGGTTTTCCTAGTTGCCAGGGATGCGGGGCTATCGTCATGTTCGGAACGCGCGCGTGGGCCGGCTGCCGGACTGGGGGGCTTAACACGGGCTTCCGTTCGCTCGGCATAATTGGCCGTGCAATTGGTTGCGTCACAATCGTCACCAGCGCAGACGGAAGGCACAGGCTAAAGGTCCAGACGAAGGGCGGGGCGGGTATCAGATGAATTGATACCCGCCCCGCCCTCATAGCGTGGAAGCAAATCGGCCAGCTCGGTCTAGACTCCGGTACCGGAATATGAGCCACCGGAGGAACTCGAAGAGGAACCACCGGAACCAGCGAAAATCTTCTTGAAGCGTTCGCTGTATTCAGACCTGAAGAATTCCGCGCTGGTCACGTTCCACTTACCCTGGTCAAAGACCAGAATCACGGGAACCTGAATCGTGCTTGCCTCCTGAACCTGGCTCGAGCCGTTCTGATAGGTCGTAAACTCGCTCGCCCAGTCTTCGCAGGGGAAGGACACCGCGCTCAGCTCAGTCGAGGCGTAAGCGCGCGTCCTGTACTCCGAGAGAATACTCATCTTATTCTCGTAGCCCTTGACCCAACCGCCCCTGGAATACAGGGTGTGGACGTTGAGAAGCTCGGCGCTGAGCTTGGTATCGTCCTTGTTCATGAGGTTGATAGCGTACTCAATCGTGCCGGTACGCATGAGGTAGACGTAAGAACTCTGATAGGCGCACAGGGTCTTGTAGGCGCCCTCGAGGGTGTTGGTGCGCCGCGCCGTCTGATCGATGACCGGGGTGGGGACGTTCTTCGCGGGGGAGGTATCGGTGGCCTCGACGTACTTGTTCGACAGCTCCTTGTACTCGTACTTCAGGGGACCGAGGTACTTGTCACTATCCTTGAGGTATTCATCCTCGGGGATAATTCGGGTGCTGCCCGAGGCGCTGGAAGAAGCCGAAGCGGACGCGCTGTCGGAAGAGCTGGGAGAGGTGCTGGGAGAACCGCTGGGCGAGTCAGTGGGGGAAGCCGACCCGTCGGCAAGCGGACGGACATCCTTGGCGCATCCGGCCAGGGCAAGAGCGGCAAGGCCAATACCGCCCAGAAGGATATTGCGTCGGCTGGGTGCTTGATTGAGGAAAGACATCGTGGCCTCCTGATGTAGGCCCGCGTGGTGCGGCGTTTGTGTGTACGCCGGTATTGCGGGGGTCCTGTCGTATGGTGCGCGGTACGGATATACCCGGATGCTCGGCCCCAAAACCTCGGTGCGAGGAACGCGGGGGAGCATACGGGTTCGACTATAGGTGACCCGTTTGAAAGGTTCGTCAAAAAACCCTGAGCGTTATCTTTAAGTGCACGCTAACCCGAACTCGGGGAGGAACAGATGCTGAACCTACCCGATGAGAATCACCCAGAATCAAGCGGCCCTAGACACCGGCGGGTCCGTGAGAATCGCCGGAGCTGCCGGAAGAATCCGAACCGGTTCCTAGACGCTCGTTCATGTAGGGGACGCTAATCCTCCACCACTTACCCTCGGCGAAGAGCATGACGTGTGGCGTGGAATTCTGGGTGATGGCCGGGACCTTCCGCTCGGTGCCGTCGGGCTGGTGAACGGCGGTGGCTGAGTACTCGGCATCAACATAAATCACCACGTACCCGTCGCCGTCCTTCACCGCGCCCACCGGCTCCGTCTTCTGCATCGAAATGCTACAGGTGAACTCCATGTACCAGCCCTTCTGCTCGTAGAGTTCCTTGACCGCGTTAATCTCAGCGATAGCACTTCGATCTTCTGGATGGATCAGCTCCACCGCCTGAGACGCGTAGTGTCCATCCTTAAGCGTGGTGATGAGGGCGCTATAGTACGCACGCAACGTCTCGTAGGCACCCTCGAAAGTCGGTTCGTCACGGTGGGGAACAGTCTTGAGGGGCTTGGGCACGTTCTGCGCCGGGGCGGATGAAGTGGCCGGCTGATACTCGCCGGTGTACTGGCCGGTCAACTTCAAAGGGCCCGGATATTTTTCCCAACCTTTGACGAGCGCATCCTCAGATTCCGGGACGCGCGGGGCGTCAGCGTTCGCGTCGTTCGTCCCGTTTGTCGCGTCGTTTGTCGCGGCGCTCGAAGGGGGCGTCGAGGTGCTCGCTGCGGGTGAGGCTGAGGCGCTCGCGGAGGGGGAGGCAGTGGGTAGCTTCCGCTTGGCTTCTTCGCTGAGCGGATGGACCCTGGCGGCACATCCTGCCGTGAGGACTGCCAGACCGCCCAGCAGGAGGGTGCGGCGGGCTAGGGGAGCTGAAGGGCTAACGGTGTTGGAACGGGCGCTCGAAGAGGGTGAGAACATCGGTGAACTCCTTGAATCTAGCCCGAGATGGGCTCGGGGCACCCGGGGTGGGTGCGTGGTTGTATTCGTGATAGGGGTGGTTCGCGCGGGACAAACCCGGCTGCGTAACCGGAAGGCCGGAAGGTGCCTTGGGCGTGCTCTGCCGTTGGGACGGAGCGCACGCATGAATCAACGATGAAACCGCGAGATGTGCGCCGTTACGGCTTGCACTAATCCAGCTCGTGCAGGTCTGGAACCGTCAGCTTTGACGGGTTCCTCATGACAGAAGCCCTAGAATCATCATTGATGCATATATGGGTTATTTTATATTAATTGAGTTCAAAATGCATTAAATTAAGCCTTAGTAATCCCTGGGGGAATTTTGAATCCGGGTGGCGGTAGCCGATTCCAAGGTGTCGAGATTGCATCACGATGACAGGAGTAGGGGAGGTGACAGGCGGGTGCGAAGCACATGGAGAACATGATTTATATCATATTTAAGACCTGGAACCTCTGGGGGAGTGACTAAATTTCTGGCAATGAGACAGGGTGAGTGGGGCGCGCAACTCCCCCTCGGGAGGGTCTGGAATCTATCGAATGGGCGAAGAAAGCGGGCTAATTAGCCAAGGAAAATCGCTCCGCAATCCCCGAATATGCACTCTATTCACTCGCTATACATCACCCCGTGGGTCGCAAGAATTAGTTCCCACACCGGGGGTGGAGGGGCGAAAAAATTCGCGGGATGAATATCTAGTGGACGAGTCTTCTTCTCAACCCAATATCTTGTGGTCGCCCGAAAGGTGCTTTCAAAAATTCGATGCCAAAATTCAAAACCAACTTAAAGCCACAATGCGTCGATGCAAAAACATACATTGGGTGGCACATCCGAGTACGCGGCTCGCGGGGGTCTATTAAGGACCCTCGGGGCTCGGAAACTCGCGGAAGAGTGACCCGTCTATTCCCCGGACCCTGTGGGGACAGTAGGGGAGTGAAGGCGTTCAAACCCACACCGATCGGGGTTGCATTCGGAACCAAAAGCCACATAAACTATTAGTGTTTGCAACGACCCGGCCATCACCGGCGAGCAATTCGGAAGAACGGACCGCACCTGCGGGCGCCCGTCAATCGCTGCGGCGAGGGCGTCTTAGCGGAAGAGATGTAGTCCCAGTAGAACCGGACGGTTAAGCCCGATATAGCTGTAATAAGCGACTGATACCCGCCCAACGCGCCGCTCTTCCGGTGGCTAGGCATCGCGGACACGCGACGCCACGCAGCCCCGGAAGGGTTCGGTGCGTTGAGCTGGTTAACTCAGTAAGCAAGGTGGTACCGCGCCGCATCCTAAGCCCCGGCACAGCCCGGCAGTCTAGTGATGCCCAGGCGTCCTTGCACCCGTCATGTCAACCCTCACCGGCTGAGAGGCGACGAGTGCACGCACCCGCGTACCGCGCCCGTTGCCTCAACGATGAGAACAACAAGATAAGGGCGCACCCAATGTCTAACGTATATCCCAAGGCGAGTGCCTTCGAAGCCGCAGGAAGCGGCGTCACCGCATCGCCCAAGTTCCCCGCACTCGAAGAAGCGGTCCTCGACTACTGGAAGAAGGACAATACCTTCGCCGCATCCATCGCGAACCGCCCCGCCGGTAAAAACGGCGAGAACGAGTTCGTCTTCTACGATGGCCCTCCCTTCGCCAACGGCCTGCCCCACTACGGCCACCTGCTCACCGGCTACGCCAAGGACCTCGTCGCCCGCTACCAGACCCAGCGCGGCCACAAGGTCGAGCGTCGCTTCGGTTGGGACACCCACGGCCTGCCCGCAGAGCTCGAGGCCATGAAGCAGCTCGGCATGACCGACAAGCGCGAAATCCTCGAAATGGGCATCGACAACTTCAACGATGCCGCCCGCGCCTCCGTGCTCAAGTACACCAACGAGTGGGAAAAGTACGTCACCCGCCAGGCACGCTGGGTCGACTTCGAAAACGACTACAAGACCCTGAACGTTGAGTACATGGAATCCGTCATCTGGGCGTTCAAGCGCCTCTACGACAAGGGCCTGACCTACCAGGGCTTCCGCGTGCTGCCCTACTGCTGGAAGGACGAGACTCCTCTCTCCAACCACGAGCTGCGCATGGACGACGACGTGTACAAGGACCGCCAGGACCAGACCGTCACCGTCGCATTCCGCATCACCGCAGACACCTCCCTTGGCGCCGACGATAAGGTCGCCGCAGAGCTCGAGGGCGTCGAGGCAATCGCCTGGACCACCACCCCCTGGACCTTGCCCACCAACCAGGCGCTCGCCGTCGGACCCGAGATCGAATACTCCGTCGTACCCGGCGCAGGTAAGTTCGAGGGTCGCTCCTTCCTGCTCGCCTCCGAGCTGCTCGGCTCCTACGCCAAGGACCTCGGCTACGAAGGCGACAACCCCGCCGAGGACGCCGCCGCAGCCGTCACCGCACGCTACACCGGCTCCCAGCTCGAGCACGTGCGCTACACCCCGCTGTGGGACTACTTCGCAGACGCCGAAAAGTGGGGCACCGAAACCTCCTGGCAGATCCTGGTCGCTGACTACGTCTCCACCACCGACGGTACCGGTATCGTCCACCAGGCACCCGCCTACGGTGAAGACGACCAGAAGGTCTGTGAGGGCTACGGCATCCCCGTGATCCTCTCCCTCGACGAAGGCGCAAAGTTCCTGCACCTCTTCGCCGAGCCCACCGCATCCGGCTCGACCGCCCTGGCAGAAATCGCGGGCGTGCAGGCGTTCGATGCGAACCGCACCATCATCAACGCCCTCAAGGCAGACGACGTGCTGATTCGCGAGAAGTCCTACGTGCACTCCTACCCGCACTGCTGGCGCTGCCGCACCCCGCTCATCTACCGTGCAATCACCTCCTGGTACGTGAAGGTCACCGACTTCAAGGACCGCATGTACGAGCTGAACAAGCAGATCAACTGGATCCCGGAAAACGTGAAGTACGGCCAGTTCGGCAAGTGGGTTGAGAATGCACGCGACTGGTCCATCTCGCGTAACCGCTTCTGGGGCTCCCCGATTCCCGTGTGGGTTTCGGACGACCCGAACTACCCGCGCATCGACGTGTACGGCTCCCTCGAAGAGCTCAAGGCAGACTTCGGCCGCCTGCCCCTGAACAAGGACGGCGAACCCGACCTGCACCGCCCGTACATCGACGAGCTGACCCGCCCGAACCCGGACGACCCGACCGGCAAGTCCACCATGCGCCGCGTGGAAGACGTGCTCGACGTCTGGTTCGACTCCGGCTCCATGCCCTACGCACAGGTGCACTACCCCTTCGAGAACCAGGAATGGTTCGAGAACCACTACCCGGCAGACTTCATCGTCGAGTACATCGGCCAGACCCGCGGCTGGTTCTACGTGCTGCACGTACTGGCGACCGCGCTCTTCGACCGCCCCGCGTTCAAGAACGTCATCAGCCACGGTATCGTGCTCGGCTCGGACGGCCAGAAGATGTCCAAGTCGCTGCGCAACTACCCGGATGTCTCCGAGGTCCTCGACCGCGACGGCTCCGACGCGATGCGCTGGTTCCTGATGTCCTCGCCGATTCTGCGCGGCGGCAACCTGATTGTGACCGAGCAGGGCATCCGCGAGGGCGTTCGCCAGGTTATGCTGCCGCTGTGGAACGTCTACCACTTCTTCGCCCTGTACGCCAACGCCGCCAACAACGGTGAGGGCTACAGCGCCAAGCTCAAGTACGACTCGCAGCACGTGATGGACCGCTTCATCCTCGGCAAGACCCGCGAAATGATTGAGCAGGTCACCGCGGCGATGGACTCCTACGACATCTGGAACGCCTGCGAGTACCTGCGCCAGTACGCCGACGCGCTAACCAACTGGTACGTGCGTCGCTCCCGCGAGCGCTTCTTCAACGAGGACACCGACGCATTCGACACCCTCTACACCGCGCTGGTAACCGTGTCGAAGGTTGCCGCATCCCTGCTGCCGCTCAGCAGCGAGGAAATCTACCGCGGCCTGACCGGTGAACGCTCCGTGCACCTGGCTAACTGGCCCGAGGCATCCGCCTTCGCCGACGAGTCTGACCTGCTGGCTCTCATGCAGACCGTGCGTGAGGTCTGCTCTGCCGGTTCGGCACTGCGCAAGGAGAAGAAGATTCGCGTGCGCCAGCCGCTGCAGCAGCTGACCGTGGCGATCGCCCCCGAGCAGTTCGCAGCCCTGGGCACCGCTTTCGGCGAGAAGGGCGCGGAGTACTTCGCGACCATCGTCGAGGACGAGCTGAACCTGCGCGAGGTGACCCTGGTCAGCGCCGACACCGTCGACCCGGCTGACTACGGCATCTCCCAGCAGCTGAAGGTGAACGCTCGCGCCGCTGGCCCGCGTCTGGGCAAGCAGGTGCAGGTGGCCATCAAGGCCTCCAAGTCCGGTGACTGGACCGTGACCGAGGACGGTACCGTCCTGGTCGGCGTGAAGGCTCTGGACGGCGGTCTGGCCCTGGAAGAGGGCGAGTACGAGCTGGTGACCGTGGTCGACGCCGACGCTGAGGGCGCCGAGCACACCGCCGCGGCTGTTCTGCCCGGCGGCTTCCTGGTCCTCAACATCGAGCTGACCGACGAGCTGGTTGCCGAGGGTATCGCCCGCGACACCATCCGCGCTATTCAGCAGGCACGTAAGGACGCCGACCTGAACGTTGCGGACCGCATCAACCTCTCCATCGAGGCACCCGAGGAGACCCTGGCAGCCCTGCGCGCCAACGAGGCACTGGTGACCGGCGAAACCCTCGCCGTGTCCCTGCAGCTGACCGAAGGCCCCGAGCTGTCCATCAGCGTGGCTAAGGCCTAATACGCCTGAACCGTACGGCCGTCCCGCCCCTTCACGGGCGGGGCGGCCCGTCGTCTATCCCGCCGCACGGCGGGGACTCGGCCGGTGCCGCAACCGGCTATCCCAGTGAGGAGAACAATGAGCGAGAAGAATTACCCCGCAATTCCCGATCCCGAGGGCGTGGAGCGGGTCTACGGCGAGCTGCTGGCGCGCGCCCCCGAAAACAAGATGGCACCGCGCCTGGACGCGGTAGCCCGCGCCGTCGAAATCCTCGGCGACGTGCACCGTGCCGCGCCGGTGATTCACATTACCGGCACGAACGGCAAGACCAGCACCGCCCGCATGATTGAGGCGCTGCTGCTCGGCCACGACCTGCGCGTGGGCCGCTTTACCAGCCCGCACCTCGAAAGCGTTACCGAGCGTATCTGCATCAACGGCGCGCCCGTGCCGGACGCCACCTTCGTGCGCATTTGGGAGGAAATCGCCCCCTACCTGCAGATTGTGGACGCAGAGATGACCTCCCGCGGCGAGCCCGCCCTGACCTTCTTCGAGTCCATTACCGTGCTCGCCTTCGCGATTTTCGCGGACGAGCCGGTGGATGTGGTGGTGCTCGAGGTCGGTATCGGCGGCACCTGGGACTCCACGAACGTTGCCGACGGCGTGGTCTCCGTGGTCACCCCGATCGGTCTGGACCACACCGACATGCTCGGTGAAACCCTCGCCGAGATCGCAACCGAGAAGTCCGGCATCATCAAGCCCGGTGGCTTCCTCGTCTCGGCCGTCCAGGAGCCCGAGGCCGCCGACGTCCTGCTCGCCTCCGCCCGCGAGAAGGAGGCATCCTTCGCTTTCGAGGGCGTGGAGTTCGGCGTGGTCTCCCGCGAGCTCGCGGTCGGCGGTCAGCTGCTGACCCTGCGCGGCCTGGCGGGCGAGTACCCGGATGTGCCGCTGTCGTTGCACGGCGCGCACCAGGCGCAGAACGCCGTGGTGGCTCTCGCCGCCGTGGAGGCGTTCTTCGGCGGCCAGCGTCAGCTGCCCGAGGACGTGGTGCGTACCGCGTTTGAGACGGTGCGCTCGCCGGGCCGCCTGGAGGTGGTGCGTACCGAGCCGCTGACCATCCTGGACGCTGGCCACAACCCGCACGGCGTGCGCGCCTCCGCGGCCGCGCTGACCGAGGCGTTCAAGCTTTCGCACCTGCACGCCGTGGTCGGCATCCTGGGGGAGAAGGACGCCCTGGGCATGTTCGAGACCATGCGCGAGGAGTACGTGGACGCCTCGGACGGCACGTTCCGCCTGTACCTGTCGGCCTCGGATTCGCCGCGCGCGATTGCCCCGGAGCGCCTGCACGAGCTCGCCCTGGACGCTGGCATTGACGAGGACTCGATTGAGGTGTTTGAGCACCTGGACGAGGCGATTGCCACCGCCATGGAGAACGCCCTCTTCGAGCAGGAATCGGCGGGTGTGCTGATTACCGGCTCGATTACCGTGATCGGCGAGGCACGTACCCTGCTGGCCAAGCACGCGGAGGCGAAGACCCCCGGTGCCGAGGCCGAGGAACTGCCGGACGAGCTGCCCGCCGAGGCGGGCCTGTACGCCGGTTCTGCGGGTGCCGCCTCCGCGGCGACCCTGGCGGCTGCTGCTGCGGCGGCTTCTGAAGCCGAGCCGGACGAGCTGCTGAACGACATCATGGCCGAGCTGGGCGGCGAGCCCGGGCAGGGTTCTTCGCTGGAGGACTCGCTGGGCCTGCCGCTGGGCGACTCGTACACCGAGGATTTCTTCGGCGACGAGGACTCCGAGGAGGACTAGCCCGGCTAACCGCCGGACGGCCCAAATCCCCGAAGACCCCGGGAAAGAAGCGAGAGAGAACAAACGGTTACGTCTGACCCCGAACGGGCCAAAAAAGCGCGGTATCGCGAAATAATTGGTCGGATGACGTACTGATTACCGCCGGAAGAGGCTAGGATAGTTGAGATGCCGAATCCGGGGTGCCTCCGTGCACCACCGGATATCGCCCGTTCCCGAAGCCTCGGCTCGGGCCCGCCCAGCGGGACGAAACCACCCGACCCGAGCTCGCCTCCGGTCCTTCCGGGACCGCGAGTAGAACGGGGCACGGCATATTCCGGACAAACCACGGTGACACACCACGGTCAACCAACTACCACAAGGAGTCGCATGAGTACCGCCGCATCGAGTACCACCGAACCGCCCCAGGCCGAGAACGAACACACCGGTCGGCTGGAGGGAGCGGAGGGAACGACGACCTCCATGGATCGCCGACTGGGGTGCTGGCTGATTTGTGCCGGTCTCATCGCCCTGGCCTCCGCTGCCATTCTGGTGTACGAGCGACTGCAGATTTACGTTGACGCCGGCCACACCACGGTCTGCGACATCAACGGCCTGCTGAGCTGTGGCACGGTCATGCGCACCCCGCAGGCCGAGGCCTTCGGCTTCCCGAACCCCTTTATCGGCCTGGTCGGTTTCTCCATCGTGGTGACGATTGGCGCGGCGATTCTGGCCGGGGCACAGTTCAAACGGTGGTTCTGGATTTGCCTGAACATCGGCCTGGGTGCCGCGGCGGCCTTCATCATGTGGCTGTGGTTTGAGACGACCTTCCACATCAACGCTCTCTGCCTGTTCTGCATGATCGTGTGGGTCATGACCATCACCCTCTTCGTGAAGACCACGGTGCGCAACATCTCGGCTGGCGTCATTCCCGCCTCGCCGTCGGTTCGCGAAAGCGCCCGCGCCTGGTCGTGGTTCGCGATTGGCCTGTGGCTGATTCTGATTTTTGGCATCATCGTGATTCGTTTCTTCGACGTCATCATGGGCATGATGCAGTAACCCCTCGGTTTCGGAGCCGAAGGGAAAGCCCCGGTAGCCCGGCTGCCGGGGCTTTTCTGCACCCCGTTTCTGCACCCTGTTACTGCGCCCGCTGCACCGAATAGGGCGGAGCGGATGCGCGCCCGCCTCAGCCTCTGCGAGGGGAGGGGCCCCGCACGTGCGGTTCCTCGTGCGTATAATGGACGGGTACATTCCTTTGCCCACTGAGGAGAACCGTGAAGACTGCCGGAATGGCCACGATGGGTGGCGCCGCCGTAATTTTCCTGATTGCCCTTCTGTTGCTGACCGCCGGTCACTTTTCGCTGCTGTGGGTTATCCTGCTGGTCCTCTCGCCCTTCGTCTTTATCCTGGGGGTTCCCTTTGCGACCGGTTCGGGCCCGGAGTATCTTCCGACCGACCCGAAGCTGGCGCAGCAGGCACGCGAGGCTCGCGACGCCGAGCTGGGCCTGGACTAACCTCTCTCTTTGGCGATTCCCGCAGGGTCACCGGGGGAGTTCCGCCCTATGCGCACCCCGCTTCGCGCGGGTGTCTCCAAAATTTTTGAACGAAGCCGGATGGTGCACGCGCGCCGTCCGGCTTTCTTGCGCTTCGCCGGGTTTTCCGCCCGCCTCTTAAGCCCGCATCCCGGGTAGCCTCGAGGGGGCCGCGTACGGGTATAATGAAAGACGGTGTCTTGTGCGCCCCGCACGCGCAGAAGATCCCCACCACCGCATCGAGGGAGAGTACCCGTAAGCACCGGCCGTAAGCCGCGGAGCATGACTGTCGCACCGCGCGGACCGGACCGCATCGGCGAAGAATCCCGAAGACCGGCAGGACGCCCAGGGAGGGCGTGGCCGTGCTCGATTGCGGGGTGGCTGTGACCGTTGCGGTGCGCGTTGCGTTCCGCCCGCTCGCCCCCACGAATGACGGCGCTGAAAGAGATAGCGCCCGGGCCGCGCCCCACGTATGCGCGCTCGCAGGGAGAGGCTTGAGCCACGGTGACGGCAACTAGGCTTTGCGCTGTATGCGCGCTGTCAAAAATCCTCGCGATGCGGAGCGGGGTATGACGAAAGAAGATTAATGTCTGACGAGAAGAACGTCGAACTTGGGGTTTTTGAGGCGCTGAACGCCCTCGCGGAGGAGAAGAACGCCTCCGCAGAAACCCGCGAAACTCTGCGTAAGAATGTTCGCCAGAGCTCCGAATCTCAGGCCGCTCCCGCCGAGCGTCGCCGCCCGGGACGTCCGAAGAAGGAGAAGGCTCCCGAGCTTCCCCTGGACGAAGCCATCGCCACGGGCCTGACCAATCTGCGTAACGCTAAGGCTAAGCACGCCCCCGCGCCGAAGGCCGCCGCTCCCGCGGTGTCCGAGGCCGAGGTTGCTTCGACCCTGAACAGCCTGTTCGCGGCAGCTGAAAAGCAGCCCGCCGAGGCTGAGGCGGCGGAGGCTCCCGCCGCCCAGGAGCGCGTGGCGAAGGTTGAAGAGGTCGCCAAGGTTGAGAAGGTGGCCAAGGTCGAGACCGTCGAGAAGACCGCCAAGGTCGAAGAGGTCGCCAAGGTCGAGAAGGCGACCACGGCGGAAAAGGCCGAAGAAGCCGCAGAAGAGACCGCCGAAGCCGAATTTGTTGAGGGCGAAGCCGCCGCGGAAGCCGAGGTTGAGGCCGAGGCAGAGGAGGCCGCCGAGAAGCAGGCTGAGAACGCCGAGGCCGGCTCCGCAGACGCGGAGCCCGCCGCAACCGAGGGCGTGGCCGAGGTGCTCGAGGCCGAGGTCTCCGCCGTCGAAGAAGCCGCCGAGGAGAAGGCACCCGAGGAGCCCGCCGAACCCGTTAAGACCCTGAGCGACCTGCAGCGCGAAAAGTTGCAGGAGCTGCGCTCGCGCACCCCCATGGGCGCGATGCCGCTGTTCGTGGCCCCCGAGCCCGAGGAGCTGAGCGAGCTCGCCGTGGCCGCCAAGCTCGAGCGTGAGGCCCGCCGCGCCGCCGCCGAAGAGCAGAAGCGCAAGGACCGCATGGAGCGCCGCCGCGAGGAGGCCGCCGCGGAGGCAGAGGTCACCAGCCACCGTCGCCGTCGCCGCCGCCGCGGTACCGAGGACATCGAGATTGAGGGCGGTGCTGAGGATGACGTCGAGACCGTCACCAAGGTGCGTGCACCGCGCCTGGCCGATTCCCACGCATCCAACACCGTGACCGGTGTGCGCGGCTCCACCCGCCTGGAGGCCAAGCGCGTGCGTCGTCGCGAGTCCCGTTCCCTGGGCCGCCGCCGCCACATCGTGACCGAGGCCGAGTTCCTGGCTCGCCGCGAGTCCGTGGACCGTCAGATGCTGGTTCGTCAGAAGGATGGCCGCATCCAGATTGGTGTGCTCGAGGACGGCGTGCTGGCCGAGCACTTCGTGTCGAAGACCCAGCAGGACTCCCTGATTGGCAACGTGTACCTGGGCAAGGTGCAAAACGTGCTGCCCTCCATGGAGGCCGCCTTCGTCGATATTGGACGCGGCCGTAACGCCGTGCTCTACGCGGGCGAGGTCAACTGGGACGTCACCGGCCTGGACGGCGTGCCCCGCAAGATTGAGAACGCCCTGAAGCCGGGCGATTCGGTGCTGGTGCAGGTCACCAAGGACCCGATTGGTCACAAGGGCGCCCGCCTGACCAGCCAGGTCTCCCTGCCGGGTCGCTTCCTGGTGTACGTGCCGGGCGGTTCCATGACCGGTATTTCCCGCAAGCTGCCCGACACCGAGCGTGCGCGCCTGAAGAAGATTCTGAAGGACAAGCTGCCCGAGGGTGCCGGCGTGATTGTGCGCACCGCGGCCGAGGGCGCCTCCGAAGAGGAGCTGACCCACGACATTAACCGCCTGCGCGCGCAGTGGGAAGAGATTCAGGAGAAGGCCAACTCCCGCAAGGTGCTGGCCCCCGAGATGCTCTACCAGGAGCCCGACCTGATGATTAAGACCGTGCGTGACGTCTTCAACGAGGACTTCACCGCGATGATTGTTCAGGGTCAGGACGCCTGGGACTCCATCGAAGCCTACGTGACCTATGTGGCACCCGACCTGATTTCGCGCCTGCAGAAGTGGGATGGTGAGGACGACCTCTTCGACCACTACCGCATCAACGAGCAGCTGGCTAAGGCACTGGATCGCAAGGTCTACCTGCCCTCGGGCGGCTCGCTCGTGATTGACCGCACCGAGGCCATGACCGTGGTGGACGTGAACACCGGTAAGTTCACCGGTAGCGGCGGCAACCTCGAAGAGACCGTCACCAAGAACAACCTGGAGGCGGCCGAGGAGATTGTGCGTCAGCTGCGTCTGCGCGATATCGGCGGCATCATCGTGATTGACTTCATCGACATGGTGCTCGAGTCGAACCGCGACCTGGTGTTGCGCCGACTGATTGAGTGCCTGGGCCGCGACCGCACCAAGCACCAGGTGACCGAGGTGACCTCGCTGGGTCTGGTTCAGATGACCCGCAAGCGTCTAGGCACCGGCCTGCTCGAGGTCTTCTCGGAGCCCTGCGAGCACTGCGCCGGCCGCGGTCTGATCGTTCACGATCAGCCGCTGAGCGGCCGCAGCGGTGGCGCCTCCGACTTCATTCACCGCCACGACCGTAACGAGCGCAAGCGTGCCCGTTCGGCCTCCCGCGAGGATTCGCGCGACCAGCAGAAGCAGGACGCCCTGGAGTCGAAGAAGGCCGAGCGCCGCAACGCGATGGCCGCCGTGGCAGCCGCCTCCGTCCAGAACGAGAGCGGTTCGGAGGAGACCACCTCGACCCGCAAGAAGCGTAAGCGCCGCAAGCGTTCGCGCCGCGCCGAGACCGCTGAGCTCTCGCTGGAGCAGGAGATTCAGGGTATCGCCGAGGCGAGCGAGCAGGCCCACGCCGAGGTCGCCGAACGCGAGCAGAAGGTCGCCGATGTGACCGACGGCCAGTGGGTCGGCGAGCAGGGCGGCTTCTCCCTGGAGCAGCTGGCCAGCGCCTTCGACCGCGTGGAGGAGGAAGCGGTCGCCAAGGAGAAGGACGAGGAACAGCCTCAGCGCGAGGAGAAGAAGTCCCGCTCGGGCCGCTCCCGTAAGAACCGCTCCGAGAAGCGTCGTGAGCTGGACGATACCGCAATCGCAGCGGTGGAGGGTTCGGATGCCGGCGTGCTGGATCACCACGTTGATCCCGAGCTGGATCCGCGATTCAGCCGCTCTTCGGATCGTTTTGAGGCGATTCGCGCGGGTGAGGCGAAGGCCCGTGCCTCGCAGAAGGCCGGCCGCATCGCTCGCCCCGAGGGTGAATCTTCCCGCCCGGATCGCGAGGAGCGTTCCTCCAAGCGTCGTTCTGAGCGTGCGGAGCGCGCCGAGCGTTCTGAGCCGAAGAAGGCCGAGTCGAAGCGCGTTGAGCGTGAGGACCTGCGCATCGAGGACGTCCGCGAGACTCCCCGCGCATCGCGTCGCCGCGCACGCCGCGCCGCCGAGTCGGCCGAGCAGAACGGTCAGCGCGAGCAGGGTACCCGCCCGGTTGTGACCGGCGTGATTGGCACCCCCTCGGCTGAGCCCGCCGCGCCGCAGCAGGAGAAGGCGGAGCAGAAGCCGGCCCAGCCCGCAACGGTTGTGTCGTCCGCTCCGGCCCCGCGCAAGCGCCGCACCCGCCGCGCCGCTTCGAGCGCCGGCGTGGGTTCGAAGGTCGTGACCGTCGATACCGCCGAGAGCGCTCACGGTTCCGTGGTGGCTTCCGCATCCGTGGCGGATGTGGCCCCGGCCATCGAGGAGGCTTCGGCTCCGACGATGCTCGGCATCGGTGTTGCCGCCGCCGATATTAAGCGCCTGGGCAAGGACGACTAGCCCCGCGGCTCACGCGTAGCCCCAACTGACGAAGGCCCCGACGGGTGGAGAAATCCATGCCGCCGGGGCCTTCGCCGTTTCAGCTTTGTTATTTCGCGCCCGCCGTTCGCCCGCCGGGGGAGCGCGTGAGGGAAGCCTACCGAGAATGTGCCGGGGGAATGCGCCGGGAGGCGGGGTTGAGGAGCATCACGCCGCATCCACACATTTCGGTGAGGTGACTCTATTGCGCGGCCCGTCCCTCATGCCGTATTCTTAAGGACTGGTGTTTATCTCAGTGAAGCCCTATCGACGCAGGGCCAGCGGGAGACACCGCTCCCACCCGCATCGTCTTCGGCTCGGTCGAGTACTCGGCCAAGGTTGGAACGTGCGGGAGAGAGACACCACCGGTGAGCCTCGCGTGTTGGCTCCGGCGGGCAATCCCGTCGGAACGCACGGGCCGTTCCTCCTTTTCGCGGTTATTCGACCGGCGGGGGAGGGCGCACAGCAATGAAAGCGCAGGCTGCTCATTCGAGTGAGATTCAAGAAGCAAGTTGTCGAGAAAAGTGAGTCCCATAGTGGCATACGCGATTGTACGCGCTGGCGGCCGCCAGGAGAAGGTTTCCGTCGGCGACCTCGTTACCCTTGACCGTGTTGCAGGCGAGCCCGGCAGCACCATCGAGCTGCCCGTGCTGCTGCTCGTCGACGGTGACAAGGTCACCGCTGACGCAAAGTCCCTGGCTTCCGCCAAGGTTGTTGCTGAGAAGGTCGAGGACCTGCGCGGTCCGAAGATCGTTATTCAGAAGTACAAGAACAAGACCGGTTACAAGAAGCGTCAGGGCTTCCGCGCTGAGCTGACCACCGTCAAGATTACCGCTATCAACGCGTAATCGAAGCGAACCGGAATTCAACCCTAAGGTAGGAATACAGAATGGCACACAAGAAGGGCGCAAGCTCCACCCGTAACGGTCGTGACTCGAACCCCCAGTACCTCGGTGTTAAGCGCTACGGCGGCCAGTCCGTCAACGCAGGCGAGATCATTGTTCGTCAGCGCGGCACCCACTTCCACCCCGGCCTGAACGTTGGCCGCGGTGGCGACGACACCCTGTTCGCTCTGGCAGCAGGCACCGTCGAGTTCGGTACCCGCAAGGGCCGCAAGGTCGTTAACATCCTGGCAGCAGCTGAGTAATACTCACCGCTAGGGCAGAGGGGGTAGGCGCGAGTCTACCCCCTCTCGCTATAACTCCCATTCCGCGAGCAACCCGCACGCTGTGCGGTCCTCGCGAGGAGGCGCGCCCCAACCCGGCTGCGCCTGCCGATGCATCCGCCCACCGGGCGTTGAGGCGTCGGCGAAGAGAAGACTTTCCAAGATAGGAGAACCCGTGGCGGAATTCGTGGACCGCGTGGTCTTGCATGTTTCCGGCGGTCGCGGAGGCAACGGCTGCGTCTCCGTGCGACGCGAAAAGTTTAAGCCGCTGGGCGGCCCGAACGGTGGTAACGGTGGTAATGGTGGCGCGGTGATTCTGCGCGTCGACAACCAGACCACGACCCTGCTGGAGTACCACCACAGCCCGCACCAGCACGCCCCGAACGGTGATATCGGCCGCGGCGATATGCACCACGGCTTTAATGGCGAGGACCTGATTCTGACCGTGCCGCAGGGCACCGTGGTGAAGGACCGCGAGGGCAATGTCCTGGCTGACCTGTTGCACGTTGGCGACGAGTACATCGCCGCGCGCGGCGGTATGGGCGGCCTGGGTAACGCCGCGTTGGCCTCGACGAAGCGTAAGGCCCCCGGTTTTGCTCTGCTGGGCACTCCCGGTGAAGAGGCCGACATTGTTCTGGAGCTCAAGTCCATTGCGGATGTGGCCCTGGTGGGTTACCCCTCGGCGGGTAAGTCCTCGCTGATTGCCGCTATCTCCGCGGCACGCCCGAAGATTGCGGATTACCCGTTCACGACCCTGATTCCGAACCTGGGCGTGGTGCAGGCCGGCGATGTGCGCTACACCGTGGCCGATGTGCCGGGCCTGATTGAGGGCGCTTCGGAGGGTCGCGGTCTGGGCCACCGCTTCCTGCGTCACGTGGAGCGCTCCTCGGCGCTCGTGCACGTGATTGACTGCGCGACCCTGGAACCCGGCCGCGACCCGATTAGCGACTTCGAGGTGATTCGCGGAGAGCTGCAGAACTACGAGGTCGACCCGACCGCGGGTGTGACCGTGCCGCTGCACGAGCGTCCGCAGATTGTGGTGCTGAACAAGATTGACGTGCCCGAGGCCCGCGAGCTAGCCGAGTTCGTGCGCCCCGAGTTCGAGGAGATGGGCTTCAAGGTCTTCGAGATTTCGACCGCCTCGCACGAGGGTCTGAAGCCCCTCATCTTCGCGATGGCCAAGCTCGTTGAGGAGGACCGCGCCGCCCGCGCCGCCGCCGAGAAGGAGGCCGAGCGCGTGACCGTCGAAACCCCCGTGATTCGTCCGAAGGGCTTCCGCAACAAGAAGAAGCAGGAGTTCACTATTCGTCGCGAGGAACGCAACCTGGAGCCGCTGTTCCGCGTGATTGGCGAGAAGCCCGAGCGCTGGATTCAGCAGACCGACTTCAACAACGATGAAGCGGTCGGCTACCTGGCGGACCGCCTGGCCCGCCTGGGCGTTGAGGACGAGCTGTTCAAAGCTGGCGCCCGCGCCGGCGACGCCGTGGTGATTGGTGAGAGCGACAACTCGGTGATTTTCGACTGGGAGCCGACCATGATCGGTGGCGCCGAGCTACTCTCCTCGCCGCGCGGTACCGACGCCCGCCTGGAGGAGATTATCCGCCCGACCCGCGCCCAGAAGCGCGTGGAGTACAAGGAGCGCATGGACGCGAAGGCTGCGGCTCGTGCCGAGCTGGAATCCGAGCGCGTGGCAGGCGTCTGGACCGAGTCCGTGGAGTACCGCAAGAAGCTGAAGGAAGGCAAGGTCGACGAGAATATCGACATGCCCGGCACCGAGGACTAGGTAGAGTCCACATCGTGGCGACGGGGGTGAGCCGGGTCGCGGGTATTCCACCCGCGGCTTAGCTCACCCCCGTCATTTCGTTGTTTTTAGCGCCGAGACGGTAGCATAGATGGGTGTACGCACGTGCATCCGGCGTCCCGCGTGGGCCCGCCGAGTGGCGCGCGTGCATCCGTGTATTTGCCCGTATCCTCACCGGTGGGCGCGTTGTTTTCCGGTGCGGTCTCTGTCCCCAGCAAGGACGGCTTCTGTGAGTGATCAGCCTATTCAGCTTGATTTCGGTGCCCCGAGCTCCGAGTCGATTCCCCCTCGTATCCCTGGACGGGTGCGTTTGGGCGTGATGGGTGGAACGTTTGACCCGATTCATCACGGGCACCTGGTGGCGGCCAGCGAGGTCGCCGCGGTGTTCGACCTGGACGAGGTCGTGTTCGTTCCGACCGGTCAGCCCTGGCAGAAGGTGGGGGAGCGGCACGTGAGCGATGCCGAGCACCGCTACCTGATGACGGTGATCGCGACCGCGTCGAACCCGCGTTTTACGGTGAGCCGTATTGATATTGACCGTGGCGGCGCCACGTACACCTTTGATACGCTTAACGAGCTGCGCAGCCTGCGCCCCGATGCTGACCTGTTCTTCATTACCGGGGCGGACGCAATCAGCCAGATTATGACCTGGCGCAATGCCCATAAGCTGTGGGACCTCGCGACGTTCGTGGGCGTGACCCGCCCCGATCACACGCTGGATCCTCCCCTTGCGGAGGGGCGTCATATTACGACGCTGAAGATCCCCGCGATGGCGATTTCTTCGACCGATATTCGCCGCCGCGCGGCTGAGGGCGCCCCCATCTGGTACCTGGTACCCGATGGCGTGGTGCAGTACATTGCGAAGTATGGGCTGTATAAGAAGGACGCTTTGACGGCCTACCGTGACGGCCTGCCTCGAGTTAAGGATGAGGCGGAGCAGTCACCCGAATCGACGAATAATGAGGGAACACATGAGTGAAGCTGCGGGTTCGAAGCCCTATAGCGAGGACGAAGCGTACCTCTACGAGACGTACGTGACCGAAGACGGCATTGAGGTGCCGCCGCCGACTAAGGTGATGGGTCCGCGCCGTCTCGCCCGTTACCGTGAGGAAGTCGCCGAGTACCTGCGCGCACACCGCCGTGGGGAGAACCCGAAGCCCGTTGAGAATATGGGTTCCGTGGTGAACACCGGCGCGATTGATCCGCAGGTTCTGGCGGTTCAGCGTCGTTTCGCGGCGCTGGCGGCCCAGGGCAAGATTGAGACCGAGGCGAACGACGAGGAGAAGCTGCACGAGCCGGCCCCTCTGACCAGTAGCCTGCGCGTTCTGCGTCCCGACGAGATCGCGAAGAACCGTGTGGATGCCACCAGCCCCTCGGCGGTGGATAGCCCGCTGACCTCTTCCATTCCGGTGATTACCGTGGTCAAGGAGGAGGAGCCCGAGCCGAAGATGCACGAGTACCTCGTGCGCGATGAGCCGAAGGTTGACGAGAGCGTCGTCGGCTACGCCTCCGCGCCGGCTGAGGACGAGGAATCCCCCGAGCCCAAGGACGCCCAGGAGCCCAAGGAAGCTCAGGAACCCAAGGATGCTCAGAAGCCCGAGGCTGCCGAGGCGCAGAAGGAGGACGCATCCTCCAACCTGCCCACCCGCGTGAGCGCCGTGAACGCTCAGGGCCTGGACCTGAGCGTTCTGGACGGCTCCGTTTCTGGCGACACCGTGGATTCGGTGGACGGCGACCCGACCGTGGCCCTGAGCCCGGACGAGGTGGAGGAACTGCTGCAGCGCATGGTGGACCGCCAGGATCCCGAGGATTCCGTGGCGATGGCCGAGCTCGCCGCAGAGGAGTCTGCCGAGTCGAAGAGCGCACCGGTGGCATCCGTGGAGCGCGCGGACAGTGGATCTCAGAACAGCGGCGCTCAGAAGAAGGACTCCGATAAATCCTTCGCCGAGAAGGTCACCGAGAACCAGTCGGAGCACGAGGTGCTGAAGCCGGCCCAGAAGACCTCCCTGGCCTGGCTGTGGATGGTTCTGCTGCTGGCCCTGGTTGTTGTCGGCTTGATTATGATTTTTGGCCCGAAGTAGGCCGTGAGAACGCACCCCGCGGGGTGCTGCCGGTGGGAATGACCGGCAAGAAAGGAAGATATGACTGCTGCACAGTCCTCGGTTGAGGCTCTGCGCATTGCCGCCCGCGCGGCGGAGGAGAAGCAGGGAACGAACCTGTTCGCTGTGGATGCCTCCGACGCCATGGGCCTGATTGACGGTTTCCTGGTGGTTTCCGCTCACAACGAGCGCCTGGTGAACGCCGTGGCTGACGAGGTGGAGGACGCCCTGCGCGAGCAGGCCGGCCTGAAGCCGGTGCGCCGCGAGGGTCGTTCCTCGGGTCGTTGGATTCTGTTGGACTTCGGCGATATCGTGGTTCACGTTCAGCACGAGGAGGACCGCGAGTTCTACGCCCTGGATCGCCTGTGGGCTCAGGCCCCGCGCATCGAGCTGGGTGTTGAGAACGAGGCTCCCTTCGACATCGAGGCTGAGTCCGAGGAAGAGGCCGCGCGCATCATCCCGGCGCAGGACGAGGCTTAGGCCTTCGGGCTGTCGCTCGGCGCGCTACGTTTTCGCGGTGCGCGTTCTGTAGCGTTTGCGTGAGGGGCGGGTTCGGCGCCCTGCATGTGGTGCACATGCGGGGCGCGCGTGCCCGCCCCTTCGCCGTATTCGCGGTGCTTCGTAGCCCTTGGACGGGGCGGCTTGGAGCCCCTAAAGTTTTTGGAAAATTTTTTGAATTTGAGCTGTTCTCGATTTGCGTAGCCCTCTGAGGTGTGTGTAATATATTCATGTTGCCTCGTTGAGGAACGTAACAGAATATGGGGATATGGCGCAGCTGGTAGCGCACCTGCATGGCATGCAGGGGGTCAGGGGTTCGAGTCCCCTTATCTCCACGGAAACCTCGGTTGAGGTGCCAATCGCCCGTTTCATATGAATCGGGCGATTTTGCTATCTCTAGACTTTTTGCATCGTGGTTTCGTTCTGGAGGCGACGGACTCTCAGTTGTTTGCGTCGCCTGCCGGCTTATGCCGGTCTTCCCGCGCTGGTCATCTCACACCAGCCACATCTCAAGGAGAGGTTCATGGGAGAGTACGCACACGCTCACCACGACGGTCATCATCACAACCATTCGCACGTTCCGAGTCCGGAGGATGCCGCTTCGATGCGTCCGCGTCTTCTGGTTGCCTTTAGCCTGGCGGTCATTATTGTGTTGGCGCAGGCGGTTGGCTCTCTGGTCACCGGGAGTCTCGCCCTGCTGACCGATACGGCGCACGCTATTACGGATGCATCCGGCCTGCTGGTGGCGCTCACCGCGGCTTCGCTCATGACGCGCCCGGCAACCTCGCGCCACACGTGGGGCTTCCGACGCATTGAGGTGCTGGCGGCCCTGGGCCAGTCGGTGCTGCTACTGGCCGTGGGTATCTACACGGCGGTAGAGGGCGTGCATCGCCTGTTTGCCCCGCCGGAGGTGCCCGGCGCCGAGCTGCTGGTCTTCGGCGTGGTCGGCCTGGTGGCGAACGTTATCGGCATTGCGGTGCTGGCTTCGGGCCGAAACGCGAACTTCAATATGCGTGCCGCGTTCCTGGAGGTGCTCAACGACGCCCTGGGCTCGCTGGGCGTGATCGTGGCGGCGGTGGTGATTTGGCTGACCGGCTTCTACCGGGCGGATGCGCTGGCAGGCTTGTTCATTGCGGTGCTGATTGTGCCGCGTGCGGTGCGCCTGATGAAGCAGACCACGGCGGTGCTCATGGAGTTCACCCCGGACGGCCTGGACCTGGATGCGATGCGCGAGCACATGCTGCGCGTCGACGGTGTGGTGGAGGTGCACGATGTGCACGCCTCGATGGTGGCGACGGGCCTGCCGGTCGTGACCGCGCACGTGGTGGTTGCGGATTCTTGCTTCCGCGACGGATCTGCGGTGGTGATTCTGGACCGTATTCGCTCCTGCGTGGCGGGCCATTTTGAGGTGTCGGTGGAGCACTCGACCTTCCAGCTGGAGACCGCCGAGCTGGGCGGCCAGGAGCCGCAGTCGGTCCGCCACCCCTAGCCGGCTTTACGTCCCCGGCACCCAGAACCCGGTCGTGCGCGCGGGCGCCGCGCGTTAGCCCACGCTGTCCACTCCGTCGTCATTCTCGGCAGTAGTTGGTAGCTTTTGGCGGCAAAAGATACACTCGTAGATGGGGTATGCCCGGGTTCTCCGGCGCATCCGGGAACGTACCCCGAACACCGAATCAGCATCACGGAGGAGACCATGCATTCACCCATCGCCACGTACCTCACTGAGTCCCTGACGACGGTCGTCTCCGATACCTCCGGGGAGCTGGCGAACTACATTCCCGAGCTGGCCGCCGTGGACCCGAATAAGCTGGCCGCATCCATCGTGATGGTGGACGGCGAGCAGTACGCCGCCGGTGACAGCGACGTGGAGTTCACGATCCAGTCGATTTCCAAGCCCTTCGTGTACGCGCTGGCCCTGGCCGACCGCGGCTTTGACGATGTGCTGGCGAAGGTCGGCGTTGAGCCCTCGGGCGAGCCCTTCAACGAGCTGTCCCTGGAGGACGGTTCGGGCAAGCCGCTGAACCCCATGATTAACGCCGGTGCTATCACCACCCATTCGCTGGTGGGCCCTCCGGGGGCCACGCAGGGTGAGCGCATGGAGCGCGTCATTTCGGGTCTGTCGGCCTTTGCGGGCCGCCGCCTGTCGGTGAATGAGCGCGTGTACGAATCCGAGCTAGAGCACGCGCACCGCAACTACGCGATTGCGCACATGCTGCGCGGCCACGGCATCCTGACGGGTGACCCGGAGGTGTCGGTGCAGGGGTACACGCGCCAGTGCTCGCTCATGGTCACGGTCAAGGACCTGGCGCTGATGGCCGCCACCCTTGCGAACTACGGTGTGCACCCGGTGACGGGGGAGCAGGTTGTGCCGAAGGGCGTGGTGCGTCAGGTGCTGAGCGTCATGTTCACGTGCGGCATGTACAATTCCGCGGGTGACTGGGCGACCCAGGTGGGCGTTCCGGCGAAGAGCGGCGTGGGCGGCGGCATCATTGGCGCGGTTCCGGGTCAGCTGGGTGTGGCGACGTTCTCTCCGCGCCTGGATAAGCACGGCAATAGCGTGCGCGGCGTGGAGCTCTTCGAGAAGTTCTCCGAAGACATGGGCATGCACGTGATGAACGTGCCGACGGTGGCGCGCTCGGCCTTGCGTGCGGACTACCAGATTGGTTCCGGCCCCGAGGCCATGCGCCTGATTCAGCTGCAGGGCCGTATTCGCTTCGCGGGTGTGGAGCGCGTGATCCGCGAGATTGTGGACGCCCCGATGGAGGGCTCGAAGGTCGCCCTGGACGTGACGCGCGTGTACGCGGTGGATGAGGTGGCGCAGAATATGCTCCTGGAGCTGATGCGCCGCCTGACCGCAGACGGCTACCGGGTGTACCTGATTGATAACGACGACACGATTACCGATACGGATGCGCTACGCCGCATGAACGTGACGATCCTGTCGGGCCCCGAGGGCTCCTCTCCCTCGCAGTTGGTGGGGGAGGACTCCGTGGTTGAGCTGTCGGGTAGCGCCGCGGCTTCTGTGCCCGTGGAGGGTGCGTCGGTTAAGCCTTCGGGTGAGCTGGAGGGCGAGTCCGGGGCCTAGTCGGTGCTTCGGCGTGGCCGTGCCGTGCGGCTGGATATACTGGTGATATGAAGAAGCTTTATCAGAATCCCGTTGTTCGGCAGGCTCACCGTTTTCGCGAGGCTCTCCTGTACCCGGCGTATTTCGTGTTTTCGCTGCTGTCGCTGAGGTGGGTGCGTCGCCGTCACCCGCGCGCGGCGGGTGTGCTGTCTGCGGCGCTGTGGATTGAGCTGGTGATGCGTGGAATTAAGCAGCTGGTGCGTCTTCTGGTGCCGGTTCTTCGGGATGCCGAGGCGCGCCGCGCGCGTGCGGAGCGCGGCCGCACCTACCAGCCCCGCTAACCTCACTGGCTGAGCTAACAGAACGAGGCTGATACGACGAAGCCCCCTCGTACTAGAAATAGTACGAGGGGGCTTCGCTATACCTGGGGGTAGAAGCTTAGTGCTTCTTCTTCGGCTCGCACGCCACGCCATCACCGTCTTTATCTAGACCAGGGCGGTAACCCGGATCACCACGATGCAACGGCGCCGCACCAGCCGCACGAGCATCAGCGCATGTTTCGTAGTAAACACTCGACTGCGCCGGAGCCTGCTGAACCGGCTGCGCGGGAGCTTGCTGAGCAGGAGCCTCAGTCGCCGGAGCCTGCGCGGGCGCCTGCTGCGCGGGCGCCTCCGTAGCTACCGGCGCCTCAGAAACCGGAGCCGCCGGCGCCTCCGCAGAAGGAGCCTCAGTAGCCGGTGCCTGCACGGGAGCCTCAGTCGTCGGAACCGGAGACGGGGTTACCGTCGGGGTAGGAGACTCCGAAGGAGTCGCGGACGCACTCGGCGTCGGAGAAGAACTAGGAGTAGCTGAAACCGAGGGGCTAACCGAAGCAGAAGCCGACGAAGACACAGACGGCACAGGCTTCGGAACGCGAACAGACGAAGAGCAACCGGTCAGCAGCAGAGCACCCGCAAGAACACCAGCGGTCGCGGTGTGAATTTTCAACACAATATTCCTTGAAAAGTGAGTGGATAAGCGTGTTCACCGTAGAACACACACTCCAGTGTAAAGGAAAACCACCCAGTCTGTGGACAACGTTGGACCGCATCAAACAATCTGACAAGGGAAGATGCAACCTGCAGGCATAGCGAAGCCCCCTCATGCCGGTTCACGCAAGAACCGGCACAAGGGGGCTTCGCTCTATTAAGGTGTCTACATCAGTTAGGGGTGCTAGGGGAGTAGCACCCCCGCCGCGCACTTCTCAGCGGCTACTAGGAGCAGTTGCCGTTCATATCGCAGGACGGACCTGCCTCCGCGGCATTGGCACCCGCGACGTCGTCCGAAGCACCTGCCAGAGGGTTCAAAAACTCAACGCGGTGAGTCTCCTCCCACACCTGACGCAGCGCCTGCACCAGCATTTCCGCGGGCTGCGCACCACTGACCGCCCACTTCGACTCAATCAAGAAGAACGGCACACCATTAATGCCCAGCTGGCGCGCCAACTGCTCATCAGCACGCACATCCGCCGCGTAACGGTCGCTATTCAACACCGCCTCAACCTCGGCAGTATCCAGGCCAATCTCAGAAGCAATATCCAGAATCGACTCGTGATCCTGCACCGAACGGCCCTGCGTAAAGTACGCCAGCTTAAACGCCTCCTCCGCCGCCGACGCCAGGCCCTGCTCCGCCGCATAATGAATCACACGGTGCGCATCAAACGTGTTACCGTAGCGTGCCTGACGCCAATTGAAATCCAAACCCACCTCGCGGGCACGCTCCGCCAACGACTCCTGGCTCGCAATCGCCTGCTCCAACGACATCTGATACTTACCGGCAATCAGCTCAGGCAGCGAACCGGCAGGATGCTCCGTAGCCGACGGGTCCAGCTCAAAGCTATGCCACACCACCTCAACCTCGTCGCGGTGCTCAAACTCGGCGAGCGCCTGCTCCAGGTTACGCTTGCCCACGTAGCAGAAGGGGCACACAATATCGGACCAAATATCAATACGCATGTTATCTATTCCTCTCATACTCGGATGCGGCACGCTGCCGCCTGTATGCTCACCTAACGCCCCGGCTACCGTGTTTATTCCCGCGCTACCCGCCCGATGTTCAGCGAGTCGGGGAAAGAAAACCGGCAGCGGCGGGCACGGCGAAGCCCCTTCCCTCCCGCGCAGGGAGAGAAGGGGCTTCCAATAATCACAGCCTCGAGTGCACCTCTCGGAATCACCCGATCCGAACCGGCCTAGCGGTTTGCCGCGGCGGGGGCACCCGCAGTGGCCGAGGCCGTGGTCGAACGCGAAGCCGCGGGCTGGGGCGGCTGGGATGCGCGCGTGGTGGCGGCCGGCTGCGAGGGGGTCCTGGTTGCGGCTACCTCATCCTCGTACCGGGGGGTCGGGGCCGGAGTAGGAGTGGGGGTGGGGGTCGGCGAGGGAGCCTCGGTCGTTGCCTCCGCGGAGGGAGTCTCGCTCGGCTCGGGGGTTGCGGTCGGGCTGGGAGCCGCTGCCTTAATCTCCTCCTCCGAGGCGTCGCCGTAGTAGTCGCGGATCGTGACCGGGGTCAGGCCGCGCTCGTCCAGCAGGCCCTTGAGCTTATCCAGAATCGGAATAATCGTCTCGTAATTCAGGTGGCCCAGAACAATCTGCTGCGGAAGCATGTAGCGCAGCGAACGCATGTAAATCACGCGGGCGCTGGTCTTTGCCTCGTCGCCGGTCGTGCCGTTCCACATGACCGGGCGGGTAAAGCCAATCTCACCGGCGGCCTTCAGCACGGCCTCGTTATAGCGGCCGTACGGCGGGCGGAAGTAGGGCTTCGACGAGACACCGAAGATGCTCATAATCTCGTCCTCGTTGCGCTGCAACTCCTCCTTCACGCCCTCGGCGTCCAGGGTGGTCAGGTCGGTGTGGTTGTAGGTGTGATTCGCAATCTGAATCTGCCCGCTCTGAACCAGCGGACGGAGAATATCAACGTTGTTCTTGAAACCCACGTACGAGGCGTTAATAAAGAAGGTCAGGCGAGTATTCGTACGCTTGGAGAACTCGGCATAGCCGCGAATAGCCTCGGGGCTGGCACCGTCGTCAACCGTCCACGCGATGTACTTGCCCTCACCCACGAGAGCGTTGCCCACGCCGGGCCACTCGCGCGGCTTATCAATCGGGTTACCGGTGACGGACTGGGTCGGCGAGTTCGTGGCTACAGGTCGGGGAGTAACGGAGGGGCTATCGCTACCGGCCTGGTAGGGAGTAAAGTTGCCGCTCGTGCTGTCGTAGTCGTTATTCGACTTGTTCGAGCAGGCTGCGATGAGCGGAAGCATAGCGGTGCCGAGCACAAAAAGTCGGCGGTTAGGCTGTGAGTGGATCATACCTTCCAGGATAACGCCCGCGTGGGTCCTACAAGAACCTGAACGGCCCCGCCACCCCAAATAATGCGCATATCACAGCGGGGTCTCGTCCTCACCCGCGTATTTAAAGGTATCGACGTGCTGGGCTCGGCCCGCGAGGGGACGGGCTCAGTTACACTAGTGGGGTAAGAGTCTGAGGGGATAACGAATTGCGCAACCTAGTCAATGACGCCGCTGACGAGGCGGTTAATATCGGTTACCGCGTGGCCGACCGCCTGCACCGCTGGCGCGAGAAGCGTGCTATCGCCGCCGGCCGCGAGCCGATTCTCGTCCCCAGCGAGGGGTACGGACGAGTTGCATCCGAAGGGAACCCGGGTTGGGTTCGTATCATCGCCCGAGCCCTCTACAACACGGTCGACCTTGAGCGACTCCTGCAGGTCGTGGAGGGAACCCAAGACACCGCTAATCCCATGCGAGGCTGGCGTGCCTTCACCGCGATCGCTATGTCGGATGCCCCGGTCACCATCGTTATCGGCGGTACCAAGTACGAGGCGTACACCGACCGCGGCGGCGTGCTCGACGTGAAGCTTGAGATCGACCTGGAACCCGGCATGCACGAGGTCATCATGTACGTGCCCGGGTCGCGCGCCGTAGCCACCAGCGTTTACATCGTGCCGGAGTCGCAGAAGCTAGGCGTCATCATGGACGTCGACGACACCGTCATGGTGACCATGCTGCCGCGCCCCCTCGTGGCCGCCTGGAATTCCTTCGTGCTCGACGAGCACGCGCGCATCCCGACCCCCGGCATGGCCGTCATGACCGACCGTATTCGCCGTAGTGAGCCGAACGCGCCGTTCATGTATCTGTCCACCGGTGCGTGGAACATTACCCCGACCCTGCGCCGATTCCTGAGCCGTAACGGCTACCCGCGCGGCACGTTCCTGCTTACCGACTGGGGGCCGACCCCTGACCGCTGGTTCCGGTCCGGCACCAAGCACAAGGTGGATTCCCTGCAGCGCCTGGTTGAGGAGTTTCCGCAGATGAAGTGGATCCTTGTCGGCGACGACGGGCAGCGCGACCCGTACATCTACAACGGCTTCGCGGTGCGTTACCCGGACAACGTGGCGGCCATCGTGATTCGTAACCTGACGGTGGGGGAGTCCGTGCTCGCCTCGGGCCGCGTGTGGAGCGATCACCGCGCCGAGCAGATGATGCGCTCGCCCCTGTGGATTGAAGCCACCGACGGCGTGACGCTCAGCAAGAAGCTACGCGATCTGGGAATCATCGATTTCTAGACGTTCTCAGCTGCGCGCTTTTGCGCCCACGCATACCCTATATACGCGTATATGCGGTGAAGGCCGACCACTCCAGCACGGGTGGTCGGCCTTCTCTGCGTACTGAGCTCTGTAGGCTCCAAGCCCGCCCCGGACCCTGCCCCGAAGATTCCGGTTCGTCCATCGGGGCTGTGGGGTGTTTAAGGCTTAACCAACTTAAACCAACGACACACCGGCCAGCCGCGAAGAGTTAAAAATCTTTTGTACAGCTTTAATCACACCCCTTCGTCGCGGTCAGCCCCCGGGTTAAGGGTTCATTAAGAAAACCTGTTCGTCTTTAAAACCCCGTCGTTCCGCGTCATGCTGGGCGAGTGTTAAACCTGCGCTTAAATCAAGCCCGAGGAATACGGCCCCGGACGTCTTAAAACGTCAGAGGGGTTAAAAGCACCCTAAGAAACGAACGGGGAGGGCCAACTAAAATGCCACCCAACTTAAACCCCACCTGTGGATAACCCCGCGAGGTCCCCGAAAATCCGGCGAACTCCACCACCGGGCGGGTGTGGATAAGCCCGCGAGGCACCCCATTAAGTGGGTTCGGCTGTGGGTTTATCGAACGAAACACGACCCGCGCACCACATCATCTTGTGGTGCAGAAATTTCTTGGCACTAGATGTAGTATTAATACTCGGTTCCACCGCTTAGGCCCCTCGGGGCCCTCCCCGCAGAACCGCGAGGCAGCAGATCCGCCCCCGCACGACGGGCGGCACCGCCCCTGCAGGGTAGAGGTACGACGGTGGAGCCCCTAGGAAAACACGCCAGAATCATTCACAAGATAAACCCGCCTGAGCGGGAGAAAGTAAGAGGCACTCTCATGGTAGTGACCGTGTACACCAAGCCCCAGTGCGTTCAGTGCAACATGACCTACCGCGCCCTCGACGCGAAGGGTATCAGCTACACCAAGGTTGATATCACCGAAGACACTCAGGCCCTTGAGATGGTTAAGTCCCTCGGCTACCTGCAGGCCCCCGTCGTCATCGCAGGCGAGGAGCACTGGTCCGGTTTCCGCCCCGATAAGATCAACGCTTTGGAAGCGTAAATCCAGCCGAAACCCACATAAACGGAATCGGCGTCACACAGCCATACCGGCACATACGAAGTAAGGAGCTCACGTTGAGTACCGTCCTCACGCCCAACCCCGCAGATGAACACGCAAAAATCCGCAAGATTCTCATGGATGCGCGTAACTCCTCTGAGGGTCGAGCGACCGAGGCTCTGGCGGACGCATCCGCGCCACTCGTCGTGTATTTCTCCTCCATCTCCGGCAACACCCACAAGTTCGTGGAGAAGCTTCGTGCTCGCCGTCTCCGCCTGCCCCTGCGCACCGGCGAAGACACCCTGGTGCTTGATGAGCCCTTCGTGCTGATCGTTCCCACCTACGGCAAGCCCGAAGGCGCAGGCAATGTTCCCCCGCAGGTGGTAAAGTTCCTAAACGTGGATCAGAATCGCGCGAACATGCTCGGTGTGATTGGATCCGGCAACACTAACTTTGGCCCGCTCTTCGGCATCGCGGCAGATATCGTCGCGAAGAAATGCAACGTGCCCGTGCTCTTCAAGTTCGAGCTCATGGGTACCGAAGCAGATGTAGAAAAAGTCAACGAAGGATTGGAAGCATTTTGGACGCAAAACTGCCCTCAGCACTAGAGACTCTCGGTGCGAGCCACACCGGCAACACCGTACCCGAGAAGTTCCGGGGTATGAGCTACCACGAGCTGAACGCTCTGCTGAACCTCTACGATGAGAACGGCAAGATTCAGTTCGACGCCGACCGCCAGGCAGCACGTCAGTACTTCCTGCAGCACGTCAACAACAACACCGTGTTCTTCCACGACCTGGAAGAGAAGATTGAGTACCTGATCGAGAACCAGTACTACGAGCCTGAGCTCTTCGAGAAGTACAACTTCCAGTTCATCAAGAACCTGTTCAAGCGCGCCTACGCCGTGAAGTTCCGCTTCCCGACCTTCCTGGGTGCCTTCAAGTTCTACACCTCCTACGCGCTCAAGACCTTCGACGGTCAGCGCTACCTGGAGCGCTTCGAGGACCGCGTCTGCATGGTGGCGCTGCTGCTGGCAGAAGGTAACGAGAAGCTGGCCGAGGAGATCGTGGACGAGATTATCTCGGGCCGCTTCCAGCCTGCCACCCCGACCTTCCTCAACGCGGGCAAGAAGCAGCGCGGCGAGCTGGTCTCCTGCTTCCTGCTGCGCATGGAAGACAACATGGAATCCATCGGTCGTTCCATCAACTCGGCCCTGCAGCTCTCTAAGCGCGGCGGCGGCGTGGCATTCGCCCTGACCAACCTGCGCGAATCCGGCGCGCCCATCAAGAAGATTGAGAACCAGTCTTCGGGCGTTATCCCCGTCATGAAGCTGCTGGAGGACGCCTTCTCCTACGCTAACCAGCTGGGCGCACGTCAGGGCGCCGGCGCGGTGTACCTGCACGCGCACCACCCCGACATCTACTCCTTCCTGGACACCAAGCGCGAGAACGCCGACGAGAAGATTCGTATCAAGACCCTCTCCCTGGGTGTCGTGATCCCCGATATCACCTTCGAGCTGGCCAAGAAGAACGAGGACATGTACCTCTTCTCCCCGTACGATGTGGAACGCATCTACGGTGTGCCCTTCTCCGACATCAACGTCTCCGAGAAGTACTACGAGATGGTCGACGATGCACGCATCACCAAGACCAAGATTAACGCTCGCGAGTTCTTCCAGACCATCGCGGAGATTCAGTTCGAGTCCGGTTACCCGTACGTGATGTTCGAGGACACCGTCAACCGCGCGAACCCCATCGCCGGTAAGGTCATCATGTCGAACCTCTGCTCCGAGATTCTGCAGGTTTCCGAGCCGTCCACCTACCACGCCGACCTCGGCTACGAGACCGTCGGTAAGGATATTTCCTGCAACCTCGGTTCGCTGAACATCGCCCTCACCATGGACGGCGACGACTTCGGCAAGACCGTGGAGACCGCAATCCGCGCGCTGACCTCCGTCTCGGACCAGTCCGACATCCGCTCCGTGCCGTCCATCGAGCGTGGCAACAAGATGAGCCACGCCGTGGGCCTGGGCCAGATGAACCTGCACGGCTACCTGGCACGCGAGCACGTCTTCTACGGTTCCGAAGAGGCGCTGGACTTCACCAACATG
This sequence comes from Rothia sp. HMSC072E10, assembly GCF_001813965.1. Lineage (NCBI taxonomy): Bacteria > Bacillati > Actinomycetota > Actinomycetes > Micrococcales > Micrococcaceae > Rothia > Rothia sp. HMSC072E10. The sequence continues at coordinate 559,759 of NZ_KV814491.1, read as the reverse complement.
TACTTCTACACCGTGACTTACCACGCAATCCGCACCTCCATGCTGCTCGCTAAGGAGCGCGGTGAGCGTTTCGAGGGCTTCGAGAACTCGAAGTACGCCTCCGGTGAGTTCTTCGCCAAGTACATCGAGAAGGAATGGGCACCGCAGACCGAGCGTACCCGCGAGCTGTTCGCCAAGCACCACATCCCCACCCGCGAGGAGTGGATTCAGCTGGCAGCCGACGTCGCACAGCACGGCATGTACAACCAGAACCTGCAGGCCGTTCCTCCGACCGGCTCGATTTCCTACATCAACGGTTCGACCTCTTCGATTCACCCAATTGCTTCGAAGATTGAGATCCGCAAGGAAGGCAAGCTCGGCCGCGTCTACTACCCGGCACCGTACATGACCAACGACAACCTGGAGTACTACCAGGACTCGTACGAAATTGGTTACGAGAAGATCATCGACACCTACGCCGTGGCAACCCAGCACGTGGACCAGGGCCTGTCGCTGACCCTCTTCTTCCGCGATACCGCAACCACCCGCGATATCAACCGCGCCCAGATTTACGCATGGCGTAAGGGCATCAAGACCATCTACTACATCCGTCTGCGTCAGATGGCTCTTGAGGGTACCGAGGTTGAAGGCTGCGTATCCTGCATGCTCTAGGCCCGAACGTCGGAGATATTCAGCCTGAGCTGACACACCATAACTACTAAAGGGGGCGGGGCGGCCGGCCCGCGGCTCCGCGCGATTCAGGGTGACTCGCGCGGAGCCTGACGCGGCCCAGATGAGTCGTCACCGCCCCCAAGAATCGGAGAATTATCATGAGCGAAAAGGTGAAGCTCGTCGACCACGTCGTTGAGGCCATCAACTGGAACCGCATCGAGGATGAGAAGGACCTCGAGGTTTGGGACCGCCTGACCGGTAACTTCTGGCTACCGGAGAAGGTGCCGCTGAGCAACGACGTGCCCTCCTGGAAGACCCTGACCGACGAAGAGAAGCAGCTGACCATGCGCGTCTTCACCGGTCTGACCCTGCTGGACACCATCCAGGGCACCGTCGGCGCCGTCTCCCTGCTGCCCGATGCCGTGACCGCACACGAGGAGGCCGTGTACACCAACATCGCGTTCATGGAGTCCGTGCACGCGAAGTCGTACTCCTCGATCTTCTCGACCCTCGCCTCCACCAAGGAAATTGACGAGGCATTCCGCTGGGCTTCTGAGAACGAGCACCTGCAGAAGAAGGCCAAGATCATCCTGGCCTACTACACCGGTGACGACCCGCTGAAGAAGAAGGTTGCCTCGACCCTGCTCGAGTCCTTCCTGTTTTACTCGGGCTTCTACCTGCCCATGTACTGGTCCTCGCACGCGAAGCTGACCAACACCGCCGACCTGATTCGTCTGATTATTCGTGACGAGGCTGTGCACGGCTACTACATCGGCTACAAGTTCCAGCGTGGCCTGGCCAAGGAGACCCCGGAGCGTCAGGCAGAGCTGAAGGAGTACACCTTCAACCTGCTGTACGAACTGTACGAGAACGAAATCGCTTACACCCACTCCCTGTACGACGGCGTGGGTTGGAGCGAGGACGTGAAGAAGTTCCTGCACTACAACGCCAACAAGGCCCTGATGAACCTGGGCTACGAGGCAATGTTCCCGGCTACCGTGACCAACGTTTCGCCGGCCATCCTCTCGGCACTGTCCCCGAATGCTGACGAGAACCACGACTTCTTCTCCGGTTCCGGCTCCTCCTACGTGATTGGTAAGGCTGTGAACACCGAGGACGAGGACTGGGACTTCTAAGCACCCTTTCTCAACTTTCTCAACGTGCCTCTTCTCGACGTGAGATAACGTGAGATAAACCGAGCGGAACCCCCGCGTGTCCACTGTGGATGCGCGGGGGTTCCGCCGTTTAACCGGGCCATTTAACCTGCCAGGATGCAGTGGGCAAGCGCTAGGGAAGCGGGGGAGCGGCACCCTGGTTCCAGCTGTGGGCACCTCGCTACAAACTCTTCACCCCGTAGCATAAAAGACTGTTGATATATCGGGGTGCGGGGCGTACTGTGGAACCACTATCCCCAAATCCTGGAAGGAACATCATGCGTTCAGTCGTCATGGAAGCCCCCGGTAAGGTCGTCGTCAACGAAGTTGAGAAGCCGATCCTCCTCGAACCCACCGACGCCATCATTAAGCTCGCGGCTTCCTGCATCTGCGGCTCCGACCTGTGGCCCTACCGCGGCGCACAGCCCGTCGACCACCAGGCCATGGGCCACGAATACATCGGCGAGGTCGTCGAAGTAGGCTCCGAGGTCACCACCGTAGCCCCCGGCGACTTCGTCGTAGGCTCCTTCTGCATCTCCTGCGGCGAGTGCGAAACCTGCATCGCGGGCTACCCCTCCCGCTGCCTGAAGGCAATCGCAGCAGGCGACGCCTTCATCGGCGCACGCTCCAACGGCACCCAGGCAGAATACGCCCGCGTACCCTTCGCAGACGGCACCCTCGTCAAGACCCCCGCAACCCCCACCGCGGAGCAGATCCCGCACCTGATGGCGGCATCCGACGTGCTCGGCACCGGCTGGTACGCGGCAGACGCCGCCGGCGCAGCCCCCGGCAAGACCATCGTCGTCGTCGGCGACGGCGCGGTTGGTCTGAGTGCAGTTATCGGCGCTAAGCAGCTCGGCGCGGAGAAGATTATCATCATGTCCCGTAACCCCGAGCGTCAGGCGCTCGCTAAGGAATTCGGCGCAACCCACGTGGTGGAGGAGCGCGGCGAAGAGGGCATCGCCAAGGTCCTGGAGCTCACCGACGGCGTGGGCGCGCACGGCGTGGCCGAGGCTGTCGGCACCCAGCAGTCCTTCGACCAGGCTCTCGGCTGCGTACGCCACGGCGGCTACATCGGCTTCGTGGGCGTGCCGCACGACAGCTCCATCGGCACCGATGCGCTCTTCGGCAAGCAGGTTCACCTGGAGGGTGGCCCCGCCCCCGTGCGCAAGTACCTGCCGACCCTCATCGACCTGATTTACAAGGGCGAAATTGAGCCGGGTAAGGTCTTCGACCTGGTCCTGCCCATCGACGAGGCCCCCAAGGGCTACGAGGCAATGGACCAGCGCACCGCCACCAAGGTGCTGCTGACCATGCCGTAATAGCTGGTCGTAGAGCCGGTTCCTGTACCGGCAATCCGGCATGTACGCGTTACTCATCCCCGCATCCGACCCTGCCCACTCCATGTGAGCGTAGGGTACCGGAGGCGGGGATGACTTTCGTTAAAAACCACTTTCTTGATGCGCGGGACGGCGAGGTGAGGGACAAATGCGTGAGCTAACACATAGAATAAAAGAGCATGATTCGTACAACTCGAAGGATGACAATGACGAAGAAGCCTTTCCCCTCCGACCTCGAAATCGCGCTTGCTGCCGATCTGTGGCCGATTAGCAAGATCGCAGCAGAGAGCGGCATCAGCGAAGATCGCCTCGAACCCTACGGCAAGTACGTCGCCAAGGTTCTGCTCGACGAAAGCACCAACGCAGAGACCGCCCGCAAGCGCGGCTCCAAGTACATTGTGGTGACTGCGGTGACCCCGACCCCGCTTGGCGAAGGCAAGACCGCGACCTCCGTCTCCCTCGCACAGGGCTTCGCACAGACCGGCCGCAAGGCTGCGCTGGCTCTGCGTCAGCCCGCAATGGGCCCGACCTTCGGCATCAAGGGCGGCGCCGCAGGTGGTGGCTACTCTCAGATTGTCCCCATGGAGAAGCTGAACCTGCACCTGACCGGCGACTTCCACGCCGTGACCGCGGCCCACAACCTGCTGGCCGCAATGATTGACAACCACCTGCACCACGGCAACGAGTTGCGCATCGACCCGCGCGCAATCGAGTGGCGCCGCGTTATCGACATGAACGACCGCTCCCTGCGCAACATCGTCGTGGGCCTGGGCGAGCGCATGGACGGTGTGGTCCGCGAGACCGGTTTCGACATCACCAGCGCCTCCGAAATCATGGTGATTCTCTCGCTGGCCACCTCCTTCAAGGATCTGCGCGAGCGTCTGGCCAAGATCGTGATTGGCCTGAACTATGACGGCGAGCCCGTCACCGCGGCCGACCTGAAGGCTGACGGCGCAATGTCCGTGATTCTGGCCGACGCCATCAACCCGAACCTGCTGCAGACCCTGGAGCACACCCCGGCCCTGATTCACGCCGGCCCCTTCGGCAACATCGCAACCGGTAACTCCTCCGTGGTTGCCGACTATGTGGGCCTGGAGTACTCCGACTACGTGATTACCGAGGCTGGCTTCGGCGCCGATATGGGTGCCGAGCGTTTCTTCAACGTCAAGTGCCGCGTCTCCGGTCTGAAGCCGGACGCCGCAGTGCTGGTCGTGACTGTGCGCTCCCTGAAGTCCCACTCCGGCCTGTACAAGATTGTTCCGGGCAAGCCCCTGCCCGAGGGCATGCTGCAGGAAAGCCCCTCCGATGTGGAGAAGGGCGCGGAGAACCTGAAGAAGCACATCGAGATTGTGCGCGACTTCGGTGTTCAGCCGGTCGTGGCCATTAACGCCTTCCCGACCGACTTCGATTCCGAGCACGAGACGATTCGCCGTATCGCCGAGGAAGCCGGCGCTCGCGTGGCCATCCACCACGGTGTGGCCGAGGGCGGTAAGGGCACCATCGACCTGGCGAACGTTGTGGCCGAGGCCTGCGACGACGTTTCGGACCTGAAGTACACCTATGATCTTGAGGACTCCATCGAGACCAAGATTGAGAAGGTCGCGACCAAGGTCTACGGCGCGGACGGCATTTCGATTGCTCCGGCTGCCGCTAAGCAGCTCAAGCGCTTTGCGGAGCTGGGCTACTCGCACCTGCCCGTGGTCATTGCGAAGACCCACCTGTCCATCTCTTCGGATGCATCGCTGAAGGGTGCACCGACCGGTTGGACCCTGCCCGTGCGCGAGGTTCGCCTGGCTGCCGGTGCCGGCTACGTCTACGCAATCTGCGGCACCATGCGCACCATGCCGGGCCTGAGCAAGAGCCCCGCGGCTGAGCGCATCGGCTTCGACGAGAACGGCGTGATGGTCGGCCTGTCCTAAGACGGCTGTTTCAGCTAATCTGTAGCTGGTAAGAGGCGGCGTTCCTTCCCTAGAGCAGGGGAGGGGCGCCGCCTTTCTGCGCGCCGTGTGCCGATATGGGGTCTGCCGGGTGGTGATCTAGCCCCGTAGGTGATGCTGATTCGTCGGTTGTTTTCGCCGCTCGTCGTCTGTGGAGAGCTCCGCTAGGTGGCTTGAAGACCACCCTCACTATGAGCTGGAGGGTTTATTTACGGGGTGATATACGGACTGTAAGGGGTTGCCATGAGGGGCTCTTTCGGGGTCTGTAAATCTTAAATTGGTCTGTATGTGTTATTTTTCCTCCTCGATATTTGCTTGAGCCTTATCTTTCGTTAAACACCCTCTGGAGGTTGATTTTTAAGTGAGTCATACACCTGCATTTTGTGAAAATATGGCTTTGACTAGTATTTTTTCTTTTTCATGAAAATTTTCGAGGTTGCACTTTTGGGTCCATGGAAGGGTGGATGATGAAGCCTTTGTTTATAAAAGCGTTGGCCAACGGGGGGTTTTTAGGGGTGGAGCAGACCAATAAGATTTCCCATTGGAGGCTTTTGTGGGCTGTTTTGTGGCGGGCAATGCGAAGGGATGTGGTCAAAACGAGGTGAAAAGTAGTTGCTTCAACTAGAAAGTTTCTTTAGGTTTAGGTTGATATTCCGCGGAATATCAAGGGAAAACGGGGTATTCAACCCTCGTAAATGTCCCAGCGGGACCCTCCGGGAAAGATGCACCTGAGTGTCAAATTGAGGGAAAGCTAAAAATTTTTTCCAGTGATATGGCTCACTTATTGGAGCTGAAAAATAAAATTGGTACGTATGTATATCCTGAAAAACGGGTGCAATTATTACAGAACGGTTACAGTGAGGCTTCGGTCACTTAAATTGGCACTCCGTACCAAAATGGCCCGCCGGACAGGGTGAAAAAACTCCGCTATTATGGATGCATCAAGTAATCGTGAGATTTCCAAAGTCCTCGGGTTGCTTGTGTTTGAGTGAGTGATAGATACCCCTGGGTGTCATGAGAAGCGACTGTGTATCGATGCACGGTCGCTTCTCTGTTTAACTTTTAAAATTCAAGCGGTGCCTCGACCGGAACCTCATCCGAGCTGCACCCGTCCCGGGCAAAGGCTGTGCGTTCAAAGTCGAGCGCACCCAAGAAACCGCCGAGGCGCATCCCGCAGGGGAGTACCCCGGCACCTCCTCAACCGGAACACCCCCTACACTGGAAGTATGACTACATACCCCGAATCCACCCTCATCTTCGAGAACCCCGAACTGACCGTGCGCGCGCTCAGTGTTTCCGAGATGGACAATAGCGTCTACCTCATCACCATGCGCGCCACGGGCGAACAGGTACTCATCGACCCGGCCGCAGAAGCCGAGGAGCTCTACGCCTTCACCCTCGATGCACTACTTCAGGACTGCCCGCAGCTGGAACTCACCGATGCCGAGGACCGCCGCGTGCGCGTCATGGAGAAGGAAGAAGACTTTGATGCCCTCAAACCCCGCGCAATCGGCCTGACCGGCATCCTGGTTACCCACGGCCACTGGGACCACATTCGCGCCATTGCCGAGCTCGAGAAGCTCACTGGCGCAATCACCTCCGCCGGGGATGCCGATGCCGACGCCATTAAGGAGCAGGAGAACTTCGAAGTGGAGGAGCGCCTGCACGGTGGTGAGGTCTTCGATTTCTACCTCTCCGACACCGTGGTGCGCGCCCTGCATGTGCCCGGCCACACCCCCGGATCCATCGTCTACGTGCTCGAAACCGCGTGGGAGGACGGCACCCCCGTCACGTTACTCTTTACCGGCGATGCGCTCTTCCCCGGCGGCGTGGGCAAGACCGACTCCCCGCAGCAATTCGGCGAACTCTTCTCCAACGTGCTCGAAAAGCTCTTTGGCGGCTTCGATGATGACGCAATCGTGCTGCCCGGCCACGGTCGTTCCACGACACTCGGTGACGAGCGCCCGCACCTGGAGGAGTGGGGCACCCGCGGCTGGTAGCTCGGCCTCGGTGCGCTTTCGCCGCCACGCGAATTTGGAGTGTCTCTTCGTGCGTGCGCGACGCCCCTCCTTCCGCGCGTTTTTGCGGATGCTTCGCGCTTGCCGTGCGGCTTCGCACTGCACCCTTACGGCCCCGTACGCCGGCAACTTAATCCCGCCGGCTACGGGGCGCTAAGGTGTAGAATTTAAATTCGAAGATAAGACGAAAGGATTTTCGATGACACCCCGTCCGGCACACGGAAGCACCGCGCTCAAACCCAATGACCTGACCAGTATTCGTGTGCAGGGTGCCCGAGAAAACAACCTTAAGAACGTAGACCTGACCATCCCGCGCGATGCGATGGTCGTCTTCACGGGCCTCTCCGGCTCCGGCAAGTCCTCCCTCGCCTTTGACACCATCTTCGCCGAGGGTCAGCGCCGCTACGTCGAGTCGCTCTCCTCCTACGCCCGCATGTTCCTGGGCCAGGTCGACAAGCCCGATGTCGACTTCATCGAGGGTCTCTCCCCGGCGGTGTCTATCGACCAGAAGTCCACCTCCAAGAACCCCCGCTCGACCGTCGGCACCATCACCGAAATTTACGACTACATGCGTCTGCTCTGGGCGCGCATCGGCCACCCGCACTGCCCCGAATGTGGCGAGGAAATCACCCAGCAGACCCCGCAACAAATTGTGGACATTCTGCAGGAGTACCCCGAACGCACCCGCCTGCAGATCCTCGCGCCCGTCGTCAGCGCACGTAAGGGCGAGTTCGTGGACCTCTTTAAGGACCTGCTCACCCAGGGCTATTCGCGAGCCCGCGTGGACGGCGAAACCGTGCAGCTCTCCGACCCGCCCAAGCTCGCCAAGCAGTACAAGCACACCATCGAGGTGGTCGTCGACCGCATCGTCATTAAGGACGGTATTCACCAGCGCCTGACCGACTCCATCGAAACCGCGCTCAAGCTCGCCGACGGCCGCGTGCTCATCGACTTCGTGGACCGCGAGCAGGACGACCCCGAACGCACCCGCTCCTTCAGCGAAAACCTCGCCTGCCCCAACAACCACCCGCTGCAGATCGACACCATCGAGCCGCGCGCCTTCTCCTTCAACTCGCCGTTCGGCGCGTGTAGCGCCTGCGACGGCATCGGCTCGCGCCTGGAGGTAGACACCGAACTGCTCGTACCCAACCCCGACCTGACCCTCGGCGAGGGCGCTATCGCCCCCTGGTCGCAGGGCAAAGCAACCACCGAATACTGGCTGCGCCTGCTCGCCGGCCTGGGGGAGGAGCTCGGATTCGACCTGAACACCCCCTTCAAGGACCTGCCCGCCAAGACCCGCGCCGCCATCCTGGACGGCAAGGACTACAAGGTTGAGGTGTCCTACCGCAACCGTTTCGGCCGCGAACGCCGCTACACCTCCGGATTCGAAGGCGTGAAGGCATACATCAAGCGCAAGCACGAAGAAACCGAATCGGACTTCGCCCGCGACCGCTACGAACAGTACATGCGCCAGGTCGCCTGCCCCTCCTGCGGTGGCGCGCGCCTGAACCCGACCATCCTCGGTGTGAAGGTCGGTGGCCAGTCCATCGCAGACATCACCGACCTGTCCCTGGCCGACGCGCTCGCCTTCGTGCGCGGCCTGCAGCTCAGCGCCCGCGAAGCCAAGATCGGCGAGCAGGTCCTCAAGGAAATCGACGCGCGCCTGCAGTTCCTGCTGGACGTGGGTCTGGACTATCTGACCCTCTCACGCTCCGCCGGTACGCTCTCCGGCGGTGAGGCCCAGCGCATCCGCCTGGCCACCCAGATTGGTTCGGGCCTGGTCGGTGTGCTCTACGTGCTCGACGAGCCCTCCATCGGCCTGCACCAGCGCGACAACCGCCGCCTCATCGAGACCCTGACCAAGCTGCGCGATATGGGCAACACGCTTATCGTGGTTGAGCACGACGAAGACACCATGCGCGAAGCCGACTGGATCGTGGACGTAGGACCCGGCGCCGGCGAGCACGGCGGCGAAATCGTGCACTCCGGCAGCTTCGAGGACCTGCTGAAGAACACCCGGTCCATCACCGGCGACTACATGGCTGGCCGCCGCAGCATTGAGGTGCCCGCCTCCCGCCGCCCCGTGGACAAGAAGCGACAGCTGACCGTGCGCGGCGCCCGCGAAAACAACCTCAAGAACGTGACTGTGTCCTTCCCGCTGGGCGTGTTCACCGCGGTGACCGGCGTATCCGGCTCGGGTAAGTCCACCCTCGTCAACGACATTCTGTACACCTCCCTGGCGAACAAGCTCAACGGCGCCAAGCAGGTGCCCGGCCGCCACAAGAGCATCGACGGTCTGGAGCACCTGGACAAGGTCATTCACGTGGACCAGTCGCCCATCGGTCGTACCCCGCGCTCGAACCCCGCCACCTACACCGGCGTGTTCGACCACATCCGCAAGCTGTTTGCAGAGACCAGCGAGGCGAAAATGCGCGGCTACACCCCGGGCCGCTTCTCCTTCAACGTCAAGGGCGGCCGCTGCGAGGACTGCTCCGGCGACGGCACCCTGAAGATTGAAATGAACTTCCTGCCGGACGTGTACGTGCCCTGTGAAACCTGCCACGGCAAGCGCTACAACCGCGAAACCCTCGAGGTGCACTACAAAGGCAAGACCATTGCAGACGTGCTCGAAATGCCCGTGGAGGAGGCCGCCGAGTTCTTCGCCGCGTTCACCCCGATTGCGCGCCACCTGAACACCCTCGTGGACGTGGGCCTGGGCTACATTCGCCTGGGCCAGCCCGCAACCACCCTCTCCGGCGGTGAGGCGCAGCGCGTGAAGCTCGCCACCGAGCTGCAGAAGCGCTCCAACGGCCGCTCCATCTACGTGCTGGACGAGCCGACCACCGGTCTGCACTTTGAAGACATCCGCAAGCTACTCGCCGTGCTGCAATCGCTGGTGGACAAGGGCAATAGCGTCATCACCATCGAGCACAACCTGGACGTCATCAAGTGCGCCGACTGGATCGTCGACATGGGTCCCGAAGGCGGTAGCGGCGGCGGCACCGTAATTGCTGAAGGAACCCCGGAGCACGTGGCGACCGTCAAAGGCTCGCACACCGGTGCCTTCCTGGCAGAGATTCTGAAATAGCGTAGGCAGCCCGACCCCGCGCCCGTGTGGCGCGCAGGGTCGGGCTGAGACCGTATTGCCACCCCGTCTCCCCGTCGATGACACTGCGGCGGGATGCGGTGACCGCATCTCAACCAAAAACTCAATGACGAACGAGAGGACCCCGTGAACACCGAAGATCGCGTCAAAGCAGCCCAAGCCAAGCTCACCGCCCTCGGTGCGCGTCGCGGTGCCGTGACCACCCTGGACCGGGCGCGGCACATCCTGCACACCCAGCTGGAGGCGGACTTCTGCCAGGCGCCCGGTTCGATTAGCCGCGCCCTTCAAGAGCTACGCGACTACCCGGACGCTGAAAGCCTGCCGTTACTTGCCACCGTACAGCCGCCTTCCGAGAAGATGGGTGCCGCACGCCGCCGCAACGACGACATCTGGGAGCTGCGCGTCGCCAACTACGCGAGCGTAGGCATTCTCTGCGCCAAGCATCCTCGCGTGCTGGACAAAGCCATCGACTACATGCTCGGCGACCAGTCGAACTGGCTGGGCGACTATGCACAGCTTCGCCAGCTTAACGAACTGCTCACCCCCTACACCCAGCAGGTTAGCGGCACGAGCATCTACTATACGCCCGGCCGCGCCCTGCTGAACTCGGTCGTACCCGAGGGCGTGCAGGCGCAGGAGGTCAAGTGCGCCGTGCCCGGTGTGGGCATGATGCGCCGCGTTGACCCCGCCGAGCTGAAGGCGGCACTGCTTACCGAAATCACCGGCGAGCGCACTATTCGCAGGGAGGCGAACGCCTCCGCGGGGGCGCTTGAGGTTGCCCCGGAGGATACGGAAGCGCGCGTAACCCGCCTGCGCGTGGACCTGCTGAGCGAAGAGCAGATCGAGTCGTTCCGCGGGGATAAGCGTTACTCAAACGCCCTGGGCTTTAGTGAACGCCGCCCGGATGTGCTGGTGCTCGCCGCCTACGCTGTAGACGGCGCCGGTGACACCGAAGGTGCCGGCATCCCCGCAAATGCCGACCCGGTAGCCATGGTGGGTATGAGCGACGACTCGCCGATTATGCGTCAGATCGGTATTGATGTGCTGCCCGCCTTCCGCGGCGCGGGTATTGCGAGTGCCCTGGTGCGCGATGCCGCACGCCTGACCCTGGCGGAAGGGTACCTGCCGTTCTACGGTACGAGCCCGTCGCACATGCTGTCGCAGCGGGTTGCGTTGAACGCGGGGCTGGTGCCGACCTGGTGGGAGTACGTTTCCACCAGCATGAACGACCTGCCCATGGACTAGGTATTATGTACGTAAAGGCCCCCGAGATTCTGCATCTCGGGGGCCTTTTATATGCTGAGTTTCGCGTGCTAGTTTCGCGGGGGGGGG
>NZ_KV814491.1:505019-548121 GCF_001813965.1 Rothia sp. HMSC072E10 | reverse complement strand
GGGGGGGGGAGGAGAGAACCTTGACCGGTTACAGCTCCGCGCCGTTGCTGGCAATCACCTCGCGGTACCAGTGGAAGGACTTCTTGCGGTAACGCTCCAGGGTGCCGGTGCCGTCGTCGTTGCGGTCTACGTAGATGAACCCGTAGCGCTTGGACATCTGCGCGGTGGAGGCGCTAATCATGTCGATGCAACCCCAGGTGGTGTAGCCGAGCACGTTCACGCCGTCCTCAATCGCCTCGCGTACCGCGTGCAGATGCTGGCGCAGGTAGTCGATGCGGTAGTCGTCTTCCACGGTGAGCTCACCGTTCACCTCGACCAGCTCGTCGCGGGCGCCCAGGCCGTTCTCCACGATGAACAGCGGCTTCTGCCAGCGGTCCCAATACTGGTTGAGGACCACGCGCAGGCCGGTCGGGTCAATCTGCCAGCCCCATTCGCTCGCGGGCAGGGTCGGATTCACCACGCCGCCGAGGATGTTGCCTTCGCCGCGCTCGCCTCGTGCCGGGTCGCCGGTCGCGCAGGTGGACATGTAGTAGCTGAACGACACGAAATCCACGGTGTTCTTCAGATCCTCGCGGTCCTGTTCGGTGATGTTCAGCTCCACGCCCTTCTCACGCAGGGCACGCAGGAAGTAGCCGGGGTATGCGCCGCGCACGTGCACGTCACCGAACGCGAAGTTCGCCTGTTCCGCCTGCATGGCGGCGAGCACATCCGCGGGATCGGGGGTGAGCGGGTAGGTGGGCATGGCAAGAATCATGCAGCCGACCTGGGCGCCGGGTGCCAGTTCGCGTGCCGCAGCGGTGGCGCGCGCGGAGGCGACCAGCTCGTGGTGCATCGCCTGGTAGAGGTCGGCGTCGCTGAGCTGCTCTGCCGGGGTGTTGATGCCGCCGGACATGAACGGCAGGTGCAGCATCGAGTTGATTTCATTGAAGGTCAGCCAGTACTTCACGCGCTTGCCGTAGCGGGCGAATACGGTGCGGGCGTAGCGTTCGTAGAAGCCGATGAGCTCGCGGCTGGTCCAGCCGTTGTACTGTTCGACCAGGTGCAGCGGGGTTTCGTAGTGGCTGAGGGTGATGAGTGGCTTCATGCCGTGCTTTTCGAGCTCGTCGAGCACGCGGTCGTAGAAGGCGAGGCCCGCCTCGTTCGGGGTTTCTTCGTCGCCGCGGGGGAAGATGCGCGACCAGGCGATGGAGAAGCGGAACACCTTAAAACCCATCTCTGCGAGCAGGGCGATGTCTTCACGGTAGCGGTGGTAGAAGTCGATGCCTTCCAGCTTGAGGTTGTCCTCGGTGGGTTCTGCGGTGCGCGGGTACAGGCCGCCGGCAGGCAGCACATCCTGCAGGCTGGGGCCCTTGCCGTCTTCGTTCCAGGCGCCTTCGAACTGGTTGGCGGCGGTGGCGCCTCCGAAGAGGAAGCCGTCAGGGAACGCGCCGAGCGGCTGCGGCTCGGTCAGTGCCGGGCTGTTACCGGGCAGGTTGGTGGTCTGGGCGGTGATGTGCTGGTCCTGATGCACGGCGTCCTCCAAGGTGCTTTGGGTCTTTCTTCTACCCTAGCGGAGGGGGTGGGGGATTGCTAGGTTTTGCGCTGTTTGGGACGCTATCGGGCATGCGAAAGCCCGGCGTCCTCACACGAAAATTCACATGAGAATACCGGGCTTTTACGCGGTGCTGCTATACAGCGCTTTTACGCTGAGCTAGGCTTTTACGCTGAGCTAAGCCGCCGCTGGGCCTGAGCCGCTAGTTGGCGAAGCCGAGCGCGAACAGCCACGCGGTACCGACCGCACCCCAGACGACGAGGTTCACGATAGCCGCCATGAAGCCGATCTTGAACCATTCGCCCACGCTGAAGTAGCCGGAACCGTAGTACACGCCTGCCGGGCCGGAGGCGTAGTGGGTGATGCCGCCAATCAGGTTACCCATGAAGCCGAGGAACAGAGCCGCAAACATCGGCGGAACACCGGCAGCAACAGCTGCGCCGAGGAACACGGCGTACAGGGCCACGATCTGGGCGGTGTTCGAAGCGAACATGTAGTGAATGAAGAAGTAGGCCAGAACCAGCACGGTGAAGGCCAGGGGCCAGGCCATGCCGCTGACGCTGTGGGCGGCCTGCTGGCCAATCCAGTCCACGACCTTGAGCTTCTTCAGGTGGTCGGCCATGCCGACGAGCACGGCGAAGAAGATGAGGGTGGACCAGGCGCTGGAGTTCTTCGCCATGTCCTTCCAGGTCAGAACCTTGGTCACCAGCAGAATACCGATGCCGAAGAAAGCGGCGCTGGTGGCGTCAATACCCAGTGCGGTACCGGTCACCCACAGGATTAGCAGCAGCATGAAGGTGCCGAGCATAATCCATTCCTTCACGCTCATGGGGCCCATTTCGTGCAGTTCCTGGCGGGCATGCTCGGGTGCGTCCGGGGTCTTCTTGATGGTCGGCGGGTAAATCTTCGACATGATCCACGGTATGACAATCAACGCGGCAAGACCGGGAACGATGGCGGCCAGGGCCCAGGTACCCCAGTCGAGGTTGATGTTGTGGTCGTGCGCGAACTTCTGCGCCAGCGGGTTACCCGCCATAGCGGTCAGGAACATGGCGGAGGTGATGGTGTTGACCTGCGCCTCGGTCATGAGCAGGTAGGAGCCGAGCTTACGACGCGATTCGGGGGTTTCGTTGGTGGAGCCGTTGACCTCGGAGAGGGAACGGATAATCGGGTAAATCACGCCACCGGCACGCGCAGTGTTGGAGGGAGTGGCGGGGGCGAGCACCAGGTCGGTGATGGCCATACCGTAGGACAGGCCCAGGGAGGACTTGCCGAGCGCACGCACGAACAGCAGCGCGATGCGCTTGCCCAGACCCGTAATGAGGAAGCCGTCGGCGATGAAGAAGGCGGCCACGATAATCCAGATGGAGGAGTTACCGAAGCCGGTCAGCGCCTCATTCTTGGCGGCCATCGTGCCGGTAATCATGGCGACGGCCAGGCCCACGAGAGCCACGGACGGGGTGGGCAACGGCTGGAAAATCAGGCCGAGAATGGTACCGACGAAGATGGCGAGCATGTGCATGCCGCGCGGGTCGACGCCTTCGGGGGCGGGAACGAACCAGATGGCGAGGGTGACGGCTACGATGATGGCAACCTGCACGATAAGTTTCGTGCGCTTGGACTTCGCCGCCTTCACCTCCTCAGCGGATGCGGCGGTGGGCGCCGCTGCGTTGGCGGGGGTGGACTGTGTCATGGTCCGATCTCCTTTGCGAAACGTACAGGTTGGCGCGCTCGGGGAGTGGTTCTCACCGGGCGCGGAGTGCGTTTCTTCTGCGTTGTCATGCTGTGTCTATGTGCTCGGTGCGGCAGTGTGGGGCACCGCACTATAGCACCTTTAATCTTAGCGTTTGGGGGTGCCATGCTAAAGGGGTAAGCCGGCGCATTTGAACAGGTGAGCATTTTTCTGCGCGGGCGTTTTCGCCGCCGCCGGTAAGATAGAAAACGTGCAGATTATTCGAGAAACCACACCCGAGTCGGGTGATATCCTCATCCACCACGAGCAGACGGTGCAGATGCTCCGCGAGGTCGCAAGCGGTCAGCGCGAAGCGACCCTACGCATGTACCAGCCGAACCCCACGGTGGCGTTCGGTCGCCGCGATGAGCTGAACCCCGGATTCGCCGATGCCGTGGCCGCGTGCGAGGAGCACGGCTTCAGGACCCTGGTGCGCAAGGTGGGCGGTCACGCCGCCGCCTACCATCAAGGGTGCCTGGTAGTGGACCACTTCCAGCCGGCCTCCGACGCCCGCAGCGGCAACACGGTGCGCTATCGGCTCTTCGGCTCCATGTTCGCTCAGGCCCTGCGCGAGGTCGGCGTGGATGCGCGCGTGGGCGAGATCCCGGGGGAGTACTGCCCCGGCGAGTACTCGGTGTACGCACAGCTTCCCGAATCCGCCGGCGGTGGGCGCATCAAGCTGGTCGGCACGGCCCAGCGCGTGGTGAGCGGTGGCTGGTGGTTCAGCACGGGCATCGTGGTTTCCGATTCGGCTTCGCTGCGGGCGGTCACCGCGGATGTGTACCGCGCCCTCGGCATGGAGCTCGACCCGGCAACGGTGGGCGCGGCGCAGGATGCGAACCCGAGCCTGCTCATGGAGGACCTTGAGGACGCCATCGTGGAGGCCTACGCGAGCCACGGCTTCAAGTAGGCGGCCCGAGCGGGAACCCCGGAACATCCGTACACAGTAAACGCACTAGAGTAAAGCAAAGGAGCGCATATGCGTTGGGCACAGATTAAAGACGAGAAGGGCAGCCGCGCCGTCTGTTTCTTTGAGGAAACGGTCTACGAGCTGCCGGCCAAGTTGAGCCCTCTGCTCAATTTCTACAGCCGGTTCCGCCTGAACTTTGGCGACCCGAAGAACGCGCTGTCGATTCTGAAGGAGAACGGTGCGACGGTCATGGGTCACGGCGAGCAGCTCTGGGAATCCCTGCCCTTCGTGCGCCCGCTGGATAAGCCCGGCAAGGTCGTGTGCGCGGGCCTGAACTACCGCGACCACGCCGAAGAGATGAACCTGCCGGTGCCCGAGTACCCGGCGCTCTTTGCGAAGTTCTCGAACGCGCTCATCGGCCCCGGCGAGCAGATTCGCATGCCCGCCGACGACGGCACGGGCAGCACGAAGGTCGACTGGGAGGTTGAGCTGGGCCTGGTGGTCGGGGTGCGCCTGCGCAACGCCACCGAGGAGCAGGCGCTTGAGGCGCTGATGGGTTACACGGTCATCAACGATGTGTCGGTGCGCGACTGGCAGGGGCGTTCTTCGGAGTGGTTCCAGGGTAAGAACTGGGATGCGATGACTCCGTTCGGCCCGGTGATTGTGAGCCCCGACGAGGTGGATCCGCTTGCCGGCCTGGAGCTGACCTGCGCGGTAGACGGTGAGGTGCGTCAGCGCGGCTCGACCGCGGACATGCTGTTCAGCCCCGCGTACTTGCTGTCGTATATTTCGCGGTTCATGACCCTGGAGCCCGGCGATATCGTGGCCACGGGTACGCCCGCCGGCGTGGGGCTTTCGCTGCATCCGCGCCGGTGGCTGAAGCCGGGGCAGGAGGTGCGCACCCGCATCGAGGGCATCGGCGAGCTGGTGAATGTCTGCTCGGAGGCGGGCGCGCTGTAGGGGAGTGCCTGCAGGATAGGGACGATGCGGGATCGGTTCGGCCGATACGGTTTCGTGCCGGTTCCTACTGGAAGGCCCGGATTGCAGCCCTTCGCACGGGTCTCTCGAAGGCCTTCAGAACCGAATACTTATGCATCCCATCCGTGTCGGCAGGGCGCGGGTGGGATGCCTTTTTATGCCTTATCTGCCTAGTGGAAACCGCGCAATAGAGATTACATTTCAGGGTAAGAAAAATTGCAGGGATGAATGATTAATCTGTGCGCAAGAGCGGGATTAGGGTGTAAAAACCCTCAACCTTTACCCCGATTTCACCCTCGCGCGAAGGGGTTCGAGGTGTTTGTGGCGGGGTGGCTGCGGGGGTGCAATGGGGCAGGAGTCCCAGGATGTGGCCAGGTGTGAGAAATTCAACATTTGTCATGTCGGGGGTCACAGTGGGCTTGTTTGGTGCACCATTTCGGGGAAGGGTGCGGATTTTTTGTTTTTCGTCGGGAGTTTCCTCTGACTAGGAGGAAGGCTTAGGCACTCCGGTGCAAATTCTTTTGAATCGAACACCGGTAAGTACATTACAGTGCAGTGATAATTCACCCTGAACCTGAACCTTTAGCGACTATATGAGTGGTTGTTATCACATTCTCGTTTTGCGCTTACCCCTCGGGAGTCGGTAGGGTATGGGGATTGTCTGAGAGTTTCCTGGGAATTCCTGCCAGTTTCTCGGGGGCGTCGCAACGCACTCGCAGACGAATATTTCACTCACGTCCGTGTTTGTTCATACAAACGCACTCACTCAAACAAGCCGACACGAACGGAAGAAAAACGCATGACCATTACTGCACCCAAAAACCAGGTACAGAACCCCGCGGTAGCCACTGCTGAGGCCGCCGCGCAGAACTTTACGCAGGCCCTCGCGCTAACCTCCGCGACGGGTCTGGCCGCCGGCTCGGCGCAGAACGCGAACCCGCGCTTTGCCGGCCGCCGCCGTGCATCCCTCGCCGTTACCGCGGCACTGGCCACCGCCATCACCGGCGCCAACCTGCCGGCGACCTTCGCGGCTCCCGCCGCTTCGACCACCGAGTACGGCGCCTCCGGTGGAACCACCTGCGTTGAGGCCGGCCAGAAGAACGTGCCGACCCTCGCAACCCTCACCTCCGTGGCACCCGGCCCCATCTGCTACTGGAACGACGACCCGGCCGCTCAGACCATCAACACCCTGGCACCGGTGAACTCGTCCCTGACTCGGGAAAACCTGATTACCACCGAGAACACCTCGCCCCTGAGTGGCAAGCTCGCCAGCGACTCCTTCGCCGCGCAGAAGCTCACCGGCACCGAAGCCGTTGCCCCCAACAGCAGCGAGATTAGCCGCACCTTCCTCGAGTACAGCGCAGACGCCGGCAACCACCCCGTCACCACCGCCATTAACGCGGGTACCGTCCGTAAGGACCGCTCCCAGACCGTTGGCGCCCACGAGAACATCCCGACCCTCGCGGTGAACTCCGCCAACCCGCACCAGGAGTACGTCGAGGTCGTCTCCCGCGATCAGCGCGTTAACGCCAAGGCCGAGAACAAGCGCATCCTGACCGGCGGCGTGCCGATTCCGGGCTGGCTGGCCGAAGACCACGGCCTCTCGGGTGACCAGTCCCTCGCCCTGTACGACGAGGCGACCGGCATCTGGCGTTCCTACTTCAAGTTCGTGAAGGACGCCGACGCCCAGACCTACACCAGCACCGCCCGCGTACAGGTTGGCGGCGGCAACGCCTCCACCCCCAAGAGCGCCAAGATTCAGTACGAGACCGTGGGCCGCGGCAACGCCGGTCAGACCGTGACTATCAAGGCCCCCGTAAGCATCGACGTGAAGTCCGGCAACGCCCGCACCTCGTACCCGATCGCGCGCGGCGCCAAGTTCCGCCTGGCCAAGAACGTGCCCGGCGCGTCCATCAACGAGACCACCGGCGAGATTACCTACAAGGTGCCTGCAGGAACCCGCGGCACCGTGGATATTCCCGTGGCAGTGGACTACCCTGCGACCTACCACGTCTCCTCGGGTGGCTACATGCTCGCCAAGCCCAACTTCGAGGGCGTGGGCGAGGACAACTACTGGCTGACCCTCAAGAACGGCACCTCCTCGGTCGTGGGCATGGCCAACGAGCTCACTCAGATTGGCGTGGACGAGCTGAAGGCCGGCAAGATCAACCACATGGTCTCCATTACTGCCGCCGACTATGCCGCCATGAGCGCCTCCTTCCCCGCGAAGGGTACCGACGGCAAGCTGGACCTTTCCAAGTACCCGAACGCACCGCGTGCCGGCCAGCGTGGCTTCCTGCCTGCCAGCTTCGACGTGGAGGAGTTCCTGGCCAACACTGGCCACGCGGACGACCAGCTCACCCGCATGATTCTGACCGCGATGAAGGAATACGGCTTCATCCTGACGGACCACAACCTCTTCACCAACGCCTTCAACCTGGAGGCTCCCAGCTCCTACGCGCCCTACGCGCGCCAGGGTAAGAACGTGTACAAGGAAGACCCGCAGCTGGCCGCCATGTTCGCGAACTTCGTGCCCAGCGGCTTTACGGGCAACCAGTTCCCGTGGCAGCAGGTGCAGTGGATGCCGGTGAACTACACCGAGTCCGCAGAGAACGCCGCCCGCCGCGAGGGCCTGCAGGTTCCCGAGACGAACGCCGCCGCCGATGCGAAGGCCGCCACCGACAACGCAGCGGATAACGCCGCCGATAAGGATAAGCAGGGCGCCGCGGAGAAGATTGCACGCCCCGTGACCGCACGTAGCCTGCGTGTTCGCCGCGCCACCGTGCGCACCCCGGATGCGCCGCGCATCAGCGACGCCGACAGCCAGGCGACCGCGGTGAACCAGGCCTCGGGCGCCGTGAAGTTCAGCTTCCCCGCTGACTCCTACGGCAAGACCGGAACCGGCTCCGGCGTGATTTACCAGCCGGCAGAGCATCACGCCACCGTCTACTCGGGTGAAACCGCCGTGGCGCAGAGCGTGCACCAGAGCCACAAGGTCTCCCCGAACTACCGTTACGCCCGTGACTACAATTTCCAGGAAATCGAGCAGACCCCGAACTTCCGCCCCAGCCGCTGGGTGAACAAGGAGAAGGTCAACACCGCTGGTGGCCAGTTCTCCAGCGCCGAGACCGGTATTCGCTTTGCCTCCAACGGCAAGACCGGCACCTACTCGATTGATCTGAACACCCACGAGGTCACCGGCACCACCTGGGACCTGCGTCGCGATAATGGTTCGAAGATTACCGTGAACCGCACCGGCAAGGCACCCGCCCGCATGTCCGACGTGAAGGCGAAGAAGGGGGCAGCCGCGCAGCTGTACTCGATCCCGCTGAAGGTGCACGTTGTGGATAAGAACAGCCCGATTGCCCGTGAGGATTCGGTCTCGCTGTACTCGGGTACCACCCAGAACGTGGCGGTGCTGAACAACGACGAGGCATCCTTCGGCGCATACAGCCGCGGTGAGACCGTGAAGAAGCTGGAGCTGCTGAACCAGCGCGGCCAGGTCGTCAGCTCCTACAGCGACGAGTACGGCACCTACCGCGTGGTGAACCTGCCCGACGGCACCCAGGGCATTGCGGTGACCGCCAAGTCGAAGCAGGGCTTCGCGCCGCTGGTTCGCTACCGCGCGGTGACCGACAAGGGCGTGAAGTCCTCCGAGGGTTACCTGCAGGTGGCAGTCGCTAACCGCTAGCCGGACGCACCAGCAGTATTAGCGCACATAGGGGAGAGGGGCACGTCAAGAAAGCACGCCGCGCAGGCGTAACTTCCTTGACGTGCCCCGCACCTGTACATAAGGTGAAAATACTATGACTAGCCACCACGAAGACCACCACGAAAATTCCGCCGAAGCTAACACCCACCACGCCGACCACTCCGCACAGGCGCACGAGGCGCCCGCCTCCGCACCTCTTTTCGAGGGGAGCGGCCCCAAGGATTGGGAGGAGCAGTTCGGCCCGTCCGTGGCAATCTTCTCGGCGCTCGCGAACCCGCTACGCCTGGCCATTGCGCACCACCTGGTGCACCGCCCGCACAGCGTGAGCGAGCTGCACACCTGCCTGGGCATTTCTCAGCCGCTGGCCTCGCATCACCTGCGCATCCTGCGTGAGGCGCACGTGATTGACCGCGAGCAGCACGGCCGCACCACGATTTATCGCCTGAAGGACCATCATATTAGTCACATTGTGACTGACGTTCACGAGCATACGCGTGAGCATCATGCGGACTAGTCCGCCCTCAAGCTGAGCGTTGCCTGGGAGCCGTTGTAAGATGGTGTGTGTCCGTGCACCAGTACAGTGCGGAATAGTATGCGCACCGGCGGCGCCCCGAGCGGCCGCGAGCGCCTGAGTTAAGGAGACTTATGTCTGCCGCTGATTCTTCAGCAATTGTTATTAGCGTTTCTGGTGAGGAGCGCGAGGTCACCGCGAAGACTGCCGCTGAGCTGTTCGCTGACGACCCGAAGATCGTTGTGGCACGCGTGAACGGCGTGCTCGTTGATCTCTCCCACGAGCTGTCTGCTGGCGATTCCGTTGAGCCGGTTTTCATTCACGAACCGGACGGCCTGAACGTGCTGCGCCACTCTGCCGCGCACGTGATGGCGCAGGCGGTGCAGGAGTACCGCAAGGACGCCAAGCTGGGCATCGGCCCGTACATTACTGACGGCTTCTACTTTGACTTTGATGTTGCCGAGCCCTTCACCCCGGAAGATCTGAAGAAGATCGAGAAGTCGATGATGAAGATCATCAAGTCCGGTCAGCTGTTCCGCCGCCGCGTGGTCACCCACGACGAGGCTGTTGCCGAGATGGCGAACGAGCCGTACAAGCTGGAGCTGCTCTCCCTGAGCCAGGGCCCCGGTTCTGGCGCGGATGCTGCCGAGGGCGCATCCGTGGAGGTCGGCGAGGGGGAAATCACCATCTACGACAACGTGCACCCGAAGACCGGCGAGACCGTCTGGAAGGACCTCTGCCGCGGCCCGCATCTGCCGAACACCAAGCTGATCGCTAACGGTTACGCCCTGATGCGTGCCGGTGGCGCGTATTGGCGCGGTTCTGAGAAGAACCCCATGCTGCAGCGTATTTACGGTACCGCTTGGCCGAGCAAGGACGAGCTGGTCGCCTACAAGGAGCGCATCGCTGAGGCGGAGCGCCGCGACCACCGCCGCCTGGGCCGTGAGCTGGACCTGTTCTCCTTCCCGAAGACCATTGGTCCCGGCCTGCCGGTAATCCACCCCAAGGGTGGCGTGATTAAGCGCGAGATGGAAGACTACGTGCGCACCCGCCACATTCAGGAAGGCTTCCAGTACGTCAGCACCCCGCACATTTCGAAGGAAGACCTGTTCTACACTTCCGGTCACCTTCCGTACTACGCGGACGGCATGTTCCCGCCCATGGAGCTGGATAACGGTCATTACCGTCTGAAGGCCATGAACTGCCCGATGCACAACGAGATTTACCGTTCTCGTGGCCGTTCGTACCGTGAGCTGCCGCTGCGTTTCTTCGAGTTCGGCACCGTGTACCGTGACGAGAAGTCCGGCGTGCTGCAGGGCCTGACCCGCGTGCGCATGATTACCCAGGACGACTCGCACTCGTACGTGACCAAGGAGCAGGCACCGGACGAGGTGCGTCACCTGCTGAAGTTCATGCTGAGCCTGCTTGAGGACTTCGGCATGACCGACTTCTACCTTGAGCTGTCGACCCGCGACACCGAGGGTGATAAGAAGGATAAGTTCATCGGTACCGATGAGCAGTGGGAGGCGGCTACCGCGGTTCTGGAGCAGGTTGCGAAGGAGACCGGTCTGGAGCTCGTTCCGGATCCGGGTGGTGCTGCGTTCTACGGCCCGAAGATTTCGGTTCAGGCGAAGGACGCGATTGGCCGTACCTGGCAGATGTCGACCGTGCAGTACGACTTCAACCAGCCGAGCCGTTTCGGTCTGGAGTACCAGGCTGCTGACGGCACCGTGCAGGAGCCGGTCATGATTCACTCGGCGAAGTTCGGTTCGATTGAGCGCTTCCTGGGTGTGCTGACCGAGCACTATGCGGGTGCGTTCCCGGCATGGCTCTCGCCGGTCCAGGTCATTGGTGTGCCGGTGGCTGAGGCGTTCAACGACTACATGACCGAGATCGCGGACAAGCTGCGTGCGCACGGCGTGCGTGTTGAGGTGGATTACGGTTCGGACCGCTTCACGAAGAAGATCCGTACTGCGTCTACTGAGAAGGTTCCGTTCATTCTGATTGCTGGCGGTGAGGATGCGGAGCACGGCGCTGTTTCGTTCCGTTTCCGCGGTAACAAGCAGGAGAACGGTGTGCCTGTGGATGAGGCTGTGGCACGTATTGTGGAGCATATCCGCAACCGCGTGAACGAAGACCCCAAGCCCAGCACCGAGGCTGCTGAGTAACAAGGGTTTAGGCTTCTAACCTAGCTATATAGAAAACCACCCCCTTTGCGGCGACAAGCTGCGGAGGGGGTGGTTTTTTACGTTTTATGGCGGTTGGACGGGGGAGTGCGGTTGGGTGCAGAAAGTTGTGTCGTGGGCTAGTTTTTAGTCCCAGAGTGCTAGCGTGGTAGTAAGGCGAACGTCCATAGTCATTCAGAAAATGGGTAGCTGGATGGTTCTGAAAATGATGTATCGCTGTTGATTATTGAGGGAGCACGAGTGTATGAAGTCGAATAAGTATGTTCCTGTTGGGATGCTGTTCTTGATTCTGGCAATTATCTTGAACGTAGTGTCAAATGTCAGCGACCTAGTGCTTGGAATTCTCTATGGCATCTCAATAGCGGTATTGATTATTGGACTATCTAATAGTCGAAAATAGGTGCTGCAACTGAGAAAAGGGGGCTGGGGGTCATCCCGGTTTGGCCGCTCAGCTGGGAGTAGCTACATGGAGCTGCCGAGGTGAATTATAAGCAACCAAGGAGGTATATTATGAAAAGTATTAGTTTTCAGAGCATCGGTGCTTTTATCCTCGTATTTTCTCTTTCCTGTCTGTTCTTGACAGTGATTCAGGGAATGGGAAATCTTTGTTCACCAAACGTTCTTATGATTTCCTTAGGTATGGGTTTGGTATCGGCTACCATGTACTTCTTTGCATTCAGGAATCATGACTAGTCAACCGTGCTATCTTAAAACATCTTAGAGGTAGGGCTATTGTCAGCCCTACCTCTCTTTTGTGTGTCTGTGCCATATGGTGTGTCTACGGCAGCGCACTAGGGTTCGTTTGAAATCCTGTACTCGCACCTAGTTGTTCCCAATCTTTTTGCGCGACGGCGGCGGTCAAGCACGGTGCTTGCGCGGGTATACCTGTGCCTTCGCTATTACATAGTCAAAGAGAACCGACCCCTGAATAGTATTATGGAAAGCAACGCCGCTTACGAAGAAGCAACAGCCTTTATCGTAGAAGGTGCATTTGAAAGGATTGAAGAATGGCAAGCATTGAAGTGATGAAGGAACGGGCTCGTATTGCGGGTCGTTTCAACCTGTCTGCTCGCCGAAACCCGGACCACAAGGCACTTGTTGCGCTCGCCGCGCAGAAGGCGAGAGGGGAGTGCCACGTTATCCCTGTGGCTCCCGGTGAAGATGGGGCTGACGTGCTCCAGCGCGCAAGCAAGGTCGCGGGCGGTAAGCCGGTCATTATCGTGACGGAGGTTGACGGGGAGCTTCATGCTCGTCTTGCCAATATTTTATTGAGAATATGTGCAAAAATTTAAAAGGACCTGACAAGCATATTTTGAGAAGCATGTCAGGTCCTTATATTAGTGTTATTTGCTTAGAAATTATGAACATAAGAAGCTATATTGGTTATTAATTGGCTAGCTTCGTGTATCGAAATTTTATGGATGTGTCAAAGGTATGTATTTCTTTTGATTACTGTCGTAGTATTCGCAATTCGAGAAATCATGATTTTTGATTGTTTTTGTTTTTGATAGATTGGGTTTAACATGGAATTTTGTCCTTATGGCTTCCATTTTTTCAATTTCAGGCACCTCCAAAATAAAGCGTGTATAAAAATTAGATCCATTAAGATTTAGTAATGTAATATATTGTGCTTTGATTGTTACCTTTGACTTGCTGTTAATAAAATCGACTCCCTGATGATTAGTGGAACCGTTTATATGGAAGGTGGCATTACATGCAGTCAGGGTTTCAATTTTTTCTGAACAGTCTATATCTAAACCACGATTAAATATTGTATCGATGAAACCCATCTCCTTAATGTTTGCTGCCTTGATTGTCGCCTTTTCATTTAGAATGCAGTCATTAATTTTTACTTCATTAAGATTTTCTTCACTGCAGGATATATTGATTTCTCCATTAAATGTATGCCTGTCGGGTATTTCAAAGGAAGCATTGTCACATTTTTCAATAAGTATGTTCCCTTGGATTGTTGTACGTTGGATTGCTCCTGAATAGTTGGGATCCCTAGAATCATATTTTTGGCCGATAATAATATGGGATTGGGGCGTGTTTTTAAATGATGTATTGGCAGGTAAATCTCCATAAACATATATAGGTAGTTCAACCCCCTTGCTTTTGGGGTCATCACCCTCTGAGTAATAATCTGGTGGACAAAGATTTTTTATTTCTAGTTTTGAACCCTTGGCAAAATGTGAATCTTCGAGCGCAATATTAGATGCAGTTGCTCGAATAATTTCACTCTGAGTGAATTTGCTGGAGGCTAAAATGACTGAACCTTTAAATGTGCAGTGATTAATAATAATTTCTCTTGAGGTATCCTGATTATTATATTCTATAGAAAAGTAAATTTCTAAATCATTTACAAATGTGCAACCGTCGAGATTTATTTTATTAATATCAGCAACATTTTTAAATATAATCGGGTAGGTAAAAGTCGCGCCTTCGAAGTCGAACGTGAAGTCACTCCAATCAGAATAACCGTTGTCTGACTTATTAAGCCTATTATGTATTTCTTTCATGATGATTTTACAGACTGTTTCATGGTGTTTATCACTTGATGGTTTTCCGTACTCTCTGACGTAGGCGCATAATACATTTATTATTGACTGAGCTTCTTGTTTGCTACTGCGATTAGTTTTCTCATCGCCATTAATGTATTCATCAACCCATTCATCTGTAATCTTGCACAGGCTGTGCACCGCAGAAATTGCGGCTGGTGTTTTTTTGGAGAATATAAGTTCAATAGATTTTGTATTTCTCTCGTATCGCGAAGCGTGCATTTTTTGATTTTTTTCATCGATGTTTTTCGATTCATCGATGTTGTTCTTCCTGCGGTTTTCTATATAGCCCAGTAGAACAACTAGTCCGCCACTTATAGTTAGAAGTGATTGGAGTAGGACTGGCCCAGATCCCTCTTTTTGAAAGCTTAGGTTTAGCGCAATTGGTAGAGCAAAAGATATCTCAATAAAGATAGATGCAGCACATATTGTAGATAAATCTTTTCTGTCTGTTTTTGATTTATTGACGAAGTAAATTATTAATGTTATGACGAATAAAACTGCAATTAGTATAAGTATTTCTACTCTTTTTTGACTGAGAGTAGTCAAGGTTTTAAAAAGTTCAAGATTCAAAATAGTTAATCCTTTCTTGAGTAGTGTAATCAGTGACATCTTTGCATTCTGGAAGGAAAATATTGTTGATAATGGATATATTTTATTTTAATACTATCATGAAATATATTTATTTTGTATTAATTTATGGTGTCCAAGAATGAAAATTATAATGAGGGTATATATGATTCAAGGGACCCGGCGGACTATCACATAGGATAGCCCGCCGGGTCCCTTCTTATATGCCGCCGTTACGCGTTCAGCCTTTTAGCGGGTGGTGCGTTCCAGCAGCTGCAGCACGTTCTGGTAGCTGTGGCCGGTCGCCTCCGTCATGCCCTGCTCACAGGTACGGTTAGCCGAAATGTATGCGGCGAACTCCTTCTGCTCGCTCAGCTCAGAAGCCTCAGCCTCCGTAGCGCTCGCCGTCAGCTCGGGGTGCAGCATACCGCGGTCACCCGCGTAACCACAGCAACCCCAGTGCTTCGGCACGTACACGTCGTCACTCATCGCGTTCGCAATCTTCTCAAACGCAGGCTGAGTACCCAGATGAGTCATGGAGCAGGTCGGGTGCAGCGCAACCGACGGCAGGGGAGCAGACACGGTCAGCTTATCCAGCATGTTATCGGCGGCGAACTGCACCGCGTCGTACATGCGCAGACGCGAGTAGTCCGGCTCACCCGGCTTCAGGCCGTTCACGATCTTGTGCTCAAGCGCCTTAATAACCTTCTCGCGCATCACCTCAAGGCCCTCAGTACAGGACGAAGCGTCACACACGACCGGCAGGCGGCCACCGTCAGTAGCCTCCCACAGGGACTTCAGCACGCGGTCGCTCATAATCGAGTAGCCGTCGGTGAAGCCCTTCGACTTCCACGGGGTGGAGCAGCACATCTCACCAATGTTGTCCGGGATGCGGTACTTCACGCCGGTACGCTCGCACAGGCGAATGAACGCCTGAGTTGCGTTGACCGGGTCGTGCTTGCCGTCGCCGTCCACACCGCCGAACATGGAGTTCACGCAGGCGGGGAAGAACACAATCTCAGCGGTTGCGTCCTTATGCGGCTTACGTGCCGGGCCACCAACCGGCAGGTCCTTCTTGTAGGAAGGAACCATGTCGTCACCCATGACCTTGCGGGCAATGCTGGTGGTGCCGTGCACCACGGGGAACGGCAGCTTCTTAGCCACGGTCAGCGACTTGCCGGCGACCTTGTCCATGATGCCCCACTGCTGTGCGGCGATCTTCCAGCCGGTGGCGGCCAGCTTGTCCTGGTTCTCGGAACGCAGGCGGCGAATCAGGTCACCGGTGTTGATGTTCACGGGGCAGCGGGTCTGGCACATGCCGTCCACAGCACAGGTCTCAATGCCGTAGTACTCGTACTCCTTACGCAGGCGCTCAGCGAGCTCGTGGTCGCCGTTCGCCTCAGCGGCGGCAATCTCACGGCGCAGCACAATACGCTTACGGGGGGTCAAAGTCAGGTTACGGGAGGGGCAGACCGGCTCGCAGTAGCCGCACTCCACACAGCGGTCGACTTCTTCCTCAACGGTCTCAGCGACCTTCAGGTTGGTCACGTAGTCGGTGTCCGGCTCAACCAGCAGAACGCCCGGGTTCATGAAGCCCTTCGGGTCAATGAGGCGCTTGATCTGGCGCATCACGTCGAAGAGTTCGTCACCGAACTGGCGGCTCACAAACGGAGCCATGATACGGCCGGTACCGTGCTCAGCCTTCAGCGAGCCTTCGTTACCGAGAATCAGCTGAACCATTTCTTCGGTGAACTCGCGGTAGCGGTCCAGCTGCTTCGGGTCGCGGAACTGCTCGTTCAGCATGAAGTGGATGTTACCGTCCTTCGCGTGGCCGAAGATCACGGAATCCTTGTAGCCGTGCGAATCGAACAGCTTGGTCAGGTCGCTACAGGTGTTACCCAGAACCTCGACGGGCACAACCACGTCTTCGAGCAGTGCGTTGGTGCCGGAGCGGCGGTTACCCGCAACGGTGGTGTACAGGCCACGGCGGGCAGCCCACAGGGCGTTACGCTCAGACAGCTTGCTGGTCATCGACACGGGCGACGCCACGGGCAGGCTCTTAAACATGGGTGCCGCAGCGGCAGCCAGGTCGTTCAGCTCCTGCTCGGAGTTACCCTGGAACTCAACCAGCAGGGCGGCGTGGTCCTTCACGTCAATGGCGGCGAGCGCCTCCGCAGCCTGGCCGGTACGCTGAGCCACGCGGATGCTGGTGGCGTCCATGAGCTCGACGGTGGCCAGCTTGTTGGCAACCAGCTCGGGTACGGAGCGTGCAGCATCAATCAGGTTGTTGAACACCAGCAGGCCGGTGGAAATGTTCTTCAGAATCGGGCGGGTGCGGTAGGTTGCCGAAGCAACAAAACCGAGGGTACCTTCCGAACCAATCAGCAGGTGCTGCAGAATGTCCACGGGGGTCTCAAAGTCGACCAGGGAGTTCAGGCCGTAACCCATGGTGTTCTTCATGGAGTACTGCTGGCGAATCTTTGCCATGGACTCCGGGTTCTCGAGCACGCGCTTGCGCAGGCGCAGCAGGCCCTCGTGAAGTTCAGGTTCGAGGGAGCGCAGCTTCTGGTCGGCATCCGGCTCTGCGGTGTCAATGATGGTGCCGCTGGGGAGCACGAACACCATGGAGTCCAGGGTGTTGTACGTGTTGTAGGCGGTACCCGAAGACATACCGGAGGAGTTGTTAGCGACCACGCCACCGATGGTGCATGCGGACCAGGATGCCGGGTCCGGGCCGAGCTTGTAGCCGTAGGGTGCCAGGTAGTTGTTGACCATCATGATGGTCGCGCCGGGCTGCACGCGAACCTTCTTGCCGTCTTCAAGGACCTCGATCTTCTTGAAGTGGCGGCGGGTGTCGACCATCAGGCCGTCACCGCTGGACTGGCCGGAGAGGGAGGTACCGCCGGAGCGGAAGGTCAGCGGCAGGCCAAGGTCGCCGGCTGCGCGGAAGATGTTTGCGACGTCTTCGGCGGAGTCGGGGCGGACCAGGCCGGCGGGCACGAGCAGGTAGTGGGATGCGTCGTGTGCAATAGCGAGGCGTTCGAGTTCGGAGACGCTCGATTCGACGGCTTCTGCGCGTGCATCGGAAAGTAGACGATTGAGGGTGTCCGCGTAGGGGGACTTGAGTGCTTCGGACGTGTTTGACACAACGGTCATAATCTTGAGCTTCCTTACTGGTGAAGAGCGTAATGCTGTCCTTGTATCCAGTATCTTCCTTTGAACCCCGTCTTTTCTTCTTAGCGTTGGCTAAGCTTGGCGACTATCTGTCACTATATGGGGCGCCGGGTATGCGCCGGGCAGTGATGTGGTTTCCCCTTGTAGCTATTGGCATCCCGTGGGTTTTTGCGTGCACCCGGGGGAGGTGCCTACGCCGCATATGGACCGATTCGGATTTTTTAGATTCCACCCGCCGGACGCTGTAACAATTCGGCAGGTGGCGGTCATTGCGCTTTCGGGGCGCGAACTGGGTGCGAGCTGAGAGGGCGAAGCTCAGAATGAGAGGTGTTTTCTCCTTCGGCTCGCGGCGCTACAAAGCGGGGGAGTAGGGAACGGAGAGCGGTAGGTATTATCGACGGTTAAAAAGCGCGTTAAAAAACGCGGGGCGGAAAGCTGCCTGCCTTCCGCCCCGCGCCGGTGCCCCCCCTGCCGCAAGGGACTGAAAATCTAGGACTCGTCGAAGAAATCCTCGTCTACGCGCGGGAGCTCAGCGTCGTGAGGGTCCAGCGGGCCGATGCATCCGAGGCCACCACACCGCACAGCAGTGGCGACTTACCCGCCGCGCGCACCCCCAGATCATCCAGGAAAACACGACCGCCGGAGGGCACGCTCCGCTCCTGGCGAGTGGTCCCCGCGCAGTACACCCGAATCGGTGCGCCCGAACGGTTCTCCACGGCGGCAGAACTCGTTCGGCCCGTCGCATCGTGAACAAAACCTCGCGTGCCCTGCTGAACAATATCGCCCGAAGACAGCGTCTGGCTCACGAGTGCCAGGCCCTCCGGGGCGGTCAGCTCGCCAGAAGAATCAACGCCCAGCGAGCGCACCGACACCACCCACTGCGCGTCATCGGCCAGGTTCGAGGTGGAGGCAGTCACCCGCGTCGCGCTCAACGACACCCCGGAACCACTCGCGCTCGCGGAAGGAGCCTCCGCGGTATTGCGAACCCACACGCCGCCCATTTCACCCGACTCACCCGCCGGGAACTCCACTGAGGTCCCACCCTCATCGCGCAGGGAAACGCGCATGGGGGCCGTCGGCTCGCCGCGCCGCTCAAACTCAATATAGGAGTACGAGCCGGCACCCGAGGGGCCCTCGAACACGGCCTCATCGACGGGGCCTCGACCCGAGAACAGGCGGTAGCCCTCACGCTCCTCATTAACGGGGGCGACCCCGCGGCTGACCGCAAGCGAACCGTCCACGCTGGCCGAAGCTGAGGCGGAAGAATCCGCGTTCGGCGTGGCGCACCCGCTCAGGGGCACGACGAGGACCGCAGCCAGGGTCAGCGCGATGCCGCGGGTCCGTGCACGGCCCCCGTGCAGGCCGTGCACGGGAAGAGTCGAGGGCGTGGCGGGAAAGGCGGGGGAGAGGAAGCGTGAAAGGGTCATGGGGCACTCCGGTGTGGACTCATAGTCGGAAGGTATCGGCGACGCGCGCTCGCATTTTCTGCTGATGCATGCACCACACATTGTGCCAGTTCTGTGCATACGGTGCAACGAAACCTCGCCGCGTCGGTCCCCGCAGAATCCCCCCGCGGGCCTGCCAATGCACTTGGGGACGCTTGGGAACGCTTCGGGACACTCGGAGGCGCTCCGGGGCCCAAAGGGCGCAGAGTATCATGTCTCCTATGGATAGGACGGCACAGAATCAGGCACAGGACCCCGCGGACAACGACGCGTACGATCCCGCGCGGGACGAAGACTATGAAGAGGTAGTCGAAGAGTACGCCACCAGCGACGAACCCGACGGCACGCACCGCGAGAGCCACCGCATCACCCGCACGAGCCACCACCCGCACACGCAGGGTATTCCCGTCATGCCCCGGTCCGCGCTCGGCATCGGCTCCGCCGAGTCCTCCGCCGAAACCTATACCGACACCCGTACCGAAACCGCCCGTGAGGTACGCGAACCCGGAACGCAGACGACCACCATTCGCACGGTCACCCGCACCGAGACGCACCCCGAGGCCCCGGCACACACTCCGCGAACCCGCCTCTTCCGCACGCTCAGCAAGTACCGCGGCGAGAAGAACCTGGCCGCCTGGGAAGACCGCACCTCCACGCCCATGTTCGTGGCGTCCGTGCTATACCTGCTCGCGTTCGCCGCGCCCATCATGAGCACGCGTATTCAGGAGCCGTACGACGGGTACCTCAACATCATTCAGATGATTCTGTGGGGCCTCTTCGCCGCCGACTACTGCGTGCGCCTGTACCTGGCGCCGCGGCGACTCTACTTCATCACGCACAACCTGATGAACCTGGCCATCGTGCTGCTGCCGGCGTGGCGTATCGTCAGCTTCCTCGCCATGATTCACCTGACCGCCAACCGCCAATACAAGAGGCTCTCCGAACTGGGGATGAAGCTCTTCGGCTACACCGCGATCTTTATCATCATGTTTGCCCTGTCAATCTATTCGGTGGAGTCCTCCGAACCGGGCGCGATGATTCGCGACCTGCCCACCGCCTACTGGTGGACGTTCACGACCCTTGCCACGGTCGGTTACGGCGACGTCTACCCGGTCACCGGCATCGGCAGGGTCATCGCCGTGATCGTCATGCTGTACGGTGTGGGTTTGGTCGCGGTCGCTACCGGTGCGCTCGCGAGCTGGATTATCGAGAAAATCGGGGGAGTGGAGGAGCAGGAGCATCCCGCCACCAAGGCTGACGTGGACGACCTTCGCCTGGAGATTGCGGAGCTTCGGGCACTGCTGGCCCGCGAGTACGCCCGTCGCGATAACCCGGCCTACACGCTTCGGGAAGTGGTGGACGAGGACGGTGTTCGCCCGGTACCCGCGGCGACGGATGCGCCTGCCGCTGGTTGGGGTGGCGGTTCGGGTGCTGAAGGCCCGAGTGAAGAGTGGGCTGGATTCAGTCGCCGGGCTGCCGCCGGCCGCGCTGACTCTGGCGCCGAGGCTGGTCGTGCCACCGGCAGCGAGGTTGCGGTGCGCGAGGATGCATCCGAGCAGGAGCCCGTGGCCCTGCTGGAGGAAACCCGCCAGACCTTCACGATTATTCGTGAGAAGTTCTCATTCCGTTCCCGCAAGTAGCTTCGGGAGACCCTGTTTCGGGGGCCCTGTTTCGAGGGGTTTGGGAGGGTACGAGCAGGTGCTCCCCTCAAAACGTATCGAAGCACCTTGAACGCACTTAATCCAACGGTAAGCAACATTTAATTTACAGCGCATCAAACCCTCATTGTGGCCGCGAGACACCCCGGGTGGCCGGCTCGAAACTATTCCCCAAAAAGTCAGAATGTGAGGAAAATATCACTCAAGATGCCTAGTAGGTCTACACAATAGGTCGTCACTGTGGATACACTATCTACGTGCTGGCGTACGAAGACACCCTGTAGCCCGCGTGCTACGGGGTGTTGTTTTATGTTCGTTTCGTTCCGGCATGCACTCACAACTCTCACTCAAACACTCATATCAATAGGAGCAATCCGTGGCTTCTAAAACCACTCTGGGCGTGCTGGCTCTGACCGGTGCGCTCACCCTGGGCATGTGCGCCTCCGCAACGGCCGGCGCTTCTAGCTCATCGAACGGTGCATCCCTGGCCGCCCGAACGGTCACCGTCGATGACGCCTCGTTCGCCTCCGCTCGTGCCACCCCGGCCGGCGCGGCAACCTCGGAAATTCAGATTATCTCCGAGGTTCCCTCCTCCAGTTCCGAGACCTACGTTCCGCGCGATGACGCATCGCAGACGGAGAGCACGTGGCTACAGCTCGGTGATACCGAGAACTACGTGGCTGCCGTGGTGCGCGGCAATAAGATTACCGTGACCTACCACCTCAACTATGAAGAGATGGCCACGGTCGTCTGGGTCGGAACCTTCGAGGCCGGTCAGGGGGATTACAGCTGGACCTCGGTCGGCGACCGCCGAACGATGGACAGCAACCCGCTGGCATCTTCGGAATCCGAAAAGGAATTTGCCGTGCGCGACGGCATGCTGACCTTCTCCCTCACCTTCCGCGGTGAGACTCGCACGGTGCAGCTGACGAAGTTCGAGGGCTAGGGCCCGTAGCGTTGAGGGGCGCCGGTTTCGTTCTTGTGGACGGGACCGGCGCCCCTTTCTATTCCTATCGCGGGGCTCTCAGCCGGTCCGCACTGCCGACCCGTGGACACCCCTGGTAGGAATGTGAAAACGCTATAGAATGGGACTATGAGCGAGAACACGACCCCCGAGACCGCCGCACCCTCGGTGCAGGATTCCTTCGAGCTACCCGGCGCACCCGACCAGTTCCAGCGCCTGTGGACCCCGCACCGCACCGCCTACGTGAGCGGCGGGCAGAAGGACTACACCGAAAAGACCTGCCCGTTCTGCACCGCCCCCGGCCGCAGCGACGAGGAGTCTCTAATCGTGCACCGCGGCGAGCACGCCTTCGTGATTCTCAACCTCTACCCGTACAACCCCGGGCACCTGCTCGTGTGCCCGTACCGTCACATTCCCTTCTACGACGATGCGACCGAGGCGGAAACCCTTGAGATTGCGCAGCTGACCCAGCTCGCCATGAAGGTTCTGCGCGAGGTGTCGCACAACGACGGCTTCAACATTGGTATTAACCAGGGCAAGGTGGGCGGCGCGGGAATTGCCGACCACCTGCACCAGCACATTCTGCCGCGGTGGAGCGGCGATACCAATTTCCTGCCGATTATCGCCCAGACCAAAACCATGTCGCGCACCCTGGACGACATGCGTTCGGCGCTCGCGGAGGGGCTCGCCCGCCTGAGCTAGGCCGGCCCGTACTTCTTATCTCTCGGGCTCGCGGCGCTTTGAGAGTGTTCTTTCGCGGCGCCCCGCCGGGGCCGGCTCTTTGCTGCTCTGCGGCACTCCTCGGGCCGTTCAAACCGCTAGAGTTGATAGTCATGGATTACCCCAATCTGCTTGAGAACGCCTTCCTCGAGAACACCCTTGACGGTGCCGAGGCCTGCTCCACCGAACCTGCCGCCGGTGTTGGCGGCGAAACCGCTCCGCGCGCCCTCGTGTGGCGGCAGCTGCGCTGGGTGGATCGCCGCCCCGTTCTCGAGCTAGAGGCCGTCGAGGCCGAACCGGGCCAACCCGGGCCTAACGAGGCTGGCCCCGCGGAAGCCGAACTGCCAGCGCGCCCCGCGGGCCGACGCCTCCGGGTGACGCTAACCCCCGGGGCCTACCTGGGTCTGCGCGTGGCCCTCGACGCATCCGGCGCGCCGTACCGCTTCTGCTCCGGCTACACGACCGGCTCGACCGACCCCGGCACCCCCGGAACCCGCCGTCACCCGTGCCCCGAGGCCGCCCGCATCGACCGGGGCCAACAGTGCCCCCGATGCGCCGCCCGCGACGAATTCACCGCCCTGCACAGCGCGCACCTTTACCCCGGAACGCTCACCGAATCCATGCGCGCCTACGCCATGCTGGAGCACCGCCTCTACATCGCCACGTTCCCAGACGGTACCCACAAGGTCGGCACGAGCTCTCTGACCTCGACCCCGCGTCGCCTCGACGAGCAGGCCGTCGCCACGGCCACCTACATTGCGCTTGCCCCGGACGGGCTGACCATACGCCGCGCCGAGGATGCCGTGACCGCCCTCGCCGGAATCGGCCAGGTCAAACAGGTGGCGAGCAAGTACCGCGCCTGGACGCATCCGCTCCCGGGTGCTCAGCTGCGCGCCGCCCACGAGGATGCGGTGGCCCGCGCCCGCGCCGCCCTCACCGAGTTCCTGGTGGGGGAGCCCGACCTGCAGCTATCCGCCCTGGATGAGCCGTGGGTTCCCTCCCTGGCGATGAACCGCCCGTACGCGGCCCTGCGCGCGCGTAACCCGGAACCGCTCGCACCGTGCGACTCGACGTTGGACGGTAGCACAGCCGGGTTCTTCTGCACGGGTGCGGCGGGCCAGTTTGTGAGCGCCCACGTGGGCGATCCCGACGCCGCGTTCCTCGTCAACACCGCCGAGTGGCGCAACCTGCTGGTGGTTCCTGACCGGGGATTCACGCGGGTGAGGGTGCAGGGCTCTCTCTTCTAAAGTCGCCCGCCCGGCAGGGTTCAAGCCCGCCGCGGCCCGTTTTGGCTTGAGCGAACGCCCCCGCCGCACCCTTCAGCGGCACCGTGCGTGTGTACTAAAATGGTAAGCATGTCCAAACCCCTCATTCGCCTTCTGGGTCAGGGCGTGCGCTACGCGACTAAGCTTCGCGGTGGCGGCTCCGCGTTCCCCGGCCTCGTCATGGAAAAATTGCACCCGCAGTTCGTAGCCGAAGAGCTTGCGAAGCTGCCCTACGGCGTGGTCGTCGTCTCCGGCACGAACGGTAAGACCACCACCACGAAGATGGCCGTTCAGCTACTCGAAGCGCAAGGCCTGAAGGTCTTCACCAACCGCACCGGCTCCAACTTTGTGCGCGGTGTGGCCGCCGCCCTGCTGGGTGAGATGACCCTCACCGGCAAGCTTGAGGCCGACATCGCCGTGCTGGAACTCGATGAGGCGCACGCCGTGCACTTCGTCAAGGCCGTCAAGCCCGACTACGCGCTGCTGCTGAACGTTCTGCGCGACCAGCTGGACCGCTTCGGCGAGATTGACACGACCCGCCGCATGCTCGCGACCGTGGCCGCCGCAACCACCAACACCGTGGTGCTCAACCGCGAGGACCCGCGCATCCGCTCCCTCGCCGAGAACGTGCAGCCGGGCGTGAAGGTCAACTACTACGGCCTGGCCGAGTCCCTTCGCTCGTACTTCCCCTCGGATGATGAGATGCGCGGCGGCACCGTCGCGAAGGCAACTCTGCCCGAGGCAGACGTCACCCTCACCGCCTTCTCCGGCACCTCCGCAACCTTCGATGTGGCGGGTGTGGAGCGAGTCGGTGAGATTAACCTGTACGGCATTTACAACATCTTCAACGCGGCTGGCGCTATGGCCCTGACCCGCGCCGTCATGGGCGAGAAGCTCGATGAAGATAAGCTCATCGCAGAGTTGGCGAAGATTACTCCCGCCTTCGGTCGCGGTGAGACCCTGAACGTGAACGGCCGCCCGCTGCAGCTGCTGCTCGTGAAGAACCCCAGCGGCTTCCGCCTGTCCCTGGCCAGCGCGAACGCTGACGACTACGCCACCATGATTACGATTAATGACCAGTACGCTGACGGTCGTGACGTGTCTTGGCTGTGGGACGTCGACTTCGACAGCCTGCGCGGCACCGGCGTGCAGATGGTCTCGGGCGTGCGCGCCTGGGATATGGCGCTACGCCTGGAGCACGACGGCGTGAAGGTCGGCGAGGTCGACGAGAACCTGGCCGATGCGCTCAAGCAGTTCATCGCCTCCAGCGGGGATGCGCCCATGCGTATCTTCTGCACCTACACCGCCATGCTGGCCCTGCGCGAGGAGCTGGCAAAGATTACCGACGTTGAGAAGGTCTCATAATGACGGCAACCCACACTTTTGAGGGCACCCCGGCGCCCGGCCCGAACAACGGCAAGACGCTGCGCATCGTGCAGCTCTACCCGCTGGACATGAACATCTACGGCGACTGGGGCAACACCCTGGCGCTGGCCCGCCGCGCGCAGGCACACGGCTTCGACGTGCAGATTCTGGACCACAACCCCGGCCAGCCCTTCCCCGAGGATGTTGACATCATCCTCGGCGGCGGCGGCCAGGACTCCGGCCAGTCCGTGATTCAGGACGACCTGCACGCCATCGGCGGCACCCTGCGCTCGCTGGCCGAGGACGGCGTGCCCATGCTCGTCATCTGCGGCCTGTACCAGCTGTTCGGCAAGGAGTTCCGCACCCGTGAGGGCGAGGTGCTCAAGGGCATCAACATCTTCGATGCGCACACGGTCGGCGGCGACGAACGCCTGATTGGCAACATCGTGGAGGAGTCCGAGGAGTTCGGCACCGTCATCGGTTTTGAGAACCACTCGGGCCTGACCTACCTGGGTTCCGGATGCACCCCGCTGGCCACCGTGACCAAGGGTGAGGGCAACAACGTGACGGACTCTTACGAGGGTGCACGCGTGCACAACGTCATCGGCACCTACCTGCACGGCTCGCTGCTGCCGAAGAACCCGAAGATTGCGGACTACCTGATTGAGCAGGCCGCAATTCGTCGCTTCGGCGAGTTCACTCCGAACGCGATTGACGACTCGCTGGTGGAGAAGGCGCGCGCCTCGGCCGCGTCTCGCCCCCGCTAGCGGTTCATTGACGTGCTATTCCGGGCGGTGGCGTGCACTCTAAGAGGTGGTGTGCGCCTCCGCTACGGTATAGTTGATTGAGTTATAGTACAGTGCGCGGGGCGTTTCGCCGTGTCCGTGCAGAGGTTTTGACTAAGGGAGATACGAATGTCGGGTCACTCTAAATGGGCGACTACTAAGCACAAGAAGGCTGCTATCGACGCTAAGCGCGCGAAGGCTTTCGCGAAGTTCATTAAGGCAATTGAGGTTGCAGCACGTATGGGCGGCGCTGATATTGCCGGTAACCCCGCTCTTGACCTTGCTGTGTCGAAGGCGAAGAAGAACTCCGTCCCCAACGACAACATCGACCGCGCTATCAAGCGTGGCGCCGGCCTGACCGGTGAGACCATCGACTACACCGAGATTATGTACGAGGCACGCGGCCCGCAGGGTACCGCCCTGTACATCGAGTGTCTGACCGATAACCGTAACCGTGCAGCGTCTGAGGTTCGCCTGGCTGTGACCCGTAACGGCGGCACCATGGCAGACCAGGGTTCGGTTGCGTTCCTGTTCGAGCGTAAGGGCGTTGCTGAGGTCACCAAGACTGATGGCCTGACCGAGGACGACGTTCTGATGGCTGTTCTGGATGCCGGCGCCGAAGAGGTCCTGGACGAGGGCGATATCTTCACCGTCATCTCCGCACCTACCGACCTGCCCGAGATTCGTAAGGCTCTGGACGAGGCCGGCCTGGAGTACAACAACGACGACCCGGTCTTCCGCCCGACCATGCAGGTCGACCTGGACGCCGAGGGCGCCAAGAAGTTCCTGAAGCTGGCAGACGCCATCGAGGAACTGGACGACGTGCAGAACGTCTACTCGAACGCTAACGTCTCTGACGAGGTTGCTGCTCAGCTGGAAGCCGAGTAGTCACCGCCCGAGCGCGCCACTTCTGAGCGTGCACTGAAGCCACTTCCCGGCCGGCCCACCGCGCGTGGACCCGGCGGGAGGTGGCTTTTGAACGTTATGCCGGTCAGCGCCCGATCTAAACGCCCGGCCTAAACACTTGGCCTAAACACCCGGCCGTGCTCCGGCTGGCGGCCCCGCGAACTGCGGTATCGCAACCTTACCCCGCGAAGACCCAGTGAAGACCATGTGAAGACCCCGCGAACTTTGGAAGGAAAGCACACGTGAACGCTGCATCCGCCGCGCGCGATAGCATGCGCGAAAACCATACGGTCGCCGCCGTGGACCGCGTGCCGGGGGCGACCCGCATCATGGGCGTGGACCCCGGCCTCACGCGCTGCGGCTTCTCAATGCTCGACATGACCGCCGACCGTAAGGCGCACTTCGTGAACGTGGGCGTGGCGGGCACCGACCCGGCCCGCACGCTGGACCAGCGCATCCTCTGGATTTTCAACGCGGCCTCGCACTGGCTGGACACCTACCGGCCCGACGCCCTAGCGATTGAGCGCGTCTTTGCGCAGGAGCAGGTGAACACGGTGATTGGTACGGCGCACGCCTCGGGCGCGGTGATTTCTGCCGCGGCGATGCGCGGCGTGCCGGTGTTCTTCCATACGCCCTCCGAGGTGAAGGCGGCGGTGACCGGCAGCGGTCGCGCGGATAAGGCCTCGGTGGGCCGCATGGTGACCCGCATTCTGGGCTTGAACGCCATGCCGAAGCCCGCGGACGCGGCCGATGCGCTGGCCATCGCCATCTGCCACGGCTGGCGCGGCGGCGGCATCGGCTCGGGTATTAACATGTCGGCGCAGACGCAGACGCACCAGGGATCGCGGCCCGCGAAGGCTCGCCGTGCAGGTTCGCTGACCCCCGCACAGCGCGCCTGGATGGAGGCGGAGGCTAAGGCCCGCCGCTAGGGGTGCCGACTCGTTACCCTTCGAGCAAACCCCTTCGAACGTACCGGGAGCCGTATTCGCTAAAGAATTCGAATATCCCTTGATTTCAGAAGAAATATTCTAATATACTGATAGTATCTTCCCGTGGCATACCCGCCGGCCCCGATGCGCGCCGGCGGCACAGCAGGCCGCGAGGGGAGTGCAGTATCGTTCGCCCCGGCGCGGGGCGTTGAAAGGTGGAGAGAATGATTGCATCGCTGACCGGCCGCGTGGCCCAGGTGGGGCTTGACCACGCGGTGATTGACGTTAATGGTTTCGGCATGCTGGTGCACGCCACCGCACGCACTCTCTCTAAGCTGCGCACGGGGGAGGAGGCCACCGTGCTGACCACCATGATCGTGCGCGAGGAATCCATGACCCTCTACGGTTTTTCGGAACCGGCTGAACGCGAGGTCTTTGACATGATGCTCTCGGTCTCGGGCATCGGCCCTCGCATCGCCCTGGCGGTGCTGAGCGTGCACACCGCCGCGGAGGTGGAGCGAGCCGTGGCCACCGGTGACGACAAGGCCTTCACGAAGGTTCCGGGCATCGGCCCGAAGGGTGCCCGCCGCATCGTGCTGGAGCTTGCCGGCAAGCTGATTCTGAGCGACGGTCAGACCGACGAGCTGCCGCTGAGCCAGGGCATCGTGTGGAAGCCGCAGGTGCTGGATGCGTTGACCTCCCTGGGCTGGAGCGAGAAGGACGCCTCCGCCGCCATCGACGCGTACGTGAAGCACAATCCCTCCGCCGAGAGCGAGCCGGTGGGCGTGGCTCTGCGCGGTGTGCTCGCATCCCTGGGTACGCAGAACACGGTGGGTCGCCACTAGGGCCGCTCGCCGAGCCCTTGGCTGACCCCGGCCGATTTTGGCGCGCCCGTTACCTCGCGCCTCACTCACTCCACGAAAGAAGAATTTTATGACCCAGAACCCCTACGATTCGCAGGCCGCGGCATCCCCGGTTTCCGGCGGGTATTTCCCCGGTCAGGTGCCCGGCGTCCCGGGTGCGCCCGCGCAGCGCCTGGTCGCGATGGAAGAAGAGCCCGAAGAGAAGATGATTGAGGCGGCCCTGCGCCCCAAGTCCCTGGACGACTTCGTGGGTCAGCGCCGCGTGCGCCAGCAGCTTTCCCTCGTGCTGGAGGCCTCGAAGATGCGCGGCCGCAGCGCCGATCACGTGCTGCTTTCGGGCCCTCCCGGCCTGGGTAAGACCACCCTGGCCATGATTATCGCCGCCGAGATGGACGCGCCCCTGCGCATCACCTCCGGCCCCGCGATTCAACATTCCGGGGATTTGGCGGCGATTCTGTCTTCGCTGACCCCCGGTGAGGTGCTGTTCCTCGACGAGATTCACCGCATGAGCCGCCCGGCCGAGGAAATGCTCTACATGGCGATGGAAGACTTCCGCGTGGACATCGTGGTGGGTAAGGGTGCCGGCGCGACCTCCATTCCGCTGGAGCTTCCGCAGTTTACCCTGGTGGGTGCAACAACCCGCGCGGGTCTGCTGCCCGGGCCTCTGCGCGACCGCTTTGGCTTTACCGGTCACCTGGAGTTCTACTCGGTTGAGGAGCTGGAGCTGGTGCTGCGCCGTAGCGCCGGCCTGATGGACATGCAGATTACCTCCGAGGGCTTCACCGAGATTGCGGGTCGCTCCCGCGGCACACCCCGTATCGCGAACCGCCTGCTGCGCCGCGTGCGCGACTGGGCCCTGGTGAACGGCGTGGACCGCATCAACGCGCGTGATGCCGCGACCGCCCTGGACATGTACGAGGTAGATTCGCGCGGCCTGGATCGCCTGGACCGCGCCGTGCTGGAATCGCTCATCCACAAGTTCGGCGGCGGGCCGGTTGGCCTGTCCACCCTCGCCATTGCGGTGGGGGAGGAGACCGAGACCGTGGAGACCGTGGCGGAGCCCTACCTGGTGCGCGAGGGCCTGATTGGTCGCACCCCGCGCGGTCGCGTGGCCCTGCCCGCGGCCTGGGAACACCTGGGTCTGGAGGCCCCCGAGATTCAGCTCTAGAGCCGCACCGGCCAAGACATACAGAGCAAGTAGCCCGTGGGAGGTATCGCCCCTCCCGCGGGCTCTTCTGCAGGCTCTGTCGGCGCCGCCGAGCCCTGCCGGCGACATAAAATTACGCCACGGGCTGGACAAAACTCAGGTAAACCTCACAAAAACGCTGGTTCGGTGCGCTAAAGCTCCTGCTCTCGCGTAGGATGGATACGTACTGTATCTACGATTCCACGCCTTTTAGCACGCTCAACCCGCACGGTGAGCGGCGCAGGTGCGGATGTGAAAGTGAGACCATGGATTTTAACCTCCTGATTATGATTGCCATGATGGCGCTGCTGGCATGGATGATGTTCTCCGCCCAGAAGCGTCAGCGTAAGCAGATGGAGGAACTGCGTGCAATGCAGCAGTCTCTCGTCCCCGGCACTCAGGTCATGACCGGTTCCGGCTTCTACGGCACCGTCGTCAGCACCGATTTCGATGACAATAAGATTCAGCTGGAGCTGGCCAAGGGCGTTGTTATCACCGTGGCGCTGAACGCCATTATGAGCATCGTTGAGGACGAGGCTCCCGCCGCACCCCTGACCGAGGACGTCGAGCCGGCATCCGCGGAATCTCAGGCTCCCGCGGAAGGCGGCGTCTCCGAGGACTCCTCGAAGACCGCCCAGTAACTTAAGACCGAACGACCCGGCGCCGCGCACTCGGCGTCGGGTTTTCGCGTCCGCTAAGGAATCTGTAGAACACCAAATCTACACACGAAAATACTCATAGAAGGAACATTATGGCTAAGCGTTCACCGCTTGCAGCCGCGCGAGGGGCGCTCCTCTCGATGGTCCTGCTCATGGTTGTGATGGCTGCCGGCATCTTCGGCAGCACCTACTCGGGAGGCTCCTGGGCACCGAAACTGGCCCTGGACCTCTCGGGTGGTACGCAGATGATTCTCTCCCCGAAGGTCAACGGATCATCGGACGGGAACGTTACCCAGGAGCAGCTGAACCAGGCGGTTGAGATTATTCGTCAGCGCGTTGACGGCGCCGGCGTGTCTGAGGCGGAGGTCACCACCTCCTTCGGCTCGGGTAACAACGTGGTCGTCTCGGTTCCCGGCACGATTAGCTCCGAGACCCGCCAGCTGATTCAGGCATCCGCAAATATGACGTTCCGCCCGGTCCTGGTGGCCGGGGACGGTGCCGCGGTCGCCGAGGGATCCCGCACCGCGGACGACAAGCTGCCCAAGCCGACCGCCGAGCCGACCGACGGTTCGGACCGCAACTGGATTACCGCCGACCTGTACAAGCAGTACGAGGCGAAGGACTGCACCGCGGCCCGCAGCGAGGACGCGGATAGCGCCGACCCGACCAAGCCGATGGTGGCCTGCTCCGCCGACGGCAAGGAGAAGTACATTCTGGGTCCCGTGGAGCTGAATGGTAGCGATATTTCTACCGCGAGCCATACCCAGGAGACCAGCGGCCAGGGTGTGACCACCGGTCGTTGGGCTGTGACCATTCAGTTCAACGATGCCGCCCGCGAGAAGTTCCAGAACATCACCTCCCGCCTGAACGCGATTCGTGTCCAGAACTCTTCTGATGCGCGTGCTCGCTTCGCGATTATGCTGGACGGCAAGGTGCTGTCCGCCCCGATTTCGCAGGCCGTGATTTCTGACGGTAAGCCGCAGATTACCGGTAAATTCACCGAGCAGGAGGCTAAGGCTCTCGCCGATCAGCTCAAGTACGGCGCCCTGCCGATTAGCTTCACGATTCAGTCGGAGCAGCAGATTTCTGCAACCCTGGGTTCGGAGCAGCTGCGCGTGGGTCTGCTGACCGGCCTGATCGGTCTGCTGCTGGTGTTCATCTACTCGCTGTTCCAGTACCGCCTGCTGGGCTTCGTGACGATTGCGTCGCTGGTGGTTGCCGGCATCATTTCGTACGAGGCGATTGCCCTGCTGGGTTGGGCCCTGAACTACCGCCTGTCCCTGGCGGGCGTGGCCGGTCTGATTGTGGCGATTGGTGCGACGGCCGACTCGTTCATCGTGTACTTTGAGCGTATCCGTGACGAGATTCGTGCGGGCCGCACGATTCCCTCGGCCGTGAACCACGGTTGGAAGCGCGCATCCCGCACGATTCTGGCGTCGAAGGCCGTGAACCTGCTGGCCGCCGTGGTGCTGTACGTGGTGTCTGTGGGTTCGGTGAAGGGCTTCGCGTTCACGCTGGGCCTGACCGCAATCGCCGACCTTCTGGTGGTTTACCTGTTCACCCACCCGGCGCTGACCCTGCTGGCGAACACCCGCTACTTCGGTGAGGGCCACCGCCACTCGGGCCTGTCGCCTGAGTCGCTGGGTTCCACGCCGCTGTACCGCGGTGCCGGTCGCATCCGCACCCCGGAGGAGAAGCAGCTGAGCATCGCCGAGCGTCGCCGTGCGGAACGTGCGGCTGAGGATTCGGCCTCCGACGACGCCGCTTCCGCTTCGGACGAGAAGAAGGAGAGCTAGGCATGGCTACCGATGTGAAACCTAATGCTTTTGCCCGCTTCGGTAACGACCTGCACTCGGGTGCCCGCTCGTACCCCTTCGTGGGTAAGCGCCGCCTGTGGCTGGCCTTGGCCGCGCTGCTGATGGCCGTCTCAGTTCTGATTCCGGCGGTTGGCGGAGGCTTCAACCTGGGTATTGATTTCCGCGGCGGTTCGGAGTTCGTGGTCTCGAAGACCGCGCACGTCGATGTCGCAACCGGCGAGCGCGTCATTCACGAGAAGGCGAAGGATGCCTCCGAGGTTCACGTGACTAACATTGCGCCGGGCACGATTCGCGCGCAGATGAGCAAGCTCAGCGACGACGAGACCCTGCAGGTGAAGAAGGCCCTGCAG
Organism: Rothia sp. HMSC072E10; assembly: GCF_001813965.1. Classification (NCBI taxonomy): domain Bacteria; kingdom Bacillati; phylum Actinomycetota; class Actinomycetes; order Micrococcales; family Micrococcaceae; genus Rothia; species Rothia sp. HMSC072E10. The sequence continues at coordinate 515,347 of NZ_KV814491.1, read as the reverse complement.
GAGGCGTACGGTGTCTCTGAGAATGACGTGACCTCCTCGTTCGTGGGCCCGACCTGGGGTGCGGATGTGACTCGACAGGCCTTCTGGGGCCTCGTGGTGTTCGTGATTCTGGCCCTGGTGGGCATGGCCTTCTACTTCCGCACCTGGAAGATGTCGCTGGCCTCGATTGCGGGTCTGTTCTTCACCGTGGTGGTGACGGTCGGCCTGTACGCCGCGTTCGGCTTTGAGATTACTCCGAGTGCAATTATCGGCTTCCTGACGATTCTGAGCTACTCGCTGTACGACTCGGTGGTGGTGTTCGACAAGATCCGTGAGAACACGGACGGCGTGCTGGAACGCCGCGACACGACCTTTGCCGAGCAGATTAACCTGGCCGTGAACCAGACGCTGGTCCGCTCGATTAACACCGCAATCGTGGGTGTTCTGCCGGTGGGCGCGATCCTGTTCATTGGTGCGTTCATGCTGGGTGCGGGTACGCTGCAGGACCTGTCGCTGTCGCTGTTCGTGGGTATTCTGGTGGGCATGTTCGGTACGCTGTTCGTGTCTGCCCCGCTGTACGCGACGCTCCGCCTGGGTGAGGCTAAGATTCGTGAGCACACCGCGAAGGTTGAGAACGGCGACTTCAAGGACGACGAAGAGGCTGAGGAGTCTGACTCTGAGGGCTCCGAAGACTCTGGCAATGAGGGCTCCGAGGATTCCGCGGAGGCACCCGCCAAGAAGTCGGTCAAGAAGCCGGCCCGCGCGACGATTGAGATTCATCGCGTGAACGTAAGCGAGTAGCCCGCGTTCTCGCCGATGCTGGGGGAGTCGATACCGAAAGGTGTCGGCTCCCCTTTAGCGTGCCCGGTTTAGCCTGCCCGGGCGTGTGCGGTTGGGGCGTGTCAAAACGCCGCATAGTTTGGTGCCTTCCGGGCCGCTGGGTACGATAAGAATAGAAGAAGCTGTGCGCCCGCGTGTGAGCCAGCCAACCGGCCCGGTGGTAGCTTTCAACGATGAGGAACCCGAGCGCGCGGCTGATTATCGTGAGCCCGAAGGAGCCTGGAATGAGTGCAGAACCTGCCGTGAACGCCAACGCTGAGACCCCCGCGCCGAACGAGGCTGCCCAGGTGAAGCCCTCCCAGCCCGCGCCGAAGCAGGCCGAAGCCAGCCGGGCAGAGGCTCGCCAGAACACCGCCGCGCATCCTGTTGCGGAAGCCGAGGACAAGCCTGCGGTTCGCCCCGCCGGCCCGATTCCCCTGCCCGAGCCGGATGCATCCGTCGCGAAGAAGCACCGCGGCTCGCACCGCGTCATGGCCGCCGGTGGACGCAGGCCGAACCGCCTGGTCTTTGGTGGCCGCACCACCATGCAAACCTCCGACGCGAACGGCGAAACGATTCACTTCTCGCCCATGATCGCGCCGGTCGTGCGCGCGGTGCGCCGCTACCATCCCGACGAGGATATCCGCGTGCTGCAGCGCGCCTACGAGGTGGCGAACCACTACCACGAGGGCCAGAAGCGTAAGAGCGGCGACCCGTACATCACCCACCCGGTGGCTGTGACCGCGATTCTTGCGGAGATGGGCGCGACCGGCCCCGTGCTCGCCGCCGGCCTGCTGCACGACACGGTGGAAGACACCGACTACACGATGGAGCAGCTCACCGAGGATTTCGGCGAGGAAGTCGCATACCTGGTCGATGGCGTGACCAAGCTGGATAAGATGACGTACGGTGAGAACGCCTCCATCGAGACGATTCGTAAGCTCGTGCTGTCCATGAGCAAGGACATTCGTGTGCTGCTCATCAAGCTTGCCGACCGCCTGCACAACGCCCGCACCTGGCGTTTCGTGCCGCAGGCTTCCGCCGCGAAGAAGGCAGAAGAGACCCTGAAAATTTACGCGCCGCTCGCGCACCGCCTGGGCCTGAACACGATCAAGTGGGAGCTGGAGGACCTCTCCTTCGCCGCCATGAGCCCGGAGATTTACGCCGAGATGGTGCGCATGGTCGGCGAACGCACCCCCGCGCTCGAAAAGTTCCTGAACGAGGCGCGCACCAAGATTACGGACCGCCTGAAAGAGGTGGGCATCGACGCGACCGTGACGGGCCGCCCGAAGCACTACTACTCGATTCATCAGAAGATGAAGACGAAGGGCCGCAGCTTCGACGAGATTAACGACATTCTCGCGGTGCGCATCATGGTTGAGGAAGAGGCGGAGTGCTACACCGTGCTCGGCCACGTGCTGTCCCTGTGGCCGTCGATGACCGGCCGCTTCAAGGACTACATTAAGAACCCGAAGAACAACAACTACCAGTCGCTGCACCTGACCGTGTACGGCCCGGGTAACCTGCCGCTTGAGATTCAGATCCGCACGTACAAGATGCACGAAGAGGCTGAGTACGGTGTGGCTGCGCACTGGCGCTACAAGGCGGCATCGCGCGGTGAGAAGGTTGCGCCTCGCGCAGGTGCACCCGCGAAGGACCCGAAGGAGCCGGGCACCCAGACCTCGGCGATGATGAACGTCGGCATCCTGCAGTCTATTGCCGAGATTTCGAACTCCAACCCGGAGTCGGAGAAGTTCTACGAGTCGCTCGCTGACACCCTCGACACCGACGAAATCGTGGTTCTCACCCCCAACGGCGAGGCAATCGCCCTGCCCAACGGCTCCACCCCCGTGGACTTCGCCTACGCCATCCACAGTGAGGTCGGCGACCGCACGGTCGGCGCGAAGGTCAACGGCCGCCTGGTGCCGCTGCACACGGTCCTGCCCACCGGCGCCACCGTGGAGATTATGACCACGAAGAACGAGGACGCCGGACCCAGCGAGGACTGGCTGAAGTTCGTTCGTTCCTCGCGCGCTCGCACGAAGATCCGCCAGTACTTCGCGAAGGAACGCCGCCTGGAGGCGCTACTCGCAGGCCGCGAAATGCTCACTAAGAGCATGCGTAATAGTGAGCTGCCGCTGCAGAAGATGATGAGCCCGGAGATTATGACTCAGGTGGCTCAGCTGCTGCACAAGAACGATGTGGCGTCGCTGTACCGTGCGATTGGTGAGCACGAGATTGCGCCGAAGCAGGTCATTGACACCCTCGTTGAGGTGCACCGCGGCGACGAGCCGGCACCCGAGGTTGAGGTCAGCGACTTTGACGAGACGCTGCTGAAGTCGACCCGCAAGGCGATTGGCGATAACGGCGTGATTGTGCCGGGTGCTGAGGGTGTGCTGACGAAGATTGCGCGTTGCTGCACCCCGGTCCCGCCGGATGACATTATCGGCATTGTGACCCGCTACAACGGTATTTCGGTGCATCGCCGCGACTGCCCGAACATGCGTAACGCTGACGAGGAGCCGCGCGTGACCACGGTCGAGTGGGCGTCTTCGCCGTCCGCTACGTACCGTGTGCAGATTCAGGTGGAGGCGCTGGACCGTAAGGGCCTGCTGAGCGACCTGATTCGTGCGATTTCTGAGTCGGGCGTGAACATTCTGGATGCGCGCGTGCACACGTCGGAGGATCGTACCGTGGTGGACCGCTTCGCCCTGGAGCTGGGGGACCGCTTCATGCTGGAGCACGTGCTGAACGTGGTCCGTAACGTGACGGGCGTGTACAAGGCGTACCGCCTGACCGGCGCGAAACCCTCGGAGGCGTAGGCTCTTCTTTACGCTGAGAAGCCACATGTGTTTCGAACACATGTGGCTTCTCGCCGTTAAGCGGGGGAAGGGATGGCGCGGCATCGACCCGGCTCTACGCTGCTGGTTAGCCCTTCTGCACAGCGCCGATTTTCGGTCATGGGTTAGTGACTTTGGCAGGGGGGTAAAACCCCAGCTCAGAGTCACTAACCCATGATCGAAGTCCGTAACTCATGACTGAATTTCCGCACGGTGTGTGGGAGGCGGGGCAGCAGCACTCAGGAGGCAAGCCCGTCCGCACCTAATCTTCCGGGCGGCGGGGGAGTTTAGTGGGAGTGCGCCTCCAGAACATCCCTCGTCGCACAATATTTTCTGGTTTTTCTCCGGCGTGGGCGGTGCAGCCCCTTATCTTGTCAGGGGCGCCCCGTACCTTGGTGGTAGAGAACAACGACGCGTTCTCATTCCTCCATCGAGCAACCTAAGGAGAAACCCATGTACACGGATGGCTACTACAGCGATGAAGACTTCCGCACCTTCTGCTCCGGTCAGGACGCCGCCAGTATTGACGACTTCTTTACCGACAACGGCGAATACCTTATGGAAAATCTGCCCGAAGTCACCGACCGCGAGTTCCTCGCCGGCCTCCGCTACGGTAACTGCTGCGATGCTCTCTGCCAGAGCGGATACGCCTTCGACGAGGCGGAAGATGCTCTCCGCGACATGTACGCGCTCGCCGTCTGAGCCGGGATGCGGCGGAGCCGCCGGGGGAGTAGGGCCCTGCATTTTGACGGTGCGATGGTCTGACAGAAGTGGCTTGCGTTACCGTAAGAGTATAGGCATCGTTGCGGTAGGCAAATGTTGTTTGATAGCGAAAATAATGTATTGCGGTTTTTGACTGTCATAAACCGCAAAAGAGTGCAAAAGATGGCAAACATCCTGTAGGGTGGTTCTGGGACTCATAGTGATGCGCCGGTGCATCGATAATGCGAGGTACCTAGTCTGGGTGCTTTTGGATACGTTGATGTATCTAAAGAAAGCTTCTCGACTAGCACATACACACCATCACCGACGATTGGAGCACCCCTAATGGGACCTGAATCCGTTTTGACCCGCCGTGCACTGCTGAGCGGCGGCACATTCTTCGGCCTGACCGGACTGCTTGCGGCATGCGGTCAGCAGGCCGCTAATGAGGCTGCCGGCTCAACTTCTTCCGCCACGCCGAGCGAGACTGCTTCGGCCTCGGCTTCGGCTACCGAGGCGTCTTCGGGCTCGGCAACCCCGAGTCCGGTCATTACCCGCGGCTACTCCGGTGGCTCGAAGGCCCCCGACGGCGAGTACCGCAAGGCAGATGAATATGGTCCTGCACAGAACGTTCCTCTCCCCAAAGCTAGGCCGCAACAGTACCCTGAGACCTTCGCTGGCCTCCGCGAGATGATGCGTGACTGGATCAAAGCCCGAAACTACGGTATCCAGACGGGCGATATGCAATACGTGAGGCCGTACATGCTGGATACCTTCAAAAGCGATATTGAATTCCTCAACTCCATCGAAAAGCTTTACAAAGAAGGCGGCTGGGTTATCGAAGGAACCTCAGAATACCAGGCCGAAAGCGACCTCATGTATGACGAAGAAGCCAAAGAATATTGGGTTCTCACCCGGCGCTTGTGGACTTACGGGCTCTATATTCACCCTAATGGAAAAATGCGTAAACGTACTAATACTGGTAATGAAAATGAGACTTTCATGTTTCGATACCGTTATAAGGATGGTTACTGGTATTTGTCTGAGTATCGCTCGAATGAGGAGCTCCGCAAAGAGGGGCTCATTAAATAATGGAAAATAAGACAGTTCGAGTATTCTGCGTTTCAATCACTTTTGCTCTGGCAGTCAACCTTTTTCCTCCGACGTACGCTCTGGAAGATACTTCAGATTCCAATAGTCACAGCGTCGTAGATATAGCCAATGAAGACGGCTATGCAACAGCAGATACCGATGAGGAAGTGAGTCTGTCCCCTGCCCCTGCCCAGGAAAATACTGCTGTATCTAGTATCAGAATGACCGCAGAGGAGCAAGAAGCTGCCTTTAAAGCGACTCATCGTCTCATGCGTGACGCTAGGGGAGATGAATACTACGCTTCAACCACTAATAAAGACTCCTGTACTACTCCCGATAACCGACCAGGGCAGTATTCTCGCACCCGCATGATGCTCGACGACGGCAACGACTACACCGGATACTACAGCCCCTCGGGCCTCGGTACCTTCTGCATCCCAGCAGAATCCCGCACCCTAACCGCCAATAACCCCGGAGAGCCCCGCAAGCCAAGTCCTGCCGAGATGCTTCAAGAAATTGAAGACAAATTCGCTCACACCGACATCCGACCCCCTATCCTCAAACAGTCCTATAACTCCGGTAACGGTACCGGCAGGGCTAAGGGCGACCCGAATGTTTATAAGGGCGACAACATCAACTTCTACGCTGAAGCCCCGACCGCTTCTTGGGAAGGTGAGCTTTCGGTAGGTCACGTTGAAATCGAGTCTTACCCGGTACAAATGACCGTCCAGTACGGCAACGGTGACGAGGGCAGCTTCTACACCATCGGCGAACCTATTTACCCGAAGTCAGGCTCGAAAGCACGACCGACTGCGACCAGTTATGTGTATAAACGTTCGGGTAACTTCCATGCGTACGCAACGGTTTCTTATGCTGGCCGGTACCGCGTCAATGGTGGCCCGTGGCAGGCTCTGCGTACTGTCGTTAAGAAGGATACTGTCGACCCACTGCTGATTCGTGTGTGGTGGGTTGATGTGGGACGCGTGGCCGGCACCTGCGATGAAGACGACACTCGTTGGGGTTGCCAGAATGACCCCACGATGGGTAAAAAGGATAACCCGAACCCGCGCCTGCGCAAGGCTGATATCCGTACCGGCCAGCGCTGGCATCTAAACGACAGCGGTGACGGGGATACGGAGTATTCGTTGCATCGTTCCTGGCCTGATATGTAAGCGGTTTTCCCACCGCGTATGGCAACGCAAGAGCATCAGCGAGACCCGCTTGGCCTGGGTCATTCCGCGGAGACTGGTTTCCAGTAACGGGTTAGTGACTTTAGGCAGGGATAAAACCCTGGTTTAGAGTCACTAACCTATCGCTGAATTTCCTACCCATGAACCGATTTTCGCGTGCCTTGACTAAGCGATTCACCAGCCCTTTCTCAGCTGTTAGGGGGGCTTCCCTGTGGCTGGTAAGTCTTCCGGTTTCTAGCCATCCTCCACCACTCCCGCAGGCACGAAGAAGCCCGGAGCACTAGCATCCAACAGCCAGCGCCCCGGGCACTCGTCGGCTAGACCCTAGTTGCCGAAGCCCTGCAGGGTTGCGGCCCAGGCGCGGCGCGCCTCCAGAGCTTCCTTGGCCTTGGCGATCTTCTTGGAGTCGCCGCCCTTCTCAGCTGCGGCGAGCTCTGCTTCCAGCTCGGCGAGGGAGTCCTCGATCTGCGCGAGCAGGGAGTTCGCGCGTGCCGCCTTGGCGGGGTCGTTGCGCTTCCACTTGGCCTCTTCGGCGCCGTTGATTTCGTCCTGAATACGGCGCAGTTCGCCGTCCACACGGCGCAGGTCGTTGCGGGGCACGCGGCCTGCCGCATCCCAGCGATCCAGAATCTTCTCGAAGGCGGCCTTTGCTGCCTCAATATCCTCAACGGGCAGGAGCGTGCGGGCCTCCTCCAGCAGTGCCTCCTTGACCTTCAGGTTTTCGGCGTAGACCGCGTCCTGCGCGGCCTCAGCCTCGTGGCGGGCGTTGAAGAACACGTCCTGAGCGGCACGGAAACGAGCCCACAGCTTGTCGTCCTCACGGCGGTGACCGCGCGGAACCTGCTTCCAGGCACGCATCAGCTCACCGTACGCGCGGGAGGTCTCAGACCAATCGGTCGAGGTGGACAGCTCCTCGGCGCGAGCAATCAGCTCTTCCTTCGCGCGCTTGATGCGTGCGTTGCGGTCGTCCAGCTGGGAGAAGTGTGCGCGGCGGTTGCGGTCGAAGGTGGTGCGGGCGGCGCGGAAACGCTTCCACAGCTCGTCCTCCACGCTCTTGGCCAGGTGAATCTCACGCTGAGCCTTCTTCCACGCCTCGAACAGCTCGTTCATGCGGGTATGCGAGTTCTTCCAGTGAATCTGGTCGGGGTCCTGGCCGGCAATCTGCTCGGCCTCGGCCACAATCTCTTCACGCACGGCCAGAGCACGTTCGCGGTTCTCGGTGCGGGCCTGCTGCTGCTTCTCGCCAAGTTCGGCGATCTGCTCAGCGAGGGAGACGAGGCGCTTCTGCAGACCGGAGTAGTCACCGACCATGTTGCGCACGCCAATCTGCGAGCCGATGGAGGCGATGCCCTTCTGCAGATCCGCGGCGGGGGCGTTATTGGCCAGGCGCGACTCGAGCAGGGCGACCTGCGCCTCAACGTTTTCAAACTTACGGGCGAAGTAGCTGAGCGCTTCATCTTCGGATGCGCCGGGCAGCTGACCTACGGCGTACTCTTCGCCATCGACAATGACGAAGACGTGGCCGTCCTCGGAGACGCGACCGAACTGGCGGGCCTTCTCGAGGTTTACAGTGTCGTCGGATTTGGTAGTCACCGCTATAACTCTTTCACTCGGGGGTGCCGGATGCGGGGAGCGCCTTCGCGCCGCCTCGCCGAGGCGTGGGCCGCGACATTCCGCGGGGCACCCGTTGGGTTGTGCGTGTGCACCTCCTAAGCATAGCCGGTACGGGCCTCGCGTGAGTAGTGTCCGGTCGTGTTGTGTTCGTGGCGAACCGCCCGCCGCCGCGCATGTGGGCTCCGGCTATTCCGTTGAGCCGCTACCTGCGTTGCCTCCGTTGCCACGCATGCGAACCGTCCGCCGCTACGCGTGCCCGCGGGTGCTTCGGCTTGAATCGACCAACGTGCCCCTGCGGAGGGCCGCCGCCGGCATCACTCACACCGGGCGTTTGGGCGTTCCCGCCGACCCGCGCCCCGCATCCGGCGAATGCGGGAACCCCCGCCGTGCGTGCGGGTGTTGGTATGATGATAGATATGCCCGGCACCGTAGAGCGCCGGGGTTTTGTTGTCGAGTTCTTTATCAAGGAGTAGAGCGCATGGCTCGCAAGGCGTCGCTGTCTGGTTTCCCCGAGTATCTTCCGGCTGAACGACTGGTTGAGAACCACGTTCTCGACACCCTGCGTGAGACTTTTGAGCTGCACGGTTTTTCCCCGATTGAGACTCGTTCGGTAGAGACCATCGAGCAGCTGCTGCGCAAGGGCGAAATCGACAAGGAAGTGTACGCCATCTCGCGCCTGCAGGAGGACGACTCCGCGAAGGCCAAGGAGAAGCTGGCGCTGCACTTTGACCTGACCGTGCCGTTTGCCCGCTACGTGGTGGAGAACGCCGGCTACCTGAACTTCCCGTTCTCGCGTTACCAGATTCAGAAGGTCTGGCGTGGCGAGCGCCCGCAGGAGGGCCGCGCCCGCGAGTTCACCCAGGCAGATATTGACGTGGTTGGCGACGGCGAGCTGCCGTTCCGTTACGACGTGACCCTCGCGCTGGTCGTTGTCGATGCGCTGTCGAAGCTGCCGATTCCCGATTTCAAGCTGCGCGTGAATAACCGCAAGCTGGCCGAGGGCTTCTACCTGGGCCTGGGCCTGACCGACACCGCGGCCGTGCTGCGCTCCATCGACAAGCTGGAGAAGATTGGTCCCGAGCGCGTGGCCGAGGAGCTTCAGTCCGAGGCCGGTGCGAGCGCGGAGGCTGCCGCGGCCGCCCTGGAGCTGGCTCAGATCCGTACCGAGGATGCATCCTTCGTGGAGCAGGTGCGTGCACTTGCGGCTAAGTATTCGGTGGAGCACGAGCTGCTGGACCAGGGCCTGGCTGAGCTGGCCGAGGTCATTGAGGAGGCGTCCCGCCGTGCGCCGGGTAAGGTGCTGGCTGACCTGTCGATTGCTCGCGGCCTGGACTACTACACCGGCACCGTGTACGAGACCGTGCTGGTCGGCCACGAGTCGCTGGGTTCGATTTGCTCGGGTGGTCGCTACGAGTCGCTGGCCTCGAACGGTAAGAAGACCTACCCTGGCGTTGGCCTGTCTATCGGCGTGACCCGAGTGGTGGCTCGCATCCTCTCGCAGGGTTTTGCGCAGGCAAGCCGTAAGGTGCCTTCGGCCGTGTTCGTGGCCCTGACGAATGATGAGGGCTGGTCCGCCGCGAATGATGTTGCGGATGCACTGCGCGCCCGCGGCATCGCGTGCGAGGTTTCGGCGAACGCCGCGAAGTTCGGCAAGCAGATTAAGTACGCCGAGAAGCGCGGTATTCCGTTCGTGTGGTTCATCTCTTCGGATGAGTCGGGTGCCCCGGTTCACGAGGTGAAGGATATCCGTTCGGGTGAGCAGGTGCCCGCCGATCCGGCTTCGTGGATGCCGCCGGCTGAGGACCTGCACGTTCAGATTGTGCGTGCTGAGGGCCTGTAAACATTAGGGCTGTAATACCTGCGGTGCTTGGCCGCGGTAATATTTGGCTGCTGTATTATCTGGCCGCTGTAAGTCTGTCGTTTACCCGCCCGGTGGGGAGGATGTTAGCCTCCCTGCCGGGCGGGTTTTGCATGGTCTAGTGGCGGGGGAGTCTAGTAACTCGGTGGGTGGTTTAGTAACCCGGTGGATGGGCTAGTCGCGTTTGGGATGGTTAAGACCCACCCCAAACGCGACTAAACCACCCACAAACCG
>NZ_KV814491.1:382289-504919 GCF_001813965.1 Rothia sp. HMSC072E10 | reverse complement strand
AAACGCGACTAAACCACCCACAAACCGAAACCGCGACCCATTGAGAGGCGACCGGGTTCACCGCAGAAGCAACCTTCGCAGGTGGGCCACGACTTCCGGTTCCTTCTGGAAGATATCGGCCCAGGTCAGGTGTATAACCGTCCAGCCGGCGCGGGTGAGCGCCCGGTCGCGGGCCGCCTCCTGCCGGTCTCGGCCCGGGTAATCGACGTACTTCTGTTCACCGTCAAACTCGAGAATGACCCGTAGCTCGGGCCAAGCGAAATCCGTTCGGTAGCGTCGGCCCTCGCACACAATCGGGTACTGGGTCACGGGGGAGGGCAGCTCGTGCTCCATGAGTAGGCATCGGGTGAGGCTTTCGCCGGCCGACTCGCTGGATGCATCCATCGCCCGAACAACGAGCGACCCATTCGAGCGACCGCCGCGCCCGGTGAGGTGCGTGAGGGCGTCGGTCACAGCCTCGGGCGTTAGGAGCCCCCGCCGCATCACGGAGTCGGTCAGCACCACGGCGTTCCGAAAAGGCATGGTCCGCACGCAATCCTGCAGCGTGCGAGTCACTGTTGTGACGGGAATGGATGTGCCCGGAATTACGGTCACCTCGCCGGGGTCAAGAGTAAATCGGTACCGACGGATTCGCCCCCGGTCCGAGGGACTTTTAGCGTTGCTACACACGTTGAGCCTTGCCGGAACGCCCATCAGGTCGAGCCCCCAGAGCACCGCGGCTGATTCGTGCGAGAAGACCCCTTGCAGGCCGGCCTTGTGGGCGGCGATGCATCGTACACGAAGCCGATCGTCGTCTCGAAGGCCGGTAGCATCGGAGGCGTAGATGTAGGCTCCTCGCTGAATACGTTGCAGGGTCCCGGAGGCTATCAGTCTGTTGACTTCCCTCGCGCCGATTCCCCGCAGCTTAAGGATGCGCGTGGTCAGCACGAGGGAGTATAGTTCGACGGTTCGTGGGGTGGGGGCGGTCAGGGAGTTCATACCCACCAGGCTGTCATATCGTGGCCGTTGCACGTGGCGAAAATCAAAATCTGTGGATAACTCGGCTGAAGACGAAGGAGGTTGCCCATCCACAGGGGAGGGGTTCGTCCCGTCGGATGGATTCTGGGTGATCTAGTATCGGGGTCTGAGTAGTCCGGTGGGTGGTTTAGTCACTTGAAACATGGTTTAGTCGCATCTGCGGTGGGTCTTAACCACCCCAAACGCGACTAAACCACCCACAAACCGAAACCGCCCCTCGCAGCTCCTACCAACCTCCTTCCGCGAGAGAGTCCATGCCCCGGCAAGACGGGCTACAATGGATAAGGCGCACGCAGTGTGCGCATATCATCAACCGCGAGTACCCGGCTACTGTCTATAGTCGTGAGGTGCTCGCTATGAAAGGAATGTCTGTGCTTCGCACTCACACCAACGGCGAGCTGACCGCCGCAAACATTGGAGAGACCGTCACCCTGACCGGTTGGGTGGCTCGTCGCCGCGACCACGGTGGCGTCGCCTTCGTTGACCTGCGTGACCGCGAGGGCGTCACCCAGTGCGTTTTCCACAACGAGGCTGACTTCGAGCACCTGCGCAACGAGTACGTTCTGCGCGTGACCGGTAAGGTTTCCAAGCGCCCGGAGGGTAACGAGAACCCGAACCTGGCCACCGGTGAGATTGAGGTTGAGGTGTCCACCGTTGAGGTGCTGAACACCGCGGCCCCGCTGCCTTTCCAGATTGACGAGCACGTTGAGGTGGGTGAGGAGGCGCGCCTGCGCTACCGCTACCTGGATCTTCGCCGCCCGGAGCCGGCTCGCATCATGCGCCTGCGTTCGGACGCGAACCGTGCGGCACGCAACCTGCTGGCCGAGGACGGCTACATTGAGGTTGAGACCCCGACCCTGACCCGTTCCACCCCCGAGGGTGCACGCGACTTCCTGGTGCCGGCTCGTCTGGCTCCGGGTTCGTGGTACGCTCTGCCGCAGTCCCCGCAGCTGTTCAAGCAGCTGCTGCAGGTGGGCGGTATTGAGAAGTACTACCAGATTGCCCGCTGCTACCGTGACGAGGACTTCCGCGCCGACCGTCAGCCCGAGTTCACCCAGCTGGACATTGAGGCTTCGTTCATTGACCAGGAAGACATCATTGACCTGGGCGAGCGCATCGTTGAGGCTGTGTGGAACCTGATTGACGTGAAGGTTCCCCGCCCGATTCAGCGCATGACCTACAAGGATGCGATGGAGAAGTACGGTTCGGACAAGCCCGACCTGCGCTTCGGCCTGGAGCTGACCGAGCTGACCGAGTACTTCAAGGACACCACTTTCCGCGTGTTCAAGGCTCCCTACGTGGGCGCCGTTGTGATGCCCGGTGGCGCATCCCAGCCCCGCCGCACCCTGGACGCTTGGCAGGAGTGGGCTAAGCAGCGCGGCGCTAAGGGCCTGGCTTACGTTCTCATTCAGGAGGACGGTGAGCTGACCGGTCCGGTGGCTAAGAACATTACCGACGCTGAGCGCGAGGGTCTGGCCGCCGCAACCGGCGCAAAGCCCGGCGACTGCATCTTCTTCGCTGCTGGTGAGGCTAAGGCTTCCCGCGCGCTGCTGGGTGCTGCTCGTGTTGAGATTGGTCACCGTACCGGCCTGATTAAGGACGGCGAGTGGTCCTTCGTGTGGGTTGTTGATGCCCCCATGTTCGAGTCTGCTGCTGAGGCTACTGAGTCCGGTGACGTGGCTCTGGGCCACTCCGCATGGACTGCCGTGCACCACGCGTTCACCTCCCCGAAGCCCGAGTTCATGGATACCTTTGACACCGACCCGGGTTCGGCTCTGGCGTACGCTTACGACATTGTCTGCAACGGTAACGAGATTGGTGGCGGTTCGATCCGTATTCACCGCCGTGACGTGCAGGAACGCGTGTTTGGCGTGATGGGCATTGGTGAGGAAGAGGCTCAGGAGAAGTTCGGCTTCCTGCTGGATGCGTTCAAGTACGGCGCACCGCCCATGGGTGGTATTGCGTTCGGTTGGGACCGTGTCGTGTCTCTGCTGGCTGGCGTTGATTCGATTCGCGAGGTTATTGCGTTCCCGAAGACCGGTAACGGTTATGATCCGCTGACTGCGGCTCCTGCACCGATTACTCCGGAGCAGCGTAAGGAAGCTGGCGTGGACTTCAAGCCGAAGAAGAAGGACGAGGAGTAATCTTCTCCAGTCTTTGGTCTTGCACCCCGTGCGGGGTGCGGGGCTGTGCGGCGATTACCCGACGGGGGCATTGAGTCTTGAGCTTTGAGCTCCGAGCTGTGAGGCTCGGGTCTTGCCGGGGTCGCCGTTGAGGGTGGGCTGTGTATTCTGCTGGTGCAGGGTCGCAGCCCACCTTTTGTATCAACTGGCGTGCGTGCCGATTTGTGTACTAACCAAAGGGGGGAGGGGAGCATGCGTATTCTGATTGCCGGCCCGAGCGGTAGCGGTAAGACGACGTTCGCGGCGCGGTTGGGGCGCATCCTGGACATTCCGCATACGGAGATGGACTCGCTGCACTGGGGGCCGAACTGGACCCCACGCCCTAGCTTCGAGGCGGACGTTCAGGCGCTCATCGAGCGGCCTGCGTGGATTACGGAGTGGCAGTATCCGCAGGTGCGCGGCCGCCTGCTGGAGCGTGCGGATGTGGTGATTTACCTGCGCTATAGCCGCGCGGTGGTCATGTGGCGTGTGGTTCGCCGGACGGTGCGCCGTGCGGTGACGGGTCAGAAGCTGTGGGCTGATAACGTGGAACCGCCGCTGAAAGATATTCTGCGGGACCCGGACAACATGATTCGGTACACGTGGAGGAGCTACCCGCACGTGGGCCAGCTGCTGGCGGAGGCTCGCGGGCAGCATCTGCAGAAGCGTTTTATTGAGTTCCGTACCCCGCGGGCGGCGAACCAGTTTTTGCGTGCCGTGCAGCTACGCGGCGTGCTCTGAGGCGGCTGGCTCTAGAACTGCGGCTCCTTCTAAACCGACCGCCGCGGATGGTATCGAAAGAGATGCTCGAGCCCGGCGAAAGCCGGCTCCATGATGAAAGGTGAACGATGCGAGTAGTTATTCAGCGCGTAACCCGCGCGGCGGTGCGCGTGAACGGCGAGACGGTCGGCGCGATTGAGCAGCCCGGCTACCTGGTGCTGGTCGGTATCACGCACGGTGACGGTGCGGCGCAGGTTGCGAAGCTTGCCGATAAGACCGCGAACCTGCGCCTGCTGGAGGGGGAGAAGTCCCTGCTGGATGAGGGCGCGCCCGTGCTGGCGGTCAGCCAGTTCACCCTCTACGGGGATGCGAAGAAGGGCCGCCGCCCCTCCTGGTCTGCCGCGGCCCCGGGCCCGGTGAGCGAGCCGCTGTTCAACGACTACGTTCAGGCGCTGCGCGGCCACGGCCTGCACGTTGAGACGGGCGTGTTCGGCGCGGACATGCAGGTGGAGCTGGTCAATGACGGCCCGGTGACCCTGATTCTCGACAGCGAGACTCTCTAGGGTCGGCACCTCAATCGGCGAGCGAATCGTCCCGGGGCTATAAACCCTACCCCTGGGTTATGAACCCGCGGCGAAGATACTAACCTATCGAAACCCCACCGGAAACCCATGTGGCTTCACGCCGCGAGCTAAATCCGCACCCCGCGCCCACCTCAAGCCTGTGAAACGATAGAGTAAGACTATGGCTGATTCCCTCTTTGATCTTGAGTTGCCCGACGACGGGGACCGCGTGAGCCTGATTGGTGCGCCCGCCGAGGAGTCCGCCTCCTCGCGCACCTCTGCGTCGCGTGCGCGCTCTGCCCGTTCGGCGTCTCGCGCGCCGTTGGCGGTGCGCATGCGTCCGCGCACGATTGACGAGGTTCTCGGCCAGGAGCACCTGCTGACCCCCGGCTCGCCCCTGCGCGTGTTGGCGGGGGAGAACGCCGGCCCGGCTGGCCCGTCCTCGGTGATTCTGTACGGCCCTCCGGGTACGGGTAAGACCACTCTGGCGCACGTGATTGCGCGCGCGCCGGGTCGCAAGTTCGTGGAACTTTCGGCGATTACCGCGGGTGTGAAGGACGTTCGCGCGGTCATGGATCAGGCGCTGCTCGACCGCGACATGTACGGCACGACCACCGTGCTGTTCCTCGATGAGATTCACCGTTTCACGAAGGCTCAGCAGGATGCGCTCCTGCCCGGCGTGGAGAACCGCTGGGTGATTCTGGTGGCGGCCACGACCGAGAACCCGTCGTTCAGCATTATTTCGCCGCTACTGTCGCGCTCGCTGTTACTGCGGGTTCATTCGCTGGAGCAGTCCGATATTGAGCGGCTGATTAACCGTGCGTTGGCCGATCCGCGCGGTTTTGACGGTGCGGCGGTCATTGATGCGGATGCGCGCGCCCACCTCGCGGCGGTTTCTGGAGGCGACGCTCGCCGCTCCCTGACCTCGCTGGAGGCGGCGGCCGCCATCGCGTTCAGCGAGGCCGAACAGGCTTCGGCAGAGGCCGCCGAAACCAACCCGGCTGAGAATGACCCCGCTCAGTCCGACCCCGCCGAAGACTCGGAGGACCCGGCGGGGGAGAAGGACCCCGAACCCGCCGCGCCCGTGCGCATCACCCTAGCGCACGCCGTGGAGGCGGTGGACCGCGCCGCGATTCGTTACGACCGTTCGGGTGACCAGCACTATGACGTGGTGAGCGCGTTCATCAAGTCTATGCGCGGTTCCGACGCTGATGCCGCGGTGCACTATCTGGCGCGCATGTTGGAGGGCGGCGAGGATCCGCGTTTCGTGGCGCGTCGCATCATGATTCTGGCGAGCGAGGACATTGGCCTGGCCGATCCGCAGGCGCTGCAGGTGGCGACGGCCGCGGCGCAGTCGGTGGCGCTGGTGGGCATGCCGGAGGCGCGCATTATCCTCTCGCAGGCGGTGATTTATTGTGCGCTCGCGCCGAAGTCGAACGCCGCCTATAACGCGATTAACCGCGCGATTGCTGATGTCCGTGCGGGTGCTTCGGGTCAGGTTCCGGTGCACCTGCGCGACGCCCACTATGCGGGGGCTAAGCAGTTTGGTCACGGCGACGGCTATATCTACGCACACGATGCGCCGGGCCACGTGGCGGCGCAGCAGTACCTGCCGGATACCCTGCGCGGCACGGTGTACTACGAGCCGACTCAGCACGGTTTTGAGCGTACGTTGACGGAGCGTCGTGAGCGTATCCGCAGGATTCTTGACGGCGGCAACTAGCCGCACGGAGGGGCCGTGCCGTTTCACCGCGCGAACTAGCCGCGGCGCGCGCTTGCTGCGTAGACTACTCGCGCAGACTAGCCGTGCTAATTAGCCGCGCGGGCCGGTTGGCTGAATGGTTTAGCCGCACGAACCAGTCAGCCGCATGAACTAGCCGCGCGGACTTATCACGCAAACCACCCGCGCCGGCCCGTCTATAGGACAGCAGACAGTGAGCACACGCAAAATGCGGTGCGCAGTACCTCGGTCGTACTGCGCACCGCATCAGAGTTTGAGTTGTGATAGATGTCTTGACCGTCGGCCAGTCCCGGAAGGGCGGACGCCAAGCTTGTACGCCTAGTCTAGGCGATGCGAGAACCCGAAAGCAAGCTAATCCCATAGATTCACAGGTTAAAAATAACGGATTGATTACAATCCAACATCTGAGCCCGGCAATTTTGCGAGAAAGGCTCCCCTAAATGGTTCTGACGGGTGTAAATATTCCCCGTGGGGTTCGTGTGGGTATATGTCAAAAACCCACACAAACGGCAATTTAAACTAAAGATTCCCCAAAAGGGTGGTAAAGCCGGGGCGCATCCGGTAAGCTTGACGGGTCTGGCAATTGCTATGCCCGCATCCGTGCGAGCATGAGTAATGTAGCTGCGAGGTACTCTGCCTCGCGCTCTCCGCCTCACCGCCGCGCAGCAACGACCGAATCGGTCGCGCGCGGGCCACGGCGAGGTCACCCGAGGAGGCCAGTATCCAAACAGACCGAGGCCCCACCCGTGAGGGTGCAGGAGCCTCACATAGAAAGGTAGATTGTGGCTAAGCACAACCGCACCCGCCGTACCGTGCGTCAGTCCCGTGCCCTGGGCATTGCACTGACCCCGAAGGCAGAAAAGTACCTCGAGCGTCGTCCTTACGGCCCCGGCCAGCACGGCCGTGCCCGCAAGAAGGCTGACTCCAACTACGCTACCCAGCTGAAGGAAAAGCAGCGTCTGCGCGCTCAGTACAACATCCGCGAGGCACAGATGCGCCGCGCATACCTCGAGGCAAAGCGTACCGAGGGCCAGACCGGTAAGAACCTGGTCGAGCTGCTCGAGACCCGCCTCGATGCCCTGGTTCTGCGTGCAGGTTTCGCCCGCACCATTGCACAGGCACGTCAGATGGTTGTTCACCGTCACATTCTGGTTGACGGTGTTCGCGTGGACCGCCCCTCGTTCCTCGTCAAGCCCGGCCAGCTGATTCACGTTCACCCCAAGGCTGAGAAGACTGCCCCCTTCCAGGCTGCGGCTGCTGGTGAGCACCAGGCAGTTCTGCCCGAGGTTCCCGCATACCTGAACGTTGAGATCGAGAAGCTGCACGCAAAGCTTGAGCGCAAGCCCAAGCGCGAAGAGATCCCCGTGATCTGCGACGAGCAGCTGGTCGTTGAGTACTACTCGCGTCTGGCATAATCTCGATTTTTCGAGAAGCAACCCGTTCCGTACCGTTTCGGTGGGGGACGGGTTGTTCCCGTTTAAGGGCCCGGCTTGGGGTTCTGCCCCTCGGATGCGGGCTTCGCATCGGCTTATTCGGGAACCTGTGAATTGTTCAATCCTGGGAGTTTCATGAGAGTTTGAGGGGCGCGAGAAGGAATTTTCGACTAGAATAAGGGATTGAACTGTGTAGGCAGTCCGACCGATGCGCCACGGCGGCGCGCCGGTGAGTACGACTATTGACAAGCACCATGCGTTACGCGAAATGAGGTACAGATGACTGGCGGAGATATTGCAGGCCTGATTGCGGCGGGAGTTTTCGCGATTCTCGTGGCGCTGTTGGCCCTTCCCATTATTCGCCTGACCAAGGTGTTTGATGAGTTGATTGTGACGATTCGTTCGCTCAACCAGAGCACCGCGCCGCTCATTGAAGAGGTAACCCGCACCGTGGTGACCACCAACGAGCAGCTCGAGAAGGTTGACGACATCACCTCGAACGTTTCGGACGCCTCCGCGAACGTTTCGGCCCTGTCCTCGCTGGTGACCTCGACCGTGGGTCAGCCGCTGATTAAGGTGGCCTCCTTCTCCTATGGCGTGCGCCAGGCCTTCCGCGGCGGCAACAAGTCCGGCCAGCAGGGTGGCACCTCCGCGGGCGGTGAGAACTAATGGGTCTGCTCCGTTCCGTTCTTCTGCTCGGTGCCGGTGCCGCGGCGGGCTACCTTGCCTCCCGACGCGCTTCCTCTTCGGAGCCCGCACAGCGTACCCCCGGTAGCGCCCTGCTCAAGCGTGAGCACGGCGAGCTGGCCCTCAACCCGGAGTCTCAGATGGCAAAATTCTTCGATTCGCCCCTCGGCAAGCCCCTGCAGCCCTACGCGCTAAAGGCCGTCGAGTTCGCCGCTCGCGTGCGCGAGGGTATGCAGGAGAAGGAGATGGAGCTCAACGCCAAGGTGGAGCGCCAGAAGCAGGACCTGCGTCCCGGTTCCCTTGACACCTGGGAGAGGGGCATGAGCACGACCGAGATTGAGGCCGCAAACCGCCGCATTGCCGAGCGTGAGCTCATTGAGGTGGAGTCGCAGATCGCCTCGCTGGAGAAGGCGCGCGAGCAGCGCATCGCCCGCGATCGCGAGCTCGGGGATGACTTCTTCAACTAACTAGACTTTGGCCGAAAGGCCGCCGTCTACCGAACCGACTTGCCCGTCGCGTGAGGGTGTTGGAGGGGCCCATAATGGCCCCTCGATTAGCCATTTTGCTCTCGGACAGGCACCATAGGTCAGTAGACTATTTAGAATTTCGCACAGATTATTCAAAGGAACGAGATGCTCTCACAGGAGATTTCCAAGCGCTGGATCGATTTCTTCGCTTCCCGCGGCCACACCGTGGTGCCTTCGGCATCGCTGATTTCGAACGAACCCGGCGCCATGTTCACCATCGCCGGCATGGTTCCGTTCATTCCCTACTTCCTGGGCCGTGAGACCCCTCCGTTCTCCCGCGCGACCAGCGTGCAGAAGTGCATCCGCACCCTGGACATCGAAGAGGTCGGTAAGACCGCACGTCACGGTACCTTCTTCCAGATGGCTGGTAACTTCTCCTTCGGTGATTACTTCAAGGAGCAGGCGATTCCTTTCGCTTACGAGCTGCTGACCACCCCGCAGGATCAGGGCGGCTTCGGTCTGGATCCGGAGCGCCTGTGGGTCACCATTTATGAGGGTGACGACGAGGCGTTCGATATTTGGCACAACAAGGTGGGCTTCCCGGCTGAGCGTATTCAGCGCATGGGCATGAAGGAGAACTACTGGTCCACCGGCCAGCCCGGCCCCGCAGGCCCCGACTCCGAGATTTTCTACGACCGCGGCCCCGCCTACGGTAAGGAAGGCGGCCCGGCGGCTGACGACGACCGCTACATCGAGATCTGGAACCTCGTGTTCATGCAGTACCAGCGTGGCGAGGGCATCGGCAAGGACGACTTCGAGATTCTGGGCGACCTGCCGAAGAAGAACATCGATACCGGTCTGGGCGTTGAGCGTCTGGCCATGCTGCTGCAGGGTGTCGAGAACTTCTACGAGACCGACCAGGTGCGCCCCGTGCTGGATGCTGCTTCTAAGCTGTCCGGCAAGAAGTACCACGGCTCCGAGTCCGCCGAGGACGAGGGCTACGAGGATGACGTGCGCATGCGCGTGGTGGCCGACCACATCCGTTCTTCGCTCATGCTGATTGCTGACGGCGTGACCCCCTCGAACGAGGGTCGCGGCTACATTCTGCGCCGCCTGATGCGCCGCGCGATCCGCGCTATGCGCCTGCTGGGCGTGACCGAGCCCTGCCTGCCCGTGCTGTTCCCGGCTTCGCGTGATGCGATGAAGGGTGCTTTCCCGTATGTGGCTGACGACTTCGAGCGTATTTCCCGCATTGCCTACGCCGAGGAGAAGGCGTTCCTGCACACCATCGAGACCGGTACCGAGCGCCTGGAAGAGGCCGTGGCCGCCGCTAAGAAGGACGGCTCGAACTCCGTTTCCGGCGCCGAGGCCTTCGCGCTGCACGACACCTACGGCTTCCCGATTGACCTGACCCTCGAGATGGCCGCCGAGGCCGGCGTGAAGGTTGACGAGAAGGCCTTCCGCGAGCTGATGGCCGAGCAGCGCCACCGCGCACAGGCTGACGCCAAGGCTAAGAAGGGTGCCTTCGCCGACCTCTCCGAGCTGCGTAAGCTCGTGGACGAGCGCGGCTCCATCTTCACCGGTTACACCGAGCTGCGCACCGAGACCAAGCTGCGCGCCATCCTGGTGGACGGCGTGTCCGTGCCCGCCGCCAAGGCCGGCGACAAGATTGAGGTCGTCCTGGACGAAACCCCGTTCTACGCCGAGGCCGGTGGCCAGGCAGCCGACACCGGTGTGATTACCGGTAACGGCTTCATCATTGACGTTCAGGACGTTCAGCAGCCCGTCAAGGGCCTGAGCGTTCACCGCGCCATCGTGCGCGAGGGCGAGGCTCACGTCGGTGCCGATGTTGTGGCACAGGTTGACGTGCAGCGCCGCCGCGACGGTGAGAAGGCACACTCCGGTACCCACATCATCCACGCTGCCCTGCACCAGGTGCTCGGCAACGAGGCTACCCAGCGTGGCTCTTTCAACAAGGAAGGCTACCTGCGCTTCGACTTCGCGTGGGGCGAGGGCCTGTCCGAGTCCGCTAAGCGCGAGGTGGAAGAGGTTGCTAACCTCGCCATCCGCGACAACCACGAGGTGATTACCCGCGTGATGCCGCTGGCCGAGGCGAAGGCTCTGGGTGCCATGAGCCTCTTCGGCGAGAAGTACGGCGACGTGGTGCGCGTGGTTGAGATTGGCGGCGACTTCTCCCGCGAGCTGTGCGGTGGTACCCACGTGGGCACCTCTGCCGAGATTGGTTCGCTGTCGCTGCTGACCGAGAGCTCCGTGGGCTCCGGCAACCGCCGCGTCGAGGCCCTGGTGGGTCTGGACTCCTTCAACCACCTGGCAGCTGAGCGCACCCTGGTGAACCAGCTGACCGGCCTGATGAAGGTTCAGTCCTCCGCAGACCTGCCCGAGAAGATCAACCAGACCCTGGCTAAGCTGAAGGCAGCCGAGAAGGAGCTGGCTCAGCTGCGTCGCGAGAAGCTGCAGGCCGAGGCCGGCAAGCTTCTGGAGAACGCACAGACCATCGGCTCCGTGCGCGTTCTGGCCCACAACGCCGGCGAGCTGGACGCCAACGGCGTGCGCGAGCTGGCCCTGGACCTGCGTTCCCGCTTCGGTTCCGAGGCCGCCGTGGTGGCCGTGGCCGGCGTATCTAACGGCCGTCCCGTGATCCTCGTGGCAACCACCGAGGGCGCTCGCTCCGCCGGCGTGAAGGCTGGCGCACTGGTTCGCGTTGCTGCCGGTGTTCTCGGCGGTGGCGGCGGCGGTAAGGACGACGTCGCCCAGGGCGGTGGCCAGGATGCATCCAAGATTGGTGCCGCTCTGGACGCCGTTCGCGACGCTATCGCACAGGCTCAGGCCTAAACATGGCAGAATTCCAGCGCGGAGTGCGGATGGGTGTTGACGTGGGTAAGGCCCGCGTCGGCACCGCCCTCAGCGACCCCGACGGCATCCTCGCCACCCCGCTCAAGACGCTGCGTCGCGACGAGAAGAAGAACTCCGATCGTCGCGTGCTACGCAAGCTGATTGAGGTGAACGAGGTGGTCGAGGTGTTCGTCGGGCTTCCGAAGACCATGCGCGGCGGGGAGTCCTCCTCGACCGAGATGGCTCGGGAATACGCTCAGGCTCTGCGCTCCGAGCTGGACGCCGAAAATAAGACACACATTAACATTTGGCTGGTGGATGAGCGACTCACCACCGTGAGCGCTCACCGTGCACTGCACGAGGCTGGGGTATCCAGCCGAGACTTCAAGACTATGGTTGACCAGGTGGCGGCTGTGAACATTTTGCAGTACAGCCTGGACGCCCTCAAGGCAGGGCAGTCCGTAGCCGGGTACAAGGTGAGCGATCCGGCCCACGAAGAGAACCGACCGCACGAGTTAGAAGGGGCTGCGGTTGGTGCCGTCAATGAAACGGAGAACCTTCAGTGACCGAAAAGAATAAACATTCCGAGGAACACCCCGAAGAGAGCGGTCTGGACCTTTTTCGGCCGACGAAAGCCGATGAGGAAAAAGGCATTACCGGCATTACCTTGGAGCACGAGATTGTCTCTGTAGCGACTCTGCGTGCTCGCAAGCGCCGTCGCCGCGCCATCATGCTGAGCGCCATGTCGCTCTTCGTGGCGGCCCTGGTGATTATTTCTGCCGCTTTCATCACGCGGTACGACCCGTTCAAGACGCGCGACTACTCCGGCGGCGGTAACGGCACGACCGTGACCTTCACGATCCGCTCGGGCCAGTCCACCGCGCAGGTGGCGAACGAGCTGGAGGCGGCCGGCGTGATTGCCGACGCCGATAAGTTCGTCGAGGTGTACAGCAAGGAAAGCAACGGCAAGTACTTGCAGCCGGGCACCTACGAGCTTCAGCAGCACATGAGCAGCTCGAGCGCAATCAACACGATTATCGAGGCGAACAGTAACGTGCTGTACTTGGCGATTCCGCAGGGTAAGCGCGTGACCGAGACCATCGACCTGATCGTTTCCGGTTCTGACGGCGCGTTCACCCGCAAGCAGGTGGAAGAGGCCGTGCAGAACTACACGCAGTACGGCGTGCCGAGCAACTTCCCCTCGATTGAGGGTTGGCTGCACCCGGGCGAGTACCGATTCCCGAAGGACACCGACATCAAGAAGGTCATTCAGACCATGGTCGATAAGACCAAGGCCGACCTGAAGGAAGCCGGCGTGAGCGGCGATCAGAAGACCTTCGAGGTGCTGACCATCGCCTCCATCGTGGAGCTTGAGGCTCAGCCGAAGGACTACGTGGCGGTTGCGGGCATCATTGAGAACCGTCTGAACAACCCGGATGGTGAGACCTCCGGCCTGATTCAGTCGGACGCAACCGTGACCTACGGTCTGGGTGTCCGCTCCTACCACCTGACGGAGGAGCAGAAGGCAGACAAGAGCAACAAGTACAACACGTACGCGAACAAGGGTCTGCCGAAGGGTCCGATTGGTTCCCCGCAGCTGGCGTCCATCAAGGCCGCCGCCGCTCCGGAGAAGAACCCGTACTACTACTGGGTGACCGTCGACCTGGATTCCGGCGAGACCAAGTACTCCCGCACTTACGCTGAGCACCAGCGTTACGTGGAAGAGTACAACCAGTGGTGCTCGAAGCACCCGGGCCGCTGTAACTAAGCTGCAGCTGATGTAGAGGGCGGGCACCGTTCCCACGAGAGTGGGACGGTGCCCGCCTTTGCTGTACCCGCTAAAATGGGAGGTGGCCCCCGCGGCCGTCCGTGACCCGGCATTGAGAGCGAAAGAGTATCGATGAAGACTGAACCGTACCGCGAAGCCCCGTATCTTCGCCGCGCCTACGTGCTGGGCCACCCGATTGCCCATTCGCTCTCGCCCGCGCTGCATCGGGCCGCGTACGCGTACCTGGGCGAGGCGAACCTCGAGTACGATCGTCGCGATACTCTGCCTGATGATTTGCCGGCGATTATGCGCGGCGTGCGTAACCCGGCTGGCACCGAGGAAGCCCCGTATATTGCGGGCCTGTCGGTGACGATGCCGTTGAAGACCGCCGTCATTCAGTACTGCGATGAGCTGAGTGAGACTGCCCACGTGACCGGTGCGGTGAACACGGTGTACCCGCGCGGCGAGAGGGTGCTGGGCGATAACACCGACGTGATCGGCATCGTGAACGCGCTGCTGCACGCGGGTCTGAAGCCGAACCACGAGCGCGACGAGCCCGCCGTGATTGGCGGGGGAGCGACCGCGATTTCCGCCCTGACCGCCCTGCATAAGCTGGGTTACCGCCGCGCGAGCGTGTACGCCCGTTCCCTGCATAAGCTCGGTAGCGTGCAGGAGGCGGCGGACCGCTTGGGCGTTCAGCTGGAGCAGGTTTCCCTGGCTGATTTGCCGCAGAATCTTGCGGAGCGCGGTCATCACCCGGTGATTTCTACGCTACCGGCCCGCGCGGCGGACGAGTGGGCGAGCCAGCTGAGCGGGCTGAAGGGCACCTCCGCAACGCACCAGCCGGTACTGCTCGATGTTGCGTATAACCCGTGGCCTTCGGTGCTGGCGAGCGCCTGGGAGGCGAACGGCGGCACGGTGGTTTCTGGCCTGGAGATGCTGCTGTATCAGGCGGTGGAGCAGGTGCTGCTGTTTACCGACCGCACCCTGTCTGAGGGTGAGCTACTGGATTTGGTGAATGCGATGTGCGCGGCGGTTGATCTTGCGCCTCGTGCTTCCGTTTCGTGAAAAAAGCGTGCTTTCACTCGCTCAGTAAACGGGCATTTTATACACTATTTATACACGTGAAGAATTATTATTCCTTCCACCTGCGCGCCGGTGCGGGTGACACGAAAAGAGGTTAACCTATGGCTCTTCGTTGGCTCACTGCCGGAGAATCCCACGGCGAGGCGCTCGTCGGCATCATTGAGGGCGTTCCCGCCGGTGTGGAACTCACCAGCGACATGGTGCGTGACGCCCTGGCTCGCCGCCGCCTGGGCTACGGCCGCGGTGCCCGCATGAAGTTCGAGGAGGACCGCGTGCGCATCCTCGGCGGTGTGCGTCACGGCCTGACTCAGGGCGGCCCGGTCGCTATTGAGATTGCTAACACCGAGTGGCCCAAGTGGACCGACGTGATGAGCTCCGATCCGGTTGACCCCAAGCTGATTGAGCACCGCGCGCGTAACGCGGCGCTGACTCGCCCGCGCCCCGGTCACGCCGACTTTACCGGCATGCAGAAGTACAACTTCTCTGAGGCTCGCCCGGTGCTGGAGCGTGCCTCCGCACGTGAGACCGCGACCCGCGTGGCGCTCGGCGTGGTCGCCGCTCAGATTCTGAAGGCTCTGGGTGTTGAGCTGGTCTCTCACACCGTGGCTGTGGGTGGCGTGCACGCTCCCGAGGGTGCCCCCGTGCCTTCGCCCCGCAACGTTGAGCAGCTGGACGCTGACCCGCTGCGCTGCTTCGACAAGGCAACCTCCGACGCGATGGTTCAGCGCGTGGACGAGGCGCACAAGGACGGAGAGACTCTCGGCGGCATGGTTGAGGTGCTCGCGTACGGTATGCCTCCCGGACTGGGTTCGTACGTGCACTGGGACCGCCGCCTGGACGCGCGCCTGGCCGCCGCCCTGATGGGTATTCAGGCTATTAAGGGCGTTGAGGTGGGCGACGGTTTCGCGACCGCCGACCGCCCGGGCACTGCCGCTCACGACGAGATTTCCATTGGCGAGCACGGCGTGACCCGCGATACCAACCGTGCAGGTGGCATTGAGGGCGGCATGAGCATCGGCGACCTGCTGCGCGTGCGTGCGGCCATGAAGCCGATTGCGACCGTGCCGAAGGCCCTGAAGACCATTGACACCTCCACCGGTGAGGAGGCTCGCGCCCACCACCAGCGTTCGGACGTGTGCGCCGTTCCCGCCGCCGGTGTGGTGGCGGAGGCTATGGTCGCCCTGGTGCTGGCCGAGGCCGCGCTGGAGAAGTTTGGCGGCGACTCGATTGGTGAGACTCGCCGCAACATGGATTCCTACCTGGACGCTATTCCGGCGTCTCTGGCGTGGGAGTCTAACGTGGCTGGTTGGGACGCGTAGTGCCCCTTCCGGCGGAGTCTGAGGGCCGCGGCACGAAGGGTCGCGGTTCCGGGGAGGTTTCTGTGGAGCAGGGTGTTCGCCCGGTCGCTTCGAGCCCCCTTGCGCGTATTGCTGCGGCAACGCAGCGTGCGCGAGGGGGCGCTTCGCCGCGCCCGGAAACCGGCGCAGAATCCGGTGTATCTGAACCCGGTGTACCTGCTGCGGCT
Source organism: Rothia sp. HMSC072E10 (assembly GCF_001813965.1). NCBI lineage: Bacteria > Bacillati > Actinomycetota > Actinomycetes > Micrococcales > Micrococcaceae > Rothia > Rothia sp. HMSC072E10. The sequence goes on along the minus strand of NZ_KV814491.1, from coordinate 488,897 downwards.
GAGCAGAGTGTTGAGGCTGCGGGCGCTGGGGTTCGTGAGACTGCCGCATCTGTTTCTTCTGTGCGCCCGGCTTCTCGCGTGCCCACCCCCGCTGACCTGATGCGTTCTGGCACCCGCCCCCTGCCCGCCGCCGCTACTACGGCGAGCACGCAGGGTGTACGCCTGTACGCCTCCTCGGTGTCTGAGGACGCCGACCCGGCGCTCGGTCTGGACGAGGACCTGCGCCTGAAGCTGCTCAGCGCCCTGCAGGGCATGGCCGAGGAGGAGCCTCGCGAGGAGTCGGCACAGGCCGAAACTTCCGCAACCCCCGTACCCCCCGCACCCAAGCCCGCCGCCCCGAAGCCGGTAGCTCCCAAGCCGACCGCACCGAAGCAGGCTCAGCCCGCGGCGGGGGAGAGCGCAACCTCTGCCCCCGCACCCAAGCCCGCTGCACCCAAGCCCGCTGTGGCTAAGCCGCTACGTCCGACCCCGGCGCTATTCGGCAAGGTGCAGGTTTCTGCGGCCGAGTCTGCGGCTGAGGAAATCGCGGCGGTGGACTCCGCCGAGGCCGCGGCCGAGATTGAGGCGCGCGCCGCATCCGAGGCGGAGCTGAACGCCGAGCTCGAGCCCGGTAAACTTGAGCCTCTTGAACTTGAGCCCGGCGAGATCGAGGAGTCCGCCCGCATCCACCCCCAGCAGGTGCGCGAGATGCACGAGAACTTTGCCGAGCAGTCGCGCCCTATCGTGCTCATTGGCCCCATGGCGGCGGGTAAGACCTACATTGGTACGCACCTGGCGCGTTTCTACGGCTACGAGTTCCTCGACGCCGACCAGCTGATTGTGGAACGCTACGGTGAGGTCTCCGAAATTTTCGAGATTTTTGGTGAGGCGCACTTCCGCGAGCTGGAACGTAAGACCATCGAAGAGGTGCTGACCTCCCCGGTGTACCGCAACACGGTGTTTTCGCTCGGTGGCGGCGCGCCCATGACCGATTCGGTTGCGGAGCTCCTCAGGGACGAGTGCGTGGTGTACATTCTGGTTGACGCCGAGACCGTCACCCCGCGCATTACCGGCAATAAGACCCGTCCGTTGCTGCAGCCGAACCCGGTCGAGCGCTGGACCGATATTTTTGAGCGTCGCCGCAGCCGCTATGAGGAGCTGGCGCACTTCACCCTGGACGCTCGCGGCGGCCGCCCCATTACCGAGATGACCGCAGAGATTCAGGCGTACGTCACCGCCAGCCGCAAGGCACGGGCGAACAACTCCTGACCCCCTCCTACCCCCACTCTCCTGTGAAAGGACACACGATGAGCACTCAGCCCACCTTCGGCGCTTCCGGCGAAGCGGACATCACCCGTATTCCGGTGACCGGTAGCTCCCCGCGCGAGAACTACGAGGTGCTGATTGGCCACAACCTGCTCGGTAAAATCCCCGAAATTCTGGGCAACCGCACCAAGAAGGTGCTCGTGATTCACCCGCGTGCCCTGCGTTCCACCGGTGAGCTGGTCATGGAGGACCTGCGCGCGATGGGTTACGAGTCGTTCAGCGCCGAGATTCCCGACGCTGAGGAGGCAAAGCACTACCAGGTGGCGGCGTTCTGCTGGCAGGTGCTCGGTCAGAACGACTTCACCCGCACTGACGCTATTATTTCCGTGGGTGGCGGCGCTATTACCGACGTTGCCGGCTTCGTGGCGGCAACCTGGCTGCGCGGCGTGCGCGTCATCCACATTCCGACCACCCTGCTCGGCATGGTGGATGCGGCTGTGGGTGGTAAGACCGGCATCAACACCGCCGAGGGTAAGAACCTGGTCGGCGCGTTCTGGCCGCCCGCCGCGGTGCTCTGCGAGATTGGCACCCTGCGCACCCTGCCCGAGCACGAACTGCTGACCGGTATGGGTGAGGTCGTCAAGTGCGGCTTCATCGCCGACCCCGAAATCCTCGACCTGATCGAGGCGAACCCGCAGGCTGTGCGCGACTCGCAGTCCGCCGTCATGCGTGAACTCATTGAACGCAGCGTGCGCGTGAAGGCTGAGGTTGTCTCCGAGGACCTGCGCGAGTCCGGCCGCCGCGAAATCCTGAACTACGGCCACACCCTCGCCCACGCTATCGAACGCAACGAGCGTTACCAGTGGCGCCACGGCGCGGCAGTGTCCGTCGGCATGGTGTACGCCGCCGAACTGGCGCTGGCAACCGGCCACGCCGACGAAGAACTCGTGGCACGCACCCGCCGCATCCTCGAATCGCTGGGCCTGCCCACCTCCTACAAGGCAGACGCATGGCCCCAGCTGCTCGAAGCAATGCGCCGCGACAAGAAGGCACGCGGCAACCTGCTACGCTTCATCATTCTTGACGGTTTGGCTCGCCCGCGCGTCTACGAGGTGCCGGACGACTCGATCCTGTACATGACCTACCAGGAGATTATCTCCGAGTAGTTGTGAGTCCCGTATAGTCGCCGGGCGCGCCCGGCCACGTGGTTGACTTCACTTGGTCGCCTTCGTGTGATTGCTTCCGCGCGGTGGCCGAGCGGGGGAGCCACAGAAAAACTGTGGCGCCCCTGCTAGGCAAACTCGTGCGCATCCTGTAGAATGTACGGGACATATTTTTGCTCATTGAAAACTTAGCGCCTCGCCGGGTACCACTACGGCGTGAGCGTCGATGACACGAAGGAGAGCCCCATGGCATCCACTACCGATATTAAGAACGGCGCCGTCCTGAAGATTGACGGCAACCTCTGGTCCGTCGTTGAGTTCCAGCACGTGAAGCCCGGTAAGGGTGGCGCGTTCGTCCGCACCAAGCTGCGCAACGTTACCTCCGGCAAGGTCGTCGACCGCACCTTCAACGCTGGCGCTAAGATCGAAACCGCAACCGTTGACCGCTCCGACTACCAGTACCTGTACCAGGACGGCGACGACTACGTCTTCATGGACATGAAGACCTACGACCAGATCAACGTTCCCGCAACCGTTGTCGGCGACGCAGCAAACTACATGCTCGAATCCCAGACCGCAACCATCGCAATGCACGAGGGTAGCCCCCTGTACATCGAGCTGCCCGCATCCGTGGTCCTCGAAATCACCTACACCGAGCCCGGCCTGCAGGGTGACCGCTCCACCGGCGGCACCAAGCCCGCAACCGTTGAGACCGGCTACGAGATCCAGGTTCCCCTGTTCCTGGAGACCGGCACCAAGGTCAAGGTTGATACCCGCACCGGTGAGTACCTCGGTCGCGTGAACGACTAATGAATTCGCGTACGAAAGCCCGATTGCGCGCCCTCGAAGTGCTCTTCGAGGCGGATCAGCGCAACGAAGATTATATTGAGGTACTCCGCCGCCGCCGACTGTACACGGTGGCGCAGATCTCTGCTTACTCTGAGGAAATCATTCGTGGCGTTCGCGACCACGACGAAGAGATCCGCGAGTTTGTGGAGACTTACGCCCGTGACTGGTCCTTCGAGCGTATGCCCGCCGTGGACCGTGCCGTGCTGCGTATTGGCACTTGGGAGCTTCTGTACAATGACGAAGTTCCGGATGCTGTCGCAATTTCTGAGGCTGTCGGTCTGGCGCGTGTGCTGTCCACGAATGAATCTCCGAAGTTCGTGAACGGTCTGCTGGATAAGCTCCGTCAGGTGAAGCCGACCCTGCTCGCGTAAGACGTCCTGCCGCGGCTTGCCCGCCAGCCCGTAGCTGGTTGGTTTGTTGCCGTTGAGGATGCGCCCGCAGGGGAGCGTACGTGAAACCCCCGCCGTGCTGTAGTTCGCTACAGGACGGCGGGGGTTTTCTGTGTCTAGGCTGCGCCTGTTGCAGTCGAGGCTTCACCGGACAACGCGGGCGGGGGAGTGCCCCCTCTGCGGCGCTGAGCGCCTTGAGGACGGAGCCCCCGCCCCGCGTGCCCGGTATGCGCCTCGTTCAGTATCAGCTACTCGCCTTGGGCAGCTGCGAAGGCCCCGTGTGCACGGTGGGGCTCTCTTGACGCTAGGAACCTTGCCAGGCTAGGCGTTGTCCTCCAGAACCTCGAAGCGGGGGAGCGTACCCACCAGCTTCTGAGTCTCCAGCGAGACAGTCACCAGACGCTTAATCAGATCCACGATATACCGCGGGTTATTGACGGCGCGGCAGTAATCGTTCGGGTCATTCGTGATGAGCGACTTCTTATCGGTCTTCACCTGGTAACGGTCGATGACCCACTCCAGCGCGGAACGGTTACCCATCAGGATGTAGCTGTAGACCTCTTCTGGGATGCCCTTGAGGGTCAGGTGACCGTTGTACTTGATAAGGGTCCTATCCTTCTTGGGGCCGAACTTCATCTTCTGCACCCGGTAGAACTCGAAGCGCTCCTCGAGGCTCTCGGGAGTGGGGGAGGAGGCCACCTCATCGAGGGGGTAGGGTTCCACGCTCTCGTAACCCAGGTGGAGCTCCGCCAGGGCCCGACCGACTCGCGAGTACTCCCAGAAGCCCTTTGCCAACGGGATGCGCGGGAGCATCTTCTTCAGGTCTGCCGCGTACTTCTCGCGGTACTCGGGGTGGTGCAGCAGCGCGTAGATGTAGTAGAAGATATCCTCCTTCGCGATGCTCTCGTCACCGTAGGTGCCGCGGTACGCGGCCAGGGTGGCGTCGGTAATGTTCTCCTTGCGGGTGTAGCCGTCCACGACCTCGCCGCCGCCCAGGTTGAGGTTGAATCCTCCGTCATCCTCAACGACCGGCTCATAGGTGTAGAGGCTGAACACCTGCAAGGAAGTTGCACCACCAAGCGCAGGAATCATATCGGTGGCCAGCGCGTAGAACTCACCGGCAGAGCCCGGGCCGGGGAGCGTAATCGCGATGTTCTCGTGCGCCGGGGTCGGGAAAATCTTTTTCAGCTGGGATGTACGATTATTAAACTGATTTGTGATATCAAAGTACACAGACTGCTTACAGAACGGGCGGTACGAAGACAAACGAATCTTTCCGGAGTCAAAAATGCCTTTTTTGCCACGGACAATATCGTTCATATTGATGGCGTCCCAGCTGAATTTTGTTGGGTCAAGGTTAACAAAATCTCCGGCTTTGGCCTTTTTCACTGTATCGTCGGCCTGCTGGTAGCGGTCGACCTCGGAGTTGTAGAACTCAATCATGCGGCGCACGTTGTTCTCGACGGCGCGTGCCGAGAAGTTGTACACCCACGGGTCACGGTTAGTTTTCAAGCCGTTCGAGTAGAGCTGGAAGATGCCCGGGGTATTCGGCTTGCCTTTGGTTGCCTTATCGCCGATGGGCTGGTAGGTGTCATAGTTCTCGTCGCGCTGGTTAATCCAGTCGGCGGCCTCATTGGGAATGATGACCTCCCACTCGGTGTGCGCGATGGAACCCTCCCGGGCGATGATGTCGAGCTTCTCCTCGCGGCTCAGGTAGTCGCCAATATCGCGGTAGTGCAGCACGGCCTCGCCCGTGTGCGAGGGGTCCTTCACGAGCACGCAGATGGTCACCGGGGTACGGGAACCAGAGCCAAAAATCTTGCCACCCTCGCGACGCGACTGTTCGCCCGAGGTGCGCTGGTTACCGCGCAGGTTGTACACGTACAGCTTCGAGAACTCATCCACCAGGCACTTGCGCAGACCGTCCGCCGCGTTGCCGTCGATGAAGGAGCCGTTCGAGACGAAGGCAATCACGCCGCTATCCTTCACGCGGTCGGATGCCCAGCGAATCGCGCGAATATACGAGTCGTACATGCTGTTCTTCAGCGTGGCCGTAGAACGCGCAACGTAGGTATTCTCGATGCGCTCATCCAGCTTGGGGTACTTCTCGTTCTGGTTATTATCGTTAGCGCTATTCTGGCCCGAGGAGTACGGCGGGTTCATCACAATCACCCGAATATCCCGCTCAAGCTCACGCTCCGCGCGCTCGCTATTGGCGCGGAACGCCGGCAGGTTCAGGTGGTGCGAAGACTCAGAGAGCTGGAAGGTATCGGTCAGCACCATGCCGTTAAACGGCACGTACTCCGTACCCAGGCCGTGCTCCTTCGCCACCTCGCCGTACACCGTCTCGATGTTAATCGCCGCGATGTAGTAGGAGAGCAGCACAATTTCATTCGCGAACAGCTCGCGGGTGTACTTGCGCTCTAGGTCCTCGGGGCGAATCAGGCCCAGCTGCAGCAGGCGGGTAATGAACGTACCCGTGCCCACGAAGGGCTCAATAATGCTCACGCCCTCATCCGAGAGCGACATACCGAAGGACTCCCGCAGAGCCACATCAGCCGAGCGGAGGATGTAGTCCACCACCGGAACCGGGGTAAAGACAATACCCAGACGCTCTGCAATACGCGGGAAGGCGTTCTGGAAGAACTTATCGTAGAGATCCTTAATCACGTGCTGCTTTGCGGCAGCGTTATCAAGGTCCTTCACGCGGCGCTGAACCGACTCGTAGAACGCCGACAGCGACTCGCGCTCCTTCTCAAAGGCCGCGTTCGCGTTCAGATGGTCCACCACGTTCTGCATGGCCAGCGAAATCGGGTTCAGCTCGGTAAAGCGGTGCCCGGCGAACATCGCGTCAAAGACAGGCTGGGTAATGAGGTGCTGGGCCAGCATCTCGATGGCCTGGTCCTCGTCAATCGCGGGGTTCAGGGTCTGCTGCAGACCCTCCACAAACTGAGCGAAGACGGTGCGCAGTTCGCTTTCGAGGCTCGCTTCATCCAGCAGGTGACGAATCATCGTGATGTGGCGACCCGCAATGGTCGCAATATCCTTTGACCAGTCATCCCAGTACTCGCGAGTACCCACCTTGTCCACAATCTTGGCGTACACGCCGTCCTTCCACTCCTGCGCGGGGAAAGTCAGGGTCGTCTGCTCACCCGGAGTGATGGAATCCTCCGGCGCCTCGGTGTCATTTGCGCCGATGCTGTCCTTCTCCTTCTTCGGGGCCAGGTCAACGGTCTGCACAATAATCGACTCGGGGTCAGAGGCGTTCAGCTCAATCTGGTGAATGGTCGCGTCCATACGCTCATCGTGCGCGCGAAGCGCCTGGAGCACCTGCCACACCACCTTGTAGCGCTTGTTGTCGCTCAGCGCCTGAGCGGTTGACATGCCGTCGGGAATAGCAATCGGCAGAATAATGTAGCCGTACTTCTTACCCTCGGCGCGGCGCATCACGCGGCCCACGGCCTGAATGACGTCCACCATCGAATTGCGAGGGTTCAGGAAAAGCACCGCGTCAAGGTTCGGAACATCCACACCCTCGGTCAGACAGCGAGCGTTCGTCAGGATACGACAAATCGGGCCCTCCTCATTCGGCTCCTGCTTGAGCCAGTTCAGGAGCTCGGCACGGCTCTGCGCGTTAAAGCCGCCGTCAATGTGGCGAACCTGCACGCCCAGGTCATCAGTCGGGTCGTCGTTCTCACGGTTACGCAGGTTAATGCGCACGAGGTCCTCGAACTCGCGCTCAATCTTCTGGGAATCCTTAATCGAACGGTTGAACGCCACGGCGCGCTTCATAGGTGCGAGGTCATCGCCGAAGGACGCCTCCAGCTCACCGCTGCGGCGCTTGGCGAGGCCGTTCCAACAGCCCACCAGCTTCGCCACGTCATCAATGGCGAGCTCGTTGGACTCATCGGCCAGAAGGTTCTGGAAGGAGGTCGCAATCTGCGATTCGGAAACGCCCAGCACCAGCACCTTGTAATCGGTCAGCAGGCCCTTCTCCACGGCCTCGCCGAAACCGATACGGTAGAAGGGAACACCAAAGGTGTCTACGTCATCCATGGAACAGAGCACGGCGGCCTTCTCGCTCGCCTGGAACTTCGTGTCCTCATTAAAAATCTTGGGGGTAGCCGTCATGTAGACGCGCTTGCGGCCTGCAACCCAGTTATCGTCGTGAATCTTCACGAAGTTCGACTCCGACTCGTCCGCCAGGGTCACGCCGGTCGTGCGGTGCGCCTCATCGCAGATAATCAGGTCAAACTCGCCAATGCCGGCGGCCTGAGCCTCGGACACCGCGTCAATGGAGTGGTAGGTGGAGAAGACCACCTCGAGGCCCTCATCCAGCGGGTTGGCGTTCATCGCGGCGGCCAGCTCGGCACCGTCCGTCGTCGCGGGCAGCTGCAGATCCTCAACGCGCAGGTCGGCCAGGTCGGCGTTAGCGCCACCGCGCTTCTTCTCGCGGCCCACCTTGGAATCGGAGCACACCGCGTAAGCGTGGAACGGGCCCTCAATCTCGTTCGAGAACTCCGAAATGGACTGCGACATGAGCGCCAGGGAAGGCACCATGAAGAGCACGCGGGCATGGCCGCCATTCTGCTCGGCAAACTTCTCGGCCAGGCGAATCGCGGTGAAGGTCTTGCCGGTACCGCAGGCCATAATCAGCTGACCGCGGTCGTCCTTCTGCAGACCGTTCAGGGTATTCGTAATGGCTCGGTCCTGGTGTGGGCGGAGCTCCTTATGCGGCTTGTAACTGACCTGCTGCTCGCCCGGGTCATCCAGGGAATAGGTCGACCAGTCGATATTGGAATCACGGAAAGTCTGCAGGCCCATGCGCTGCACGGGAAAGCGCTGTTCCTCCAGCATCTTCTCCGCGTTCTTCGACCACTTATCGGTCGTGGACACGATGATGCGGTGCGTAAACGGCTTACGACCAGAAGCCGAGATGAAGGAATCGATATGTTCCTTAGCAATCGTGCTGTGCTCATCGTAGAACTTGCACTGAATGGCGGTCACGCCGCCGTCAACGTTCTCGGCCACCAGGTCGATGCCAATATCGCCGAAGTTCTCGCGGCCATCCCACTCATTCCACAGATACACGTCCTTATACAGACGGCTCTGGATGCTGTCCTGAGTCAGGAACAGCTTAGTCAGGCGCTCCAAACGGTCGCCCTGTTCGCGGGTATTACGAGCAGTATCTCGAAGCTGATGAATCAAGCCATCAAAGTCCATCGACGTCTTCGTCGAAACGTCGGCAGGGGTGCCGGAGGCGGTCATGAACTCTCCTAAATGGTGTGAGTTGATAGAGATGTAACCTCTTCATCTTATATTGCGGCGGGTCAGATAGCCGTCTCCAATGGTCATTGGGGGCTCTCCCAGGGGTCATGTGCGCTGAACCTACTGAGGGTATGCGCCGGTCAGGAAGTCTTTCTATGCGCTGCATGCAAGTGAGCGGTCTCTCGCTGAACCTGAACGTAGCCTGTGAACTGTGGTACCCTACTAGAAGCACAAAACCTTTAAATCCGTCCCGTGAGGCGGGGAAGGAGACGGCTATGCCTGGGTCAACTGTACCCACATCCGGCGCGAATCAGGGGCGAAATCTAACCGCAGCCCCCCATTCGGCAACCCCTCAAAGCACCTCCGAGGACGCGACCACCGTCGGCCGCACCATCCTCAGCGAGGACGAAATCCGCCGCGCCCTCACCCGCATCGCCTACGAAATCATCGAAACCAACAAAGGCGTAGAAAACCTCGTACTCATCGGCATCCGCTCCCGCGGCGTGCCCCTCGCCGTACGACTCGCCGCCCGCATCCAAGCCATCGAGCCGAACTTCAACGCAGAAACACGAATCGGCGCCCTGGACATCACCGCCTACCGCGACGACCAGCGAACCGGCGGCATCACCTCCCCAGACACCGCAGGGGAAAGCATCATGCCCACCATCGGCATTGAAGGCAAAACTGTAGTCCTCGTTGACGACGTCCTCTACTCCGGCCGCACCGTACGCGCCGCCCTCGACGCACTCAACGCCCACGGGCGACCCGCCCTCGTACGCCTGGCAGTCCTCGTAGACCGCGGACACCGGCAACTACCCATCCGCGCCGACCACGTGGGCAAAAACCTGCCCACCAGCGCCAGCGAAACCGTGCGCGTCGTACTGACTGAAACCGACAACGCAACAGACCGAGTTGACATTATCCAGCTGGGAGGGCTCTCATGAAGCATCTGCTCGACACCCGCGAACTAACCCGCGAAGAAGCCATCGAAATCCTCGACGTCGCCGACTACATGGCGCAGGTCAAAGCCGAAAACCGCACCCTGAACGTGCTGAACGGCAAGACCGTCGTCAACCTCTTCTTCGAGGACTCCACCCGCACCCGCCTCTCCTTCGAATCCGCCGAAAAGCGCCTGGGCGCCGCCGTCACGAGCTTCTCCGCCTCGGGCTCCTCCCTGTCTAAGGGTGAGTCGCTCAAGGACACCGCGCAGACCCTCAAGGCCATCGGCGCGGACGCCTTCGTGATTCGCCACTCCGCCTCGGGCGCACCGCAGCGCCTCGCTGAGGCCGGCTGGACCGACATCCCCGTGCTGAACGCGGGCGACGGCACCCACGCGCACCCCACCCAGGCCCTGCTCGACGCCGTGTCCCTGCGCCAGTACAAGGCGGAACGCGACGGCCTCGACAGCCCCCGCGGCACTGACCTGTCCGGCATGCGCGTGCTCATCGTCGGCGACATCCTGCACTCGCGCGTGGCACGCTCCAACCTCTGGCTGCTGCACACCCTCGGCGCGCAGGTCGTCTTCGTCGCACCGCCGACCCTGCTGCCGCTGAACACCGCCTCCTGGGTTGAAGAGGCCGGCCTGGAAATCTTCCACGACTTCGACGAAGCCATCGCCACCAAGCCCGACGCCGTCATGCTGCTGCGCATCCAGAAGGAACGCATGCGCGCCGCGTACTTCCCCTCCGCCGAGGAGTACACCGAGCTGTGGGGCCTGACCGCCGAACGCTTCGCAACCCTGCAGGCACAGCCGCAGCCGGTCGCAATCCTGCACCCGGGCCCCATGAACCGCGGCCTGGAAATCTGCACCGAAGCCGCCGACGCCGCCAACTCCTGGGTTCTGCGCCAGGTCAGCAACGGCGTGGCGCTGCGCATGGCGGTGCTCTACCTGCTTCTGACCGACGGCTCCAGCGCCAAGCTCTACGCCGGCGACGAATCCTAAACGACCTTCCTAACGAGAGGAACCAACACCATGAGCAAGTACCTGATTAAGGGCGCAAGCCTCTACGGCGAAAAGGTCGCCGATATCCTCATCGAGGACGGCGTGATTAGCCGCATCGCAGAGAATATTGACGCCGCGGATGCACAGGTCGTCGAGGCGGCAGGCCAGGTGGCGCTGCCCGGCCTGGTCGACATCCACACCCACCTGCGTCAGCCCGGCTACGAGGCATCCGAAACCGTCGAGACCGGCACCCGCGCTGCGGCCCTGGGCGGCTACACCGCGGTGTTCGCCATGGCGAACTCCCTGCCCGTGGCAGACACCGCCGCCGTGGTTGAGCAGGTTGACCGCCTCGGCAAGGAATCCGCATGGTGCCGCGTGCAGCCCATCGGTGCAGTGACCGTGGGCCTGAAGGGCGAGCGCCTCTCCGACATCGGCGGCATGGCGAACTCCACCGCGAATGTGCGCGTGTTCTCCGACGACGGCATGTGCGTGTACGACCCGGCAGTGATGCGCCGCGCCCTCGAATACGTCAAGACCTTCGACGGCGTGATTGCGCAGCACGCGCAGGAGCCGCGCCTGACCGAGGGCGCCCAGATGAACGAGGGCAAGGTCTCCGCAGACCTGGGTCTGGCCGGCTGGCCCGCCGTCGCTGAAGAGGCAATCATTGCCCGCGACGTGCTGCTGGCCGAGCACCTGGACTCCAAGCTGCACATCTGCCACCTGTCCACCAAGGGCTCCATTGAGGTTGTGCGCTGGGCTAAGTCCCGCGGCGTGAAGGTGACCGCGGAGGCAACCCCGCACCACCTGCTGCTCACCGACGAGACCGCACGCACCTACGACCCGGTGTTCAAGGTGAACCCGCCGCTGCGCACCGAAGAGGACGTCATGGCGCTGCGTCAGGCGGTCGCCGACGGCATCATCGACGTGATTGGTACCGACCACGCACCGCACCCGGCAGAGACCAAGGAATGTGAGTGGGCGTGCGCCGCGAACGGTATGACCGGCCTGGAGCAGGCGCTGTCCATCATCCAGATGACCCTGGTTGACACCGGCATGATTACCTGGCGCGATGTGGCACGCATCCTCTCCGAGCAGCCCGCGAAGATTGGTCGCCTGGACCACGAGCAGGGCCGCCCGCTGGCCGAGGGCGAACCGGCGAACATTGTGCTGGTCGACCCGAAGGCAACCCGCGTAATCAAGCCGGAGGAACAGGCAACCAAGGGTAAGAACAACCCCTACCGCGGCATGGAGGTTCCCGGCTCGATTCGCGCAACCTTCTACGCCGGCCACCCGACCGTGCTGAACGGCGAGCTGGCCACTCCGCGTCGCTAACCCGCGAGGCGAACGTACGTGGTGACCGTGCCCGGCGGTGGCGAGTTCAGGCCCGCCACCGCCTCGCCGGGAGGTTCAACCGCGCCGGGAGCACCGCCCCCAACCCCACCAACCCAGGCCGAGACAATCGACCGCGACACCAACCGAAAGAGAGAACCCACGTGGGAAAGCTCATCACCGCCATCGTCTGCCTGGCCCTCGTGGCCCTGTGCATCTACGGCATGTGGCACGGATGGCGCTCGCGCCTGGCCCGCCAGTCCAACATGTTCGGTTCCCTCAAGGAAGTTCCTGAACGCTACGAGGGTCTGGCCGCTGACGCCGCCTTCGAGGGTGAGTACATCAGCACCACGATCTTCGGTAACTGGCTGGACCGCGTGGGATTCGATTCGCTCGGCTTCAAGAGCAAGTCCACCCTGCTGATCTACCCCGACAGCATCATCTTCACCCGCGACGGGGCGAAGGACCTATGGATTCCGGCGAAGAAGCTCTCGGTCATCACCACCGACCGCGGCATGGCCGGCAAGGTCGTGGAGAAGGACGGCCTGGTCGTCATCGGCTGGACCCTCGACGGTCACCGAGTGCAGACCGGCTTCCGCACCCGCTACGCTGAGGATAAGCAGGCGGCCCTGGAGGAGCTGCGCCGCATCGCCCCGAACGCGGTGGATGCGCCCGAAAAGTGGGCGGCAGATCCCGCCGAGGGCACCGAGCAGGCCAAGTAGGCGGCGCAACGCACCCCGGCACTTCCGGCAACATACCCCGGCCCCGAAGCCGAACACGACACAGCACGACACCCTAGATTTAGCCCGGGCGGGCAGAACAGCCCGCCCCGGCAGCAAGAGACTATCCCCAACGCACCGAGCGGCACTCACCGCAAGGCCCGCGGGGGAGAGCACCACAGAAAAGGAAAAGAGAGCATGACTGACATGACACGATCCGGTGCCCTGCGTACGGACCGCGCGCTACTCGTCCTCGAGGACGGCACCGTCTACCGCGGCTACGGCTACGGCGCAACCGGCGCATCCCTGGGCGAGGTAGTATTCTCCACCGGCATGACCGGCTACCAGGAGACCCTCACCGACCCCTCCTACGCGGGTCAGATTGTGGTTCAGACCGCTCCGCACATCGGCAACACCGGCGTGAACACCACCGACGCCGAGTCCCGCAAGATTTGGGTTGCCGGCTACGTGGTGCGTGACGCCGCCCGCGTCGCCTCCAACTGGCGTTCCGAGCGCACCCTCGACGAGGAGCTCATCGAGCAGGGCATCGTCGGTATTCAGGGCATCGACACCCGCGCCCTGACCCGCCGCCTGCGCTCGAGCGGCTCCATGCGTGCGGGCGTGTTCTCCGGCGAGCACGCCGAGCGCCCCGAGGCCGAGCTGCTGGAGGAGGTGCGCGCCTCCGAGCCCATGGCCGGCCGCAAGCTCGCCGACATCGTCTCGGTCGACACCGCCTACACCGTCGAGCCGCACCAGCACAACTGGTTCGCACCCCCGGTCGCGACCATCGTCGCCCTGGACCTGGGCATCAAGTCGATGACCCCGCAGCGTTTCGCTGAGCGCGGCGTGCGCGTGCACGTGCTGCCCGCCAACGCAACCCTCGAGGACATCTACTCCTACAACCCCGACGGCGTGTTCTTCTCCAACGGCCCCGGTGACCCCGCAACCGCCGACGAGCAGGTTGAGCTGCTGCAGGGCGTGCTGCGCAAGGGCACCCCGTTCTTCGGCATCTGCTTCGGTAACCAGCTGCTCGGCCGCGCCCTGGGCTTCGGCACCTACAAGCTGCTCTTCGGTCACCGCGGCATCAACCAGCCGGTCATGGACAAGACCACCGGCAAGGTCGAAATCACCGCCCAGAACCACGGCTTCGCTGTGGACGCCCCCATCGGCGAGTACGTCACCGCACCGAACGCAGAGTTTGGCGAGGTCATGGTCTCCCACGTCGGCCTGAACGACAACGTGGTGGAGGGCCTGACCTGCAAGGACATCCCGGCCTTCTCGGTTCAGTACCACCCCGAAGCCGCCGCGGGTCCGCACGACTCCGCCTACCTCTTTGACCGTTTCATTGACCTGATGGTCGCAACCAAGACTGCAAAGGAAGCCTAAATGCCTCGTCGTACCGACCTTAACAGCGTCCTCGTCATCGGTTCCGGCCCGATCGTCATCGGTCAGGCAGCGGAATTCGACTACTCCGGCACCCAGGCACTGCGCGTGCTGAAGGAGGAGGGCGTGCGCGTCATCCTCGTGAACTCCAACCCGGCAACCATCATGACCGACCCCGAGTTCGCGGACGCCACCTACATTGAACCCATCACCCCCGAGGTGATCGAGAAGATTATCGCGAAGGAAAAGCCCGACGCTATCCTGCCGACCCTGGGCGGCCAGACCGCTCTGAACGCGGCCATCGAGCTGGGCGAGCGCGGCATCCTCGAGAAGTACAACGTCGAGCTGATTGGCGCGAACATTGACGCCATCAACCTCGGCGAGGACCGCGAGGCCTTCAAGGGCGTCGTGGAGCGTGCCGGCGGCGAGTCGGCCCGCTCGGTCATCGTCCACTCCATGCCGGAGGCCCTGGAGGCCGCCAAGGAGCTCGGCTACCCGATGGTGGTTCGCCCCTCCTTCACCATGGGTGGTCTCGGCTCGGGCATGGCGTACAACGAGGAAGACCTCTACCGCATCGCCGGCGCCGGTATTCAGTACTCGCCCACCAGCGAGGTCCTGCTCGAGGAGTCCATCCTCGGCTGGAAGGAATACGAGCTGGAGATGATGCGTGACACCAACGACAACGTCGTGGTCGTCTGCTCCATCGAGAACTTCGACCCCGTGGGCGTACACACCGGTGACTCCATCACCGTGGCCCCCGCACTGACCCTGACCGACCGTGAGTTCCAGAAGCTGCGCGACATCGCAATTAACGTGATTCGCGAGGTTGGCGTGGACACCGGTGGCTGCAACATCCAGTTCGCTATCGACCCGAAGACCGGCCGCGTCATCGTCATTGAGATGAACCCGCGCGTGTCCCGTTCCTCGGCGCTCGCATCGAAGGCTACCGGCTTCCCGATCGCGAAGATTGCGACCAAGCTGTCGCTGGGCTACACCCTGGATGAGATTCCGAACGACATCACCCAGAAGACCCCGGCCTCCTTCGAGCCGACCCTGGACTACGTGGTCGTGAAGGTTCCGCGCTTCGCGTTTGAGAAGTTCCCGGCTGCCGACCCGACCCTGACCACCACCATGAAGAGCGTGGGCGAGGCCATGGCCCTGGGCCGTAACTTCACCGAGGCTCTGCAGAAGGCCATGCGTTCGCTCGAGCAGAAGGGCGCCTCCTTCTCGTTCAAGCCGCTGACCCTCTCCGAGGTGGAGCTGGCCGAGCTGATTGAGAAGACCAAAGTTCCCACCACCCAGCGTATCTACCAGGTTCAGCAGGCCCTGCTGGCCGGCGCAACCGTGGAGCAGCTGCACGAGGCCACCAAGATTGACCCGTGGTTCCTGGATCAGCTGGTGCTGCTGAACGAGGTGGCCGGCGTGGTCTACGAGAAGCGTGACCACCTAGATCCGGAGACCCTGAAGCTGGCCAAGCGCCACGGCTTCTCGGACGCACAGATTGCCGAGATTATCGGCTCCTCCGAGGACGTTGTGCGCGGTGTGCGCCACGCCCTGGGTATCCGCCCGGTCTTCAAGACCGTGGACACCTGCGCCGCCGAGTTCGAGGCGTTCACCCCGTACCACTACTCCTCCTACGACCTGGAGGACGAGGTCGCTCACCACGAGAAGCCCTCGATCATGATTCTGGGTTCGGGCCCGAACCGCATCGGTCAGGGTATCGAGTTCGACTACTCGTGCGTGCACGCCTCTATGGTGCTGCGTTCGCTCGGTTACGAGACCGTCATGGTCAACTGCAACCCCGAGACCGTTTCGACCGACTACGATATCTCGACCCGCCTGTACTTCGAGCCGCTGACCCTTGAGGACGTGCTCGAGATCGTCGAGTCCGAGCGTCGTACCGGCGGCCTGAAGGGCGTGTTCGTGCAGCTCGGCGGCCAGACCCCGCTGAAGCTGGCTCGTGCCCTGAAGGATGCGGGCGTGCCGATTCTGGGCACCACCCCCGAGGCCATCGACCTGGCCGAGGACCGCGGCGAGTTCTCCCGCGTGCTGGAGGAGGGCGGCCTGATTTCGCCCAAGAACGGCACCGCGTTCACCTTCGAGGGTGCTAAGCGCATCGCCGACGAGATCGGTTACCCGGTTCTGGTTCGCCCCTCGTACGTGCTGGGCGGCCGCGGCATGGAAATCGTCTACGACGAGGCTAACCTGGCCCGCTACCTGGAGAACGCTACCGAGGTTTCGCCCTCGCAGCCGGCTCTGATTGACAAGTTCCTTGAGGACGCCATCGAGATTGACGTGGACGCCCTGTTCGACGGCGAGGAGCTGTACCTGGGCGGCGTCATGGAGCACATTGAGGAAGCCGGTATTCACTCCGGTGACTCCTCCTGTACTCTGCCCCCGATTACCCTCGGCCCGGACATCATCGCCAAGGTGAAGGACGCTACCGAGAAGATTGCTCGCGGCACCGGCGTGCGCGGCCTGATTAACATTCAGTTCGCCTACGTTTCCGAGAACCTGTACGTGATTGAGGCTAACCCGCGCGCATCCCGTACCGTTCCGTTCGTGTCGAAGGCTACCGGCGTGCAGCTGGCCAAGGCCGCCGTGCTGATTGGCCTGGGCAAGACCATTGCCGAGCTGAAGGCTGAGGGCTACCTGCCGCAGCACATGGACGGCGCATCCCTGCCGCAGGAGACCGCAATTGCTGTGAAGGCTGCGGTTCTGCCGTTCGCCCGCTTCCGCACCCCCGAGGGTGTGGTGGTCGATTCGCTGCTGAGCCCCGAGATGCGTTCGACCGGTGAGGTCATGGGCCTGGATCAGCACTTCGACACCGCGTTCGCGAAGGCTCAGGCCGGCGCCGGTTCGCCGATGCCGACCTCCGGTAAGGTCTTCATTTCGGTGGCCAACCACGACAAGCGTAACGTCATCATCTACGCGAAGATGCTGGAGTCGCTGGGCTTCGAGATCGTTTCGACCGGTGGTACCGCCGAGATTCTGCGCCGCAACGGCCTGAACTCGATTCTGGTGGCTTCGAAGTTTGCCGAGGCAAACGGCGACCACTCAATCGTGGACATGGTCCGCAACGGTGACATCGACCTGATTCTGAACACCCCCGCCGGTGGTGCCGCTCGTAGCGACGGCTACGAGATTCGTGCCGCCGCCGTGTCGGTCGGCTGCCCGGTGATGACCACCATCTCCGAGTTCGCCGCCGCCGTTCAGGCGATTACCGCTCTGCGCGAGCACAGCTGGGACATCATGAGCCTGCAGGAGCACGACGTCAAGCTGGCCGCCGCCGTGGACGCTCGCCTGGCTTCCGAGGGTGGCGAGGCGTAATGTCCGCTTCCTTTGGTGACCGCCTGGCGAAGGCGATGGCCGAGCGCGGCCCGCTGTGCGTGGGCATTGACCCGCACCCGAACCTGCTGGAGCAGTGGGGCTTGGAGGATTCCGCCGAGGGTCTGGCCGCCTTCACCGAGGCCGTGTACGAGGGCTGCGCACCCTTCGCGGCCGCGCTGAAGCCGCAGGTGGCGCTTTTCGAGCGTCACGGCTCTGCCGGCCTGGCCGTGCTGGAAGCGCTGTTCGCCCGCGCCGCCGCCGACGGCGTGCTGATTGTGGCTGACGCGAAGCGCGGCGACATCGGCTCGACCATGAAGGCCTACGCGGATGCGTGGCTCGGCTCCACCTCGCCGCTGGGTACCGATTCGGTGACGCTGAGCCCGTACCTGGGCTTCGAGTCGCTGCGTCCGGCGCTGGATTTGGCCGCCCAGAACGACCGCGGCACCTTCGTGCTGGCGCTGACCTCGAACCCCGAGGGTAAGAGCGTGCAGCACGTGGGCGCCTCGGAATCCGAGGGCGCCGTGGCCAAGCGCATTATTGCCGCGGCGGTAGCCGAGAACACCTCCCGTCAGTGGGAGCAGATGGGTCCGTGCGGCCTGGTGGTCGGCGCGACCGTCGGCCAGGCGCTGGTTGACCTGGGCATTGACCTGGGCTCCTTCAACGGCCCGATTCTGTCGCCCGGTTACGGCGCTCAGGGTGCTTCGGCCGCTGACCTGTACCGCGTGTTCGCGGGTGTGGAGTCGCAGGTGCTGGTGAACTCCAGCCGCGGTGTGCTCTCTGCGGGCCCGTCGGTTGAGGCTCTGGCGCAGGCTGCTCAGGCTGCCCGCGACGACCTGCTGGCGGCTCGCGGCGCGTAGTCCGCGCTCAGCGTATAGCTAAGCCTGGATGGGGCGCGCACCCCGGTCGGTTCCTTCGGGAGCTCGGCCGGGGTGCGTGCCCTTTTCTGTGTCCGCCGGGGTGGGGGAGGGGCCGCGCATCCGGCAGTGTGACCAAACAGTATCGGTCCCGCCCGTGCGTGGCTTTTGATCGGGCGATGACTCCGCTATGCTAGAAAGAGTGCTTCCGGAATTTACGTGCTGACGTGCGTAGACGCATTGTTGGTGCGTGGGGAGCACCGCGAATGGAGCGGGGCCTCCCGAGACATTCGTGATACATTAGTTGATAAGTAAAATTCAATACTCGCAGAAATGGGGGACCCAACCATGCCGCTGACTCCGCTAACCGAGGATGCGCGCGCCTCCGCCCGCGAGAAGGCAGTACTTGCCCGAGCACACCGCCAGGAAATTAAGCGTGCACTGAGTGAACGTGAGCTTTCCGTACGTCAGGTTCTCGATATGGTCGATTCCGACCCTGCACTGGCTAAAATGCCGGTGGGGCAGATGCTGCGCGCACTTCCGGGCATTGGTGCCGTTCGAGCAGAACGCATCATTGAAGAACTTCATATTGCGCCGACCCGCCGTCTGGGTGGTCTTGGCGTTCACCAGCGTCGCAAGATGGTGGAGTACTTCAACCGTAATTCGCGGTATCTCAACCGCGCACGTCGCAGGACTGCTGCTCAGTCTTCTGAATCTTCTCAGTCCTAAAGTGTTTGCGCCCCGCGCGTGCGGCGGCGCATCTGGAAGGAAGCTATGTCTCAGCCGACTTTGACCGTTCTGGCCGGCCCCACCGCCGTTGGTAAGGGTACGGTGTGCCAGTACATTCGCGAGAACTATCCGAAGGTGTGGTTCTCGGTGTCCGCAACCACTCGCGATCCTCGCCCCGGTGAGGTCGACGGCGTTCACTACTACTTCGTCTCTATGGACGAGTTTGATCAGATGATTGCCGACGGCCAGATGCTGGAGTACGCGGTGGTGCACGGAAAGAACAAGTACGGCACCCCGCGCGCTAAGGTGCAGGAGGCTCTGGACGCCGGTCACCCGGTGATTCTGGAGATTGACCTGCAGGGCGCTCGCCAGATTCGTGAGACCATGCCTGACGCTCGCCTGATTTTCCTGGCCCCGCCGAGCTGGGATGAGCTGGTGTCGCGTCTGAAGGGCCGCGGTACCGAGAGCGAGCAGGAGCAGGCTCGCCGTCTGGAAACCGCGAAGGTTGAGCTGGCCGCCGAGAAGGAATTTGACGTGACGGTGGTGAACGACAGCGTGGAGCGTGCGGCTCGGGAAATTGCCGAGCTGATTGGCGCCGCGTAGGTCTCCCGCCGTGAGGGGCGGGTCACGCAAAAATAGCGTGACCCGCCCCTTTGCGTCTTCTCCACCATCCGGTACGTGCTTTTTAGCCGCCGAGAGGGTAGAATAGTTCTTTAGTTTTGACCGAGCCCTTCCCGCGCCCGCCCGAATCCGAGCGTGGGCACCCCGCGAAGGGCGTTCGGTACGTACATCCATCAAGATCTTTGGAGTTTTTAGTGGCAAACGAAATCAAGGAACACGAGGACTACAACTTCGTTGACGGCGTTACTCCCGAGGGCATCGTGCGCCCCAGCGCAGACTCGCTGATCGAGAAGGCAGAGTCCAAGTACGGCCTGGTGATTTTCGGTGCCCGCCGCGCCCGCCAGATCAACGCGTACTACGCTAACCTGCAGGATTCCAAGAACCCTCACATCGGCCCGCTGGTCGACGCTGACTCGACTGAGAAGTCTCTGTCGGTTGCTATGCGCGAAATCATTACCGACCGCGTTGAGGCTGAGCACAAGCCCGGCACCAAGTTCAACGAGGACGGTTACCCGATCGCTGAAGAGCCGAACGCTCTGATTGACTTCAGCGTCACCGAGTACCCCGACGCTATCGAGGAAGAGTACATTCCCGCCGGTAGCGACGAGGTCATCGCGATTGAAGAGGTCATCCTCGACGACCACGCCGAGTAACGAGCCGACCGGCTAGTTTAAGGATTATCTGACGTACCATGCGCATTATCGTTGGTATGGGAGGGGGCATCGCCGCGTACAAGGCGGCGATGCTCCTTCGCCTTTTTGCGAAGAATGGTGACGAGGTTATCGCCATGCCCACCCCGAACGCGACCAAGTTCGTGGGGGTGCCCACCCTGGAGGCGCTGAGCGGCAACCCCGTTTCGACCGACGTGTTCGAGCGCGTGCCCGAGGTGAACCACGTGCGCCAGGCCGAGCAGGCCGACGCCGTGGTGATTGCCCCGGCCACCGCTGACCTGCTGGCCCGCCTGGCTGCCGGCCGCGCGGATGATTTGCTGTCGGCGACCGTGCTGACCACGCACGCGCCCGTGATTCTGGCCCCGGCCATGCACACGCAGATGTGGGAGAACCCGGCGACCCGCGCGAACGTGCAGACCCTGCGTTCGTGGGGCTACCACGTGATTGAGCCGGCGATTGGCCGTCTGACGGGCCCGGACTCCGGCCCCGGCCGCATGCCCGAACCCGAGAACATCTTCCGCCTGGCGCAGGAGGTCATCGCGCGGTACCCGAAGCGTTCCACGCACCCGGTGTACACGCCCGGCTACGCCCCGACCCAACCCCTGTACGCCGATACGGAGCAGGAGCGCGCGGCCGCCGCACGCCTGGCGACCCTGGGCTCGGTGAGCATCGACGGTCATGGCGGCCCCGAGGCCGTCGAGAGCGCGGCCCGGGAGGTGCCCGCCGCATCCGGTCCGCTGGCCGGACGCACCGTGGTGATTACCGCCGGCGGCACCCGCGAGCCCCTCGACCCCGTGCGCTACCTGGGTAACCGCTCGACCGGCAAGCAGGGCGTGGCCCTGGCCGAGGCGGCCCGCGACCTGGGCGCGCACGTGCACCTGATTGCCGCGAACATCGAGGTGCCCGCCCCCGAGGGCGTGCGGGTGACCCGCGTTGAGCGCGCCCTAGAGCTGCGCGAGGTCGTCCTGGAGGCGAGCGCATCCGCGGACGTTCTGGTGATGTCCGCGGCGGTGGCCGATTTCAGGCCCGCCGAGTTCGCCGAGTTCAAGATTAAGAAGAGCGCCGATTCCGAGGATGCGCCGGTCATCAACCTGGTGCGCAACCCCGATATCCTGCGTGAGGTTGTGGTGCGTCGCGCTCAGGCTCGGGAGGCCGGTCAGACCTGCATGGGCCCGCAGATTATTGTGGGTTTCGCCGCGGAGACCGGCTCGGCAGAAAAGACCCCGCTGGAGCTGGGCCGCGAGAAGATGCAGCGCAAGGGCGCCGACTTCCTGGCCGTGAACACGGTGGGTGTGAACCTGGGCTTCGGCACGGACGAGAACACGATTACCCTGCTCTCTGCGCTGACCGATGAGGAGCCGGTGCTGATCGGCTCGAAGAAGGACGTTTCGGTGCGCCTGCTGGAGTACGTGAGCGGCTTTTTCGGCCCGGACTGCTCCTAGCCCGCGGCCGTTCCCGCGGCCGTTCCCGCGGCAGACGCATCCGAGCAGATTCGTGGCGCTCTCCCCAACGTTTTCATAACATTTTTACGGCGCTTTTCACGAGCGGAACATTCGACCCGTCGCATTCTTTGCGGCGGGTCGTTTCGCGTTAACGCTCGGGGGAGATGGGGGGGGGGGGACTCTTTTTTGTCATGTCCTGAAATATGTGAGCACGGGCCCGGACCGTCTAATCAAGGTCTTGTATCATGGCTTATAGAGTAGTTCGCGTCAAAGGGGAAGAGACACCATGGCAGACAATCAGCACCATGCCGCCGCACATTCCGTCCAGAGCGATGAGCGCCCGCAGATTCTGGTGATTACCGGCATCTCCGGTGCGGGCCGTAGCACCGTCGCTAACGTGCTCGAGGACGAGGGCTGGTACGTTATCGATAACATCCCTCCGCAGATGCTCGGTTCCCTGGCCGAGCTGGTGACCCGCGACGGCGCTCGCGTGCCGAAGGTGGCTCTCGGTATTGACGTGCGCGCCCGCGCGCTGTTCTCTGATTTGCCGGCCGCCATCGAGACGCTGCGCAAGTCCGATATTGACTTCTCCATGCTCTTCCTGGATGCCAAGGACGAGACCATCATCGCCCGTTACGAGGCTCAGCGCCGCCCGCACCCGCTGCAGGGTGAGGGCCGCGTGCTCGACGGCATCCGCGCCGAGCGCACCCTCTTCGAGGGCCTGCGCCTGGCCTCGGACCGCACGATTGATACGACCGGCATGAACGTTCACGAGCTGGCCCGCACCGTGCGCGAGATGTTCGCCGAGGGTGCGGACAAGAAGCTGAACCTGACCGTCATGAGCTTCGGCTTCAAGTACGGTGCGCCTTCGGACGCCAACTACATGGCCGACATGCGCTTTATTCCGAACCCGCACTGGGTGCCCGAACTGCGCCCGCTGACCGGCCAGGACGCCCCCGTGCGCGACTACGTGCTGGAGCACGCCGGCACCGAGGAGTTCATCAGCAACTACCTGGCCGCCCTGCGTCCCGTGCTGGAGGGCTACCGCCGCGAGGGTAAGTACTACGCCACCATCGCGATTGGTTGCACCGGTGGTAAGCACCGCTCGGTGGCCGTGACCGAGGAGCTGGCCCGCCGCCTCTCCGCCTTCCCCGATGTCAACGTGAACGTGCAGCACCGCGACAAGGGCCGCGAATAGCCCCGCAGTACTGACCGGCAACCCATAATCAGCTACCGGTCGCCCTTCGCACACCGAGCGGAGGGCCGGCCGCTTCCGGGTATGTGAGATACAGACTATGAACACTCATTCAACCAGTTATGACACTCAGGGGATTCCCCGCCTACCCGCGCTTCCAACCCAGGCTCTGCGTCTGCTGAAGACCACGCACCGTTCACCGAAGGTGACGGCCATGGGCGGCGGGCACGGCCTGTACGGATCGCTTTCGGCTCTGCGCCACGTGACCCCCGACCTGACGGCCGTGGTAACCGTGGCGGACGACGGCGGCTCCTCGGGTCGCCTGCGTGAGGAGATGGGTATTCTTCCTCCCGGAGATTTGCGCATGGCGCTCTCGGCGCTCTGCGACGACACCGATTGGGGCCGCACCTGGCGCGACGTCATGCAGCACCGTTTCGCCGCGCCCGAAGGCTACGAGGGGGAGTTTCCCCTGGACTACCACGCGCTCGGCAACCTGCTCATCGCGACGCTCTGGCAGCTGCTGGACGACCCGGTGGCCGGCCTGGACTGGGCGGGCGCCCTGCTGAACGCCCGCGGCCGCGTGCTCCCCATGGCCCTGGACCCCATGGTGATTTACGGTACCGTGTTGCGCGAGCACTCCGGTGGCGGAATCGAGCGGGTCAAGGTCGTGGGGCAGGTGAACCTCTCCAAGGAGGAGCGCGTGCACGATATTGGCCTGTCCCCGGAGCACGCGCGTCCCTGCCCGGAGGCGCTCTCCGCTATTGAGGAATCCGACTGGATTGTGCTCGGCCCCGGCTCGTGGCGCACCTCGGTTCTGCCGCACCTGCTGCTGGACGCCCAGCGCGAGGCGATTATTCGCACGGAGGCGCGCCGATGCGTGGTCATGAACCTCTCCGACGACAAGGAGACCGTGGGGTTTACCCCGGCAACCCACCTGGAGCTTCTGCGCCAGTACGCATCCAAGCTGCACCTGGACGCCGTGATTGCCGACGCCGACATGCAGGCCGACCACCGCGCGGGACTCGAGCGCGAGGCCGCCTCGATGGGTGCGAAGGTCGTGTGGGCGCACCTGCGTTCGAGCACCCGGCCGGATGTGCACGATCCGCTGAAGCTCGCCTCCGCGTACAACGAAACCTTCGAGCTGAGCGCTTAGAGGTTTTCTTCGCCCGCTCAGGAAGCGGCGCACCGAATTTTAGCCCGAACTTTACCAGACTGAACTTTTCCGGCCACCCGTGCCGACTACCCGCCCAGAAGGACACCAACCTATGGCATTGACCACCCTCGTCAAAGACGAACTCGCCAGCTATGACGCGCCGAAAATCTCTGCCCGCAAGGCCGAGATTTCAACGATTCTGCGCTTCACCGGCGGTCTGCACATTGTCTCGGGGCGAATCGTGGTGGAATCTGAGGTAGATCACGAGCCCACCGCCCACCGCATGCGCCGCATCATCTCTGAGATTTACGGTCACGACTCCGAGCTCACCAGCGTCACCGGTGGCGGCCTGCGCCGCGGTGGCCGCTACGTGGTGCGCGTGGATCAGGGCGGCGAGGCCCTGGCCCGTCAGACCGGTCTGCTGGATGTGCGCGGTCGCCCCGTGCGCGGCCTGCCGCCGGCCGTGGTCAACGGTTCCCTGCAGGATGCGGAGGCCGTCATGCGCGGCGCATTCCTGGCGCACGGCTCCCTGACCGAGCCGGGCCGTTCCTCCGCACTGGAGTTTACCTGCCCCGGCCCCGAGGCCGCCCTGGCTCTCGTGGGTGCCGCCCGTCGCCTCGACATCATTGCGAAGGCCCGCGAGGTGCGCGGTACCGACCGCGTGGTGGTGCGCGACGGCGAGACCATTGCGCAACTGCTCGAGCGCATGGGCGCGACCGGCACCCTCACCACCTGGCGTGAGGCCCGCACCCGCAAGGAGGTGCGCGCGACCGCCAACCGACTGGCCAACTTTGATGACGCTAACCTGCGCCGTAGCGCCCAGGCCGCCGTGGCGGCCAGCGCCCGCGTGGAGCGCGCCCTCGAAATTCTGGGCGATCAGGCCCCCGAACACCTGCGTTACGCGGGGGAGCTACGCGTGGTGAACAAGCACGCCTCTCTGGACGAGTTGGGTCGCCTGGCCGAGCCGCCCATGACGAAGGACGCGATTGCGGGCCGTATTCGCCGCCTGCTGGTCATGGCCGATAAGCGCGCCGCCGAGCTAGGTATTCCCGGTACCGAGCTGCCGCGCGAGGACTAGGGAGTGGCTGGCTAAGGCCGCGAGCGGGTAGAGCCGCCGGACGATTTCACGGGTGTTGAACTTGTGGGTGCCGGGGCCAGCGTGGATGCCGGGTAATTGCCTGACCGGGTAATTGCCTGGGAGCGCCGTAACGGAAACCGTGCTCTCACGGGGGCTCCCGTGGATATCCAGGAGCTCGTGTGGGCTCCGAACTATTTTGTGGGTGCGGAAGGTTTTAAGAACGCCGAAAACCCGCGACTTAGCCGTTATGTTTTGACCCCCGTGTTACGTGTGCACGCCGTGCATATTTGAATAAAAGGGTAGATTTTTTCAAAAAGAAGCCTGTGGATAGCGCCTTTTCCCGCCGGGGAAGGAGCGTTATCCACAGGCTTTTCTGCGCTCCGGAATAGCCGCGCGCGCAAGCCTAGTGTGGAGGTATGACGAGCATGACCCCCAACCACCGCACTTCCTTTCAGAATCTCCCGCCGCGGGAAGATTCCTCGGCCGAGCGGGCTTTCAACGAGTTCGCCGACGAAGACGTCCCCGCCGAATACGGGTACCACGTGGCAGATTCACCGGGCGTCACCACGCCGACCGGGGTGCCGCCGCGCACAGCGCGCGAACTCATGAACGGCCTGTACCGCACGCCCGGGCGCGCCCCGGAACCCGCGAACCCCGCGGCCCCCGAAAGCGGTGGGCCCGTCGGGTCCAATCCTTCGGGGCGCGCCGAGGCAATTCCGGACTGCGACCGGGAAGACACCGTGCGCCTGGGCAGCGCATCCCGCGCCGAAGATAGCCCGGAGGCCCCCGACGAATCGGGCGCTCTGGAAGAGCCAGAGGCCCTGGAAGAGTGGGACGATTGGGAGGACTGGGAAGAGGCCGATGCGCCCGGCACCACCCGCAGAACGCGCTGGGGCATCTCGCCGCGCGCCCTGGTACTCGTGGCGCTCATCGTCCTGGCGGTCGTCATCTGGGGAGTCTCGCAGTTCTCGGCGGTGCCCCGTAGTGAGCCGGTAGCCCAGGTGCCGGCACCGGCTTCGGGCACCGCACAGGGGAGCGGGCAGGGGGCGGAGAGCGCGCATCCGACGCCCCAGCCCAGTCAGGCGGCCGAGGTGCGGGTGCACGTGGCCGGGGCCGTCAACAACCCCGGCGTGTACACCCTCCCAGCGAACGGCCGCGCCGTGGATGCCATCGCTGCCGCATCCGGTGCCGCCGCTGATGCCGACCTGGACCGAGTGAACCTCGCGGGCGAGCTGACCGACGGCATGCAGCTCTACGTTCCGCGCCGAGGGGAAACCGCCGCTCCGGCGCCCATTCAACCCAACACCGCGCAGGGAGGGGCTCAGGGTACATCTCGGGGAGGAGGCTCACAGCCTCAGCGCACCCTCACCCCCTCCGGCGGCACGGGTACTCCCGCCGCCTCAGCCCCGGTCAACATCAACACCGCGACCGCCGAGCAGCTGCAGAGCCTGCCGCGCATCGGCCCGGCCATGGCCCAGCGCATCATCGCCTGGCGTGAGGCCCACGGCGGCTTCCGCAGCGTGGATGAGCTGGATGCGGTGCCCGGCATCGGCCCGACCCTGCTCGAGACCCTGCGTCCGCTGGTGACGGTCTGATGGCTCGTACTTTGCGCACCCCGGCCCGCGGGGGCAATCGACTGCGTGGCCTTTACGGCAGTCTTCGGCACGGCTGGGCGGTGCAGGCCGAGCGGTGGGCAGAACGCCGAGGTAGCGAGGAGCTGAGGGCCCAGGGGAGCCTCATCCACCTGGACCTGCGTCTCATCCCGGCCACGCTTACCCTCTGGGGGTTCACCGCGTTGGCCCTAAACCGTGGAACATGGTCGGTACTCCACCCGGCGGCGTGCGTTCTGATTGGGGTGCTGGGGTGCCTGGCTATAGCCTTGCTGGCGCCGAGAGGTGGGGCGGATTCGCGCCTCGCGAAGGCACGGGGGCCCTTCCTCTTCCGCCTTGCGGGCCAGGGGGTGCTGGTTGCCTGCGTCATCGTCGCGCAGGCGGTGCTGCTCTGCGCCACGGGGGTGGATGCCTCCCGCGCCACCCTGCACCAGGCTCAGGGCCGGTCCATTCGCCTGAGCGGCGTCGTGGAACAGGTGCGTCCTATCGATCCGCGCACCACCCTGACGGTCATCAGGCTGGAGGAGGTACAGGGCCGTGCCGTGCGGGCCGCGGTCAACGAGCGGGTGCGGGTGTACGCGCGCACGACCTCCGGCAAGACTCGCCGAGACGCGAAGGGAGGCTCGGGGAATCGGCAGCTGCGGCCCGGAACGAGAGTCACGGCCATCGGCACCGTGGAGTTCGGCGAGGGCCCGTTCACCGCGACAGCTCGCCTGCGCGGAACGCTCTTCGCACAGAACAACAGCTCAACGAGCGGTAACCCCGGTGGCGCAGACCCCCGAGGCATACTGACCGGCCTTAAGGAGCGGCTACGAGCCCACGGCCGGGAGGTTCTCGGGGCAGACTCGGCAGCGATCGTTCTGGGCACGGCTTACGGTGACGACTCCCTCATGAGCGCCACAATCCGTGAAGAGTACAAGCTCAGCGGGCTCAGCCACCTGACGGCGGTTTCCGGGGCGAACATCGCCCTCATGTTTGCTGTCGCCTACCGCCTGATGCTACACGTGCGGCCCTACCGCATCGCCACCGGCTACCTGCACTACCGCTCCTGGGTCGAGCGGCTGAGGAGGCTGGGAGAGTTGCGGCACGGTATCGCCGGGCGGGGTGGTGCACGCACCCGTCCGAGGAGGCACGACGGCGCTAGGCACGCGACGGTCACCTCCACCGACCCGGCACCGAGCGCCACCCTTCCTCCGCTCGTACGCAGGCTGAGCCTCTTGAGCGTCCCGCGCCGGGTCGTGGTGCTCTGCGGCATCGCGGCGGTGCTCGCCTACGCCACACTCCTGGAGAACGAGGGATCGGTCGTACGTTCCCTCGCCATGGGCCTGCTCGGCGCCTACGCCCTGCTGCGCGGCTCGGGTCGCCAATCGCTGGCCGCGCTGCAGGTTACCGTGCTGGCCTGCCTGCTCTTGGCACCTCATCGCGCCCTGGACGCCGGATTCGCCCTCTCAGTCACGGCCACCGCCGCGCTCATCTTGCTGGGCCCGCCCCTGGCGCGCCTTTTCATGCGCGCCCTGCCGGGATTCTGGGCGCACGCGCTCGCAACCCCCATCGTGGCCTCCCTGTGGTGCACCCCGCTCATCCTGGCGATGAGCGGTAAGGTGCCGCTCTACGCGGTCCCGGCCAACCTCGCGGCGGCACCCCTCGCCCCGGTGAGCATGCTCGCCGGGCTGGCCGCCCTGGGATTCCTCGCGACGGGCATGACGCCCCTGGCCGACCTCTGCCTGCGCGTCGGGGGTCTCGCGGCTGCGGGCATCGAACGCATCGCCGTCACCGCGGCCCAAGCCCCCGGAAACCCCTGGGAGCCGGGGAACGACCTCCCTGCGGTGCTCCTGAGCATCGCGGTCGTTGCGGGGCTCAGCGCACTGCTCTGGTGGGCGGATGCGCGCCGCTACCGCACCGTAACCCACCGCCGCTACCTGCGGGTCGTCGCGCGGAGCACCGGCACGCGAGGTACCGACGAAAATATCACCGGCAGAAAGGAGGCAACCGGCGCGGAGAGGCTATGATGGATACTCAGCGGAACCCCGCGAGACAAACCCAACAGAAGGCGAGTGATGAGCGTGGCAGGTCAGCGTACACCCCAGCGTGGCCGAGGAGGATACAGCCGCCGCGGCGGCCCGGCCCTCGACACCGCCTGGCGTACCGTCACGCCCGCGCCGGCCGTCATGCTCTACGGCCCCGAGGAGTACTTCGCCTCCCGCGCCGCGGCACGCCTGCGCGAGCTCTTCCGCGAGGCGCACCCCGAGGTGGACCGCGTGCAGATGAACGCCGCAACTTACACGGCGGGGGAGCTGACCCTGCAGGCGTCCCCCTCACTCTTCGGTTCGGCCAAAATCATTGAGGTGGAGAACGTCGCCTCCATGAGCGAGGACTTCCTCACCGACACCCTGGCCTACCTGAAGGCTCCTGAGCCGGACATCATGTTGATCCTGAACCACTCGGGCGGCAACCGAGGCAAGAAGCTCATCGACCTGGTGCGCTCCCAGTTTGTGCTCGTCAATTGCAAGGCGCTCAAAACCGACCGTGAGAAGGGCGAGTTCCTGGCCAGCGAGTTCTCGGCCGCCCGCCGACCCATCACCGGGGGAGCGTTGGCCCTGCTGACCGCCGCTGCATCGGACACCGCCGAGCTGGCCGCCGCCTGCCAGCAGCTGCTCGCCGATATCCCTGGCGAAATCACCGAGGAATCCGTGAACCTCTACTACGGCGGCCGCACCGAGGTCACCGCGTTCCGCGTGAGTGACGCCGCCATCTCGGGTAACGCCTCCGAAGCCTTGCGCCTGCTCCGCCACGCGTTGGCCACCGGCACGGAGCCGATTCCGATGCTCGGCGCGCTCGCCATGCGCATCCGCAATATTGCGCGCGTGCACCACGTGCGTATGAGCGCTAACGAGCTGGCGCGCGAGGTAGGCATGGCGCCGTGGCAGGTAGAACAGGCTCAGCGAGACGGCCGCCGCTTCACCGGCGCCCAGCTGGCGCATATCGTGCAGCTTCTGGCCGATGCCGACGCCCAGCTCAAGGGAGAATCGCAGGATGCGGTGTACGCCGTGGAGCGCGCGGTGTTGGCGATTGCACTGCCCGCCCGCGACTAGTGCATAATGGTGCGCATGCTTGAATTCCTGAAGAAAATTTTCTTTGCCCTGCTGCCCCACCTGCAGAAGGCGGCGGAGGACATGCTCAACGAGGCGGCCTCCTCTAAGGGCTCCGACGGCTCGCACGAATCGAAGGGCGAGGAACGCCGCGCGTCCTCGCAGTCTTCGCCCAAGCCGAGCGCCCCGAAGCCTTCCTCGGCAAAGTCCTCGGCACCTAAGCCTTCCGCACCGGCTTCGACCGTCGCATCCGACGGTTCGGATTACCCGGGCGATTACCGCGACATGATCAACTTTGAGTACTCGCCCTCCCTGGATGGCGACGCTGACCCGGGTGAAATCGTGTGGACGTGGGTTCCTTTCGAGGAGGACCACTCGCAGGGTAAGGACCGCCCGGTGCTTCTGGTGGGTCGTGACGGTGAGTACCTGCTGGCGCTGATGATGACCAGCAAGGATCACAATAACCGTGAGCACGCCGATTCGAACTACCTTGATATTGGTTCGGGTCCGTGGGATCCGCAGGGCCGTGCCTCTGAGGTGAAGCTGAACCGTGTGATTCGTGTTCGCCCGGATTCGATGCGCCGTGAGGGTGCGATTATGCCGGAGGATACGTTCCGCCTGATTGAGCGTGCGTGGACTCGCCATAACGGCTAACGCCCTGTGCCGGTAGTTTCACCGGCGACTGGTGCCGGTAATCTGCCCGGATATGGAGGCTGCGTGTAGTGGTTTTCACAGTATTTTTCTCTCCGCGAGGGTCTGTCGTGGAGGCTGTTCATCTGGTATTATGTGTGGTTGAGTGTCCGATGGTCATCGGGCACTGCTGGCCGGTTGCCATAGGCATCCCCACGCCGCTCAGTCGATGATCGGCCAGCGTCGCCCTCACCGACCAATAAGACAAAACAGAAAGTTTAATTGTGGCTAACATTAAGTCTCAGAAGAAGCGTATCCTCACCAACGAGAAGGCTCGCCTGCGTAACAACGCTGTAAAGTCCGAGCTGAAGACCGCGACCCGCAAGGTCAAGGCCGCTGTTGAGGCACAGAACAAGGAAGCTGCTGTTGAGGCTCTGCATTTTGTGAACCGTAAGCTGGACAAGGCTGTTTCCAAGGGTGTTCTGCACAAGAAGACCGCTGCAAACAAGAAGTCCGGTCTTGCTGCGCTGGTAAACAAGGCTTTCTAAAACTTGCGGGGTACGTGAGTACCTCTCTGGTTTAAGGGCAGAGACCCCCTGTGTTCCCCCTCCTCTAAGGGGAACGCAGGGGGTCTCTTTTTCGTGTATACTTGGGCTCAAGGAGTTAGACGATTCCCCTGCAACCCTGAGCCTCACCTATTGGTGTGGCAATAATGCTTGGGCGGCCGCGGCTTTATGCTTCGGTCTAGAGGACCGTTCGGGGGCGTCACCGGCTAACTCCTCATAACTTTTGTGAAAGGCATCCTGCTAAGTGGCGGGGTGCCTTTTGCTATGCCCGAAAGGAACCCTAAAGATGCAGTGCATGTGTACCATGCCAACAGAGCTCAGTAAGAAGCTAGACTAGAATACTCACATGGAACCTGAAAAAATCCCTCCGACGCTGAGCGACCCTATCACCTTCTGCGTAACTAAGATTACGCCGCCGGCACCAGCTAATAAGGCTGAAGCCATGAAACGCCAATGGGTTCTTGAGGAGCGCTTTAAGCGGGGGTCGCATGTTCCAATGCGTACTATCGCACGCGAGTATGACGAGCGTACCGCAGCTGGTGAGGTTCTTATCCCAGAGAGAATTCCACCGTTTCCCCCAATAAACGGAGCTTGATCAGGATAATCACATATTCTGATGTCCTATGAAACCGGCCAGCATCATGTGTCCGTATCTGGAAGATGTGAAATTACTTGGGGCAAACCTATTTGCAGGCTACGTTAGGTCCCATGTGAAAGGCATCCTGCTAAGCGGCGGGGTGCCTTTTGCTATGCCCGCACGCTGTGGTTTTATGACGCCCGGATTCCTTGCCCAATTCTTGGCACGGATTCCCTGCCCAGATTCTTTGGAGGCGCCCGCCCGGTGACGAAACCGCTTGCGGGTCGCGGAAGAGCCCGTATAGTGGGAACTATCAGCGGTACCGCACACCGCCCGCGCCTGCATGTAGCGCCTTAAACGGCACTATGAACGGCACCGAGGGAGTGAGCACCGCCGATACACACCACACAACCACCGACGGTTGACCGGCAACTTTCCATACGCCCCATACACCCGGTGAACCGACCACGAGCTAAGGACAACGATGAGCCAGCCGAACTTCCCGCCCGCCCGACTCTTTGACGCTTTCGCCAAGCCCGCCTCCACAGAACAGCCCGCGAAGAAGGGACTGCTCGGCAAGCTGGGCCTGGGCGAATCCTCAGAGGAAGACAACTACACGACCGTCATGCTGGTCGGTTTCAACTCCGCGAAGGAACCCCCGGGCAACGGCGAGGACGCCCTCGACGTGATTCACCGCGCGTTCGACCCGTGCGATGAGAGCCCCGGCTTCGACATGGACGACTTCTACGACTATGCTTCCGTCGCCCCGCAGCTGCAGAACAGCGACGACTCCGAATCCACGGTTCTGGTGTGGCCCAAGATGTTCTACAACATGGTCACCATCCCGGAGCGCCGACTGCGCCTGCTCGTGGTGACCGGCCCCGCCCCGAGCCTGTGCATGCGGCGGTTCATGAACCGCTTCTTCAAGTACGTGAAGAAGCTCCACGTGGACCACGCAATCTTCGTTGAGACCTTTGAAGATCAGGTGGCGCACACCCGCCCGTACCCGTACACCCTGACCACTCACGACGAGAAGCTGGCGGCCATCCCCGGTATTCTGCACGAGGACTACACCGGTTCTACCTCGGTGACGATGGCGATGTCTGCGCTCGCCGCCGAGCACGGCCTGCCCTCATCGGTCATGCTACGTATGAGCATCCCGGGGTATCTGAGCTTTGACCAGCAGAACCCGCGCGCGGTTGTGAGCCTGATCGAGGCGCTGGAAGTCATCCTCGGCATTAAGGTTGAGTCTGAGGAGTACGACCGCCTGCGCACCCACGCTGATGAGTGGGAGGCGGAGCTCGCCGAAGAAATGGCGAAGGACTACGAGAAGGTCGAGCTGGTGCGTGAGA
The DNA here is from genome assembly GCF_001813965.1 of Rothia sp. HMSC072E10. Taxonomy (NCBI): domain Bacteria; kingdom Bacillati; phylum Actinomycetota; class Actinomycetes; order Micrococcales; family Micrococcaceae; genus Rothia; species Rothia sp. HMSC072E10. Next base: position 455,713 of record NZ_KV814491.1, on the reverse strand, counting down.
TTGAGCAGAAGATGGATTCGACTCTGCGCACTGTCTCCGGCGAGGTGATTGCCGAGGATATTGAGGGCTACCTGGATTCCCTCAGCGGCGCATCCGAGGCCGAAAACCCGGCAGACGGTGGTGCGGGAGTCGCGGAGGATTCTTCGGAACGCTAGGTCTGTTCGCGCATCGGCCGCGGGTATGGGAAAATGATAGGTAACTATGCCCATACCCGCGCCCAGCATCTCGAAAGGATGATGTGATTGGCACCCATGTCGAAGAACCCGCCCGTTCCGGCGGCGACCGACCCCGCGATTATTCGCAACTTCTGCATTATCGCTCACATTGACCACGGTAAGTCCACCCTCGCGGACCGCATGCTGCAGGCCACCGGCGTGGTTGCCCCGCGCGATATGAAGGCGCAGTACCTGGACCGCATGGACATTGAGCGTGAGCGCGGCATCACCATTAAGTCTCAGGCTGTGCGCATGCCCTGGGATGTTGACGGCACCTCCTATGCGCTGAACATGATTGACACCCCCGGCCACGTGGACTTCACCTACGAGGTTTCTCGCTCCCTGGCCGCGTGTGAGGGTGCGCTTCTGCTCGTGGACGCCGCCCAGGGTATTGAGGCTCAGACTCTGGCTAACCTGTACCTGGCGATGGAGAACGACCTGACCATCATCCCGGTGCTGAACAAGATTGACCTTCCCGCAGCTCAGCCGGATAAGTACGCTGAGGAGCTGGCGAACCTGATTGGTTGCGAGCCGGACGAGGTTCTGCGCGTATCGGGTAAGACCGGTGAGGGCGTTGAGGCTCTGCTGGACCGCATTGTGGAGGCGATTCCCGCTCCGCAGGGTGACGCATCCGCCCCGGCGCGTGCCATGATTTTTGACTCGGTGTACGACTCCTACCGCGGCGTGGTCACCTACGTACGTGTTGTGGACGGCAGCCTGCAGCCGCGTCAGAAGATTAAGATGATGTCCACCGGCGCTGAGCATGACCTGCTCGAAATCGGCGTGATTTCCCCTGAGCCCGTCCCGTCGAAGGGCCTGGGCGTGGGCGAGGTGGGTTACCTCATTACCGGTGTGAAGGACGTCCGTCAGTCCCGTGTGGGTGATACCGTCACCTCCGCCGCGAAGCCTGCGCAGGAGTCCCTGGGCGGTTACGAGGACCCCAAGCCGATGGTGTTCTCTGGCCTGTTCCCGATTGACGGTTCGGACTACCCGGCGCTGCGTGATGCTCTGGATAAGCTGAAGCTCAACGACGCCGCGCTGATTTACGAGCCGGAGACCTCTGCCGCGCTGGGCTTCGGTTTCCGCTGTGGCTTCCTGGGTCTGCTGCACCTGGAGATTGTGCGTGAGCGCCTGGAACGCGAGTTCAACCTGGACCTGATTTCGACCGCACCGAACGTTATTTACGACGTGGTAGATGAGGCCGGCAACGCTAAGCGCGTGACCAACCCGAGCGAATTCCCCGAGGGTAAGGTCGCGACGATTCGCGAGCCCATGGTGGCGTGTACGATTATTGCCCCGAGCGAGTACATTGGCGCGATCATGGAGCTGTGCCAGTCTCGCCGCGGCCAGATGGGCGGCATGGATTACCTCTCCAAGGACCGTGTGGAGATGCGTTACCGCCTGCCCCTGGCAGAGATTGTGTTCGACTTCTTCGATCAGCTGAAGTCTCGCACCCGCGGTTACGCGTCGCTGGACTGGAAGTTCGACGGTGAGGAAGAGGCCGACCTGGTGAAGGTCGACATCCTGCTGCAGGGTGAGAAGGTGGATGCGTTCAGCGCCATTACTCACCGCGATAAGGCGTACTCGTACGGCCTGATGATGACCTCGAAGCTGCGTGAGCTGATTCCTCGCCAGCAGTTTGAGGTGCCGATTCAGGCGGCTATCGGTTCGCGCATTATTGCCCGCGAGAATATTCGTGCGATGCGTAAGGACGTTCTGTCGAAGTGTTACGGCGGCGATATTTCGCGTAAGCGTAAGCTGCTGGAGAAGCAGAAGGAAGGCAAGAAGCGCATGAAGATGGTCGGTCGTGTGGAGGTCCCGCAGGAGGCCTTCATTGCGGCACTGTCTTCGGGCGAGGAGAAGGACAAGAAGAAGTAGCCTTCGCTGCTTCCGTAGCTTTTCCGGCTGTGTGCCGACCTGTTTGTGTGGAGAACCCGGCTGGTGCCCCGTGTACCGCCGGGTTCTCTGCACGCTGTCTGCTGACGCTACCCGCGTAGCCTCACGCGCGGTACCCATACTTGATTCACTACTCGTACACCTAGTTCCAGGAGGCAGAATGCCCGCCCAGCCCACCGGCGACCCCGCACCCCGCGACGGGCGCATCCCCGCCACCAGCGCCGCAGGATGCGAAAACCGCGACTTCAGCCTCTACGTACACATCCCCTTCTGCTCCGTACGCTGCGGCTACTGCGACTTCAACACCTACGCCACCGAAGACTTCGGCGACGGCATCGGCCTCGGCACCTACGCCAACGACGCCATCGCAGAAATCCTCTTCGCCGCCCGCACCCTCGAAACCTCCGGCGTCGCAAAACGCCCCATGCACACCGTCTTCTTCGGAGGCGGCACCCCCACCAAACTGCCCGCCCGCGACCTCGTACGCATCCTGCAGGCAGCCATCGACGTCTTCGGCCTCGTCGAGGGTGCAGAAGTCACCACCGAAGCGAATCCCGACTCCGTGACCCGCGAAGACCTGCAGACCCTCAAGGACGGCGGCTTCACCCGCGTCTCCTTCGGCATGCAGTCCGTCGTACCCGAGGTGCTGAAGGTGCTCGACCGCACCCACACCCCCTCGAACGTGCCGAAGGTCGTCGCCTGGGCTAAGGAGGTCGGCCTGCAGGTGTCCGTGGACCTGATTTACGGTTCGCCGGGGGAGACCCTGCGCCAGTGGGAGCAAAGCGTTCGCGCCGCAATCTCCTACGAGCCCGACCACATTTCGGCGTACTCGCTGATCGTGGAGGACGGCACCAAGCTTGCCGCGCAGATCCGCCGCGGCGAATACACCATGCCCGATGAAGACCTCATGGCGGACATGTACCTGCTCGCCGAGGAGCTACTCACCGAGGCCGGCTACAACTGGTATGAGGTCTCCAACTATTCGCGCAGCGAGGATACCCGCAGCGACCACAACCTCGCCTACTGGCGCAACCAGGACTGGTGGGGCATCGGTCCCGGCGCGCACTCGCACGTGAACGGTACCCGCTGGTGGAACGTGAAGCACCCGGTACCGTACGCGCAGAAGGTGCGTGCGGGGGAGTCCCCGGCGGCGGCACGTGAGGTGCTGGACACTGCCACTCGTGCTTTTGAGACGATTATGCTCATGATCCGTGTGCGCGAGGGCCTGGCGATGCGCGAGCTACTCGCCGTGCACGACGAGGCGCAGCTGGGCGCCTCCCTGCGCTGGCTCGTCTCCCAGGGGCTCATCGAACCGGATGCGCTCACCGCCTCCGCCGAGCCCGACCCGGAGGCGCACGTGCGCCTCACCCTCAAGGGTCGCCTGCTCGGCGATGCCGTGACGCGCGAGCTGCTGCCGGAGGTCTCGGAGGCCGCCGAAGACTAAACGCTCGGGGAAGGAGGCGCCCGCCCCTCTGACACCTACCCCGGACGCCGGGGGAGGCGGCCTCGTTTCGCCGAACCCAGCCGGGCCGCGCGAATGTTGCGAGAAAAAATTTAAAAATTTTTTTCTGAGGGATTTTTGGCCGCGTATCGGTGGGCTTTGGTGTGGAATCTTTGGGTTTGATTCAGAAATTTTCGCTGGACTAGCTCAAAGGTATGTGGGTTTTTAGTGGGTTTTCGTGAGGTGCCGATCACCGGGTTTTGGAAGCCGCCGCCAAGGCCTAAAAACTTTCTCCAAAGAGCGTTTCTCAAGTTGTGGTTGAAGGTTAGGCTGTGCCATAATAGTTCATGGCAGGACGGTATATGTCTAACAGCGTGTTCTCGTCTTTGCTGAAGTTGAGTGAATACGGTTGTGGGCTCCTGGCAACAGGGGCCCACGATCGTTTAACGACGATTTCCAGCGGGGTCGTTTGGTGCCGTTACGTGCCTCTCCCGCATCCGCGATAGCCTCCGCCGGTTCGCGGGCGGCACGAAACTGACTTAATGGCCCAACGTGCAGACTCGATGGGGGAGCAGACTCGAGAGGCGAGCCGACGGGCACCGAAGACGCAGACTTAACCGATAGGGGCCCGCACCGAGTGGTGCGGGCCCCTTAAGTATTCAAATTAAGTATTCAAAATGCGGTGCAGCGTTCGTGAACGCAACCGGTTCGGCGTTAGTCGCCAGACCTGGCGCTCTAACCTAGTTGCTCTTCACCACGCGGTCGAGCAGGCGCGGGTTCATGCGGTAGCTGTACGGCTCACCGCGGTTGACCTCAATGCCGGCGCGTACCGAAGCAATCGCCATGAACAGCCACACGAGCATCCCCAGCACCAGGGCAATGTTACCCAGGCCGGGCACAAAGCCCAGGATGAAGCAGACAACAATCAGCAGAGAGGGCACGAGGGTGAAGTTCATGGCCTCGAAAGCTTCCTGCTCAGCGAAGGGTGCGTTACGGCGGCTCACGTAGAACACCGCGGCGGAGGGAAGAATGCCGAGAATCCCCCCGAAATGCGCGAGAGTCGCGCGGTTACGGTCCTGAATCACGCTAATCTTGCGGGTTTTCTGAGGCCCGGTGGTCGGGCGTGCGTCGTTAGTCACGAAAATCCTGGTTCAATCGAAGTATCTTGTGGTGGTCACCGTCGAACGGCGAATCCGCCCGAGCGGGGCGAACCGTGCGGGTGGTGACGGCCTTGAGTGTAGTGAAGCACCGCCGCGGCTCAATGGAGCGGCCGCATCGGTGCTCCACCATTGTACCGCCTCAAGCCAGCCCCGCCGGCGGTTAATGCGCTGGATTGCAAGGTTCTGAGCAAACTCACATCCGCACAGCGCGGTTACGCGCCGGGCTCGGTCAGAAAGTCGATGAGCGACTCCACCGGCCCCAGCAGGGTCGGGTCCAAATCGGCGTAGGAATCCACTCGCGAAAGGATGTGCTTCCAGGCCTGCGCCACATCCGCCTGCGTCTCGTGCGGCTGGCCCAGGCGGCGCAGCGTGCCCTTCTTGAAGTCCTCGCCGCGCGGCACCTGCGGCCAGGCCTTCAGGCCCAGAACCGAGGGCTTGACCGCCTGCCAAATATCGATGAACGGGTGGCCCACAATCTTCACGTGCCCCGCCGCACCCGGAACGGCCAGCGCCTCCGCGACGATGCGCTGTTCCTTCGTGCCCTCAATGAGGTGATCCACCAGGATGCCCAGGCGGCGGCCCGGGCCCGGGGCGAACTCGCGCACCGCGCCGGCCAGGTCGTCCACACCGTGCAGCGGCTCCACCACGATGCCCTCAACGCGCAGGTCGTGGCCCCAAACCTTCTCCACCAGCTCGGCATCGTGCAGACCCTCAACCCAGATGCGGGAGGCGCGCGCAACCCGCGCGGGGGCGTTCTTCACGGCGATGGAACCCGAACGAGAAATCGTGCGCTTGGGCGCCTTCGCCGGTGCCGGAGCGATGATTTCAACGGGCTCGCCCTCAATCAGGTAGCCGGTGCCGAGCGGGTAATTCTTCACGCGACCCTTGGCGTCCTCCAGACCGAAGAAGATGGCGCCGCCGATGCGTTCGGCGCGCACCACCTCACCTACCCAACCGTCCACGCTCTCGATGAGCAAGCCTCGCTTCAGGGGAACCTTGCGCGCGGGCGGGGCCTTGCGGCTCAGGCGGTCTGCGTTCAGATCCTGTGCGCCCCAGCCGTAGGGGGAGTGGTGGGTACTCAAGGTATTCTCCTTCGGATGGTGCGGACACGACCGGTTAGATGGGCGGGAAGACGGCGCCGGATGCGCAGTAAACGCCGCGCCCAATAACCGCCGCCGGGCCGCAGGCGCGCCGGGGATTAAGCGGATAGCGGGAGCGGCCCCTTTCAGCCTAGCCATTGTATCGGCTCGCGTACACTATCCCATAGAATTGATACGACTGTGTTGGCAGCGCACTCATCGAGCGCCGTCACCATCTTGAGAGGAACAGGAACACAGACACATGAGCCACTACGATACTCTCGGCGTATCGAACGACGCCAGCCCCGAAGAAATCAAGAAGGCCTACCGCAAGAAGGCACGCCAGCTGCACCCCGACGTGAACCCCTCCGAGGATGCTGCCGAAGAATTCAAGCGAGTCACCCTCGCCTACGAGGTGCTCTCCGACCCCGAAAAGCGCCGCAACTATGACACCACCGGCGACGAACAGGGCCGCGCGGGCTACCCCGGAGGCGGCGGCTACCCGGGCGGCGGATTCAGCGGCTTCGGCGGTTTCGAGGACCTGCTGAACATGTTCACCGGCGGCGCCGCGGGCGCACGCGGCCCCGCATCCCGCGTGCGTCAGGGCCAGGACGACCTGATTACCGTCTCCATCAGCCTTCAGGACGCCGTGTTCGGCGTCGAGAAGACCATCGAGCGCCGCTCCGCCGTGACCTGCAAGTCCTGCAACGGCGAAGGCACCGCAGAGGGCACCCAGCCCGAAACCTGCACCACCTGCGCCGGCCACGGCTACATGCAGCGCCGCGTACAGTCCATCCTCGGCACCGTCATGCAGCAGGTCGAATGTCCCGACTGCCACGGCTACGGCACCGTCATCAAAACCCCCTGCCCCGAATGTCACGGCCAGGGCCGCGTGCGCGAAGACGTGCCGCTGACCTTCACGATCCCCGCCGGCGTGCACGACCAGGCACGCATCCGCCTGCGCGGCAAGGGCGAGGCCGGCCTGCACGGTGGCCCCAACGGCGACCTGTACGTCGACCTGAACGTCAAGCGCGACAAGTACTTCAGCCGCGAGGGCGACAACCTGGTCACCACCGTGAACATCCCCATGGCCGCGGCGGCACTGGGCACCGTCATTCCGCTGAAGACCTTCGACGGCGACCAGGAAGTCAGCATCCCCGCCGGCACCCAGAGCGGCGACACGATTACCCTCAACGGCCTGGGCGCGACCGTGCTCGGCACCGAACGCCGTGGCGACCTGCTCGTGCGCGTTCAGGTGACGACCCCGACCGACCTGACCGAGGAACAGCGCGAGCTGCTGCGCCAGTTCGCGGCCCTGCGCAACGAGCCGCTGAACGAAGGCTCGCAGGTCAAGCAGCGCGGTGGCTTGTTCTCCCGCCTGAAGGACCAGTTCAAGTAAATCTCTGTAGCGGATGCGGTACCCGCCGGGCCTTTCCGGTGGGCGCCGCATCCGCCGCGTTTACGCGGGGACGACCCCGAGACGGCGACCGCGCCTCGTAGCCGTGTTGAACCGCACCTCCCGCACGAAGCACCGCCCATAAGAACCCAAGGAGCACTATGAGCGCCCCCATCTTCTACATCAGCGCCGAAGAGTACGAGACCCTCACCCCCGGCGCATCCTTCGAGCTGGACGGCCCCGAGGGCAAGCACGCCCTCGTCAAGCGCATGGAAGTGGGGGAGAGCATCGACCTGGGTGACGGCACCGGCCGCCGAGCCGTGGGCACCGTGCACTCCCTGACCGACCGCGGTGTCATCGTGCGCGTGGAGCAGCTCCGCGAGGAACACACCAGCCCGCGCATCTACCTGGTGCAGGCGCTCGCGAAGGACGGTCGCGACCTGCTCGCCATTGAGACGGCGACCGAGCTGGGCGTGTACGGTGTGCTGCCGTGGAGCGCGGACCGTTCGATTGTGCGCTGGAAGGGTGAGCGCGCCACCAAGGCACACACCAAGTGGCAGAACACGGTGACCGCCGCCGCGAAGCAGTCCCGCCGCGCACTCATTCCCGAGGTGTACGACCTGTACAGCACCACCGACCTGGTGGAGCTCATCAAGGAGGTCACCGGGCAGGGTTCTGCTGTGTTCATCCTGCACGAACAGGCCACCGAACGCCTGAGCGCTCAGGCCGCTAAGCTTGCGGGCGGGGAGAACCTGCCCGAAGAAATCTACCTGCTCGTCGGCCCCGAGGGCGGCATCAGCGACCGCGAGGTGCAGCTCTTCACCGAGGCCGGCGCGCACCTGGCGCTGCTGGGCGACGAGGTGTTGCGTTCCTCCACCGCCGGGTCCGCCGCCATGTGCACCCTAAACGTGGTGCTGGGCCGCTGGTAGAGCGCCGCCGCTAAACCCGGCCGGGGCGTGACGCATCACGCACATCTATACTTGTAAATACATCACTAGCCAAGGAGCCCATATGACTACCTCCCGACCGCTGTCGACCGCACGCACCGTATCCTTCAAAAGCGCCGCAGAGATGATTGCCGTGCTCGGCCCGCAGGACGCGCACCTGAGCATCATCGAGGACTACTTCGAGCAGATTAGCCTGCGCCCCAAGGACCTGGACGTGCTCATCACCGGCCCCTCCGAGGCCGTCAACACCGCCGCAAAGCTGCTGAACGAGCTGCGCGTGCTCTCCAGCCACGACACGCAGATTACCGTTCAGGTCATTCACCGCCTCATGGGCATGCTCGGCGACGAACTGAGCAACCCGGCGCACTCGCTGTCCACCAGCATCCTCTCCACCCGCGGTACCACGATTCGCCCCAAGACCATTAACCAGAAGAAGTACGTGGACGCTATCGACGCGAACACCGTGATCTTCGGTATCGGCCCGGCGGGTACCGGTAAGACCTACCTGGCCATGGCGAAGGCAGTGCAGGCGCTGCAGAGCCACGAGGTGAACCGCATTATCCTCACCCGCCCCGCCGTGGAGGCCGGCGAGCGTCTGGGCTTCCTGCCCGGCACCCTCAACGAGAAGATTGACCCGTACCTGCGCCCGCTCTACGACGCGCTGCACGACATGCTCGAGCCCGAAACCATCCCCAAGCTCATGGAGGCGGGCACCATCGAGGTCGCCCCGCTGGCGTACATGCGCGGCCGCACCCTCAACGACGCATTCATCATCCTCGACGAGGCGCAGAACACCACCGCCGAGCAGATGAAAATGTTCCTGACCCGCTTGGGCTTCGGCTCGAAGATGGTCATTACCGGTGACATCACCCAGATTGACCTGCCCGGTGGCGCCGCCTCCGGCCTGAAGCAGGTGCGCAACATTCTGCAGGGCGTGGAGGATATTCACTTCAGCATCCTGGAATCCTCCGACGTGGTTCGCCACACCCTGGTGTCGAATATCGTCTCCGCCTACGATCAGTGGGGCGAGGACCAGAAGGCCATGGAACGCAAGCGCAACCGCAAGGTCAAGCGCGCCACCATCGAGGCTGCGGCCGAGAAGCTGTTGGACCGCGCCGGCATTAACGGCGGCTCCGAAAAGAACGCCGAGAAGGGCCAAGCCAACGCCGATAACGCACAGACCACCCCGGAAGGACGCTAAACGGTGGCAGAGATCGAATTCGACTGCGAAGAACCCGCAACCGGTGCAGGCGAGGTGACCGACGCGTTCGTCCGCGAATCCTTCGAGGCGGTAGACACCGAGGTGCTCACCCGCCTCGTCGAGCACGCTTTCAAGCGCATGCACCTTGCCGATGACACCTACCTGTCCATCGCCATCGTGAATGAAGACGAGATGGAGCGCGTGCACATCGAGTGGATGGACCTGCCCGGCCCCACCGACGTGATGAGCTTCCCCATGGACGAGCTGGAACCGGGAACCCCCGAAAACCCCTCCAGTGGCATGCTCGGCGACATCATCCTCTGCCCGCCCGTTGCCGCACGTCAGGGCGCGGATGCGGGCCACAGCACCCTGGATGAGCTGTGCCTGCTCACCACCCACGGTATTCTGCACTGCCTCGGCTACGACCACGGAACCGCCGAAGAGGAAGCCGAAATGTTCGGTATTCAGCGTTCGATTCTCGAAGAGTTCCTGGGCCGACCCGCACCGGTCGAGACTCGACACTAGGGGAGCGGCATGGGTATTTTCATCTCGATTCTGCTGGCTGTCGTGGCGCTCGGCTTCACGGTGGTGGCCGCAATTGCCGAAACCGCGTTCACGTACCTGCCACACAACGAGGCGGAAGAAGCCGTGGAGGCGCATCCCGGCACGCTCGGCGCACACGTTCTGCAGCGCCCCCTCGACGGTGACTCCGAGGTGTACACGCACCCGCTGCGCCTGACCCGCCTCATCGCGGCGGCGGCCGCGGTGCTCGCCACCATGACCTGCCTGCTGAACCTGGTCGAGGTGCACGCGCTCGCCGTCGTGCTGACCCTCGTGCTGGTTGCCTTCGTCGGCTACCCGGTGCTACACGTGCTGGCGCGCTCCGCGGGGCGCAACCGCCCGGTTTCGTCGATTCGCGTGCTGGCCCGCCCGGTGCATTACCTGTCGAAGCTGCTGACCCCCGTGACCGGCCTGCTCGATCACCTCTCGACGCGCATCGCCCCGGCCCGCGAGGCAGAGGCCCCCGCTGGCGTGTTCGAGGAAGAGGAGCTGCGCGAGTTCTTGGAGCGAGCCTCCGACGCCGAGACCATCGAGGACGACGAGGCGCAGATGGTGCAGTCCGTGTTCGAGATGGACGACCTGCGCATCCGCTCGCTCATGGTGCCCCGCACCGATATGCTCACCGTGGGTCGCGACGTACCGCTGCGCGAGGCCCTGAGCCTGTTCCTGCGTTCGGGCTACTCCCGCATGCCGGTGATTGGTGATTCGAGCGATGAGATTCTGGGCGTGCTCTACCTCAAGGATTCGATGCGCGCCTACATTCTGCACTCCGAGGCCCCCGAGGGTACCCCCATGCCGACCCTGGTGGAGGTCATGCGCCCGGCCCGATTCGAACCCGAGACGAAGCGCGCCATGGACCTGTTGCGCGATATGCAGCGCGAGTCCACGCACGTGGCGATTGTGGTTGATGAGTACGGCGGAACCGCCGGTCTGGTTACTCTGGAGGACCTGATTGAGGAGCTGGTCGGCGATATCTCTGACGAGTACGACCACGAGCGCCCCGAGTACACGCTGAACGATGACGGCACGTTCCGTCTGTCGGCTCGTCTGGGTATTGATGAGCTCGGCGAGATTTTCGGTATCGACCTGGAGGATGAGGACGTCGACACGGTCGGCGGCCTGCTCGCCAAGCACCTGGGTATGGTACCGATTGTTGGTTCTGAGATTGAGATTGACGGCATTCATATTCGTGCGATTGGTTCGTCGGGCCGCCGCCACCAGGTGGATATGCTGCAGGCCTGGTACGAGCCGCCTCGTGATGAGCAGGAGAACGCTGAGGGTTCCTCAGAGGCTCATTCTGCTGAGGTTGCTGACCTTCTCACCGTGGATACCGAGCCGCCCGCTGTGGCTGAGCCGCATGCGCATCCGGATCTTCCGGGAGATATTGCAGAGGCTGAACCGGCAACCGATCAGCACGGCAACCGCTAGATATCGAACATAGACGCCGCAATTTCCCTAACACACTTTGAGCCAGCCCGCCGCCGCCCCGAAGGCGCAGGCAGATGAGGCTGACACCCCACACACCCCGCACGGGGTTTGATAAGGAGAAACACAATGGACCAGGAGTACACCCCGCTCGATTTGAGCACTCTGGACTTGAGCACCCCGCTGCCGACCTACCCGAAGGATTTCCGTTCGGGTTTCGCGTCGCTGGTGGGCCGCCCGAATGCGGGTAAGTCTACTCTGACGAACGCTATGGTCGGTCAGAAGGTGGCTATCCCCTCGAACCGTCCGCAGACGACCCGCCACACGATTCGCGGTATTGTGCACAAGGACGAGTACCAGCTGATTCTGGTGGACACCCCGGGTATTCACCGCCCCCGCACTCTGCTGGGTGAGCGCCTGAACGACCTGGTGGCCGGCACCCTCTCGCAGGTGGATGTGCTGGGCTTCTGCATTCCGGCAAACGAGAAGATCGGCCCGGGTGACCGCTACATCGCCTCGCAGCTGGTGGCTTCGAGCAACAAGCCGGTCGTCGCGATTGTGACCAAGGCCGATACCGTGAACTCCGACGAGCTGCGCGAGCAGCTGCTGGCCGTCGAGGCCCTCGGCGAGGAGATCATGAGCGCCGAGCGTGCACAGCGCGCCCAGAAGAAGGGCGGCAAGGGCGGTAAGAACGCCTCGATCCCCTTCGCGAAGGGTTCCGGCCCGGCAGCACAGCGCCGCGCCGGCGAAATCTCCGAGCCGATGCCCGTAGACGGCAAGGGCGGCTGGGCGGCCATCATCCCGGTGTCCGCGATTCAGCATTTCCAGGTGGATGCGGTCGCCGACCTGCTCTCGCAGTACGTTCCGCTCTCCCCGCCGCTGTACCCGGAGGGTGAGCTGACCGATGAGCCCGAGGCAACCCTCATCACCGAACTGGTGCGCGAGGCCGCCCTGGAGGGTGCCCGCGAGGAGCTGCCCCACTCGATTGCCGTGACCGTTGAGGAGATGGAATTCCGTGAGGGCCGCCCGGCGGATAACCCGCTGCTGGACGTGCACGTGAACCTGTACGTGGAGCGTGAGTCGCAGAAGTACATCATCATCGGTAAGGGCGGCTCGAACCTGCGCAAGATTGGTACGAAGGCCCGCGAGCAGATTGAGGCAATGCTCGGCACCCGCGTGTACTTGAACATCCACGTGAAGGTTGCTAAGGAGTGGCAGTCTGACCCCCGCGCCCTGAACCGTCTGGGCTTCTAGGCCAGCCGCCCGAGAGGGGGTCGGTCACCCGGAGAACGCCGCCTAGTCCGCGTCTTTCGGGTGACGTGCGCCCCTTTTCTTTTCGGCGCTCATAGCGAAGAATGTTACTCTGAGAAAATACTTGCTCACCGGCAGAAAGAGAATAGGTATGCCCCAGGCACCTCGCCTACGAAGCACCGGGCGCCATATGCGCACCTCGGTGATGACCTCGAAACGTAATCGCTGGATTGCCCTGCTGACGGCCTGCATGCTCGTCATCGTTGTTGGTTTCGGCGGCGTATTCGCCCTGCGTATGCGCAATAACCTGCACACGCAGGAGCTGAACATCAGTAACTATAAGGACGGCCTGGAGAACGGCGCGCTGGACATCCTCATCATCGGCTCCGACACCCGCAAAGGCAATAACGGCGCCTACGGTGACGAGGAGGACCGCAATTCTGAGGCTCGCGCGGACGTCATGATGCTCCTGCAGATCAGCAAGGACCGCAAGAACGTGAGCGTGCTGTCCTTCCCCCGCGACCTGATGGTTTCGGTACCGCAGTGCACCGACCCGGATAACGGCACCGTCTACCCGGCCGAGGATAACGTTCAGATTAACGAGTCGCTCTCTCGCGGCGGTGCGGGCTGCACCGTGGCGACCATCAGCAAGCTGACCGGTGTGAACATCGACCACTTTATGCTGGTCGACTTCAACGCCGTGAAGGAGTTGTCGAAGGTTGTTGGCGGCGTTCAGGTTTGTGTGGACGCTCCGATTGATGACGAGTACAGCGGCTTGAAGCTTCCCGCGGGTACTTCCACCGTTGAGGGTGAGCAGGCTCTTGCGTTCCTGCGTAGCCGTCACGGCTTCTCGGATGGTTCCGATATCGGCCGTATTCAGGCTCAGCAGGGCTTTATGGCCTCGCTGCTGCGCAAGGTCAAGAGCGAAGGAACCCTGTCGAACCCGGGCCGCCTGGCAAGTATCGCCGAGGCGATTACCCAGAACGTGACCGTTGACAAGGGCCTGGGCAATATCGGCACCCTGATTGGTGTGGGCGCAACCCTCGGTGGCGTGGACCTGTCGAACGTGGTGTTCGCGACCGTGCCGACCGAGCCGTGGACCCAGGACTCGAACCGACTGCAGGTTTCCGAAGCGGCCAATAATGTCTTCCAGCGTCTGCGCGATGACAAGTCGCTGAAGGAAGAGGAAAAGCCCGCAGAAGCAGCCCCGGCGGTTCAGCTGAATCGTGAGACCCCGGTGAGCGTGTACAACGCGACCGGCCTGGAGGGCCGTTCCGCCACGATCGCCTCGGTGATTGAGGGCTTGGGCTACACGAATGTTACTCCGGGTACTTCGGCTACTCCGACGAACTTCACCACGGTGTTCTACTCGACCGGTTACGAGGCTGAGGCTCAGGAGATTGCCGGCAAGCTGAACGTCACCCGCGTGGTGGCAACCGAAGAGGTTCAGGGCGTGTCGGTGACTATCGGTACTGACTTCCCCTCGGGCGAGGCTATGGAGAAGCAGGAGGCGGCCATCGCGGGTAACGCGAGCGGCCAGACCGCCGACCAGAACAAGTGCCAGACCGCCTTCGCCTTCTAGACACCCTACGGGGTTGTCTCCGGTGAGTGAAAGGGGGGCGCATCCGCCAATGCGGTGGGTGCGCCCCCCTTTCGTATGCCCGGGCGTATGACCGCGCGCGTGGCCGGGTGTATGACCGCGTGCAGGCGTAGTCGTCGACCTCGTGTTCTTCCAGATGATGGACGGGCCCGACCGCGCCGGCGGTAATCTTTCGCGGGCTGTGATAGCGTGGAGGCATGACCACTTACGGTGAGAGCATGAGCGGCGCGCACCGCACCGCAGTAAACCTGCTGCTTATTCGCCGGAACGGGGCACGCTAGAACCTGCCGCGACCGTTCCGGCTTTTTGACGCGGCATCTCACCAGCATCGATACGATGCACCGCCTTGATGACGACGGCTCGGGAACCGATACCCGGGCACAGCACAGGCCCCGAAGCGGGCTGCACGAGACGGACCAACCCACAGGAAATTCATCATGAAAAACCACCAGAAGCCCAGCCCCATGCCGGTACACAAGTACCGTCCCTTCCACGAGCAGATTGTTGTCGACCTTCCCGACCGCACCTGGCCGGACAAGGTCATGGAGAAGGCACCGCGCTGGTGCGCCGTGGACCTGCGCGACGGCAACCAGGCGCTGATTGACCCCATGGACACCGACCGCAAGCTGGCCATGTTCAAGCTGCTGGTCAAGATGGGCTACAAGGAGATTGAGGTGGGCTTCCCCTCCGCCTCGCAGACCGACTTCGACTTCGTGCGCACCCTCATCGAGGACGGCCACATTCCTTCGGACGTGACCATTCAGGTTCTGGTGCAGGCCCGCGAGCACCTGATTGCCCGCACCTTCGAGGCCATCGAGGGCGCACCGCAGGCCATCGTACACTTCTACAACTCAACCTCCGTGCTGCAGCGCCGCGTGGTGTTCCACCAGGATCAGGAGGGCGTGCTCGACATCGCCCTGCAGGGTGCGCGCCTGTGCCGCAAGTACGAAGAGCAGATGATTTCCGATACGAAGATTATCTACGAGTACTCGCCCGAGTCCTTCACCGGCACCGAGCTGGAGTACGCGGCCCGCGTGGTCAACGCCGTGGCCGACGAGCTGGAGATTGGCCAGAACGGCCGCGAGCTGATCGTGAACCTGCCCGCAACCGTCGAGATGGCCACCCCGAACGTGTACGCCGACTCGGTGGAGTGGATGGACCGCAACCTGAACCACCGCGAGCACATCGTTCTCTCGCTGCACCCGCACAACGACCGCGGCACCGGCGTGGCCGCCGCCGAGCTGGGCTACCTGGCTGGCGCGGACCGCATCGAGGGCTGCCTGTTCGGTAACGGCGAGCGCACCGGTAACGTCGACCTGGTGACCCTGGGCCTGAACCTGTACACCCAGGGCATTGACCCGCAGATTGATTTCTCGGACATTGACGGTATCCGCAAGACCGTTGAGTACTGCAACCAGCTGAAGGTGCACGAGCGTTCCCCGTACGGCGGCGACCTGGTCTTCACCGCGTTCTCGGGTTCGCACCAGGACGCCATCAAGAAGGGCTTCGAGGCCCTGGAGCGCAGCGCCGCCGAGGCCGGCAAGAGCGTGGATGAGGTTTACTGGGAGGTCCCGTACCTGCCGATTGACCCGCGCGATTTGGGCCGCACCTACGAGGCTATTATTCGCGTGAACTCGCAGTCCGGTAAGGGCGGCATGGCCTACCTGCTCAAGCAGGATCACGGCCTGGACCTGCCGCGCCGTGCGCAGGTGGAGTTCTCGAAGATTGTTCAGGCTCGCACCGACGCCGAGGGCGGCGAGATGACCAGCAAGAAGCTGTGGGACATCTTCGCGGACGAGTACCTGCCCGCCACCGATTCCGAGAAGCGCTGGGGTAAGTACCGTATCGAGTCGATTAACATTGATTCGGCCGATACCGGTGCGACCACCCTGCGCGTGGCTCTGAACATTAACGGTCACACCTACAACCGCACCGCATCGGGTACCGGCCCGGTGGATGCTCTGCAGAACATCCTCTCGGGTGAGGGCGTGGATATTCGCGTGATGGATTACTCCGAGCACACGATGTCTTCCTCCTCGACCGCGAACGCGGCCTGCTACGTTGAGGCCGCCGTGGATTCGCGCGTGCTGTGGGGTATTGGCGTGGATAACTCGACGACCCGTGCGGCTCTGAAGGCCATGATTTCGGCCGTGAACCGTGCGCTGCGCGACGCCTAAGCTACGCGGGTTTTCCGCGAGGGCGGGGGAGCGCATCCGGCGCGGATAGGCGCGTTTGACTCGCCCGGCGGCGTTCCGCGGTGTGGACGGGGCGGTTTGCGGAGGTGATATATCACTCTCCGCGGACCGCCCCGTCGCCGTACCCCTGCTGTATCCTTGAAGGCGTGGAATGGATTCAAGCGATTATTTTGGGCTTCGTTCAGGGCCTGACAGAGTTTCTGCCGATTTCGTCATCGGCGCATCTGAACATTGTTGGCCAGATCCTACCGGAGAAGGCCGACCCGGGTGCCGCGTTCACCGCGATCACCCAGCTGGGCACTGAGACCGCGGTTCTGATCTTCTTCTGGCGCGATATTGTGCGCATTGTGAAGGCGTGGTTTGGTGCTCTTGCCGGCCGCGTGCCGCGTAACGACCCGGACGCCCGCATGGGTTGGCTGATTATTATTGGCTCCCTGCCCATCGGCATTTTGGGTCTGGTGCTGGAGGACTACATCGACACGCAGTTCCGCAGCCTGTGGATTGTGGCGACCATGCTGATTGTCTTCGCCGTGTTCCTGGGCCTTGCGGACCGTTTTGGCCGCGAGCAGCGTGAGCTGAAGGATCTGACGTTCCGTCACGGCCTGCTGTACGGTTGCGCGCAGGCGCTGGCCCTGATCCCGGGTGTTTCCCGTTCGGGCGGTACGATTACTGCGGGTCTGTTCATGGGCTACACCCGTGAGGCCGCGGCGCGTTACTCGTTCCTTCTGGCCATGCCCGCCGTGTTCATGTCCGGTCTGTACAAGACCTTCAAGGTGGTCACCGGCGAGGAGGCCACCGGCTTCTACGGTATTCCCTCGACCATCGTGGCTACTCTGGTTGCGTTTGTGGTGGGTTACCTGATGATTGGCTGGTTCCTGAAGTACGTGTCGTCGAAGTCTTACGGCATCTTCATCTGGTACCGTATCGCCCTGGGTATCCTGATTTTTGTGGGTCTGGGTACCGGCGTGCTGAACGCTACTTCTTCGGCCTTCTAAGGCTTTAGCCCTCAGCGTGATATGACATACCCGTCCGTGAGTTTCTCACGGGCGGGTATTCTTATTGGAGTAGATTTTTTGGCACCCGCATGCCTTGAGGTTGGGCGGCGGGTGTGGCGCGTCCACCGGTTGTGGGCGTTTTTACGGAAAGGAAACCCATGCGAGCTTGGGATGCCCCCGCCTCTGTGACTCTGCCCGGTCAGGCCGCGTTGCCGCGTATTTTTGATACTTCTGCCGGTGAGATTGTTCAGGTTCAGGAGGATAAGGCGGCGAGCCTGTACGTTTGCGGTATCACCCCGTACGACGCGACGCATATGGGTCACGCCTCCACCTATGTGGCTTTTGACCTGCTGCACCGCGCCTGGCTGGATGCGGGCGTGCCGGTGACGTACGTGCAGAACGTGACCGATGTGGACGACCCGCTGCTGGAACGCGCGACCGCCACGAACGTGGATTGGCGTGAGCTGGCTGAGGATCAGACGGAACTGTTCCGCACCGACATGAAGGCGCTGAACGTGATTCCGCCGGCGCACTACGTGGGCGTTGTGGAGTCTATCGAGTGGCTGTTCCCGATTATTGAGGACCTGTACCGCCGCGGCCTGGCGTACCGCGTGCCCGGCTACACCGGTGAGCAGGGCGTTGAGCAGCCCGACGGTGACGTGTACCTGGACCTGCAGGCCGTGCGCGCGCTGCCGGCCAACGCCGAGGGCTACTCGTGGGCACCGGGCGAGGTATCGCACCTGAGCCGCGACGAAATGCTCGAGATTTTTGCTGAGCGCGGCGGCGACCCGAACCGCCCCGGCAAGCGTGATGCGCTGGATCCGCTGCTGTGGCGCGTCAAGCGCGAGGGCGAGCCGAGCTGGGACGCCGGCGAGCTGGGCGCGGGCCGCCCGGGCTGGCACATCGAGTGCACCATGATTGCCCGCCAGTTCGTGGACGGTTCGCTGACCGTTCAGGCCGGCGGTAACGACCTGACCTTCCCGCACCACGACCTGGGTGCGGGCCACACCTGGGCCGTGTCTGACCGCCCGCACGCCAAGCATTACGCGCACACCGGCATGGTCGGTTTGGATGGCCACAAGATGAGCAAGTCCCGCGGCAACCTGGTGCTGGTTTCGCGCCTGCGCGCCGCCGGTGAGGACGCGAACGCGATTCGCCTGGCGATTATGGGTCAGCACTACCGTTCGGACTGGTTCTGGACCGACGAGCTGCTCGAGCACGCGAAGGCCCGCCTGGACACCTACCGTCACGCGGTGTCGGTGGCTGAGGGCCGTGAGGGTTCCGAAGGTGTCACCGATGAGGCAGCGGTTGAGCTGCTGGCCGCTGTGCGTGAGGCGCTCGGTGAGGACCTGAATGCTCCGGCGGCGTTGGCGGCTGTGGATGCGTGGGCTGTGAAGGCTCTGGCGGACACTACCGTCGGCGGTGGCGCGCTGGTGCGTGACATCCTGGCGGCACGCCTGGGCGTGGTCCTCTAAGACGGCTTCTATAGCAACGCCCGGCTAGGACGAGACAGCGCGGGGGAGCGGCGCTACGGCATACGGCCGTAGCACCGCCCCTCGCGCTTTTCTGTGTTCACTCCGTGCACGCCGTAACCTCCGGTAGAATGAGTAGAGATTTTTTGCTGGAAACGCTCTCCCCGCCGAGAGGACCCAGCCCGTCAGCACAGACCCACCCGAGGAGAACCACCCCGTGAGCAGCGGCACCCCCACCCCCACCGGCGCAATCAACCGCCGCGGCCCCTTCCGCCCCGGCGAGCGCGTCCAGATTACCGACGAACGCGGCCGCATCACCACCATCACCCTCGCCGAAGGCGGCGAATACCACTCCCACAAGGGCTTCCTCAAGCACGACGACCTCATCGGCGCACCCGAAGGCACCGTCATCGCCAACACCCACGGCATCCTCTACCAGGCGCTGCGCCCCCTCTACAAAGACTTCGTGCTCTCCATGCCGCGCGGCGCGGCCGTCGTCTACCCCAAGGACGCCGCCCAGATCATCGTCAAGGCAGACATCTTCCCCGGCGCGCGCGTCGTCGAGGCCGGCGTCGGCTCCGGTGCGCTGTCCATCGCCCTGCTGCGTGCAGTCGGCGACTACGGTTGCGTGCACTCCTTCGAACGCCGTGAAGAGTTCGCAGACGTCGCCCGCGGCAACATTGAAACCATGTTCGGTGGACCCCACCCGGCGTGGAAGCTGAGCATCGGCGACCTGCAGGACACCCTGCCGCAGGTCGAGGAGCCCGGCAGCGTCGACCGCGTGGTCCTCGACATGCTCGCCCCCTGGGAATGCCTGGACGCCGTGGCGGAGGCGCTCGCACCCGGCGGCGTGCTCATCTGCTACGTTGCGACCGTGACCCAGATGTCGCGCCTGGTTGAGGGCATGCGCCTGGACGGCCGCTTTACCGAACCCGAGTGCGACGAGACCATTGTGCGCGGCTGGCACGTGGAGGGTCTGGCGGTCCGCCCCGACCACCGCATGGTGGCGCACACCGCGTTCCTGGTGGTGGCTCGTCGCCTGGCTGACGGTGCGGTACGCCTGGCGCCGAAGCGTCGCGCCTCCAAGACGGACTTCTCCGAGGAGGACATGAACGCGTGGATCCCCATGAACGTGGGTGAGCGCGAGGTGACCGACAAGAAGATTCGCCGCGCAGCCCGCGATGCGAAGAACCTTGCCGCGCACGCCGCCCGCGCGAACGAGATTGCGCTGGAACAGAACGGTACCGCGCAAAACGGCCTGGAGCCTGAGAAGACCGCCGAGGCTACGCAGAGCACTGAGGCCGCGCAGGACGCCGAGGCGGCTGAATAATTCATACGGGCACGCGGGGGCACGGGTATCAGCCGGTGCCCCCGCGGAGCGCCCGCAGGTTTTGCTCTCAGGAGCCGCCGCGCCCTCACCCCCGGGCCAACCCTCAGAACCCCGAGATGCCGGGGCAAGAGCTTAGAACCGCCGGAAAAATCTAAAACCACCGGGATGAGCGGGAAATAGCTGAGAACTACCGAGAACTACCGGGTCAGCATGTGAGCCCGCAGAGAATTTGGCGCCCCGAACCCCGGCCGAGCCGCGCGTTCTCGATAGACTGAAAGTACCAACCCCGTCCTCGGTGCGGCCCTGACGGAGCCCGCGCATCGAGGCAGCCGAAGGGCCCGCCAGCAACAGCCCGACCCGCCCGGACACGCATAGGAGAGACCGTGACCCCCCACGAATCCGCAGACCGCAACGGAACCCCGCAGCACGGCACCGCGCACAGTGCCGCATCCGCCGCGCCGCACTACTCCGCCGCGTTCGGTTCGACCTCCCTGCCCGGCAGTCAGCCCGTCAGCGCCCAGGAGTATGACGCCGTGCTGCGCCGCCTCACCGCCGCCGAGGCAACCCGCGATAATATGAGCCGACAGATTCGCGGCGCGGGGGAGAAGAACCGCAAGCTCGTCGAGGCCATCACCAGCATGCGCTACCAGGTGGAGCGCCTGCGCGCCTCCCTCTCGCAGAACGTCATGCCGCCGCTGAACTCGGCGATTGTGCTGGCCGTGCACGAGGGCCAGACCATGACCTACGAGCAGGTTGCCGACGATAAGACCCCCGCCGAGATTGACACCTACCTGGACGTGCAGGTTGGCGGCCGCCTCATGCGTATTCCGGTGTCCCCGCTGATTGACCTGTCCACCCTCACCCCCGGCATGACGGTGCTCCTCAACGACAAGTCCGAGGCCGTGGTCGCCCTGGACACCGAGCCCTTTGGCGACGTGGTGACCGTGCGCGAGGTGCTCGACGGCGAACGCGTGCTGGTCGATACCTCCTCGGGCGCCCAGCAGGTGGCGCGCGTGGCCGGTTCCCTCGACGTTGAGCAGCTGCGCACCGGCGACGCGGTGACCCTCGATACGCGCACCCGCATGATTACCTCGCAGGTGCCCGCCTCCCGTTCGCAGGAGCTCGTGCTTGAGGAAATCCCGGACGTCACCTACAGCCAGATCGGTGGCCTGGGCGCGCAGATCGAGCAGATTCGCGACGCGGTGGAGCTGCCCTACCTGCACCCCGAGATTTTCGAGCGCTACCACCTGGCACCGCCCAAGGGTATTCTGCTCTACGGCCCTCCCGGTAACGGTAAGACCATGATTGCTAAGGCTGTGGCGAACTCCCTGGCGGCTCGTGCGGCTGCGCTGAACCCGGGGTCGAATACCCGCGGCTACTTCCTGAACATTAAGGGCCCCGAGCTGCTCGATAAGTTCGTGGGCGAGACCGAGCGCCAGATTCGCGATATTTTCGTGGCCGCCCGCGAGAAGGCTGAGGCCGGTCACCCGGTCGTCGTGTTCTTCGACGAGATGGAGTCGCTGTTCCGCATGCGCGGTTCGGGCCGTTCCTCCGATATCGAGACAACCATCGTGCCGCAGCTACTGGCCGAAATTGACGGCGTGGAGTCACTGCAGAACGTCATCGTGATTGGCGCGACCAACCGTGAGGACCTCATCGACGCCGCCGTGATGCGCCCTGGCCGCCTGGACCTGAAGATTCGCATTAACCGCCCGGACGCCGCCGGTGCCGCCGAAATCTTCGGCCTGTACCTGACCGAGGACCTGCCGCTAGACGCTGCGGAGGTGGCCGCCGCCGGATCCGTCCGCGCCGCCCTGACCTCGATGATTGCCGCCGCAACGGGCCAGCTGTACGCGCGTACCCCCTCCACCGCGTACGCCGTGGCGACCGTGGATTCCTCCATGATTGTGGGCTCTTCGAACGCCGCGACCGGCCACCTCTCCACGCACACGCTCTACCGCGGCGACTTCGCCTCGGGTGCGGTGATTCGCAATATTGTGGACCGCGCGAAGAAGGCCGCGATTAAGGAGCAGCTGCAGGCGCTGACCGCCGCCGGTGCTTCCGGTGCGGCCGAGGTAAACGGCGCGGCGGGTGTGGGTATTGGCACCCGCCACCTGCTGGAGGCTGTGCGCGCCGAGTTTGAGGATCAGGTGGATTTGCCGCCTCTGCCCGATATTGAGGATGCGCTCGCCGTCGCCGGTGTGCGTGGCCGCCTCGTGTCGGTGGAGCCGGCCCGCTAAACTGCCTTTACACGCATGAGCCGGGTCGCGCTCATCCGGCACTCACCGAGCGCTTATCCCGCGACACAACCGGCATTACCGCAGGTCCAGAATTTATATAGGAACCTTTCAGGAGAACCCCATGAACTCCACACCCAGCTACGGCGTGCACCGCATCATGGGCGCCGAAACCGAATACGGCGTCATCGCACCCTCCGCGCCGGGCACCAACCCGACCGTGCTGTCCGCACTGGTGGTCAACACCTACGCCAAGCTCGCCTTCCGCCGCGGCGAGGCCTTCCGCGAGCAGCTGCAGCGCCGCGCCCTGGCCGCCGAGCTCGTCGCCGAGGAGGCCCGCCAAGCCGAGAACTACTCGACCGAACCCAGCGCCCCCGCCGCACCCGAGGGCCAGTGGCTGGGGGAGTCCGAGTCGCCCCTGCGCGACGCCTTCGGCCGGGTGCAGGACGCCTCCACCGCGCACTCGAGCCAGATGACCCACACCCGCACCGAGCTGACCAGCCAGGACATCGCCCTGGAGATTATGCGCGAGGCGGGCGTGCAGGCACCGGGCGAACCCGCCGAGCCGCGCAGCGCCCTGGATGCGCTCGCCGGCGTGCACGGCCGCGGCGGCTTCCCGGAGCGTCTGGATTGGGACCGCGTGACGATGAACGCGATCCTGCCCAACGGTGCGCGCCTGTACGTGGACCACGCGCATCCGGAGTATTCTTCGCCCGAGGTGCTGAGCCCCGCCGACGCGGTGCTGTACGATGCCGCCGGTGACGCGCTGGCCTACCAGGCGCTCGTGGAGCTGGGCAAGCACGCCGAGGACCTGCCGCAGGTGAAGCTGTACAAGAACAACACCGATTCGAAGGGTCAGTCCTACGGCGCGCACGAGAACTACCTGATCAGCCGCGAGGTTCCGTTCGAGCAGGTGGCGGATGCGCTCCTGCCGTTCTTCGCCACGCGCGCGATTTTCACGGGTGCGGGCCGCGTGGGTATCGGCACGCACGGTGAGGTTCCTGGCTTCCAGATTAGTTCGCGTGCTGATTTCTTTGAGCGCACGATTGGTTTGGAGACCACGATTCGCCGCCCGATTGTGAACACGCGCGACGAGCCGCACGCGGACGAGTCGAAGTACCGCCGCCTGCACGTGATTCCGGCGGATGCGAACCTCTCGCACTACTCGAACCTGTTGAAGTTCGGCACGGCGGCGCTGGTCATGAACCTGATTGAGTCGCACAGCGAGCAGCACCCGGTGCTGCCGGGTGTGCGCCTGTCCGACCCGGTGGCGGCGATGCACGCGGTCAGCCACGACCTGTCTCTGTCGGCGCAGCTGCTGCTGGCTCCTTCTTCGGCGACCCTGCCGAACCCGGTGTCGACGAGCGGTTCGGCGAGCGCCCTGCAGATTCAGCGCGCCTACTACGAGGCCTCCCGCGCGCACGAGGAGTCGAACCCGGCGGGTGTGGATGCGGCGACCGCGCAGATTCTCGACCTGTGGGGCGAGGTGCTGGACGCCCTGGAGACCAACCCGCTCTCGCTGGCGGACCGCCTGGACTGGGTGGCGAAGTACGCGCTGGTGCGCGGCTACGTTGAGAAGGGCGTGGATTACGCGAACCCGAAGCTGAAGGCGCTGGATTTGCAGTACGCTGATATTGATCCGTCGAAGAGCCTGTACCATCGTCTGGTGGCGCGCGGGCGCATGCGCACGCTGTTCTCTGCGGAGCAGGTGGAGCGTGCGGTGTCTGAGCCGCCGCGTGAGACGCGCGCGTTTTTGCGCGGCACGCTGATGTCCCGCTGGCCCGAGGAGATTCTGGGTATTAACTGGGATACGGTTTCGTGCCGTGGCCGCTATTCGAAGGAGCTGACTCGCTTTACGATGATGGAGCCGACCCGCTACGGTGCCGCCGAGGTGGAGCCGCTGCTGGAGGAGGCAAACCACTCGGATGCGCTGCTGAACGGCCTGCGCTAGGGCGCGGGGCGGTATCGGGGTTTGGGCCCGACGCGGGGTGCTTCAGCCCCCAAACCCACACGAACTCACATTCCGTCCCGGGGCTGATACCCCCATTCGGAAGGGCGAAAACCACAAAACCCACAAAACCCACTGAGGCGGTGCATCCGGCGCATCCGGCGCGGGAACGCAACCCGCGCCGACCGGCACCACCGCCACAGACCAACTAACCAAACTAACTAACCTAACCAACCTCAAGGAGAGAACCATGAGCCGCGAACGCATTAACGCGCAGCAGACCGAAACCACCGCCGCCGAGCAGGAGCAGGAACTGACCCTGGCCGCCTCCCACGTGGTTTCTGACGTGAGCGAGGTCGACGACCTGCTCGACGAAATCGACGGCCTGCTGGCCGAGAACGCCGAGGACTTCGTGACCGGCTTCGTCCAGAAGGGCGGCGAGTAACCGACGCACCTGCGCGCCGGGTCAGCATCATGGAACACCGCATTTTCGGCATTGAGAGCGAATTCGGGCTCAGCTACGTCCCGCACGGCATGGGCCGGCTGAGCATCGAAGAATCCGCCGCCGCCCTCTTCAAGCCCGTACTGGACCAGTGGCGTTCGACGAACGTCTTCCTGCCCAACGGCGGCCGCCTCTACTTGGACGTCGGCTCGCACCCCGAATACGCCTCCGCCGAATGTAGCAGCATCGACGAGCTGCTCGCGCAGGAACGCGCCGGCGAGCTGCTCTTCGCCGACCTGGCGCGTACCGCCCGCAAGCGCCTGCTCGCAGGTTCGGAGGGCCGCCCCCTCGACGGTGAACTGTACCTGTTCAAGAACAACGTGGATTCGGCGGGCAACTCCTACGGAAGCCACGAGAACTACCTGATTAGCCGCAAGCTACAGTTCAACGACCTGATTGCCCAGCTCGTGCCGTTCCTGGTGACCCGCCAGATTCTGGTGGGCGCCGGTAAGACCCACCCGCAGGGCGGCCCGGTGCCCGGTTCGACCGACCCGGCCTCCAGCACGGGCGTGCCCTCGTACTCGTTCTCCCAGCGTGCCGACCACATCTGGGAGGCGGCTTCGACCTCGACCTCCCGCGCTCGCCCGCTCATTAACACCCGTGACGAGCCGCACGCCGACGCCTCGAAGTTCCGCCGCATGCACGTCATCAACGGCGACTCGAACATGGCCGAGCCGACCGTGCTGCTGAAGATTGCCAGCACCGACCTGGTGCTGCGCATGCTCGAGGACCGCTTCCCGGTCACGAGCCTGGATATTGTGTCCGTCCCGGCGGCCCTGCGCGCCATCAGCCACGATCTGACCGGCACCGCAACCTTCCAGACCACCGACGGGCAGTACTACACGGCGTTGAGCGTTCAGCGCCACTACCTGGATGCGGCCCGCCAGTACGTGCAACAGTACGGAGCGCACCACCGCCACGTGGACTACGCCCTCAACCTGTGGCAGCGCACCCTGGACGCCATCGAATCCGGCGACTACAGCGGCATCGACACCGAAATCGACTGGGCCATCAAGAAGAAGCTGCTGGATGCGTACATCACCCGCGCCCGCGCGGCAGGCCAGCCCGCCGACTACGGTAGCCCCCGCATCCGCCAGTTGGATTTGGCGTACCACGATATCGATCCGGACCGTAGCGTCTTCCACGCCCTGGTTCGCCGCGGTGCGGTCAAGCGCATCCTGCCCGAGGGCGCCGCAGAGGCCGCGAAGACCGAGCCGCCGGCAACCCGCGCCACCCAGCGCTCGCGCTTCATTAACGCGGCGGTTGCGGCGGGGGAGCAGTTCACCGTCGATTGGGTGCACCTGAAGCTCAACGCGTACCCGCAGCACACCCTAGTGTGCAAGGACCCGTTCGCGACCGACAGCGAGGGCCTGCAGGAGGTACTGACCCTGCTGGAAGGCAAGGCGCGTCAGCACCGCGAGGCGGCTTTCCCGCCGCCCTGCTAGACAAGCCCTGCCAGGCGAACTCTGCTCGGGAAACACGTGAAGGGGCGTTTGCTCCGGCGAACGCCCCCAACCTCGCAGACGGCGCCCCAACCCTACGGATACTCCGTCCGCGCACAGCCTGCCCACAGCCGCGGACGGTAGCATGAGACCGCCCAGACCCCGTACCTGTAAACTATTCTGAAGGCGCGCGCATTATCCGGCGCGCACACGACCAGAGGATATATCATGACCAAACGCTCACCCCTAACCTATATCGGCGTCGGAGGCGTCGCCCTCGCGCTCGCTCTCAGCGCATGCGCCCCCAAGGCCGGTCCCAACGACGACCTCTCCGGCGTCAAGTACACCCTCAAGAGCGCCACCGCGGAGCCCGAGGTGTCCTTCGCGACCCCCTTCGCCGCATCCACCCCCACCGCGCACGTGATTGAGACCGGTAACGGCGACTCCATTAACGATGGCGATTTCGTGCTCGTCGAGGCGGCCGTGTTCAACGGTGCTAACGGCAAGGTGGCCGGTTCCACCTACTCCAGCGAACCGATTCTGCTGCCCATCAACGACCAGCTCAAGCAGGCAGCCCCCGAGGTGTACGAGAAGCTCAAGGAAATCAAGGTTGGCGGCTCCTTCTCCTACAGCACCAACATCCTGCAGCAGCGCACCGCCTCCGGCACGCCCACCGCCTCAACCGCGTCCCCGGGTACCGCAACCAACGTTGAGGTGTACACCGTCAAGGCCAAGCTGCCCAAGTACGCCACCGGCACCGCTCAGCCCGCCGACCCGTCCCTGCCCTCCTTCACCCTGGACGAGTCCACCGGCAAGGCTGAAATCAAGCTGCCCGACACCAAGCAGGACGTCACCGAGCTCGTCTCGAAGGACCTCATCGAGGGCACCGGCCCCGAGGTGAAGGCTACCGACACCATCTACGTGCGCTACCTCGGTGTGCAGTACTCCGACGGCAAGGTCTTCGACGGCAACTACGAGAAGATCCCCGCGGCGCTGTCCCTGCAGGGCGTTATCAAGGGCTGGACCGCCGGCCTGACCGGCAAGAAGGTCGGCTCCCGCGTTGAGCTGATTATCCCGGCAGACCAGGCGTACGGTAACGAGTCCGCCAACGGCTCCACCCCGACCGGCACCCTCGTGTTCGTCGTGGACATCCTGGGCGCCGAGGAGAACCCGCAGACCCTGCAACGGGCTCAGGCCGCTTCCGCCGCCGCCGCCTCCGCTTCGGGCGCCTCCACAGATGCGGCCACCGCAACCCCGGCGCCCTCGGCTACCGCGCAGTAAACCCGGGAACGCTACCCACGTTTTCAACCGCGCTCGCCGCCCACATGAGATGGGCGGCGAGCGCACCCCACCATTTCGAATCACTTCGAATCAATCAAAGGAGACCACCATGTCTTTCGGCCAGCGTAAGCTCGACCGCGAAAAGCCCGAAATCGATTTCCCCGAGGGCGACGCCCCCACCGAGCTGGTCATCACCGACCTGATTGAGGGCACCGGCGCCGAGGTCGTTCCCGGTTCCCGCGTGCTCACCCACTACGTCGGCGTGGCCTTCTCTACCGGCGAGGAGTTCGACGCTTCCTGGAACCGCGGCGAGCCGCTGCCCTTCCAGGTTGGCGTTGGCCAGGTCATCCGCGGCTGGGATGAGGGTCTGCTCGGCATGAAGGTCGGCGGTCGTCGTCGCCTGGAGATTCCCGCCGACATGGCCTACGGTGACCGCGGCGCGGGCTCGGTCATTAAGCCCGGCGAGTCCCTGATCTTCGTGGTGGACCTGCTCGACGTTCGCTAAGGACTAGCCAGGTTCTCGCGTTTTTTGCGTAAGAGATACTCGGCCCGGCGTCTCACCCTCGACGGGGGAGAGGCGCCGGGCTTTTGCGCACCGGGGATGCGTGTTGATGGCGCGTGCCGGTGGACTTTCTATGCCGGCTCGCCCTTCCTACGGCTCTTCCGTATCCCTCCCGCCGCCGCCCCAGACTCGAAGCAAGTGCCGCGGAACACACACGGTATGATGGAACCATGTCCACCGCAGCTCAGCTTTTCATGACCCTGAACCGCCTCGCCACCGTCGCCGAGGCGCCCGACGAAGCCACCCGCCGCAACGGCATCAGCCGCGACGAGTTCCTCAGCCTCCTGGGCATCAAGACTTCCGCCCCGGGGGCCGCGCTCTCCGAGGCGAGCGAACGCGCCTTCGAACGCGCCAAGCAGACCCTGCGTGACGCCGGCGCGCGCATCACCCACTTCACCACCGACACCTCCGGACGCTACCGCCTCAACGCAGAAGCCCCCGCCTCGCTGACCGCGTGGAACCCCACCGCCGAAGAATTCCGCCTCCTCAACGCCGAGCTGCGCGGCTGGGAAGGTACCGAACTGCAGGACGAGGCCTACCGCATCCTGCGCAAGATTGCGCTCACGAGCGAGCACCTCACCGACGAGGCGCTCACCGCGGCTAACGTCACCCGAATCGAAGAGATCAAACGGGACAACCAGCCGCCCCTCACCAAAACCGTCAAGCAGCGCGCCCGCGACCTGCACGCCTACCGCGAGCACATCCAGCGCCTGCACTTCAGCGACGACCCGCACCTCTACGAGCTCTTCACCGCCTACGCGCAGCGCAAGACCCTCAACTTCACTTATCAGGGCAGCGGTGGAGACATCAAAACCTACGAGAAGGTCAGCGTCGCCGGCCTCATCTACAGCTACGGCTCCTGGTATCTCGTCGCGCACTTTCCCCTCGGCGACAAAACCCCCGAAGAGCGCAAGACCTACACTTACCGCACCGACCGCATCCGAAGCCTCGACGTGTTCTCAAGCATCGACCCCGCACCCATCAACCCCGCCTACGAGGCCCGCACCCGCCTCAAGAAAATCAGCGGCTACGAAGAGACCCTCACCGTCCTCGACCCCAACCCCGGCGCCGAGGACCCCGCCGCACCCTTCACCGTGCCCTCCTACGGCGCCGTAGACAGCGCCATCGACGCCACCTGCGCCGGCTGGCTCATCCAGCCGCACCACGACGCGAACCCCGCATCCGGCAAGACCCTGACCGGCCGCCAGCAGGACAGCCACACCGCCCAGCGGGAACTTTTGCGTGAGCTCATCGCCCTGCACACCGGCGAACCCGAAACCCCCGCCAAGTGGTTCCTCACAACCCAGCGTTCCCGCAACGACGCCCTCGACGATCTCGACGACCTCATCCTCGCGCTGCACCGCGCCGACCGCTGGGCCGACGTCCACGGCGAGACGCCCATGCCCCTCAACAAGCTCAACCCCCTCTACCGCGTCGACAACAACAACGCAGCCAAGCTCGACAAAATTATCAACGCCATCTACGACGAATTCGACGAGGTACCCTTCTACTCTGAGGCTAAGGATCCCGACGCAGCCAACCCCGCCCGTCTCAACCTGCTCCCCGAATTCAACGATGGCGCCGCGTCCCTCACCCTGCTCAACTACGCCCGCCTCACCGACACCGAGCTGGCAATCCTCGTCTTCACGCTCTCCGCAGCCGACCTGATGTACTCGGGCGACCCGCGACCGGCCGCGATCCTCGCCGCGCTCGCGGAGGCCTACCCGCGCACTACCGACTACGCGAAGCACCTGCTCTTCGCGCCCGAGGACCCCCTGTTGCAGGAGGCGCGCGCCGCCCTCGCCAGCGGACGCGCCCTCACCATCACCTACGGCACCCGCGCCGCGGAACGCGTCGTCGACCCGGTAGCGCTCACCCTGCACCGTGACCGCCTCTACCTGCACGCGTGGTGCCGCGCCAGCGAGGCACGCCACCTCGCCACGCTGTCTGAGGACGCCGCCGCAGAGAGCCCTGCCGCTGAGAACGTGAAGCCCGCGAGCGCGGCGGGGGAGAGCGCCTCCACCAATTCCACCAGCGCCGAGCCCACCCCCGTCGAACCTGTCTTCTGGCGCAACTTCCGCCTCACCCGCATCAGCAGCTACGCGCCCGCAGGCGAAGCACAGCCGCACTACATCGGCCCCAACCACGACAGCACCGTCAACGACTGGCACGCCAAGCAGCACAAAACCACCACCAACCCCAGCGTCGATCTGCGCATCCACCCCACCGACCACACCCCCGGCGGCGAAACCCTCGAAAACCTCACCGCAACCTACAAGCGCCGCAGCGCCGAGCACGCCCGAAAAGGCACCAAAACCACCCACGTCCGCGTGCACTACAACAACATCGCTGGCGCCGGGGATAAGAACATCATCGACACCGTCATTGCACACCGCGGATCCCTCGAAATCACCGGGCCCGCGCACCTGCGCGCCGCCCTCCTCGAGCACCTCACCGCCCTCGCCAACGCCAACCCCGCTTCGCCCAGAGAAAACTAGACCCTACACCCATCCGCAAAAACACGACTAAAACCCCCAGAACACATCAACACCCCACCAAAACAACACCTCAAAACTTGTATAATGGTGCCCATGTCTTGGTGGTTCTGGATTTTGCTATGGGGCGCGCTCATCATCTGCTCGCTCCTCTACTTGGCATGGTTCACCTACAAAGCACTCACTCGCGGTTTCACGCTACTCGACGAAACCGTTACCTGGGTCGAGTCAATCGAGGGACAATTCGACACCGCGCAAGCAAACGCCACTCGAAAACTCCCGCGAGACACCACCCTCGGGGTATTCACACCCATCACCGAGGCATACAATAACTACGAACAAGGCAAACAGACACGCAGGTCTGAGCGGATCAAGCGACGGGTCTCCCGACGAGATCGACTCGGCCAACCTCAAAACATCGGAGACCTGCTCTAACCAGAAAGGCACACCATGGGCCAGATTTTCAGCCACCCCGCGACCATCATCGTCGTCATCCTCCTCGTCGTCCTGCTCTTCGGCGCCCCCAAGCTCCCCGGCATGGCACGTAGCCTCGGCCAGTCCATGCGCATCTTCAAGACCGAGGTCGAAGGCCTCAAGAACGACGCCAAGAGCGACCCCAAGAAGGACGCCACCAAGGCAGAGAACGGTGAAGAGGTCGTCACCGGCGAGGTCGTAGACAACGGCAAGACCGAAACCAAGTAACCAACGGTCTCAACACACCACGCCCCAAACCCGTGCCCGCCCACCGGCCGGCACGGGTTTTGCGGCACCGCCCCCAAACCCCTCAGCCAACCATAGGCACAGACACCCAGAGGACACCCCGTGGCAACACCCGACCAGGACGTGCGCAACCGCAAACTCAACCCTGAAGCGCGCATGGAACTCAAGGAACACCTACGCGAATTTCGCGACCGCTTCATCAAGGCGGCTATCGCGACCATCATCGCGGCCATCATCGGCACGGTCTTCCTCTACCAGCCCTTCATCGAAATGATCTCCGCACCCCTGCAGCAGATCAACGCAGAAACCGGCCGCAACGCCAACCTCAACTACGGTTCCGTTGCATCCCCCTTCGACCAGCTGCTCAAGGTCGGCATGTACATCGGCATGGTGATTGCATCCCCCGTCTGGCTCTACCAGGCGCTGCGATTCCTACTGCCGGCGCTACACACCAAGGAAAAGAAGTATCTCTTCGGCTTCCTCACCGCAGCCATCTTCGCCTTCGGCTGCGGCGTGGCCATCTCGTACTTCACCCTCCCCGGCGTCGTCTACGCACTGCTGAAGTTCACCCCCGTCAACGAAAGTAACTACATTGACGCGGGCGTGTACATCTCCTTCATCCTGAAGTTCGTCGTCACCTTCTCCTGCGCCTTCATCATCCCCGTGATTCTGGTCGGCATTAACATGCTGGGCCTGATTCGCGGTAAGACCATCCTGAAATCTTGGCGCTGGGTCGTCGTCCTCGTCGCAGTCATCGCGGCACTGACCGCACCCGGCAGCGACATCATGATGATGTTCGTCCTCATGGCGCCGCTGCTCATCTTCTTCTTCGCGGCCATCGGCATCTGCATGTTCAACGACAAGCGCCGCGACCGCAAGCTCGCCAAGTTGGCAGAAGGCGCAGACGAAGCAACCCTGAACACCGCAACCAGCGCCGACGACCTGGCCAAGATGGGCTACTTCGACGAAGAAAAAACCTCCTAAACGTTCCTGACGGAACACCACATCACGGGTACTCGCCGAAAGGGCGGGGCACAGATTCACCTTCTGCGCCCCGCCCTTTCCGCATACCCGCCCCCGGACGGCCCCAAAGCCCAGAAGGCGCGCCGGATGCGCTCGCGGTCGGGCTCGAGCCGCCGCGTGCCACCCGTGTTTTCACCCGTGTGTTCGCCCGTACCTGATATCTGCCGGAAGCCGCCGCTTCGAGCCGAGCGCCGGCAGGCCAGCCGCTACACTGGATGTACCATGACTAAGCACCACGCACAGCACACTTCTGACGCACACACTTCTACCGCTTCTAACGAGCAGACCGGCACCGACTACGCCGCCGCCTACGCCGCATCCCGAGAGCGCTCCGCATACGCCAAGAGCGCCCTGGGCGCGTTTGAGGCCTCCTTGGATTTCCCGCTGGACGACTTTCAGCGTCAGGCCTGCGCCGCGGTGGAGGCGGACCGCTCCGTCCTCGTGGCCGCCCCCACGGGCGCGGGTAAGACCATCGTGGGCGAGTTCGGCATCTACCTGGCGCTACGCCGCGGCATGAAGGCGTTCTACACGACCCCGATCAAGGCGCTGAGCAACCAGAAGTACCACGATTTCGTGCGCGCGTACGGCGAGGACTACGTGGGCCTGCTGACCGGCGACACGAGCATCAACACCGAAGCCCCCGTGGTCGTGATGACCACCGAGGTGCTGCGCAACATGCTCTACGCCAACTCCACCACCCTGAACGGCCTGGGGTACGTGGTCATGGACGAGGTGCACTATCTGGCGGACCGTTTCCGCGGCGCGGTGTGGGAAGAGGCGATTATTCACCTTCCCGAGCACGTGAACGTCATCTCCCTGTCGGCTACGGTGTCGAACGTCGAGGAGTTCGGAGCCTGGCTGGACACGGTGCGCGGCGGCACGGACGTCATTGTCTCCGAGCACCGCCCGGTGCCCCTGTGGCAGCACATGATGGTCGGCCACCGCGTGGTAGACCTCTTCGTGCCCGAGGACAACTCGGCACACGGCAAAAACGGCAAAAACCAGGAGCCGGAGGAGCAGCTCTCCCGCAAACAGGCAAAGAAGACGCAGAAGGCCAAGCAGCGCGGCGCATCCGTAGAGGCGGGCGCCAACCCTCTGCTGGCCGGCCTGCGCCTGAACCCGCAGCTGAAGGCACTACGCCCCGGCTTCCATTCCGGCCCGGGACGCGGCCGCTACGGCGGCAAGCGTGAACGCTTCCGCCACCGCCGCGAAGGCTGGCTCAACGAAACCTTCAGCAGCGGCGAGCGCGGCCGCTCAGACCGCACGCGCCGCTACTCAGACGGTGAGCGCGGCGAACAGGCACCGCTGCGCCCCCAGCGCATCACCCGCCCCGAAATGGTCCGCGCCCTCGACAAGCAGGGTCTACTGCCCGCCATCTGCTTCATCTTCTCCCGCGCCGGATGCGACGGCGCGGTCAGCCAGTGCGTGGCAGCCGACATTACGCTCACCACCCCCGAACAGCAGCAGACCATCCGCGCCTACATTGCGGAGGCCACGGCACACCTGGACACCCGCGACCTGAACACCCTCGGCTACTACGAATGGCGCGACGGGCTGATTCGCGGTATCGCGGCACACCACGCCGGCCTGCTACCCCTGTTCAAGGAGGTCGTGGAGGCTCTCTTCACCCAGGGCCTGGTCAAGCTGGTCTTCGCCACCGAAACCCTCGCACTGGGCATCAACATGCCCGCACGCACCGTCATCCTGGAAAAGCTCACCAAGTACAACGGCGAATCCCACGTAGACATCACCCCCGGCGAATACACCCAGCTGACCGGACGCGCCGGCCGCCGCGGCATCGACATCGAAGGCCACGCGGTCGTCATATGGCGCCCCGGCCTGTCCCCGGAACACGTGGCGACCCTCGCCTCAACCCGCACCTACCCGCTGAACTCCTCGTTCCGCCCCACCTACAACATGGCGGCAAACCTCATCGCCTCCTACGGCGCCGAACGCACCCGCAAAATCCTGGAATCCTCCTTCGCACAGTTCCAGGCCGACAAGTCGGTCGTGGGCATCGCCTCCCGCGTACGCAAAAACGAAAACGCCCTGGAAGGCTACCGCGAAGCAATGGCCTGCCACCTGGGCGACTTCACCGAATACGTACAGCTCAGCCGCCAAATCGCCGAACTAGAAAAGAAAGCCTCCAAGAGCAACGAACGCCACGCCCGCACGCAGGCACACCACAGCATCCAGCAGCTGTTGCCCGGCGACATCATCTACATCCCGCACGGCCGCTCCCGCGGCTACGCGGTCGTCATCACCCGCTCCGATTCGCACGCCGACCCCCGCATCGGAATCGTCACCGAGGACGCGCACCAGCGCACCGCCTCAACCCGCGATTTCGAAGGCGCCGTCGAACCGGTCTCACGCATCAAAATCCCCAAGCGCCTAAGCCTCAAAACCCCCAAGGAACGCCGCGACACCGCAAGCCGCATGCGCCAGGCACTCTACGACGGCCGCGCCCCGCGTGCGCTCGCACAGCAGAACATCCCGGCACGCCAAAACAGCATCGACGCGCAGCTGGAGGCTCTACAGGCGCAGCTACGCAACCACCCGTGCCACGGCTGCTCCGACCGCGCAAACCACATGCGCTGGGCCGAACGCTGGCAGAAACTCAACTCCGAAACCGAAGGGTTGCGCCGCCAAATCGCCCGCCGCACCAACACAATCGCCCAGGTCTTCAACCGCATCGCACGCCTGCTGGAAAGCTACGGCTACGTCGAACGCACCGAAAACGGCGAACTGTCGCTAACCACCGGTGGCCAGGCCCTACGCCGCATCTACGGCGAACGCGACCTACTCACCGCCCTGTGCCTAGACGCGCACTTCCTCGACGGGCTGTCACCCGCCGCCATCGCCGCAACCGTCGCCGCACTGACCTACCAGGGCAAACGCGACGCGGTAGAATACCTGGCTCACTACCCGCACCCCTCCCTGCGCGCACCCATAGCCACCATCACGCAGCGCCTCGCCGACCTCAACGCTTCAGAAGAACAGTTCAAGGTCGACCCGACCCCGGCCTGCGACTTCGGCCTGGTCGAACCCATGTACGCCTGGGCAAACGGCGCCCACCTCGCAAAGGCAATCGAAGACACCGGCCTCGCCGCCGGCGACTTCGTCCGCTGGGCAAAGCAGGTACTGGACGCCCTAGACCAGATCGCGCACATCCGATCCCTGGACCCGGTCATCCGCGCTCGCTGTGAGGAGGCCATCGAGGCAGTACGCCGCGGTGTTGTGGCGCTGGACGTCTAACGCGCTCGCGGCGTGCCTCTTGCGGGGGCTGGGGTGCTCCCCGCCGCCATCGCCGTTCCATCATTCGATACCCCCGGAGGGCGCGGGTCATTCTTTGTCGTGAAAGGATGCACATACTACCGCAGCCCCCGGGGTGCTTTTATACTCGGACTAGGGCCTGTTGGGGTGTTCCGCCGCGTTGGCGGATGCGCCCCGGGCCCGAGTTCCAGCGTTCCGCTCAATGGCGAAAGGATTAACAATGGCCACCCGTATTTTTGTGGACGGTAGCGTGTACAGCCCCGTCGACCCCTATGCCACGGCTCTTTTGACGGAGGACGGCGTCGTCCGCTGGGTTGGTTCTGATGCGGGTGCTCATTCGATTGCCGATGAGTCCACCGAGGTGGTGGAGCTCGACGGTGCCCTGCTGACTCCCGCTTTTGCTCGCGCCCTGGCGCCGGTGGGCGGTAAGGAGCCCGTCGAGATTCTCGAGTACCTGGATGTCTACCGCGCCGTGGGTTACCACACCCACACCCTGCTGGCTTCCATGGATGATGCGGCGGATCTGGTGTCGGCCCTGCGCCACAACATCGAGGAGCACGGCCCGGCGGATATCCGTCTGATTCTTGATGCTTCGGGCCCGCGGGTTGAGGGCCGTGAGCGGGCGGGCGTCGACCTTGAGGAGCTGGTGAGCGCAATTAAGGCGCTGCGTCCGCTGACCGAGGGCCCGCGCGCGTTGCCGGGTCTGTCGCTGACGGGTATCCACGTTCCCGCGGGGCTGGCGGAGCGCTACGCCCAGGTGGCTGAGGACGCCGCGCTGGTTCTGTCGATTGACGCTTCCGCAGGTTTTGCTACCGCCGCTGAGGCCGCCCTGTCGATTCGTGGGGAGCGTCCGTGGCTTCCGATTCGCCTGGACGCAGCGTACAGCACGGCTCAGGATCCCATTAGCGATGAGTGGTTGCAGAAACTGGCCGAGGGCCGCGTGCACCTGGGTTTGAGCGTGTGCGAGCCGGAGTCTGACGAGGACGAGGAGGCTGTGCAGGCGCTGGCCACGCTGGCCGCCGGGGGAGAGGGCCAGGAGTCGGTGGCTTCGGTTGCGCGCCGCGCGAACGCTGCGGGCACCTCGATTGCGTTGGGTTCCGATACCCAGCTGTTTGCGCCGGGTGCGTGGGCCCTGGTGCGCGCGCTGGTGAACGATGAGCACGGCGTGTCTGCACGTAGCGCGTTTGCGGCGCTGACCCGCGGCGTGTACCGTCTGGCGCATGAGGAGAACCCGTTTATGGGCCAGCTGGCGCCGGATACCCCGGCCTTCGTGACGCGTTGGCGTGTGGAGGCGCTGATGGTTCAGGCTCCGGATTCGCGCGTTGCCTCGTGGAGCACCGACCCTCGCGCCCGGATTCCGCTGCTTCCGGTCCTGGAGGACGACTCGCCCCTACCCGTTCTTGAGTCTATTTACACTGAAAGTAAATAATTTTTTCGGCTAGTCCACCACCTTTTACAGGAAATGAAATACCCAGATACCCCATTGCGTACCGTCGCTCACATAGTTAACCGGTATACTGGAAATCTACACTGCCCGTTTTATATGCACACGTGAGAGAGTATTATGCGCGTTCTGACTGTCATCCCGACGTATAACGAAAAGGAGAACCTACCGGTTGTGGTGGAGCGTCTTCGCAAGGCAGCTCCCGAGGTAGATATTCTCGTGGTGGATGATAACAGCCCCGACGGCACCGGCCAGATCGCTGACGAGCTCTCGGCCAAGGACCCTCAGATTCACGTTCTGCACCGCACCGTTAAGGACGGCCTGGGCGGCGCCTACCTGGCGGGCTTTGACTGGGGTCTGGAGGCAGGCTACGAGATTCTGATTGAGATGGACGCTGACTGCTCCCACCAGCCCGAGCAGCTGCCCTCCCTGGTGCGCGCCGTTGAGGCGGGCGCCGATCTGGCCATCGGTTCGCGTTACGTGCCGGGTGGCAAGACGAAGAATTGGCCGGCTCACCGCCAGATTCTCTCGCGCGGCGCTAACCTGTACACCCGTATGGTACTGGGCACCTCCATCAAGGACATCACCGCAGGTTTCCGCGCGTACCGCCGCGAGGCCCTGCAGCGTCTGAACCTTGAGGGTATTGACTCGAAGGGCTACGTGTTCCAGGTGGATTTGGCGTGGCGTTCTGAGCAGGCTGGACTGAAGATTGTCGAGGTGCCCATTACCTTCGTTGAGCGCGAGGTGGGCGCCTCGAAGATGGACGGCAACATCATCTTCGATTCGATGTCGAAGGTGACCCGCTGGGGCCTGAAGAGCCACGCGGAGAAGCTGAAGAAGGCCCTGGGCAAGAAGTAGTCCCGGGTCATAACCCAACCTCATATGAGGGGCCGGGTCGGATGCGCATTACGAGCATCCGCCCCGGCCCCTTTCTGTTGGAATCCTCTGAGAGCCCCTAACGCCTCTCGCACATGACGGGCAGGAAGGCATCCGGGGTACACAAAAGGGGCCTTTCGGCGGCTCACATGCCGCTGAAAGGCCCCCTAACGTATCTAGACGTTCCTTAGACCGCGAAGT
The DNA here is from genome assembly GCF_001813965.1 of Rothia sp. HMSC072E10. Lineage (NCBI taxonomy): Bacteria > Bacillati > Actinomycetota > Actinomycetes > Micrococcales > Micrococcaceae > Rothia > Rothia sp. HMSC072E10. The sequence goes on along the minus strand of NZ_KV814491.1, from coordinate 417,545 downwards.
GGTTGCGGTAGTACTCCAGGCGCTCCTCCAGAGTCTTCTCCAGCTCTTCAATGCTGCGACGCTCCATGAGCATGTCCCAGTGGGTACGTGCAGGCTTCTCATCCTCGGCGTTGGCGGTGGAATCACCGTTGACCAGGAAGGCCTCCTTGCCGGACTTTGCGGTCCAGACCGGGGGAATCTCTGCCTCGGCCGCGAAAGTCACGAAAACACGGTCACCGTCTGCGGTGCGGTACTCGACGCGCTGGCGGGGTGCCGGCTGCACGTTCGATTCGGTTTCCATCGACTGGGAACCCAGGCGCATACCGCGCAGGCTACGATCGCTCATTTTTCCTCCAGTGTCCGTCGTGTGCGCCGGGCGGCGCTTCAGGTATAACGTTGGGCGGGGGAGAGCTATTCCCTCGAACGTTTACAAAACATCCATTATATCGGTAATAGTCTCCGCCCGCCCACTGTGCAGGGGTTGAACCCTATGAATTTTTTAGGTGCCTGCTAGCCGTTGATGCCGTAGCTCTGACCCTCGGCCTTCGGGGCGGAGGACTTTGCGGGTGCATCCGCCAGGTTGGATGCGGGCAGGGTGCCGAACGCGTTACCCAGGCCTCGCAGTGCATCGCCGAGCTCGGTCGGGATGAACCAGAGCTTGTTGGCGTCGCCTTCGGCGAGCTTGGGCAGGGTCTGCAGGTACTGGTAGGTGAGAAGCTGCTGGCTGGGGTTGGCCTCGTGGATGGCGGCGAAGACCTTCTGCACGGCCTCGGCCTCACCGTTTGCGCGCAGGATGGCGGACTGTGCGTCGCCCTCTGCACGCAGAATCTGTGCCTGCTTTTCACCCTCAGCACGCAGGATGGCGGCGCGGGATTCACCCTCGGCGGTCAGAATGTCAGACTGCTTCTGGCCTTCTGCGGTGAGGATTGCTGCGCGGCGGTCACGCTCAGCGCGCATCTGCTTCTCCATGGAGTCCTGGATGGACACGGGAGGCTGAATTTCCTTGATATCCACGCGGGAGACGCGCAGGCCCCAGCGGCCGGTGGTGGAGTCGAGTACGCCTCGCAGCTCCGCGTTGATCTGGTCGCGGGAGGTGAGGGTCTGCTCCAAGTTCAGGCCGCCAACGACGTTACGCAGGGTTGCGCTGGTCAGCTCGTCCACGGCGCGAATGTAGTTGGTGATTTCGTAGGTTGCGGCCTGGGGGTCGGTGACCTGGAAGTACACGACGGTGTCGATGCCGACCACGAGGTTATCTTCGGTAATCACGGACTGCGAGGGGAAGGACACCACCTGTTCGCGCAGGTCGATGAGGGGCAGCACGCGGTCAACCACGGGGATGACGATGTGCAGGCCGGGCTTGAGAACGGCGCGGAACTTACCCAGTCGTTCGACGATGCCGGCTCGTCCCTGCGGGATGACGCGCACGGTCTTGGCGAGCATCGTCAGCACGAAGATGATGAGTAGGACCGTCAGAATAAGGCTGATAGGCATTATTTCTCCTTATCGGTGTGTTATATGGCGTGTTTTTGGGTATCTGAATCTGCTTCTAGAGCCGGTATTCAGGTGGGTATTAGCTGTGGGGGAGAGGCTCTACGATTGCGGTGGCACCATCAATGGACCTGACCTTCGCGAGGCTTCCCGCGGGGAGCGTTCCGGATACGGTACGCGCCGTCCATGTATCGCCGGCCAGTACAACCAAACCGCTTTCACTAGTCACATCTTGAGTGATGCGCACCTCAGACCCGATGAGTGCCTCGACATTGGTGGCGGTGTTACCGGCCGACCGGTTGAGCTTCTTGAGCAGCGGCGGGCGCAGGCCAAGAACCAGAATCAGGCAGATCACTACGAAAATAACGGTTCGGATGAGCATGTTATCCACGAAGGGCGATATTGCCGCGGTAATGCCTGCACTGATCGCCAGCATGAGAAAGAACAGGTCGAGGCTGAGCATCTCAATAACGGCGAAGGCGAGGGCGAGAACAACCCAGAGCGTCCAGGGTGTCTCGAAGAGCCAATCCATGTTTCCTCCTTCGGAGTTTCGGAATGTGTGCCGCGCGGGTGTGAACTCAACACGTCTCGGACGTACCGGGTTCTGAGTCATCAATGTCTCGGCGGCTTACGCCCATTATGTCAGGTGGGGCGCCTGCGGGGATGGGTTATGACGGAAAATGCGGGTGAATACATCGAGTGTTAAGACGGCGTTCAACAAGGCAGAATCGAGTATTCATCAATCTCCCTAAAAAGCCGATAATATACATTATGTAAAGTAGACCTATTTTTCACTACCCCACCGGATGCTCACCGGTGCTTTCTACGCTCTGGCTGGCACGCTCTGACCGATGCAAATTGAGCCCGTGCTCCTCGTGGTGCGACTACGCTGTTCTCGTCCACTGCTCTGAACTCCGCGCGCTTCAGCTTCCTCAATCCGCAGCAGCTATGCGTTCGAACGCCTGACCGTTCACGCCCTGCGGCGCATCCCGGTAAACGACAGGCACCCGAGACCCCGCACCCTTCGGTGCACTCTGTTCGTCTCGAGTGCCTGTCTTTGATTTTCTAGGCCTTTCGGCTTCCAGAGCTCCTAGCCCTTCTCAGCTCGGCTTCTAAAATCAGCCCCGAGGCTCTCGCCTCTGGCTACTAATTCCCTAGTCCTCCGCGTGCTTTTCGCTGAACTCTACCCAGGCGTTGAGCACTCGCTCCGCTGCACCGGATGCAATGGACTCGCGCGCATCGGCCAGGGCCTGAGTGAAGCGCGTCTCAAAGCTCTCGCCGTTGGTCGGGCGGTAGGCCACCAGGCCTGCGGCCGCGTTGATGAGCACGGCGTCGTGAATGGCGCGCAGCGGGCTCTTCGGGGACTCCCCCTCCCCCGCCAAAATGGCACGGAACACACCCGCGTTGTACTCGGCGTCGCCGCCTCGCAGCTGCTCCAGCGGTGCGTTCTGCAGGCCGTACTCGGTCGGGTCAAAACGGTACTCGGTCAGTTTGCCGTCTACAGCCTCCCACAGGCGGCTCGTGGTGGCGATGGTCAGCTCGTCCAGGCCGTCGTCTCCGCGGAAAATCAGGGCGTGATCGCCGCGCTCGGCGAAGACGTGAGCCATCTTCTCAGCCATGACCGGGTTTGCCACGCCAATTGCCGAGGACTTCACGCGGGCCGGGTTGGTCATGGGGCCCAGGTAGTTGAACGCGGTCGGAATACCCAGCAGGCGGCGGGTCGGGCCCACGTGGCGCATGGCCGGGTGGAAGGTCATGGCAAACAGGAACGTGATGCCGGTCTCGCGAGCGCACTCGGCGACGGCGGGAATGGGCATGTCGAGGCGGATTCCGAGGGCTTCGAGGACGTCTGCGGAGCCGGATTTGGAGGTGGAGGCGCGGTTGCCGTGCTTGACGACGGTTGCACCGGCTCCTGCGATGACGAGGGCGGCCATGGTGGAGATGTTGACGGTGTTTTGCTGGTCGCCGCCGGTGCCGACGATGTCTACGGCGTGGGGGTCGATGTCGACGGTCTCGGCTTTGGCGATCATGCCGGCTGCGAGAGCGCCGAGCTCTTCGGGGGTTTCGCCCTTGGAGTGTAGTGCGGTGAGGAAGGACGCGAGGATCGGCTGTTCGGTTTGGCCGGTCATGATTTGGTCCATGGCCCAGGCGACTTCGGTGTCGCTGAGGTTCTGGTGCTTAACCAGTTGGTTGAGGATGTATTTCCAGGTGATTTCGTGCGTAGTCATGTTTTAAGTGTAAAACCCCCGTCGCGTATCTGCACGGTTGGGTGCAGTATGCGAGACGGGGGTTTACTAGGCGTGATGTACCTTGGTGGTGCTTAGCGCCGGGGTGTCTTCGGTTTAGTGGAAGGAGTCACCGCATGCGCAGGAGCCTGCTGCGTTGGGGTTGTCGATGGAGAAGCCCTGCTTTTCGATGGTGTCTTCGAAGTCGATGGTGGAGCCGTCGAGGTAGGGTGCGCTCATCTTATCGACGATGACCTCTACGCCGTCGAAGTCGCGGACTGCGTCGCCGTCGAGGACGCGCTCGTCGAAGTAGAGCTGGTAGATGAGGCCGGAGCAGCCGCCGGGCTGGACGGCGATGCGCAGGCGCAGGTCGGTGCGGCCTTCCTGTTCGAGGAGTGCGCGGACCTTGGCCTGTGCGACTTCGGTGAGGGTGACGCCGTGGGTGGGCAGTTCGGTGGTGGTTTCACTCATGAGTGTTGTCCTTTGTTGTGTTGGTTGCCCGTGTTGGCCGTGTGCGGTGTTTCGGGTGTTTTAGCCTTCACGATACGCGCCGGGGTGAGTTCTTCACAACCTGGGTTGTGTGTAGTTCGCCGGGGGCGTGAGCGTTTGCGCGTGGGCTTTCACGGTAATTCTGCTTCTAGGATACCGAATTTACGGTGGGGGTGGATGTGTTCGGGGACTCATTGGTGGGCCTGCTGGCCGGTTCCCTACCGCGACACCCCGCCTCTGTATCGCAATTGCAGTATCGCGACCGTTGCGGGGGCGCTACTCCCCCGCTTCGGTATCTCGCCGCGGTATTCCGCATTGCCGCGGCGCGCCGGTGGGCCGGTTGGTGTCCGGCGCGCCGCGGTGCTTTGGAGACGCTTCTTCAGCGCCTAGCGGGTGCCGAGTGCGCTGAGTAGCAGTGCCTCCGCCAGGATTGCGTTCTTGAAGTCCGGGATGTACAGGGACTCGTTGGCGCTGTGGGCGCGGGTGTCGGGGTCTTCCACACCGGTGACCAGAATCTGTGCCTGCGGGAAGGTCTGCTTCAGGTCGGCGATGAACGGAATGGAGCCGCCCATGCCGGTCTGTACGGGTTCCAGGTCCCAGGCGGCGCGCATGGCGTCCAGGGCGGTCTGCGCACCGTCTGCGTCCACCTCGGTCGAGAAGGGCATGCCGGAATCCACGGCGGTGTAGCTGACCTCGGCGCCGTGGGGGGCGTGGGCCTTGATGTGCTCGGCGAGCGCGCGGTGTGCGTTTTCGGGGGTGTCGCCGGGTGCGAGACGGGTGCTGATGCGTGCTCGGGAGAGGACTGCCAGGGTGTTGGAGGAGGTTGCGATGGAGGGGATGTCCATGCCGATGACGGAGATGGCCGGCTGGGTCCACAGGCGGGAGGCGACGGTTCCGGTGCCTGCGAGGGGTACGGAGTCGAGGATTCCGGAGTCGTTGCGGAAGTCTGCTTCGGCGTATTCGAGTTCGGGTTCGGGGGCTCGGTGTAGGCCTTCGACGGCTACGGCGCCGGTGGCGTCGTGCAGGGTTGCGAGGAGCTGTGCCATGAGGGTGTGTGCGTCGAGCATGGGGCCGCCGAACATACCGGAGTGGATGGCGTGGCTGCCGACGCGTACTTCGATGTCGCCGGATGCGACGCCGCGCAGGCTGGTGGTGAGTGCGGGTACGCCGGCGCGCCAGTTGGCGGAGTCTGCGACGATGATGTAGTCGGCGGATAGTTCGTCGCGGTAGGTGTTGAGGAAGGAGACGAAGGAGGGTGAGCCTGCTTCTTCTTCGCCTTCGATGAAGAGCTTCACGCCGAGTTTGAAGTCATCGCCGAGGGTTTCGTTGATGGCTGCGAGCGCGGCGAGGTGTACGAGGATGCCTGCTTTGTCGTCTGCTGCGCCGCGGCCGTAGAGGCGGTCGCCCTTGTGGGTGGCGACGAAGGGTTCGGTGTTCCAGAGGTCGAGGTTGCCGGCGGGCTGTACGTCGTGGTGGGCGTAGAGCAGGATGGTGGGGTAGCCTTCGGCGGCGGGTCGCTGGGCGATGACGGCGGGCATGCCCTGCTTTTCGGTGCCGTCGGCGGTGGTGTAGGTGGCGCGTTCGATGCGTGCGTTGTCGAAGCCTGCCTTGCGGGCGAGTGCGGCGACTGCTTCTGCGCTGCGGTCGACCTGGGTGAGGTCGTGGGATTCCCAGGCGATGGAGGGAATGGCGACGAGGTCGGTGAGGGTTTGTAGGGTGGCTTCGAATCGTTCGTTGATTGCGTCGTTGAGGGCGCTGTGGTGGGTGAATTCAGTAGTCATGTTTCTACCTTACATCGCGGGGTGTGGGGGTGTGTTATTCGGGGTCTTGCGGTGGGGTGGGGCTGTGGTGTTTCAGGCTCTGACGTGGTTTTGTTGTGGAGGGGGTGTATCTGTGTGTGTCGGGTATGATGGGAGGGTGTTTGGTCGTAAGAATAAGAAGGCTGAGACTGAAGCTGCTCAGCCGCAGGTTGTAGAGGAGCCGCAGGCTCCGGTTGATCCGAAGTTTACCCCGAAGAAGGGCCGTCCGACTCCTTCGCGTAAGGAGCGGGAGGCGGCTCGTCATAGGCCTCTGGTGGGCGGCGGTGATCGTGCGCTTGCGAATGATCGTGAGGCGCGCGCTGAGCTTCGTCGTCGTGAGCGTGAGGATAACGCTAAGCTTCGTGCTCGTCAGAATGAGGCGTTGCGTGGCGGTGATCAGCGTTTCTTGCCTCTTGTGGATCAGGGTCCGCAGCGTCGTTACATCCGTGATTACGTGGATGCGCGCCGTAACCTGGGCGATTTCATGCTGATTGTTCTGTTGGTTCTGCTGGTTGGCGGCTGGATCGGTCAGGGTGTTTCGGGTTCGTCCGAGGTTGGCGTTTCGATTTATTACGGTTCTGTGTACGCGATGTATGCCGCGATGCTGCTGTGGGTGATTGATTATTTCATTCTGTGGCGTGGCCTGAAGAAGAAGCTGATTGCTAAATTTGGCGAGGTTCAGCGCGGTGGTGGTATGTACACCTTTAACCGTGTGATGATGGTTCGTCGTTGGCGCCGTCCGGTTCCGATGGTGAAGTACGGCGAGTACCCGCACTAAGTCGTTAAGTGCCTTATAGGCGCTTGGGGAGAGGTCCTGAGTATTCTCGGGCCTCTCCCCTATTTTTGTGCCCGCTAAACTCTCCTTACCCTCTTACGTTCTGGGCCTTTTACGCGAGAAGCCACATGTGTTTCGAGAAGCTACTTCTTTGGTGGCTTTTCGAAACGTATGTGGCTTCTGGACGTATATGTCGTGGCTGGATACCGGTACGACTAGGCTTCGATTCGGGAGTAGAGGATCTGCCACCTGCCGTCACGGTGTTCGAGGGCGAACGTGTAGATTTCTTCTTCCTTGTCGCTGTTCCAGGTTTCTTGGCGGCCGTCGGGTTCTACCTCGGTGTGTTTGTCCCATTCGTGGTTGGTTTCCAGGTAGTAGCTTTGATGGTCGTCGGTCCTGGGTATGCCGGCGGGTTTGAAGTATTCGATGCCGTCGATGACCCATCCGCCGCGCTGGTAGAGCGCTTCTATTTCCCGGTAGATTTTGAGTTCTCCGTCGTTTGAGGTGGAGAGGAATTCGCGGGCTTTGCTGTAGTCACCGGTTTGGACGCCGTAGTTAATCCATTGGTTCCAGGCGTCCATGGTTTTGAGGAGGCCGTCGGGGGTCTTTGCGCGGTAGCCGTCTTCGGGGGCGTTGGGTTTGGGGACGTTCTGGGCGGGGCCTTTGGCATCTGCCTTGCGGTATTCGCCGCTACCGGTGTTGTTGCTGGCGCTACGGCTCGAGCTGCTGTTGGTGGCAGGCTTGCCGGAGGCGGTGGATCCGTCTCCTGCAGTTGTGATGTCGTGCGGCACGCAGGCGGCGAGTAGGGTGCTGAGGCTGATGAGTGTGCCTCCGGTCAGCATTGAGCGGCGGTTCAGCGCGTTGGGGGTCATGGGTGGTCCTCCACATCGTTGTAGTGCATGATTTCCCGTCTACCTCCATTATGCGGGGGTGCGCGCCTAGAACCCGTTATTGGTCTATTCCCATCGTCCGGTTGTTGCCCGGTTGTTGTCCGGCGGTGGTCCGTCCGATTACGCGAGCTGTTTGCCCGCGCAGAAACGCAAAAGGGGCACCGCATCCACCCCCCTACGGGTAGAGAACGGTGCCCCCTTTCAGCACGCCAAGTCAACACGCCATGTCAGCGCGCCGGGAAGCATAACGCTCCCGCCTGCAAACCTTCTAGCGGCGAGCGCGGCGCAGCTTCACCAGGCCGCGGTTAATGTGTGCCGCCCAGAGCGGGCCCTCGTACAGGAAGGCGGTGTAGCCCTGTACCAGGTCGGCGCCAGCGTCCAGGCGTTCCTGCACGTCCTCGGCGGTGGTCACGCCGCCGACGGAGATGATGGCGAGGTCGTCGCCGATTTCGCGCTTGAGCAGGCGCAGCACCTCGAGGGAGCGGGGCTTCAGCGGCGCGCCGGAGAGGCCGCCGGCACCGATTTCCTTGACCTTGGTCATATCGCTGGTCAGGCCCAGGCCTTCGCGGGCGATGGTGGTGTTGGTGGCGATGATGCCGTCCAGCTTCAGCTCCTTGGCCAGGGCCGCCACCTCGATGATGTCCTCGTCGACCAGGTCGGGTGCGATCTTAACGGTGAGGGGTACGTGGCGGTTGGGGCTGACGCGGTCTGCCTCCTCGCGCACGGCGGTGAGCAGCGGGCGCAGGGATTCGATGGCCTGCAGGGTGCGCAGGCCGGGGGTATTCGGGGAGGAGACGTTGACGACCAGGTAGTCTGCCTGCGGTGCCAGGGTGCGGGTGGAGATCAGGTAGTCGTCGATGGCGTTCTCGAGTTCCACGATCTTGGTCTTGCCGATGTTCACGCCGATGATGGGGCGTACGACGCCGCGGTATTCGGTTTCGAGGTCTGCGCGGGCGGCGGCTACGCGCGGGCCTGCCGCTGCGGCACCGTCGTTGTTGAAGCCCATGCGGTTGATGACGGCCTTGTCTTCGACGAGGCGGAAGAGGCGCGGCTGCGGGTTGCCGGGCTGCGCCTGGCCGGTGATGGTGCCGATCTCAACGTGGCCGAAGCCAATACCAGCCAGCGCGGCAATGCCCTTGCCGCCCTTGTCGAAGCCCGCGGCCAGGCCGAACGGCGAGGGGAAAGTAATGCCCATGACGGTGGTTGCCAGTTCGGGTGCGGGCTGGAAGTACTTGCGCAGCGCGCGGGTGATGCCGACGTTGCGCAGGGTCTGCACGCCCCAGAAGCCGATGTGGTGTGCCTTCTCGGGGTCCATGCCCTTGAAGAAGATGTTGAAGAAGGTCGGGTAGATGCGCATTTGTTCTCCCTAGTGTTGGAGGTGTGGGTGGTTTGTGGGCGGCGAACCGGGTCGTCGCGTTGGGGCGCTAACGCCTGGGCTTAGTGGTCGGCCTACTCGGTGGCGATGGCGTCGACTGCGCCCCCGTAGCGGCGGTCGCGGCGCGCGTACTCTTCGACGGCTTCCCAGAGGGTGCGGCGGTCGACGTCGGGCCAGAGCACGTTCATGAAGACGAACTCGGCGTAGGCGCTCTGCCAGAGCAGGAAGTTTGAGATGCGCTGCTCACCGGAGGAACGCAGGAACAGGTCAACATCCGGCAGGTCGGGTTCGTCCAGGTACTTTTGGATGGTCTTTTCGGTGATGCTGCCGGGCTTGAGCTTGCCCGCGGCTGCGTCTGCCGCGATGGCTGCGGCCGCGTCGGCGATTTCTGCGCGGCCGCCGTAGTTCACGCACATGGTGAGGGTGCAGACGGTGTTGTCGATGGTTTCGCGCTCGCAGAGCTCGAGCTCTTCGATGACGCTCTTCCACAGCTTGGGTCGGCGACCGGCCCAGCGGATGCGTACACCCCAGGTCTTGAGGGTTGCCAGCTGGCGCTGCAGCACCTCGGTGGAGAAACGCATGATGAACGCAACCTCGCTGGGCGAGCGCTTCCAGTTTTCGGTGGAGAAGGCGTAGGCGGTCACGTAGGGGATGCCCATTTCGATGGCGCCCGCGACGACGTCCAGCAGTGCCGCCTCGCCGGCGCGGTGACCTTCGGTGCGGGGCAGGCCGCGTTCGTTGGCCCAGCGTCCGTTACCGTCCATGACGACGGCGACGTGCTGCGGAATGAACTTCTTCGGAATCGGCGGCGGGGTTGCCCCGGTGGGATGCGGGGGCGGGGGTACGGGCTGGGTGCGTGCCATGTGTGCCTTTCTTCCCTGGCGGGTTCTCCCCCGGGGTCGTTTGCCTAGATATGCGCCAGATATAAACCTGGCGTGCTGTTAGCTATTTTACCGTGGCACGGCGCGCATGGGCGGGCGCTTCGGGGTTTATTTTGCGGGGGTTTCCGCCTCAAGCGCCCCGAGGGTTTTGAGAGGGTGCTCCAACAGATTTTGGGTGGTGGCGAGGTAGAGTTTGAGGATTTTATCGGCGGTTCCGCGGGGTGCGGCGTCGATGGTTTCCCAGGCGCTCGGGTTGGGGCTGGCGGCGGCGAGCGCGTAGGCCAGGTCTTCGGCCGTGAGAGCGGTGAGGGGCGCATCGGTGGCGGGGGCGCACTTCGGGCAGAGGACGGTGTACTGGCCGTAGGTGTGGGCGGTGTGGAAGGCGAGATATCGGCCCGGGGCTTCCGCCGTGCCCTCCCGAGCCGTGGCTTCGGGTGTGAGTGGGGTGCCGCATCGGGTGCATCGTTCGCCGATGAGGGGCCAGCCGGAGCGGTCCATGGCGCGGGCCAGGTAGCGGGTGAGCACGCGCTGGGGGGTGTGCTGCGCGTGGGCTAGGGTTGCGAATGCCCCGTGGGTGAGCGTGTACAGTTCGGTGGTTCCGGCGCTGTTTTGGGTGAGGTCTTCGGCGAGTTCGGCGATGGTGGAGGCGCAGGTGTACGCGGCGTAGTCGGCCATGATGGGGCCGGTGTAGGCGTGCAGGGTTGCGGCCTGGGTGATGGTGTGCAGGTTGGTGCGGCCGCGGCTGAAGGAAAGGTCGGTGTGCATGAACGGTTCGAGTCGTCCGCCGAACTTGGAGGTGGGTTTGCGCACGGCCTTGGCGACGGCGTGGGTGATTCCGCCGTCGCGGGTGAGCATGATGATGATGCGGTCGGTTTCGCCGAGTTTTTGAGTGCGGAGGATGAGGGCGGCATCGCGCCAGGTGCGGGGTTCGCTCACGGGCGTCTCCGTTCTCGAGAGTTGTTCGCTGGCTGTCGTTCTGCGGGTTCTGACGGGTGCGCGGTGGTTCCCCCGCGGGGTGCGTGCAACATCTGCGGCTGCGGTATCTGCGGTGTTCGTCGCGCCGCATGCGGGTGCACCGGGTACGGTTCGACCCCTGCCGCATCACCCCGCGTGGGGGTGGCGATCAGGGGTCGGAACGTATGGTGAGGTGTATTAGTCCTCGTACTCGATATCGTCGTCGTCGATATCGTCTTCGTCGTCGAGGATTTCCTCGAGATCGTCTTCCTCGTCATCACCGTACACGCTCAGGGGGGTGACCTCTTCGTAGGCCTCGAAGAGGGCGTCTTCGTAAGCCTCGAAGGCGTTGGCAATTTCTACGTAGGCCTCATCGATGGCGGGGTCGTGCTCGCCGTTGCGTTCAATCACGGCGGACAGGTGGGCCTCCAGCGCGTCGAGGAGGCGGGTGAGTTCAGTGCGAGGATCAGTGCTCATGCTCTTTATTCTACTACCTACGGGAGCGTGGCGTGTTTTCGCCCGTCATACGTTACGACCCATAGACTGAGCCCGCCGCATCCGGTCATGTACTGTGACGGATGCGGCGGGCTCTCATGGGGCGCTGGCCCCGGGTCTAGCTGTTAGAAGCCCAGCGATGCGGCCGAGGCGCGGATTGCCTCAGCGGATGCCTTCAGCTGTGCCATCTCAGCCTCGTTCATGGGAACCGGCAGAACGCGCTGGATACCCTCTCGGTTGACGATGGTGGGCAGGGACAGTGCAACGTCCTTGAAGCCGTAGAGCTCGCCTGCGATGGTGGTGGAGACCGGCAGCACTGCGTTCTGGCCGCCAAGGAATGCCTCGGCGATACGTGCACCGGAGATACCGATGGCGTAGTTGGTGGAGCCCTTACCCTCGATAACCTTGTAGGCTGCGCGCATAGCCTCGGTGGCCAGCTCGGTGCGGACCTCTTCGGTGAAGAGCTGCTTGCCGTCCTGCTCCCACTCGGTCAGGGGGACCATGCCGATGTTGGCTGCGGACCAGACGGGGAACTCGGAGTCGCCGTGCTCACCAACGACGTTCGCGTGAACGCTCTTGATGGAGACGCCGGCCTTGTTTGCGATCAGCCAGCGCAGACGGGAGGAGTCGAGCACGGTACCGGAGGAGAGCACGCGGTTGGCGGGCAGGCCGGTAATCTTCTGGGCCACGACGGTCAGCACGTCGCAGGGGTTGGTGACGAGCATGATGATGGCGTTGGGGGCCACGGAAAGCACGTTCGGCAGCAGCTTCTCGAGGATAGCAACGTTTGCACCGGCCAGTTCGAGGCGGGGCTGGCCCGGCTTCTGGCGGGCACCTGCGGTGATGATAATCATGTCGCAATCGCGCAGCAGCTCGATATCGTCGCCGCCGGTGACGGTTGCCTCGTGAGCGAACATTGCGCCGTGGGCGATGTCGAGTGCCTCTGCGTGAGCGCGCTTGCCGTCGATGTCGTACAGGACGATTTCATCGGCGGAACCGCGAACCATTGCTGCGTATGCGGTTGCGCTACCGACGCCGCCTGCACCGATGACGCCGAGCTTGGTGGGGGTGTTGACACCGTTCATTGCTGTATGCCCTCTTTCGTGAGAGTTATCTGTGCTGTGCGAGTGTTTTCTCGCGGGATGGCGAAGCGGGGTGTGTGCCTCGGGGTTCTGTTGCACCGCGCACAGTGCGGGGTGCACGTGTGGCCGAGGTGAGGTGTTTCCCGGTGCCTCGCTTCGTTATGTTCTATTATGCCGAAGAATTTGCGTTTTGTGTGGGGTTAATTTGTCTTCTCTGATGGGTCATGGTGACTTTATGAGCGTGCGGGGATGTTTTTCGCTCATAAAACCAAATAATGCGGTTCTGACCTTTTGAGCAATCTCACATCTGCCGGTTGGGTCACTTGGGTATCTTGCCCCCGAGCGGTGCGAGCGCGAACCCCGACAAACCCGCGGGGGCCGGAAACCCCAATACGGCCCCGAAGACCACGGCACGCGACTACTACCCGGCGAAGTAGCCCTCCACATCCACGGCGCCGCCGGCCTCCTCAAAATGGGTGCGCACCGCGCGGGCCAGCTCGTCGTCCACCAGGTAATCCACCGCCACAAACGCCAGGCCGAAGGCGGCATCCAGTGCGCCGGCCACAGCCTCGGGGGTGTTGGCCGCGAGCGCGAACTGCTCGGTGTGCATGCCGGTGCCTTCCGGCGCGATGCCGATGAGCGGGTGAATACCGGGCACGCGCAGGCTCACGTTACCGAAATCCGTGGAGGCCGCCAGGGTATCGCTCACGGTCCCGGGCGGGTACGGGTGCCGACCCACGGCACGTTGGGAGGCCACCCACCGCTTCAGTAGCGGCCCGTTGGTGCGCACGGGCATGGTCATGGGCGAGCCATCCCAGGTCACCTCAGCGGAAACCCCGGCCATGAGGGCGGCACCGCGCAGTACCTCCTCCACGCGGCGCGAGAGCGCTCGCAGGGTGGGGGCGTGCTTGGAGCGGATATTAATGTGTAGGCTCGCGGTGGCGGGAATCAGGTTCGGTGCTTCTCCCCCGCGGTCAATAATCGCGTGGATGCGGTCGGACCCGGGAATCTGCTGGCGCAGCAGGCCGAGCCCCTGGTAGGCGAGGCTGGCCGCATCCAGCGCGTTGCGTCCCATGAAGGGATGCGAGGAGGCGTGCGCACTCACGCCGGTGTAGGTGACGCGACATTCGCGGCGGCCCAGCCACGCCTGGTCCGCCACGTCCATGAAGTAGGGGTGCACCATGATTGCGGCATCCACAGAGTCGAAGGCGCCGGCGCGGGCCATGAGCTCCTTGCCGGCTTCGGACTCCTCGGCGGGAGTGCCGTAGTAGAGTACCCGCCCGCTGAAGGCATCCGGGGTAGCCGCGAGCGCATCCGCCAGGGCGAGGAACGCTCCGAGGCCGGCGGTGGCGATAACATTGTGGCCGCAGCCGTGCCCGATGCCCGGTAGCGCGTCGTACTCGGAGAGGATCGCGATGGTGCGGTGCTTTTCGGGGTCGTAGTCGGCGCTGGTCAGCTCGACCGCGAAGGCGGTGTCGATTCCGAAGGCGGGGTGGGTGACGGTGAGGTCCGGGTGCGCGGTGCGCACTGCCTCGACGAGCGTGGATGAGGCGAAGCGCTCGCGGTAGGCGGTTTCGGGATGCGCGTGGATCGCCCGAAGAATTTCGGTGAGATCGCTGGCGCGGTTGGCGATGGAGTCCGCGAGGGCACGGCGGGTATCGTCCAGGCCGCAGTCGTGGTCGAGGCGATGACCGAAAGGTTTGCCGTGGCGATTGCTCGGGCGTTTCTTGGGGCGCGGGCCGGGCAGAGAGCCTCCGCCGTCGGGTTCTCCGTGGTGACCAGCGGGGTGACCGGCGTGGTGTTTGCCTCTGCCGATGCGGCGGTCGGTGGCGTTCTTGCGCTGTTGCGTCTCGTAAGCGAGCACCTCGGCGTACTCGCTGCCGCGCTGACGGTCGGCATCCGGTGCGGCGTAGCGGTGCACGGTGGGGGCTGGCTGTTCGGGGCGAGAGGGTTCCGCTCCAAGCGTAGTTTTTGCCTCGGGTGCAGCGGGATTTTCGGGAGTGCTTGCGGGGTTCGTGCTCATGGACTCTACGCTACCGTGCGCGCATCACCTACGCTAGCCAACCCGCACATGAAGGGTCGAAGTAACCCTATTCGGTAGGTCAAGATAACTTTATGAAGAAATGTGCGTCACATAAAAGATTTTTTGTATGTCGCCTAGTTTTCTGCGCTTCACAGGAGTAGCGTTAAGCAGTGAGAGCGGTAATCCTACCGTCCTCCTACAACCGGCGTCGCGATGAGCATGTCGGCAGGAAAGTTCACTATCTCGGTGAACGCATCCGCAGGTTGTCCCCTTTTCGACCTCGCGAGCGCGCACCGTCATTCTACCGCTCACCACGGCAGAACCCGATGGTAACTACCTGGCAGATGCACACCGCCGTGAGACGCCACAACCACGTTTTAATACGTTTAAGGAGCTCCATCCCATGAAGGCAGCACGCTTCTACGACCGTAACGACATCCGCATTGAAGACATCCCCGCACCCGAAGCCGCTGCGGGCGAGGTTCTGATTAAGGTCGCATGGTGCGGCATTTGCGGTACCGACCTGCACGAATACCTGGACGGCCCCATCTTCTGCCCCAAGCATGGCCACCCCCACCCGATTTCCGGTGAGGACTCCCCCGTGACCCTCGGCCACGAATTCTCCGGTGTCGTTGAGGCCCTGGGCGAGGGCGTTGACGACCTGAAGGTCGGCGACCACGTCGTCGTCGAACCCTACATCATTGCTGATGACGTCTACACCGGCCCCGAGTCCAAGGACTACCACCTGTCCAAGGACATGAACTTCATCGGTCTGGCAGGTCGCGGTGGCGGCCTGTCCGAGAAGGTTGCCGTCAAGCGCCGCTGGGTTCACAAGATTCCTAACAACATTCCCCTGGACGAGGCTGCACTGATTGAGCCCCTGAGCGTTGGCTACCACGCTGTTGAGCGTGCCGGCGAGTTCAAGGAAGGCGCATACGCACTGGTCACCGGTGCCGGCCCCATCGGTCTGCTGACCTCCGCCGTGCTGAAGGCTAAGGGCGCTAAGGTCATCATCTCCGAGCTGTCCTCCCTGCGCCGCCAGAAGGCTCTGGACTCCGGCGTTGCCGACTACGCTTTCTCCCCCGCTGAGACCGACGTTCTGGCCGAGATTCACAAGCTGACCGACGGTCGTGGCGCCGACATCGCTTTCGAGTGCACCTCCGTTCAGCCCGCTCTGGACCTGATTCTGGATGCCCTCAAGCCCACCGGTAAGGTCGTCATCGTCTCCATTTGGGGTAAGCCCGCTTCCCTGGATGTTCAGAAGATTGTGCTCAAGGAGATCGATATCCGCGGCACCATCGCTTACGTGAACTCCCACCCCGAGACCATCAAGCTGGTTGAGTCCGGCAAGATTGACCTCAAGCCCTTCATCACCGGCAAGATTGCTGTGGAGGACCTGATTGACAAGGGATTCGACACCCTGATTCACCACAACGAGACCGCTGTGAAGATTCTGGTCACCACCGACCCGGAGCGCCTGGCAGAGTAATACGGTTCGCGCAGCGAGTTTCAAGCCCTGCACTAGCGGGGTGAACTAGATAGCGGGGCGGGGTTCCTCATGGAGCCTCGCCCCGCTACTTTTTTGTGTACTTTTTACCGGGCATACAAAAATCCCCGGTTCCGAAGAACCGGGGATTATCTGTGCGCGAGGGGGGACTTGAACCCCCACCCTCTAAATGCGAGGACTAGCACCTCAAGCTAGCGCGTCTGCCTATTCCGCCACCCGCGCAGGTGACTCTCGAACGTTTTCCTTGCGGTGCCGTTCGAAGCAACACGTAATACTATACGGACTTTCGGGGATCTCCGCAAATCAAGAAAGCATGTTATGCATCACACTATTGTGCGGAGGGTTCGCGAGTGATTAGGAGCCGTGCGCATCCGCCAGAATACCCTCACGTCCCCTACTCCGCGGAGGTTATATGACGGGAACGGCCCGCAAACTCCCAGATTTCTTTCAGGAACGATTAGAATAAGGAACTATGAACAACGAGAACCTCTCCCGCGAAGAAGCCGCAGAACGTTCGGCTCTTATCAGCGTTGATAGCTACGACGTACACGTCGACCTGACGAACGCCAAGGACCCCGAATTCGAGTCCTACCCCACCGCAACCACCGTCCGTTTCTCCTGCAACACCCCCGGCGCAGAAACCTTCATCGACTACATTCACCACAGCATTGACTCCATCAAGCTCAACGGTGTCGAGCTGAAGCTGGACGAAGTCGTTGACGGCGCACGCATCCGTCTGGCCAACCTGAAGGCCGAGAACGTGCTGACCATCCACGGCCGCTCCTACTACTCCCGCTCCGGCGAGGGCCTGCACCGCTACTTCGACCCCTCCGACGGTCGCGTGTACCTGTACACCCAGTACGAGCCCTCCGACTGCCGCCGCGTCTTCCCCAACTTCGAGCAGCCCGACCTGAAGGCCGTCTTCAACTTCCGCATTACCGCACCCAAGGACTGGGTCGTTAGCTCCAACGCCGTGCTCGAGTCGCAGGTGACCGACCCCTCCGACGACTCCGTCTCCAAGCGCGTCTTCGCCCCCACCGCCAAGATTTCCACCTACATCACCGCAATCCTGGCCGGCGAGTACTTCACCGCAACCACCACCTACAAGCCCAAGAGCAAGGTCAACAGCGGTGACATTCCCCTGGTCGCCTACTGCCGCCAGTCCCTGAAGCCGCACTTCGACTACGACCACATCTTCAAGGTCACCGAGAACGGCCTGGACTTCTTCCAGGATCTCTTCGACTACCCCTACCCGTACCCCAAGTACGAGCAGGCCTTCGTGCCCGAATACAACATCGGCGCTATGGAGAACCCCGGCCTGGTCACCTTCACCGAGGACTACATCTTCGTTTCCGGCGCTACCGAGGACGACCTGGAGGGTCGCACCAACACCATCTGCCACGAGATGGCGCACATGTGGTTCGGCGACCTGGTCACCATGAAGTGGTGGGACGACCTGTGGCTCAAGGAGTCCTTCGCAGACTTCATGGGTACCCTGGGTGCCAAGGAAGCTAACCACTTCGAGGATGCGTGGGTCACCTTCGCTAACAACCGCAAGGCCTGGGCCTACATGCAGGACCAGCTGCCCACCACCCACCCCATCGTCGCTGATATCCCCCATCTGGAAGCCGCAGCACAGAACTTCGACGGCATCACCTACGCTAAGGGCGCCTCGGTCCTCAAGCAGCTGGTCGCCTACGTTGGCTTCGACACCTTCATCGAAGCAGCACGCGTGTACTTCAAGCGCTTCGAGTGGGGCAACACCTCCCTGAACGACTTCCTGCAGGTACTCAACGAGGTGTCCGGCCGCGACATGCAGGCATGGGCTAACGCATGGCTGCAGACCTCTGGCGTGTCCGCGCTGGGCACCAAGCGCGTCTACGGCGAAAACGGTCAGCTCACCGACCTGATCCTCACCCAGGAACTGCCCGCACAGCAGCCCGCAGGTCTGGGCCGCCCCCACGTGGCAAAGCTGGAAACCTTCGCGCTGACCGACGGCAAGCTCATCTCCACCGGCGTGCTCTCCCTCGAGTACCCGGCAGAGCCCGTCTCCGAGTACCGTGTGGAGCTGACCGATGAGCAGAAGAAGCTCGTGGGCGAGGCCGACCTGCTCATGCTCAACGCCGAGGACCACACCTACGCCAAGGTCGCCCTGACCGACGAGGACGGCCTGCAGGCCGCCATCGAGGGCGTCTCCACCCTCGAATCCGCGCTCTCCCGCGGCCTCATCTGGGGCTCCCTCTGGGAGAACGTCCGCGACGCCCGCCTGCCCGTCACCACCTACGTGGATGCGGTCGTCCGCAATGTCTCCAAGGAACCCAGCGCATCCCTGCTGGGCACCATGGTCAACAACTCGCAGGTCGCCATCGCCACCTTCTCGGCACCCACCGGCCGCGAACGCCTCTACGACGCCCTCTACGACGCATTCTCCGCCGCCCTGGCCCAGGCTAAGCCCGGTTCGGACGAGCAGCTGATCCTGCTGCGCGGCCTGATCTCGGTCTCGACCAACGCCACCAAGGGCGAGGAGCTCTGCCGCGACATTGCCCGCGGTGCATTCGAGGACACCACCGGCGATATCGCAGATGCGACCGGCATCCCCTACGACCAGAACCTGGGTTGGAGCGCCCTGGGTGCGCTCGCAAGCCGCAACCTGGTCACCGTGGAGGAGCTGGAGCGTGCCTCCAAGTACAGCCCCTCCTCGATTTCCTCGAACGGTTACGCGTACGCAATGGCCGCTCTGCCGAACGCCGAGCGCAAGGCTGCCGCGTACAAGACCATCATGGACGACGAGTCGCTGTCGAACGATGCTCTGGCCTCGACCATTAATGGTTACGTGCGCGGCCCGGTGGAGTTGCGCGAGCAGTACTACGGCCCCTACTTTGAGGCCCTGCTGGGCGTGTGGGAGTCCCGCTCGATTGGTATGGCTTCGCGTATTGTGCGCGGCCTGTACCCGAAGGCTCCGTACAACACCGGTTCGACCGAGGGCCTCGGCGTGGACGACAACCCGTCGGTCAAGCTGGCTCAGCAGTGGCTGGAGGCAAACCCCGAGGCTCCCTCGGCTCTGCGCCGCCTGGTGCTGGAGGCTCAGGATCACGGCCACCGTTCGATTGTGGCTCAGAAGTTCAACGCCTCCCTGCAGGCTAAGTAGTAGCCAAGCTAAGCGCTTACGCTTAGGATGCGGGCCATAGCGTCCCGCAATGATGAACCGCCGCTCGGCGCGCTCCCGGTATATTCCCGGGAATGTGCCGAGCGGCGTCTTGCGCGTCCCGGTGCAGAGCGTGCGCGGAGAAGGTTACCCGGCAGGGATGCCGCACCGCGTAGGCCGGAAGAGAGCCGGAAGAAAAGACAGATAAACGTCACCCGCATATGTGAGCTGTGCGCCCGTAAACCATGAGAGAATGGACTAGGTATCAGCTCATTTAGACACGGATCAGAAGGAGTTTTCAGTGGTCGACTACGCACTCGGTGATCGCGGTAGCGTCGAAATTGTCACCGACGATTACTATGAAGCGGAAACCCTCCAAGTTTTTGAGGAACTGCACATCGACCGTGAACGCATCTGGTACGGTGAAGCGCGACTCGTCCCCGAGCCTGATAACCCCTACGAGCCGAATAGCATTGCCGTCTATATTGACGAGTTCAAGGTCGGTCGCATGAGCGCTGCCGATTCGGCGGCCTATTGGGAGCCCATCACCCGCGTGGTTGCCTCCGGGTACGAGCCGATTGCGCATCTGCAGCTCTCCGCCGTGGCCGTTCGCATCGAGAACGGTGACATGCGCGTGAAGAGCTCCGGTGTGCTCTCCCTGTCCGCACCCGGTTCACTGTTCCCCCTCAACGATGCGCCCACCCGTGCCACCCTGCTCCCCCAGGGACCGTCCATGAAGGTTCTGGACGAGAAGGAGCACTCCGAATACCTGCACAGCATTTTGCCGCCCAGCGGTGAGGGTCGCGTGATTCTGACCCTGGAGGCTAACCAGCTGAAGACCTCCGACGGTCGTGTGGTCGATAGCGTGGAGGTGCGTCACGATCGCAAGCTGGTGGGTCGCCTGAGCACCCAGATGTCTGAACAGCTGGCCCCCGTGATTCGCTATGCCTTTGAGCACGATCGCCTCACAAGTGCCTGGGGTACGATTCGTGGTAACACTCTGGAGCTGTCGCTGACCGTTCAGGCTGCACGCCCGGTCGACATTCCGCAGGAATGGTACGAGACTCTGCCCAATAATGTTCCGGCTCTGCTGCCGGCCGGTGAAGAGTACGAGGTGCCCGCAGCCTACGTGCCGAGCGAGGGTGAGCGACACCGCGCCGAGACTGCGGCTCAGGCGCCGAAGAAGCGCCGTGGGTTTATCAGCTCCCTGACCGGTGGTTCCTCAGCATCCGAGCCGTCTGCTGATGAGCCGGTCGCCGAGAAGCCGGTGATTGAGTACACTCTGGAGGAAGAGGAGTACTACGAGCCCTCGGAACGTGAGCGACTGCTGAACCTGGTCAAGGGTGCTGGCCTGGCGGTTCTGCTGGCCGGCCTAATTTCGATGCTCTGGACCCCGATTCTCGGTATCCTGATTGCAATCATGGGTGGTGCCGTGGCTGCGGTGGCCTTCTACTTCGGTCGCCGGGCCGACGAGTACGACATTTACGAGGACGAAGAGTACATCGAAGAGGAGGCGGACGAGGAGGAGTACGAATCCGCGCAGGACTCCTCCACCACCTCGGTGTAGTCCTCCCCCGTTTAAGAGAGCGTCAGAGAACGGCACGCCGCCGTTCTCTGACGCTCTCTTTGTGTGTTCAACTTTCCAGAAGAATCTTCCACTCCATCCGCGGTGGGTGCACTATCGGGAAACCCACGAAACGGTTCAGCTCGGGTATAGCAGAGGGCGGCCCCTCACCTTTCGGTGAGGGGCCGCCCTCGTTCCTAAACCCGCACCGGGTAAGGAGAGGTTAGTCCTGGCCGTAGGTAGCCATGAACTGATCCATCGTATCGTGCTGCAGCGCGTTTGCCAGCTGAGCATTTGCCGCCTGGTTAACCAGAACGATGGACTGGCCATCGTACGACCAACCCGGGCCGGCGTTCGGCAGGGTCGTCATGTGCATCGAGGTGTCACCGCTGGTCAGCACCGGAGCCGCAAGCTGAGCAATCTGCATTGCGTTCAGACCGGAGTCCACACGCATGTAACCAGCAAGAGACTCAACAGCAGACTGGAAAGAAGCAACATTGCTCAGCGCGCCCTTAGCCTTCATCGTGCTGTACAGACCGCGCAGGAATGCACGCTGGTTACGAACACGCTGATAGTCACCATCAGCGAAAGAGTAACGTTCACGCACGAAGGTCAGCGCCGCGCTACCGTTCATGTGCATCACACCGGGGGTAAAAGTCCAGACGTTACTGGTGAACGCGAAGGGAACCTGAACGTCCACGCCGCCAACAGCGTTAACCAGGGACTTGAAGCCCTCAAATTCAATCTCAGCCACGTGGTCGATCTTGACACCCACCAGGTTCTCAACGGTTGCCACCTGCAGAGAGATACCGCCGTAGTTCAGCGCCGCGTTAATCTTTGCGGGACCGTAGCCGGGGATGTTCACCCAGGTATCACGCATAATCGAGATGATGTACACACCCTTGCCGTCGGCGGGAATGTGCATCAGCATGATGGTGTCCGCACGAGAACCACTCACCAGAGCAGCCTCAGAACCGGAACGGGTATCACTACCGAGCAGCAGGATGTTCTGGCCCGGTCCCTTCACGACGTCGTAGCTGTAGCCGTCATCGAGAATACCGTCGCCGTTCTTATCATGCTCGCTCGCGTTAGCGGCCAGCGCGGCCTCGGCACCCTCTCCAGAGGAAGAGCCATTCTGGTTGGTGACCTTCGGTGCCTGCAGCTCGGAAACGTTCAGTGGCTTTGCCTCGCCAAGCTTCTCTTTAATCTTGGCTTGGTCTTCATCCACCTTGGTGATGGAATCAAATTTCTCGGTCTGGCTATCCCAGGTATGGCCGGCACGCCATAGGAAGAAGCCAACGCCGAGGGCGATAACCAGCAGAAGAATCAGCAGAATCAGCAGGGTACGCTTAATCCATTTCTTCTTCTGCGACGGTTCAGAGTGTTCGTCGCTCATTATTATCCTTTGTTTGAAGTGGTGATAGGCGAGAAGGCAACGCCCATTTCGCCGTAATTCCCCGGTGATGTGGTAGCCGGAGCATCATCGGTGCTAGTGAAGGGCGGTGTGTGCACACCTCGCAAAATACTTTCCCATTGTAGCGCTGTCAGCTGTGTAGCGGGCACCCTATCCCGCCCGTGGCAGTACAGCGTTCCTCACGTTCTAGCGAAAAAACCCCGCCCCCCTTGAAAGCCAAGGGAAGCGGGGCCTTTAAAACGCTATACGGCGCAATCTTTCGGGAAGAATTAAGCCTTCTTGCCGAAGTTTGCAAAACGTGCGTTGAAGCGCTCGACGCGACCTGCGGAGTCCATGATGCGCTGCTTACCGGTGTAGAACGGGTGCGACTCGGACGAGATTTCAACCTCGATGATCGGGTACTCGTTGCCGTCTTCCCACTTCTCAACCTTGTCGGAGGTGCGGGTGGAACGGGTCAGGAAGACCTTGCCGGATGCGAGGTCGCGGAACAGAACCGGCTTGTATTCCGGGTGGATATCTGCCTTCATTGATTTACCTTCTTCTGCTACTGGATTTTGCCAGTAGCCCTTATATAGATGGAGTAGGTTTTTCGATGTGCGGCTGTCGAGAAAACTTGAGAGCGCATCACCATTGCACCCGCATGGGCGAGCACAACCCGTTAAGGGTACCACCTTTAGGGTTTAAATCCCAGCGCCGCGGCCAATCACGTAACGATTTCCCGCCGCGTTCGACCGGCCCCTAGCGCGGGCGCGTCTCCCAGAAGGCGACGGCGCTCGCCGCGGCCACGTTCAGCGAATCCACGCCGTGGGACATGGGAATCATCACGGTATCGTTGCAGGCCGCCAGGGTGCGCGGCGAAAGACCGTGCCCCTCGGTGCCCAGGATGAGCGCAAGCTTTTCATCGCCGCGGGCGGCCAGCTCATCCAGGCTCAGGGAGTCCTCCTCCAGGGCCATGGCTGCGCTTCTGAAACCCAGCTCGTGCAGGGTCTGCAGGTCGGTCGGCCAGGACTGCAGCCGGGCCCACGGAACCTGGAATACGGTACCCATCGACACGCGAATCGACCTGCGGTACAGCGGGTCGGCGCATCGCGGGGTGACCAGCACGGCGTCCACATCCAGGGCCGCCGCCGAACGGAAAATCGCGCCCACGTTCGTATGGTCCACGATGTCTTCTAGAATGGCTACGCGACGCGCCCCGTTCAGTAGCTCCTGCAGGGGCTGAGGCGCCGGGCGGGCCATTGCCGCGAGTGCGCCGCGGTGCAGGTGAAAGCCGGTCACCTGCTCCAGCTGCTCCTCGCTACCCACGTAGGCGGGGGTGCCCGGGTGTTCCCGCAGGACGTCCGCCAGGTCATCAGCCCATTTCTCACTCATGAGGAAGGAGACAGGCTGATGACCGGCCGCGAGCGCCCGACGAATCACCTTGGAGGATTCGGCAATGTAAATCCCCCACTGCGGTTCCAGGGCGCTACGCAGCTTCACATCGGTCAGCTGCGTGTAGTACCGCAGCTGCTGCTCGGGGGCCTGATCCAGGGGCGTGACCGACTCGATTGCGTAGACGCGTTCGGCGCGCTCGGCAATCTGCTCGGCGGTCAGCTGCTTGGGGCCTCGACTCATGCGCGCTTGAAGGCCGAGAAGCGACCCGACGAGGTCACGGTCAGGGCCAGGTCCATGTCGTAGGTTGCGGCGAGGTTGGCCTCGGTGATGGTGGAGAGAATCGGGCCGGCCGCAACCACGCTGCCGTCGCGAATCATCAGGGCGTGGGTGAAGCCGGAGGGAATCTCCTCGAGGTGGTGGGTAATGAGCACGGTGGCCGGTGCGTAGGGGTCAGCGGCCAGGGCGGTCAGTCGCTCCACGAGGTCCTCGCGGCCGGAGATGTCCATGCCCGAGCCGGGCTCGTCCAGTAGCAGCAGTTCGGGGTCGGTCATGAGGGCGCGGGCGATGAGGGCGCGCTTGCGCTCGCCGTCGGAGAGGGAGCCGAAGGTGCGGTCGGCAAGGGTGTCGACGCCCCACTCGGCCAGCAGCTCGGTGGCGCGCTCATCGTCCATGACGTCGTATTCTTCGTTCCAGCGGCCGGAAACGGCGTATGCGGCGGTGACGACTACGTCGGAGACCTTCTCGGTGGCGGGAATCTGGGTTGCGGAGGCGCCGGAGGACAGGCCGATGCGCGGACGCAGTTCGAAAACGTCGACCGCTCCGAGGGTCTCGTCAAGAATCTCAACCTCGCCGCTGGTGGGGTGCAGGCGGGCCGCCGCGACGGAGAGCAGGGTGGACTTACCGGCGCCGTTGGGGCCCAGCACGACCCAGCGTTCACCTTCGTTCACGGTCCAGGAAACGTCGTTGAGGATCTTGCGGCCGCCGCGGACGACGGAAACGTTCTGCAGGTTGAGTACGGTGCTCATGGTTCTTCTTCCAGTGAATTGGCGGGTGGGTGATGCCTCGCTCACCCGCACCATCCGGTGACGGGTGGCGCGGGTGAGGAGGTGCGCGGCGGCACCCTGCGTTGGGTGCCGCCGCGGCGGGAGTCTTTAGTCGATGAAGCCGCGTGCGCCGCCGACCAGCTCAACGTGGCCGGTCTCGACGTCTGCGGTAACCATCTTCGCGATTTCGTGGGCGAACTCGTTGACGGTGTAGAGCTTGCCCGCGGTCTCACGGCGCTGCTCGATGGCGCCCGGGTGCAGGCGGTTGAGCAGGGTTGCGGTGACGGTGCCTTCAATCATGTCGGCGGAGACCACGACCAGGGAGATACCCTTCTCAGAGAGGGCGGGAATCTCGGCAATCAGGGCGTCTTCGCCGGCGCGCTTGGACTCGGCGACGGGCTGGTACTCGTCCATGGTCTCGACCTCGCGGATGAAGTGCGCCTGGTGGCTGGTCACGAAGACGATGCGTCCGCCTTCGGGCATCTTCTCTGCGGCCAGGCGTGCCAGGTTCAGCTGGGCGTCGCGGTTCAGGCGCATCGCGTAGTCCTCGCCCATGCCGGTCTCCATGCCGCCCGAGGCGTTCAGAATCAGGTAGTCCAGGGATCCAAAGGTCTCGACGGCGGTGTTGACGAGGGTCTGCAGATCCTCGGCCTTGGTCACGTCAGCCTGCACGGCGACGGCCTTGCCGCCGACCTCTTCGATGGCCTTGACAATCTTGTTGGCGCGCGGTGCCTTGGAACGGTAGTTCACGACGATGTTGGCGCCTTCGGCGGCGAGAATCTGTGCGGTGTCTGCGCCGACGCCTCGGGAGGAGCCGGTGATGATGATGGTCTTGCCGGTCAGCTGTGCCATTCGGTGTACGTCCTTTGTGTTGTTCAACGATGGTGTCTAACGTTGCGTGCAACGTCGATGTCTTGTGGCGCGGCCCGCGCACGCAGGCGGCGGTGCGACGAGCCGCGCGACGGGCGGACGGTAGTCGTACCGCCACCCCCGCCGGGATGCAGTCTTTGCGGGTTTTAGTGGCCCATACCCAGGCCGCCGTCCACGGGGATGACGGCGCCGGAGATGTAGTTTGCCTCGTCGGAGGCGAGCCAGCGAACCACGCGTGCAACCTCTTCGGCCTCTGCGAAGCGGCCGGCCGGGATGGAGGCGAGGTAGTTCTTCTTGGTTTCCTCGGGCAGAACATCGGTCATGGCGGTGTTGATGAAGCCCGGTGCCACCACGTTCGCGGTGATGTTGCGGCCGCCCAGCTCGCGGGTGATGGAGCGGGCCATGCCGACCAGTGCCGCCTTGGAGGCGGAGTAGTTGACCTGGCCGGGCGAACCGTACAGGCCCACCACGGAGGAGATGAGGATGATGCGGCCGCGCTTGAGCTTGAGCATGCCCTTGATGGCGCGCTGCACCACGCGGAACGAGCCGGTGAGGTTCGTGTCAATCACGTCGGTGAAGTCGGCTTCCTTCATGCGCATCAGGAGCATGTCGCGGGTAATGCCGGCGTTGGCAACCAGCACCTCAACGGGGCCGTATTCCGCCTCGATGGCCTTGAAAGCTTCGTTAATGCTGTCGGCGTCGCGCACATCCGCCTTGACGGCGAAAAATTCTTCGGGAGCCTCGCCGCTGCGGTAGGTGATGCAGACGTTGTGGCCCGATGCCTGGAATTCCTTGGCGATTTCGTAGCCGATGCCTCGGTTACCGCCGGTGACCAGGACGGTCTTGGGAGTGTTTTCGCTCATGAGCTTCCTTGGTGAGTCGACCCCTCGCGGTCGGCGCCGATGCAGCGGCTCCGCGGCCGGGGTGTGGACGGATGGACAGTCGAAGCCTATTTTACCGCGTTTTACGCTCGAGGTGCCGCAGGCTACACCGCACTCGCTCCCCCGTCACTACCCTATCGCGCCTCGAGAACGCCCTTTATACACGCTGCGCCCGCGCGTAGACTAACTCATGGTGCCTCCGCGGCGGAGGCGCCCGTACCGTTCGTGAAAGGATTGGGAATCATGGATCTTCTGGGTTCGCTCTCGCAGGATGCGCAGCCCGAGTACGCGAAGTGCTCGCGTAAGGGGTGCCGGCAGGCGGCGGAGTTCCAGCTACTGTGGAACAACCCCAAGGTACACACCCCCGAGCGCCGAAAGATTTGGCTGGCCTGCTCGGAGCACGTTGGCTGGTTGGAGAACTACCTGCGCGAGCGCGAGTTCTGGAAGCAGACGCTACCCTTCGATGGCTCCATGGCGGACTCCTCCGAGTAGCCGGCGGAAAGGGCTCGGCGAAGGGACTACCCCTCAATCGAAACTACTTTCGATATATGCTATATTTGTTCTAATAGCTTTAGATTGAGGCGCTCTCCGCGCACCCCCAGCGCCCACCAGCACTCCAGGAGGCAACCCCCATGATGGGATACTCGCACACCGTCAGCGCCGCCGCCGGCTGGTTGGCCCTGGTCGAGACGGGAGTTGTGCAGGTTCCGGACACTCCCACGCTCGTTGTCACGACCCTGGCGTGCGCCGGGGCCGGCATGCTACCGGACATTGACCATCACAACGGCAGTATCGCGAATTCCATCCCGCCCGTTTCGCGGTGGGCGGCACGCATCGTGGGGGCCGTGAGCGGCGGTCACCGCAAGGGCACCCACTCCATTCTGGGCCTGATGGCCTTCTGGGCCATCGCGTACTTCAGCGCAAGCATTAGCTACAACGGCATCCCGTGGGCTTCACTCCTTCTGGCTGCCTTCTCGGGAGGCCTGGCCCTGCGGGTCCTGGGAGCCCCGGGCGGATGGATTGGCGCCGTCGCACTGGGTTACGCCGCCTACACGACGGATTCGCTCACGCTCCTCCCCTGGGCCTTCTCGGTGGGCGCCACGATTCACCTCATCGGCGATCTGCTCACCACCCGCGGCCTACTCCCGCTCTACCCCATCGTCATTAAACCGCTAGTGGCCTCGCCCCTGTGGAAGAAGAGCGGCTACATGGCACTGCCCATCCTGGGGGACGCCGGTAGCGTACGCGAAAAGGCCCTGACCCTCGCGTTGAGCATCTACATTGGATGGTACGCCGCCGCCATGATGGGATTCGCGGAGTACCCGCTCCAGACGTTTGGACTGGGCGTCCACGCCGTAAAGTAGCACCGCAGCCTCACGGATGGTTTTTTACGAGCCAACATCCCGAGGACAAAGCGACCCCGCAGCAGCTCGGCGGCAGAATATATAACCACCCCAAAACACGAAGGCACCCCGTCACTTCACTAGGAAGCGGCGGGGTGCCTCGCAATAATCATCCCGAACCTGTCGGGCTAAGAGACTAAGCGTCCTGGATGGGCCAGAAGACGTCAACCTCAACGTTCTCTTCACCGGAGGTGGGGTACTTCTCGAATTCAGTGTTGTGCATTGGTGTTCTCCATTCATGAGCGGGCGGGAGTTTCCTCTCCCCCGCGTCAGCTCGTCGATGGTGACGAGCTTTAGATTCGCTTGTGCGTCCTCGCATCAGCGGGAACAACTCCAGTCTATACCCGAAGGATGTTGTGTTTCTACCAAAAATCCCACAATGTCAGTAGGCACACACGAAAAATTCAAAAACCCCACACGTACGCTCGAATATCTCGGGTGAAAACGTTTCTTTGAAATATAAAAACCCACAAGGCAACATTGTTTTTTCGTCAAATAGTGCCTGTGATTCATAAGGTTCCACCCACAAACCCAATGCACTAATGAGCAATATAGGCATATACGACCAGAAAGCAATACAACCCCACGGGTCAGGTCACATTTTTTCGTGATATTCGAGAAGGTAACTCCATAAAAAACACGAAAGAGGCCCCGGCACCATACGGCGCCGGAGCCTCCTTACCTTTATGCTGGCGAATTACGTTTTAGGCCAGCGAGATGAGGTCCTGGTACTCCTTCGACCAGAGGTCCTCCACCGCATCCGGCAGAAGCAGCACGCGCTCGGGGTTGAGCGCCTCCACCGCACCCTCATCGTGCGAAACCATGACGATTGCTCCCTGGTACGCCTTCAGCGCATGCAAAATCTCCTCGCGGGAGGCCGGGTCGAGGTTGTTGGTCGGCTCATCCAGCAGCAGCACGTTCGCGCTCGAGGCCACGAGCGTCGCCAGGGCAAGACGGGTCTTCTCGCCACCGGAGAGAACGCCGGCCGGCTTATCCACGTCATCCCCCGAGAAGAGGAAGGAACCCAAAATCGTGCGCACTCGCGTGTCGTCCAGGTCGGGCGCCGCGGACTTCATGTTCTCGAATACGGTGCGGTCGCCGTCCAGAATCTCGTGCTCCTGGGCAAAGTATCCCAGCTTCGCGCCGTGACCGTAGATGACCTCGCCGGTATCGGGCTTCGTCGTGCCGGCAAGCATGCGCAGCAGCGTGGTCTTACCCGCACCGTTCAGGCCCAGCACCACCACACGGGAGCCGCGGTCGATGGCCAGGTCAACGCCCGTGAAAATCTCGAGCGAGCCGTAAGACTTCGACAAACCCTCCGCCGAAAGCGGGGTCTTGCCGCAGGGGGCCGGATCCGGGAAACGGATTGCCGCCACCTTGTCCACCTGACGTTCCTCCTCCAGGCCGCGCAGAAGCTTCTCGGCACGCTTAATCATCTGCTGGGCGGCAGCGGCCTTCGTGGCCTTGGCTCGCATCTTATTCGCCTGCTCCATGAGGGCGCTCGCCTTCTTCTGGGCGTTGGCGCGCTCGCGCTTGCGGCGGTGCTCGTCCTGCTCGCGCTGGGCCAGGTAGTTCTTCCAGCCCATGTTGTACTGGTCAATCACGCAGCGGTTGGCGTCCAGGTAAAAGACGCGGTTGACGACGAGCTCCATGAGGTCCACGTCGTGGCTGATGACCAGCAGGCCACCCGAGAAGTTCTTGAGGAAGTCCCGCAGCCACATGATCGAGTCGGCATCCAGGTGGTTGGTCGGCTCGTCCAGCAGCATGGTGTCCGCGTTCGAGAAAAGGATGCGCGCCAGCTCCACGCGGCGACGCTGACCGCCCGAAAGGGTCGATAGCGGCTGGGAGAGCACGCGCTCGGGCAGGTCCAGGTTGGAGGTGATGACCGCGGCCTCGGACTCGGCGGCGTACCCACCGCCGGCAATAAACTCTGCCTCGAGACGGTCGTAGCGGCGCAGGCCCTTGGCGCGCACCGCCTCGTCCTCGCTGGCCATGTCTTCCTGGGCCTGACGCATCTTGCGGGCCACGCCGTCCAAGCCGCGAGCCGAGAGGATGCGGTCACGGGCCAGCTGGCTCATGTCGTCCACCTTGGGGTCCTGCGGCAGGTAGCCAATCTCGCCGCTGCGGGTGACGGTGCCGTCCGCGGGCAGGGTGAGTCCGGCCAGTACCTTGGTCATGGTGGTCTTGCCGGCGCCGTTGCGGCCCACCAGGCCGATCTTGTCGCCCTTGTCGATGCGGAAGGTGACGTCTTCCATCAGCAGGCGCGCGCCGGCGCGCAGTTCAAGGTTCTGTACGGCAATCATGGGTGTCTTTCGGGTGGGACGGTCTGCGTGGTGTTGGTGCTCCGGGCCGATTCCCAAGAGGAGAACCACTGGGCGAGCACCCCATCAATTTTAGTGCAGGGATGCCGTGCGTGCATGTGGGTTTGCTTTTATTTCTGTGGTGACGGGTGTAGGATACCTATCGAACACTGTTCAATGGTAATGTTCTGCAGGGGCATTTCGCCGCCGCGCAATGACGCCACACGAACCAGGCCCCTCCGGTTCTCCCCCGAGCCGACCCACCAAATCCGTACCCAAAGGAGTACACGCCGATGTCCGAACCCACGCGCGAATCCGCGCCGCGCCGCAACGACGCCGCCCGCAGCTCGGTCGCCACCGACCTTTCCCTCATCGCCGTCTTCGCGGCCCTCATCGCCGCCCTGGCCATCATGCCCGCAATGACCCTCGGCGGCATTGCCGTTCCCTTCACCTTCCAGACCCTCGGTATTTACATCACCGCCCAGGTACTCGGCGGCAAGCGCGCCACCGCCGCCGTGGCGCTGTACCTGCTGGTTGGCTTCGCCGGCCTGCCCATCTTCGCGAGGGGCAGCGCGGGCCTGGGGTCGCTCGCATCCCCGACCGCCGGCTATCTGCTGGGTTTCCTGCCCTTCGCCGCCATTGCCGGCACCCTCGCCTACCTGTTCACCCGTAACACCCGCTCGATCGGTGCCACTTTCCTCATGGCCCTGCTGGCAAACTTCTGCGGTTTTGTGGTTCTGACCGCCTGCGGCATCGCCGGTATGATGGTGAACGCCCACATGAGTTTTATCGCCGCGTTCAACGCGGCCATGGTATTCGTTCCCTGGGATCTGGTGAAGTCCGTCATCGCGGTTCTGGTCGGCTTGTCGGTGCGCCGCGCCTTCCCGTCCCTGACTTCCACCCAGCGTTAGAGACGCCTCCAAACCACCCGAGAGGAAGCTATGTTTTTCCGCCGCTCCCCGCGCCAGAGTACACCGCAGACCGTGCAGAGCGAGCAGGCGGATAGCGCCTCCACTAGCATGCCCGCCCTCGAGCTCGAATCGGTGAGTGTTTTCACCGAACTGCCCGAAGGCGGGCATCGCCGTATCCTCAAGAACGTGAGCCTGCGCTTCACCGCGAAGCGCACCGCGGTGCTGGGCCTCAACGGTAGCGGCAAATCGACCCTGCTGGGGCTTTTTAACGGGCTCACCCACCCGGACGAGGGCATTGTGCGCGTCAACGGCGTGGACACCCTGCAGGCGCCGAGCCGCAGCTCCAACGGTATCGGCTCGCAGGGCGCTTTCGAGGGCGTGGGGATGCTCTTCGCTCAGCCGGAGGCGCAGCTCATCATGCCTACCGTCGCAGAAGACATTGACCTGAGCCTGCGCCGCGCCGCGGCCGTTGAGAGAACCGCGCTCAACGGCGAGCAGCGCCGCGAGCGGGTTCGTGAGCTCCTGCGCGAGCGCGGCCTCGAGCGGCTGGAGAACCAGAGCGTCTTCACCCTCTCGGGAGGCGAAAAGCAGCTGGTGGCCCTCACCAGCGTTCTTGCGGCTGGCCCGCAGATCCTTCTGCTGGATGAGCCGACTACCCTGCTGGATCTGCGGAACCGGGCGCGGTTACTGAAGCACCTGGAGTCCCTGGACCAGATGCTGGTGCTCAGCACGCACGATCTGGATTTGGCGGCCTCCTGCGATGAAGCCGTAATCATTCACGACGGGTGCCTGCTCGCCCGGGGGGATGCGGCGCAGATGGTGCAGCGGTACCGGCTGTGGTGTGCCGAGGGGTTCCCGAATGAGGGGGCAGCCGAAGGTACGGATTCAGCGGGAGGCGCGCATGAGCGCTAACACGCCGCGCGCGAACCCCCGTGTGAATCCTCGCCCCGCCTCCCGGGGGTCCGGCTTCAACCCCGGCACCCTGCTGGTGGGTTTCTACCAGCCGCTGAACACGCCGGTGCATCGGGCGCCGCTGTGGTTCAAGGGAACGCTTTTCTTTGGGTTGTTCATTGTGCTGGCGGTGACCGGCTGGCAGGTGGCGCTGGTGGCTTTGGCTGCGGCCACGCTGTGCGCGCTGTGGGCTGGGGTGTCCGCCTCCCAGCTGTGGCTGGTGGTCCGAACGCTGGCGCTATTGCTGCTGATTATGGCCGCCTACTACGTGCTGACGGGCCAATACGCTTCCGGTGCGGATGCCATCGCGACCATGCTGACGGCCTTCTACGCTTCCCGTACTCTGCTGGTGAGTACTCCCCTGCCGGTTCTGTTTGACGGTTTTGTGCGGCTGTGCTCACCCCTGCGTTTTATGGGTCTTTCGCCCGAGCGTCTGGGGTTGCTGATTGCCCTCATGATTCGTTCCATCCCGGCGCTCGTGGACCGCTGGGGTGCCCTGCAGCGGGCGGCGGTGGCGCGTGACCTTCCGCGCCGCATGTATTGGCGCCTACTGATTCCCTGGGTGGTGCAGGCGGTGGATTACGCGACGGCGACCGCTCGGGCTTTGCGGGCGCGTCGTGTGGACGAGCTGAAATAGGCGGACTGGGGCGGTGACGCACGGTAAACCCCCGCAGAGAGTAAGGGCGGGGTGAAGAGTCACCCCGCCCTTACGCTTTTACCCCGGGTTGAGTTCAGCCGCCTTTAGGGCGTCTCGACGACCACTGCCGCCGGGAGCTGCTCCCACCACAGGTACCAGTCGTGCTGGCCGTAGAGCGCCTCCACGAGCTTGTCGAAGCCGCGGTAGACGCGCACCGGCATTGCCGAGGAGACCATCGTGTGCTCGACCGCCAGAATCTCGGTGTCGCGGCGGGTGGTCACGGGAACCGGCGTGTAGAACTCGATGAATTCGGCCGCGATGACCGCCGGGTAGGCGTCGTCGCGTTCCAGCCAGTAGCGGGCGATGGCCAGCATGGTTTCGGGGGCGGGGCTGACGTCCCAGCCGCCGAAGGGGAAGTACGCGAAGACGTCGGAAGCAACCTGAACCGGCATGTCCACGATGAGAAGTTCGGAGGCCCGCTCGATATCGGTGGCTTTGACCTTCTCATTGAGGACCCCGGCGGTCAGCTCGAAGGGGTATTCCGCGTCCAGCGGTGCGTTGAGGTCTTCCTCGCTGAGCTCACCGTGTTCCATGAGGTGCCGGTAGACGTTCAGGTAGGTGGTCTCGTTGAGGCTCCGGAAAGCCTCGTGCGCGGCCCGTTCCACGCCAACCTGTCGCAGGTGTTCGTACTGGGCCACGAGGAGCTCAACCGCGTACTGCTGAATCGTGTCAGCGGTAATCTCCCCGACGGGTGTTGAGGTGCGCATGGATACGTTGTTCTCAATGGTCCCGAGCAGGGTGGAGTCAAGGGCAACCACGATGGGGGTTATTCCCTTATTCTTGCCCTCGTAGAGGTGTTCGAGGTATCGCCGGTTGAGTTCGGCTCGTGGGGCGCCGTGGCGGATTCGCTCGTGGGGGTAGGGATACAGGGCGACGAAGCGCTCGTAGAGCTCTGCCATGGTGTTCTCCGATGTTTGGTTACCCCAAGTTTAGCGCTTATTTCCGGGGAAAAAAGGGGGTTTTTAGTGCCCCGGAGCACCCCTCCGAATCGCGCGTTTTTTTCGTTTGATGAGCTGCTATCGGTGAGGTCCAAACGGGTCTAAACGTTCGTTGTATTGGGCGGTTTCGACGAACAAATCTTCCGAAAAAAGTTTGGAATTTTTTGGTCGTCTGCTGAGACGAAGGGCGGGTCGTGCTCCCCCGTCGCGGGGCCTACCGAGCGGGGCTGAGCCGGCGCCCGGTTGGGCCGTCCGAACCCGCGCCCGCGTTCGTTCCCGAGCGCTCGCAGATTTCGCGCACAGCGCCTCCCGCCCTCGCGCGCATCTTCCCTGGAATGATACCCAACGTCAGGTGCGGGCGATAAGCTTCCCGATCCTCCCGACTGGCCCGTCATATTTACGTATTTAAGCGCTCTTATGGCGTTTCTCTGGTGGTATTTGACAGGGTGCCGTACAGTAGGGGTACCAGCTATCTATACCTCGGTTTGTATAGCCGGTAGCGTCAATTGATCGAGTCGTAACCAACGGAGGTTCTCGTGACGAATAGCTACTACAAAGAGATGATTCGCCTGGCAGACAGCATCGCTGATAAGGCGCATGAGGGACAGACGGACCGCAACGGCTGGCCTTACATCTCTCACCCTCGTCGTGTTGCCCTGGGGGCACGCAAGCTCGTTTCTGAGATGGCATCCTCGACCTCTCCCGACACTTCCCTGGAGGAGCTGAAGGCTGAGGTACAGATTGTCGCCCTGCTGCATGACACGGTGGAAGATACCGGAGTGTCGCTGCCCTACCTGGCTCGCTACTTCTCCCCTCAGATTGTGGACGCCGTCGAGGCGCTGACCCGCCGCCCCGGTGAGTCGCGCGTTTCGTACCTGGGACGTGTTCGCGCCAACGATTTGGCCCGTCTGGTGAAGCGTGCTGACATCATGGACAACCTGGACCCGCACCGTCTGGCAAAGCTGGACGAGCCGACCCGCTCCTGCCTGCACATTAAGTATGAGCACTCGCTGGAGCTTCTGGGCCTGAACGAGTAGCCTTTCTAGCCGCGGCGAATAGCGTCTCGGAGCATAACAAAGCCGCCCGGTGTGTGGATACTGTATCCACGCACCGGGCGGCTTCTAAATTATCTGTTGAATTAGTTCAGATGGGAGACTGCGTAATCGGCCTCTTCCTCGGTGAATCCTTCAACCGAAGAAGTCAGCTGAGAACGAATTGCCTCGGGAGACATGCTCATCGTCTTCTGGTAGCTCTTAGCCTTCTCCAGGGCATTCGCGTTCCAGTCAGCCTTCACGTTGTCCACAGCGTACTGGGCCGCCTCGGGGCTGAACTTCTCAAATTCGCTGGTGAGCTGGTTATAGATACCCTGCTTAGACATGTGCATGGTGCGAGAGTACGATTCAGCCTTCTTCAAAGCAGACTTATATTCGGTGGGAACGTTGTTATCGTTCTGCTTCGTGTTGGATTCTGCCGCGCCTGCAGAGGAAGATTCACCGCCAGATTCCTGAGAAGCTTCAGCAACGGCAGAAGAATCGGCAGCCGCCGAAGATGAAGAAGCGCTCGTAGACTTGCTGGAGCCACCACCCATCACCGAAGCGCAACCACCAAGAAGAACAAGAATAACGAGAGTGATGAACCACCAACGGAGGTAGAAGGGCTTCTTCTTAACGTAGACAGAACCGTCAGCGGCGATAATCTTTTGTGCCATGATTTCCTTTCGGCGTCCTCAAGCGGCCGTTGCATGAGGAGCCTAGTATGACGTGAGTGTATGATTCACAAGGAATCATACTTGGACCCCCCCCC